>NZ_JBIBHG010000011.1:170332-350017 GCF_042956885.1 Streptomyces sp. NPDC008163 | reverse complement strand
CCGCTACGACAAGACCGCCACCATCTACCTCGCCGGACTCCACATCGCCGCCATCTACATCTGGTCAGCAAGATGATCCGAAAGAAACTGCCTAGACCGTGTCCGGAAAGTCCGGTCGTACGCCCGCGGGCCAGACGGGACTTTCCGGACACGGCCCAGGGATTCGGGAGACCCCTCAACGCCCGGCCAACAGCCCCTCCACCAGGGCGTTGAGGCCGTCCCGGTAAGTATCCTCGGCCGTCAGCGGGGCCCAGCGTTCCGCTGACTGTGCGAGGCGGGGGAGCTCGTCCGGGTCGAGACCGGAGAAGACTTCCTCGCGGTACGTCGCACGGTCGTCCTCCGCACGCCGCCGGGCCGCCGTCCTCCGCACCACGATCTCCCCGGCGGTGTAGTACCAGATCGCGCGGTAGCCGTGCACGGCCCGGTCCAGGGACAGGCCGCCTTCGACCAGGCCGTCGACGATCTGCTCCACGAACCACAGCGCGCTCTTCGACATCAAGTCGTCGGCGGTCAGCACCTCCACGATCCAGGGGCAGGCGGCGAGCGCCTCGTGGATGGCTGTGGCGGCCGCGACGACCCGCTCGTGAGGGTCGGCGGAGAGTTCCGGGCGGTGCAGGGCGCGGACCGCGTAGTCGTCCAGCAGCAGGACGAGCAGTTCCTCCTTGTCGCGGACGTGGTGGTAGAGCGCCATGGCCGTACTGCCGACTTCCGTCGCCAGTCGCCGCATGGTCAGCCTGTTCACGCCCTCCTCCTCCACGATCCTGCGGGCCGTCCCGATGATCGCCTCGCGCGAGATTCGGGGGGGCCGGCCCGGGGTTCTGCGTGCTGCGGATGGTTGCGCCATGCCCCCATCATTCCTCAGCCGTCGACAACAGCGGATCCCGGCGCTACATTTTTATACATGTATAGAAACTCTCGTGGGAGGCCCGGCCTGGTGCTCGCGGCCGCCGTCGTCGCCCAGTTCGTCGTCGCCCTGGACATGTCCGTCGTCAATGTCGCCCTGCCCGCGATCCGCTCGGCGCTGGGATTCGCGCCGCTCGACCTGTCGTGGGTCGTGCACGTGTACGCGCTCGTGTTCGGCGGGTTCCTGCTGCTGGGGGGCCGTGCCGCCGATCTGTACGGCCGCCGCCGGATGTTCGTGCTGGGGCTGACCGTCTTCGGTCTGTGTTCGCTGGTCGGCGGACTGGCCCAGGAGCCCTGGCAGTTGATCGCCGTACGCGCCGGCCAGGGCCTGGGTGCGGCCGCGGCGGCGCCGGCCGCGCTGGCGATGCTCACCACCACCTTCACCGAAGGCCCGCAGCGGGTGCGCGCGTTGGGGGTGTGGAGCGCGGTGACCGCCGCGGGCGGAGCACTGGGCGTGCTGGCCGGTGGGCTGCTGACCGAGTACGCGGGCTGGCGCTGGGTCATGCTGATCAACCTGCCCATCGTCGCGGCGGCTCTCGCGCTCGTTCCGGCCGGCGTCCCGGCCGATGCCGTGCCCGCCCGGCGCGAGAAGCTGGACACGCTGGGCGCAGTCCTGGCGACGGGCGGCATCGGGCTGCTGGTCCTGGGGGTCGTCCGCACCGACACCTTGGGCTGGGGCGCCCCGGCCACCTGGACGACCCTCGCCGCCGCGGCCCTGCTGCTGGGCGCGTTCGTCTTCGCCGAAGCGAGGGTCGCCGCGCCGCTGCTGCGGCTCGGGCTGCTGCGCAGCCGGTGGGTCTCCGGGGCGAACGTGCTGGTGTTCCTGGCGGCGGCCGGGCAGTTCACGGCCTTCTACTTCGTGTCCCTGTACATGCAGCAGGTCCTCGGCATGGGAGCCGCCGCGACCGGCGCCGCGTTCCTGCCGTTCTCGCTGGGCCTGGTCGCGGGAACCGTCGTCGCCACCCGTCTGACCTCCTCCCGTACGCCCCGGGTGGCCCTCGTGCCCGGTGCGCTGCTGGCAGCGGCGGGCCTGGCCTGGTTCGCCCTCATCAGCCCCGGCGGCAGCTTCCTGGCCGACGTGCTCGGCCCGTCCCTCGTGACCAGCGTCGGCGCCGGGCTGGTCCTGGCCCCGGTCGCGGCGGCCGCGACGACGGGCGTCGCTCCGCACGAGGCCGGTATGGCCTCCGGCCTGATGAACAGCTCCCGCCAACTCGGCGGCTGCATCGGCCTGGCCGCCCTGGCCACCCTTGCCGCGCACCACACCGGCCCGACCACGGACCCCGTCGCACTGAACGACGGCTACGCCCTGGGCCTGGCCGTGGCCGCCGCCATCTTCGTACTCGCGGCCGCGGTGGCCATCGGGGTGCTGCCGCACGGCCGGACGGTCGCCCCCGTCCGGCGGTCCACCGAAACCATCGAGAACCAGTTGGAAGGAACCTCCTCATGACGACCACGACCGTCGATCTGTTCGCCTCCGCGCTGCATTTCCACCCCAACGGCGATCTCCGGGCCGCCGCACGGCAGATGACGAGCAGCGACTCCGGCGCCTGGCAGATCGCGACGTTCCATGTCGAGACCGACGCCGATGTGCACTCCGACCACTGGGAGATGCACCCGGAGGCCGAGGAGGCAGTGTGCTGTCTGACCGGCGGTATCCGCCTCCACCTCCGACCCGAAGCACCGGATGGTGCGGAGGACGTGGTGCGGCTGCCGGCAGGCGCCGCCGTCATCGTCCCCCGCGGCCGCTGGCACCGCCTGGAGCTGGAGGCACCCAGCGATCTGATGTCGATCACGCTGCGGAAGGGCACCCTCCTCGAAAGGCGTACCGAGGCGCGCTGACCGGACGCCAGCCCTGAGTAGCCGTACTCATGCGCGGTGCACTGGTGCGCGGGCACGATGCGCCGGGGGCTCACACGGGGCCGAGGCGGGGTGGGAAGTGGTGCGTGTGCGGCATGACGAGCCGTCAAAGGGCTTTCAGGTCGCGGCCGGATGCGTATGGCTCATCGTGGACGTGGCCCTGGTCGGCTATCTGCTGTTCCGCTACGCAATGACGGGGTGGTCGGAAAGCTACGACGACCCCGTCTATGCTGCTGCCGCCCCTGCGGAGGCACGACGCGCAGCGTGGATCGTCCTGAGCACCGCAGTCCTGAGCGGCGGCTTCCTCCTCCTTCGACGCTACTGGGTGACCGCTTTCCTGCAGATCCTCCTCACCGGAGCCGCAGCGGCGATGTTCGCTTCGCTCGCTGGACACTGATGGGCGTGGCCGGGGTTCAGACCCCGGTCAAGTCGTACGTGCCCGTACCGTCCTGTCTGCCGCTGGAGTACTGGCGTATGAACTCGCCGTCCGCGTAGCGGTCGTGGCCCATCATCGAGCCGGTGTACTTGTTCTGGACGCCGATCGACGTGCTGCCGGGGACGTCACGGTAGATGTAGAACCGCTGGAGGTCGTCCTCCGTGCAGGAGGCCGTCGTCAGGATCGCGCGTTCGGTGGAGGCGTCCGGTTCCGCGATGGTCGCGCAGCCGCCGTTGCCCCAGTTCCACAAGGTCGCTTCGAGGACGCCGTTGCTCTCCGTCACGTTGCACAGGCGCCAGTTGTCCAGGTGGGCGCTGAAGATGGAGGAGGGCCGCAGACGGACGCCGTCGTCAGCGAGAAGCGGTGCGCCCCAGGACAGGGGCTTTCCGGGTACCTCGATCTTGTACACGGGTGACTGGCAGTCGAGGGCGGCCTGCGCGGCGGCCCGGGGACGCTCGGCCGCGGGCTGCGCGGCGCGGTCCTGGCGCTGCCGCGCCGTCGGCGCGACCGCACCCGCCGGGTGCGCGGCCTTCGCGGTGGTCGAGCCGCAGTCGAGGAGACTCTGCGCCTTGGCCATGATGCTCCCTGCCGGAACCGGGTCCTGGCAGCGCACGGCGCCCTCTTCGAGGGTGGTGTACGTGGTGAAGGTCCCGCTGCCGGGGCCCTCGGCCCACCGGAGCGCCCAGCTGCCGTCGGACTGCTGGGCCCGGTTGCAGTTGAGGCTTCCGTAGGTGCCGGTGACCTTCTTGGTGCCCTTGTAGACGCCGTAGTAGCCGGGCTGGTTGAAGTTCCAGGTCACCGCGGTCGACACGGTGTTCGTGGTGGAGGACTCCATCTTGACGCTCAGGCCCACGGTCACGCCGGCCTTGTTGAGGGCGTCGACGGCGAAGCTCGCCTCGATCTTGTCGTCGAGGCCGACGGATACCGTGATGGTGGTCGCCGTGGTGGTGGTGACGGACTGCTCGCCGGTGGTGCCCTCCGTGACGTACCAGCCCTTGAAGTGGGTGATCGTCGGGGAGACTTCGGTGCTCTTGACGTACGGGTGGCGGGTGCCGAGGTCCGCCGCCGTACAGGCGTCGCCGGGCTGGGGCGAGGTCGCTCCGGCGGGTGCCGCGGCGGCCGGTGCGGCCGCCGCGGGGCCGATCGCGGTGACCGCCAGGGTCGCCGCCGCGGCGGTCACCGCGATGAGCAGACCGGCGGTGCGGCTGCCGGAGCGTAAGCGTATGTCTCGCATCGTTACGTGTTCCCCCTCGGATGTACGAGTCAGGTCGGGGTGAATGTAACGGCCACGGGAGTTGCGGCGTGAGGGCGTAACCGGCCAGAGAAGTGCCCTGAGCGGCCGGTACGCCGAGGCCGGATCACCGGTCGGACCGATCCTGCGGCCCGCGAGGCACCGGTCCTCGGCGGGCGGGCGTACGCCGTGCAGCCGCTGCACGGCGTACGCGGCCGCGATGTCGTCCTCGGGGAGGAGCGTGCGCACCGGGGGCCCGGCACCCCGGTGCGCACGGCCGCCCTCGGGCTCTCCCGGGTGACGCGGGGCACGGGGGCGGCACGCGGTCGCGCAGGACGGCTCCGGCTAGCGGCTCTGCCGGGCACCGTGGCGGCCGCTCACCACCGCGCGGACGGCCCGGTCGCCCCGGGGGTCGGCCATCAGCCGGGCGATGTCCCACCAGCGCAGCAGCAGCGCCGGGAAGTGCGGCGGGATCGCGTTCAGGAGGTCGTGGCCGAACCGTGCGCGGACGCTCTCGTGGCGCAGGGCGGTCCGGATGTCGTCGAAGGACGGTGGCCTGTGGCGTATCGCGGGCGGCAACGCGGCCTCGTACTCCGGCGCCAGCCCGCGCCCCGGCCGGGCCATGATGTTGCCGCGCAGCGCGGAGGCGACCTCGTCCTCCAACTCCTCCTGGACCTCCACGGCGCGCCCCCACCAGCGGTCCAGGAAGCCGGCGACGGCCTCCGGGTCGGTCAGGTCGAGCGCGTCGCGTCGCGCGTCGAACGCGTCGCGCTCGTCGCCGGGCAGGGCGTCCCTGATCGCGCCGAGGGTCCTGGCCGGGTGGCGCGGCGGGGCCTGCCCGAGGTGGCGCACCCACTGGTCGGCGCCCTCACCGTCCGGCGGTCCCCACACCAGGGCGCCGTTCAGCATGCCGGGCTTCTCCGGGCCCGCCGCCGTCAAGGGGGCTTCCAGGCTGATCGCCATGAGTTCGAGGTAGGCGGGCAGCGACGTGTACTCCCGCTCACGCTCCTCGTATCGGGTCCAGCGGTGTACCTCGCCGGTCCGGCCGTCGAGATAGAGGCCGGAGACGGTGTCGTCGGGGCCGCAGGAGCAGAACGGGATCCATGAGGGCTCCCAGAACGCCGGGCCGTCCTCGCCGAGTCCCTTCTCGATCTCCATCTGCCGCCGGTGGACGTCGGCCACGGCGTCGAGCGGCATCAGTGCCCAGTCGCCCAGCATCAGCCCCGAGCCGTTCACGCCGTCCTCACCGGCGGAGAGCCGCCACAGCGCTTTCAGCTCGTCCGGGACCTCGGCGCCCAAGGCCGCTTCCAGCGCGGCTGTTTCGTCGTCGGATGCGCCGGCCCGGAGGGACGCGTACGACGGCGGGGTGTACTCGGCGAGCCATTCCAGGATCTGGGCCCATGCCCGGGTGACCCGTGCGTCTGCCGGTGCGTCAGTAGTCATGCCCCCACGCTCGCATCACGCTCCGACCCGGCGTGGGGCGGGGCGGGCCAACGCCTGCGGAGGAATGGGCCATTCGCCCTGGGAGAATCGATTCGACGGCCCCCGATCGAGGGAAGCCGTGTTGGCTCCCCGGCGGCGGCGGGCATGCCTGGCACCGACTCGCAGGACTACAGAAAGAGGACGATCCCCGGTGTCTCTTCGCTCTCTCACCAAGGCCGTCGGCGCGGCGGCCGGCGCGGCCGTGCTTCTCGTCGCCGTGCCCGGTTCGGCGTCGGCCGCGACCGGTCAGTTCCGGTACTCCTACACCACCGAGGACGGGTACGACGCCGTCGGCTTCCTCAACAACCCCGAGAGCGGCCGGTGCGTCAACCTGGACGCGCCCGCCTCCGTGCCGGGGGCCGCTTCCCGGGCGCCCAGGAATCTGACGGACGCGACCGCCATCGTCTTCCTCGACGCCGACTGCGCGGGCGACACCTATTACGTCCTGCCGCCCGGCAAGGGCGCCTCCGACCGACTGCTGCTGAGGTCGGTCGTCTTCTCCTGAGCCGGCGTGCCGAGGGGCTGTGTCCGGATGTCACGGGCACAGCCCCTCGGCCTGCCGCGCCGATGAGTTCCCGGGGTGGGCCGGTCTGCACATGTATGAACCTGGATTGTCGCGCGCATGACGATCATCCCGAAAGGGGACAGTTACGTCACCCGGCCGCGCGGCGGACATCCCGGGGGACCGATCCTCCGAGGAGAACATCATGCGCACCATCGCCGCGTCCCTGGCGGGGGCCCTGGCTCTCGCCGGCGCCCTCGTCACCGCCGCCCCCGCCTCGGCGGACGAAACGAGCCCGCTGCTGTGCACGGGCTCCGTCACCGTGGACTACTCCCCGCCGCTCGGCCCGCTCCCCCGCGCCACCTCGCAGAGCGTCACGGAGAAGCTCGGGACGGCCGGTGGCGGCAGTTGCGGCGGCCCCTTCGCCTCCGGCACCGCCCACACCGTCTTCGACCAGGAAGTCAGCTGCCTCGCCCAGGGACTCGGCGACACCCTCGTGCAGAACGTCGTGACCTACCACTGGTCCGACGGGCGGACGAGCACCATCACCTACCCCGTCACCACCGTGGTCCACGCGGTGAACCAGGAGATCGTCACCTCCACCGGCACTGTCACCGCCGGCTACGGCGTGGGCTCGGTGTCCGAACGCGTCGCCGTCTACCCGAGTCTCAGCCTCCTGGACTGCCTCGGCTCCACCATCACCCAGCAGACGGGACTGCTCACCGTCACCCTTCTCTGACACAGCGCGCCCCGCCCGGCCCGGCCCGTGCGTCTGCCGGTGCGGGCCGGGCGGGTGCGGTGTAAAGAGGAGACATGGCGCAGCACGCCGAAAGACGCCGCCGGCCGCTGCGAGCGGGCCGGGCACTGCTCGCTGTCCCCATCGGCTGGATCATCGCGGTCTTCCTGGTGGACATATTCGCACCGCCCGACATCCATCTGGGCCCGCTGCTCGTGGCGGCCCCGGCGATCACCCCCTCGATCGGAGGCCCCCGGGCGGTCGGCTTCGTGGCCGCGCTGGCGGTGATCGCGCAGACGGCGGTCGGGGTGCTGCGCGATCCGGACGAGCTGCTCTCGGCCAACCACGAGGCGCAGATCGTCGCCCTGGCCCTGGTCGGGGTGTGCCTCGTGGTCTTCTGCGTGCTGCGGGAGCGCCGCGCCCGGGAGCTGGAGCAGGTGCGGTACGTCTCCGAGGCGGTCCAGCGGGTGGTCCTGCCCCCGCTGCCCCGGCGGCTCGGGCCGCTGCGCGCTGCCTCGCTCTACCTCGCGTCGGAGGCCGAGGCGCAGATCGGCGGGGATCTGTACGCGGCGGCGCGTACCGAGTCGGGGACGCGGCTGATCATCGGTGACGTCCGGGGCAAGGGGGTCAGCGCGGTCAGCGACGCGGCGCTGCTGCTCGGCGCGTTCCACGCCGCGGCCCGGCACCGGGTGAGCCTGGACGAACTGGTCGCCTATCTGGACGAAAGCGTGTCCTGGGGACTGCCCGAGCCGGACGGGCCCGGGGAGTCGTTCATCACCGCCACCGTGCTGGACATCCCCGACCGGCACGACCGCGTGCACATGGTCTCCTGCGGGCATCCCCCGCCGGTCGTCCTGCGCGACGGCCGGCCGCAGACGGTGGACGCCGCGTCGCCCGCTCCCCCGCTGGGGCTGGGGGCCCTGTCGCGGCCGCGCTATCACATCGACAGCTTCCGGTTCGTCCCCGGCGACCTCCTGCTGCTGTACACCGACGGTGTCACCGAGGCCCGTGACGCCTCGCGCGCCTTCTACCCGCTCGCGGAACGCGTCACGGGGTGGGCCGAGGGCGACCCCGACTCCTTCATCGACCGCTTCCGCGACGATCTGCTGCGGTACGTGGGCGGGCAGCTGGACGACGACGCGGCCATGATCGCGATCGGATACGAGGCCATGCCCCGGACCTGACTCCGGTAACGCCCGAACCGGCTCCCCCTTGACGGCACCCTTGGTCCAGTCCAATCTGGGGCACTCCGCGATTTGTTGTGCCCCTGCCAAGACGGTGAGGTCTCGCCATGCTTCACAGCCCTTCCCCCTCCGGCCGGTCCGGGCGTCCCATTCGGCGCACCGCCGTGGCCGCCGTGCTCGTCGGCGCCGGTCTGCTCTCCGCCCCCGGTGCCGCCTCGGCCGCGAACGGGAGCGCCGACGCGGCGGCGGTCAGGGTGACGAACGGAAAGGAGCTCAAGGCCGCGCTGGCCGCCGCCGTTCCGGGGCAGACGATCGAGCTGGCGGACGGCTCCTACTCGGGCAACTTCAAGATCACCCGGGGTGGCACCGCGAGCGCGCCGATCACCCTGACCGGCTCGCGGGCCGCGGTCCTCACCACTCCCTCGGGCGGCGGGAACGGCATCCAGCTCACGGGCGCGCCCTACTGGGTGATCCGGGGCATCACCGTCACCGGCGGCCAGAAAGGCATCATGATCGACGCGTCCGACCATGTCGTGGCCGACTCGGTGGAGATCCACCACACCACCATGGAGGGCATCCACTTCCGGACGTCGAGCGGCTACGGGGTCGTACAGAACTCCTTCATCCACGACACGGGCCTGTCGGGCAACGGAATGGGCGAAGGTGTGTACGTCGGCACGGCGAACACCCTCACGGACGCCAGCGACCACGTCCGCATCGTCGGCAACGTCATCGGGCCCGGCATCGGCGGCGAGAACATCGACGTCAAGGAAGGCACCACCGGCGGTCTGATCTCCGGGAACACCTTCGACGGCGACGGCCTCACCGGGGCCAACTACGACGATTCCTGGGTCGACATCAAGGGCAACGGCTACACGGTCGAGAACAACCGGGGCACCGGCACGACCAACGACGGCTTCCAGACCCACACCCAGGACCCGGGCTGGGGCTGCGGCACGGTCTTCCGGAACAACACCGCCGACCTGACCGGCGCCACGGGCCCCACCCGCTTCGCCATCGACATCACCAACTACTCCTCGGGCTGTCCCGCCACGGTGACCTCGGACAACCGGGTGACCGGCGGAGCCGGGCTGGTCAACCCGGGCGTCCCCGTCACCTGACCGTCCCCGGCGGGCCGCCACGGGGCGCCGGGCACCACCAGGGGGCTGCCCGTGACCGGGTCGGGGACGACGGTCGCGTCGAGACCGAAGACCGTGCGGACCAGACCGGAGGTGACGACGCCGGACGGCGGCCCCTGGGCGACGATCCGCCCGTCGCGCATGGCGACGAGGTGGTCGGCGTAGCGCGCGGCCTGGTTGAGGTCGTGGAGTACGGCGACGACGGTGCGGCCGCGCTCGTGGTTGAGGCGGCGCACCAGGTCGAGCACCTCCACCTGGTGGGCGATGTCGAGGTAGGTGGTCGGCTCGTCCAGCAGAAGGATCTCGGTCTCCTGCGCCAGGGCCATCGCGATCCACACGCGTTGCCGCTGGCCACCGGAGAGTTCGTCCACCGAGCGGTCGGCGAGCGCGCCGGTGCCGGTGTGCTCCAGAGCCTCCGTGACGGCGCGTTCGTCGGCCTCGGACCACTGCTGCCACCATTTCTGGTACGGCTGACGGCCGCGCGCCACCAGGTCGGCGACCGTGATGCCTTCGGGCGGGACGGGGCTCTGCGGAAGCACGCCGATGGTCCGGGCGATCCGGCGGCCGGGCAGCCCGGCGAGCTCCGCGCCGTCGAGCAGGACGGATCCGCCGCTGGGCTTGAGCAGCCGGCCCAGGGCGCGCAGCAGTGTGGACTTGCCGCACGCGTTGGGTCCCACGATGACCGTGACCTGCCCGTCCGGGATCTCCAGGTCCAGTCCGTCGACGACGGTGCGGTCCTCGTACGCCAGCGTCAGGGACCGGGCGGCGAGTCGGCTGCGGGTCATGAGGTGCCTCCGGAACGGCTGCGGCCGCGCGCGATCAGCCACATCAGGTAAGGGGCGCCCACCGCTGCGGTGAGGACGCCGACGGGGAGTTCGACGGGTGAGAACAGACGCCGCGCCAGCAGGTCCGCGACCACGACGACCAGGGCCCCGGTGAGCGCCGAGGACAGCAGCGGAGTGTGTGGCGTACGGGAGAGCCGGCGGGCGATCTGCGGTGCGAGCAGGGCCACGAAGTCGACGGGGCCGGATGCGCCGGTGGCCACGGAGGCCAGCACGATGCCGAGGACGGTCAGGCCGAGCCGCACCCGGTCCAGCCGGATGCCCAGCGCGACCGCTGTGTCGTCGTCCAGGGACGCCCCGCCCTGGGCCCTGGCCGCCCACAGCACCGCGGGGATCGCCAGGAGCAGGACCGTCGCGAGCGGTGCGGCCTCCTCGTAACCCCGGCTGTTGAGCGAACCGGTGAGCCAGACCTTCGCCTGCTGGGCGACGAGGTAGTCGCCCTTGGTGAGGAACAGCTGCGTCAGCGAGCCGAGCGCGACGGAGACCCCGATGCCGATGAGCACGAAGCGCGCGGCGTGCATGCCGCGTCGCCAGGCGAAGGCGTACACCAGCAGCGCCGCCGCCAGGCCGCCGGCGACGGATACGTAGGGCAGCGCGGTGTAGCCGGCCAGGCCGAAGCTCATCGCCGCGACCGTCGCGGCGCCCGCCCCGTGGGTCACCCCGATGATGTCGGGGCTGGCCAGGGGGTTGCGGGCCACGGTCTGGATCAGCGCGCCGGCCATCCCGAAAGCGAGCCCGGCCAGCAGTCCGACGGTCAGACGCGGCAGCCGCAGGGTGCCGACGACGAACGTGTCGGGGCTCGGCCTGCTGAGCAGGACGTCCACGACCGACCCGGGCCGCACGAAGGACTCGCCGACGCACAGGTACGCCACCACGGCGGCCAGCAGCAGTACGGCGAGCGCGACGGCCACGAGAGCCGCTCTGCGGTGGACGAGGAAGCTGGCGCGTCCCGGGCGCAGCACGGTGTGCCCGGCCGGGCGCACCCGGGGCGCGGCCGGTGCGGTGCGGTTCATGCGGCGACCACCGCCCTGCGCCGTACGAGCGCGATGAGAAACGGGACACCGAGCAGCGCGGTCATCACGGCGACCGGCACCTCCGAGGGCGGGAACACGATGCGGCCGAGCACATCGGAGAGCAGGATCATCACCGGCCCGAGCACGGCCGCCACCGGCAGTACCCAGCGGTGCGCGGTGCCGACCAGGGCGCGCGCGATGTGCGGAACGGCCAGACCGGTGAAGGCGATCGGGCCGGCGGCGGCGACCGCGGCGCCGGTCAGCACGGTCGCCGCCGCCGCGCCGCCCACCCGCAGCAGGCCCACGTTGTGGCCGAGCCCCTTGGCGGCCTCGTCGCCGAGGGCGAGCGCGTCCAGGCCGCGGGCCAGGACCGCACTCAGTACGAGTCCGGCCAGGACGAACGGCCAGATCTGGGCGATGACTTCGGGGCCCCGGCCGTCGATGGAGCCGACCTGCCAGAACCGGAACTCGTCCAGGGCGCGGGCGTCCGTGGTGACGACCGCGGAGACCACCGCGCCCAGGAGGGCGTTCATCGCGGCGCCGGAGAGCGCGAGCTTCACGGGTGAGGCGCCGCGGTAGCCGCCTGCGGCGACGGCGTAGACCGCGACGGCGGCCAGCGCGGCACCGGCGAACGCGAACCAGATGTAGCCCGTGAGGGTGTGCACCCCGCAGAAGGTGAGGGCGCACACCACGCCGACCGACGCCCCCTGGCTGACGCCGAGGATGCCCGGTTCGGCGATCGGGTTGCGGGTGATGCCCTGCATCATGGTGCCCGCCACCGCGAGCGCGGCGCCGGCGAGGATGCCGATGACGGTGCGCGGGACGCGCATGGCCCTGACCACCTGGGCGTTGTCGCTGCTGCCGCCGTGCAGCAGTGCCGAGACGGCCTCGCCGGGCGCGACCGCCCGGCTGCCCACGGCGAGGCTCAGCAGTACGGCGACGAGCAGCAGTGCCAGACACGTCGTCAGGTGGACGAGGCGGCGCCGATTCGTTCGCGCCATGTGCCGCACTCACTTTCCTTGTTTGCGGGGTGCTGCCCCGGACCTTGCGGGTGCTTCCGCGGACGGAGAGCGTGCCGCCTCAGCTGGTGAGGTACTTCTCCAGGTCGTCCAGGACGGTGTCGGCCGCGGTGACACCGAGTCCGAGGTACCAGGTCTCGTCCGGTACGTCGTAGGCATGGCCCTTCTTGACGGCGTTCAGGTTCTTCCAGAGCGGGTTGCGCTGGACCTCGCTCTTCTGGGTGGCCTTGGGGCTTCCGTACACGCCGGTGAAGATGTAATCGGCGTCGGCCTGGTCGATGTTCTCGGCGCTGATCTCGGTCGCCAGGTCGGCGATGTCCTGGTTCTCGGGCCGGGGGATGCCGATGTCCTTGAGGATGGTGCCGATGAAGGAGTCGTTGCCGTAGAGGCGGATCTTGCCCTCGGTCATGTAGCGCAGCATGGACACGGTCGGCTTGTCGGCGCCCAGCCGGGCCGAGATCTCCTTCGTCCTCGACTCGTAGGCGGCGAGCTTCTTCTCGGCCACGGCGGTCTTGTCGAGGGCGGCCGCGTTGAGGAGGTAGTTCTCCTTCCAGGTGAAGCCGGGTCGGATGGAGAAGACGGTCGGCGCGATCTGCGACAGCTCGTCGTAGGACTTGGCGGCGCGCAGCTGGCTGCCCAGGATGAGGTCGGGCTTGAGCGCTGCGATGGCCTCCAGGTTGAGGCTGTTGATGGTGCCGACGTTCGCCGGCTTGCCCGCGTGGCCCTTGAGGTAGCCGGGCAGTTCGGGAGAGCCCTCGCTCGGGGCGAGGCCGACCGGCTTCACGCCGAGCGAGACAACGTTATCGAGCTCGCCCACATCGAGGACGACCACGCGTTCGGGGCGGTGCTCGACCACGGTCCTGCCCATGGCGTGGCGGATGGTCCGCGGCCACTGGCCGGGCTTGGCGTCCGTGCCCATCGCGGCGGTCTCCGCTGCCGCGTCCCCGAAGTCCTTGCCTCCCTGGGCCACCGACTTCGAATCCTTGGCCGCCCCGGAGGCGGCGGATCCGTTCGCCTGGCCGCCGTCGCTGCCGCAGGCCGACAGCGAGGCCAGGGCGACCAGGACGACGCAGGCCGCGGCCAGACCGTGCTTTCGGAAAAGCATGAGGTACTCCCAGAGCATTGCTTGTTCAGCATTAAACCGTTAGGTAAGGCACACCTTATATGCCACCCACCTCGGCGGTTCACCCACCCCCATATGGACGCCGCGTTCATATGATGCTTATATGGACGTGACGTTCATATAGCCGTGGACCAGCGAGGAGACCTTCATGAACACGCCCACATCCGACCGCGTCGCCCTCGTCACCGGCGGTTCCGGCGGCATCGGCCGCGCGGTGGCGCAGCGGCTGGCCGAGGACGGAATCCCGGTCGCCGTCCACTACTCCGGAAACAGGGCGAAGGCGGAGCAGACCGTCGCGGCCATCACCGCGTCCGGCGGCCGGGCGCTCGCCGTGGGCGGCGATGTCGCCGACGAGGACGCGATGCGCGCCGCTTTCGAGACCGTGGGGGCCGCGTTCGGTGGCCTGGATGTCGTGGTCAACACGGCCGGCATCATGATCCTGGCCCCGGTCGAGACCTTCGACCTCGCCGAGCTGGACCGTATGCACCGCACCAACATCCGCGGCACGTTCGTCGTCTCCCAGCAGGCCGCGCGCACCGTGCGCCCCGGCGGCGCGATCATCAACTTCTCGACCTCCGTGGTCCGCACCCAGTTCCCCGAATACGGCGCGTACGTGGCCAGCAAGGCCGCCGTGGAGGCCATGACGCTCGTCCTCGCCAGGGAGCTGCGCGGCCGCGACATCACGGTCAACGCCGTGGCGCCCGGCCCCACCGCCACTCCCCTCTTCCTCCGGGGCAAGGACGAGGACACCGTGGACAGGCTCGCCAAGGCGGCCCCACTGGAACGCCTGGGCCGGCCGGAGGACATCGCCGAAACCGTCGCGTTCCTCGCGGGCCCCGCCCGCTGGATCAACGGCCAGGTGCTGTACGCCAACGGCGGCCTCGCGTGATCACGGCCGCGGCCCCCTTCCTTCTACGATCAGGAGCAGCGACGTGCCGGACGCGGCGAGGGGCCCCGGCGGGCCGAGGGGCAGAGGCCGGGGTCGACGCCCGGCGGACGAGGTCCGGGCCGAAGTCCTGGACGCCGTCGGGCATTTGCTCCTGACCGAGGGGATGTCCGGGCTCAGCTACGAACGGGTCGCCAAGACCTCGGGCGCCAGCAGGACCACCCTGTACAAGTGGTGGCCCTCCATCGGGGCACTCGCGCTCGACGGGTACTTCCACGCCGCCGAGGACACGCTGGCGTTCCCCGACACCGGGGACATCCGCGCCGACCTCCTCACCCAACTGCGCGCGTTCGCCCGCCTGATGACCCGTACGCCCGGCGGACGCGTCCTGACCGAGCTCATCGGCGCCTCGCAGACCGACCCCGGACTCGCCGACGCCTACCGGAAGCTGTACTCGGCGCACCGCCGCCGCCTCGCGGGCGAACGCCTCCAACAGGCCCGGGCGGCGGGCCAGATCCGTGCGGGCATCGATGTGCGGGTCCTGGTGGACCAGCTGTGGGGCGCCGTGTACCACCGCCTCCTGATCCCCGACGAACCCGTCACCGACGCATTCGTCACGGCGCTCGTCACCAACCTGCTCGACGGGGTCGCCGCCCGCCCGGAGGGCGACGGGTGATCGGCGCTCGGGACGTACGCCGACCGGAGGACACGCGGGGCGACACGCCGTCCTGATCGTCGCATTCGGCGGTGGCCGGGGTGAGATCGGCCGATACACGTTCCGGCAGGAGGCCGGCGTGCGTGCCGAACGCGAGCGAAGAGGGGGCCGCGCATGCCCGGACCGCCGGACGGGGAGGCCGGATGAAGGGCGTGCCGGGCCCCACGGGCCATGTCGTCGTGGTGGGCGCGGGGTTGTCCGGGCTGGCCTGTGCCCTGCATCTGCTGGGGGCGGGCCGCCGGGTCACCGTGGTCGAACGGGATGCCGGTCCCGGCGGCCGGGCGGGGCGGACGCGGCTGGGCGGGTTCGCGATCGACACCGGTCCCACCGTCCTGACGATGCCGCATCTGGCGGACGAGGCGTTCGCCGCCGTGGGCGACAGCCTGTACCGCCGGGTCGAGCTGACGGCCCTGCACCCCGCCTACCGGGCCTGCTTCGCGGACGGGTCCTCGCTGGACGTGCACACCGAAGGCGAGGCCATGGAGGCGGAGGTGCGGCGCTTCGCCGGGCCCGCGGAGGCGGCGGGCTACCGCGACCTGCGGAGGTGGCTGGAGCGCCTGTACCGGGCGCAGATGAGCCGCTTCATCGACACGAACTTCGACTCGCCGTTCGGGCTGCTGCATCCCGATCTGGCCCGGCTCGCGGCGCTGGGCGGGTTCGGACGGCTGGACGGCCGGATCGGCCGCTTCCTCTCCGACGAACGCCTGCGCCGCGTCTTCTCGTTCCAGTCGCTGTACGCCGGTGTGGCTCCGGCCAGAGCGCTCGCGGCCTACGCCGTGATCGCCTACATGGACACCGTGGCCGGCGTCTGGTTCCCGAAGGGCGGGATGCACGCGCTCCCCCGGGCCATGGCCGACGCGGCGACGGACGCGGGCGCCGACCTGCGGTGGGCGGCCGAGGTGAGCGCGCTGGAGCGTTCGGCGGGGCGGGTACGGGCCGTGCGGCTGACCTCCGGCGAGCGCATCGCCTGCGACGCGGTGGTGCTGACCTGCGAACTGCCCACCGCGTACGAGCTGCTGGGGCACCGGCCCCGGCGCCCGGTCCGGCCGCGCCACGCGCCGTCCGCCGTGGTCCTGCACGCCGGCACCGACCGCACCTGGCCGCACCTCGCCCACCACACCCTCTCGTTCGGCGCCGCCTGGGAGCGGACGTTCGAGGAGCTGACGCGCACCGGCGCGCTGATGAGCGACCCCTCGCTGCTGATCACGCGCCCCACGGCGCACGACCCGTCGCTCGCGCCCCCGGGCCGTCATCTGCACTACGTCCTCGCCCCCTGCCCCAACACCACGACCGGCCCCCCGGCCACCGCGTGGGCGGATCTCGGCCCGCGCTACCGCGACACCCTGGTCCGCGAACTCGAACGCCGGGGCCTGGACGGCTTCGCGGACAGCATCGAGGAGGAGCTTCTGGTGACCCCGCTCGACTGGACGGCCCGGGGCCACTCCGCCGGCAGTCCGTTCTCCCTGTCGCACACCTTCGCCCAGACCGGTCCCTTCCGTCCGCGCAACCTCGTGCGGGGGACGGAGAACGCGGTGCTGGCGGGGTGCGGCACGACGCCGGGTGTCGGCGTGCCGACGGTGCTCATCAGCGGCAAGCTGGCCGCCGCCCGGATCACCGGTGTCGCCGGGCCCCGTCCCCGCCGGGCACGCACCGGCGCGTCCCCTCTGGTCGGGGCAGGTGCCGATGACCCGTCGTGAACTGGACGCGGCCGGCATCACCGACCCCGGGCTGCGCACCGCGTACGCCCGGTGCCGGCAGCTGAACGCCCGCCACGGCCGTACCTACTTCCTCGCCACCCGGCTGCTGCCTCCCGAGCGGCGCTCCGCCGTGCACGCCCTGTACGGCTTCGCCCGCTGGGCCGACGACATCGTCGACGACCTGGACCGGCACCGGTCGCCCGCGGAGCGCGACCGGCTGCTGCTGCGCCTCGAACGCGATCTGGCGCACGGGCTGCGGACCGGCACCGGGGACGAACCGGTGGTCCGGGCCGTGGCCGACACCGCCGAGCGGTACGGCATCGGCCACGAACTGTTCGCCGACTTCATGGCCTCGATACGGGCCGACCTGACCGTCACCCACTACCCCACCTATGCCGACCTGCAGACATACGTGCACGGTTCGGCCGCGGTGATCGGTCTGCAGATGCTGCCGGTGCTCGGTACGGTCGTGCCCCGGCAGGAGGCCGAGCCGCACGCGGCCGCGCTGGGGGTCGCGTTCCAGCTCACCAACTTCGTACGGGACGTGGGCGAGGACCTCGACCGGGGCCGCGTCTACCTGCCCGGAGACCTGCTGTCCTCCCACGGCGTGGACCGGGCACTGCTGGAGTGGAGCCGGCGCACCGGGCGCGAGGACGCCCGCATCCGGGCCGCGCTGGTGGCCGCGGCGGAGCTGACGCGCGGGGTGTACCGGACGGCGGAGCCGGGCATCGGCATGCTCGACCCCCGGGTGCGCCCCTGTATCCGCGCGGCGTTCACCCTCTACGGCGGAATCCTCGACGCGGTCGCCGAGCAGGACTACCGCGTCCTGCACCGGCGTGCGGTGGTCTCCCGGCGGCGGCGCGCCGCGACGACCGCCGCCGGCGTGCTGCGCGTGGCGGCGGCCAGGTGGCGGGCGCGCGGCCGGACGGTGGCGCAGGGTGCGGCCGGGCGGAAGGAGCCGGTGCGGTGACCCGGCGGAACGGGATGCGGTGGTCGCCGCCGCTGCGGCTGCGGGGTTCCGGCCCCGGCTGGGCGGCGCAGGAGCCGACGTGGCGCGAGGCGCGGCCGGGGCTCGTCGCCGGGGCGCTGAAGCGGGCGACGACCCGCCCGTCCGGCAACTGGTACGTGGTGGGCGCCTCACGCGACGTGCGCGTCGGGGAGCGCCCGTACGGCCGGACGGTCGGCGGCACCGAGGTCGTGCTGTGGCGGACACAAGGCGGTGGGCTGCGCGCCGGGTCCGGTGTCTGCCCGCACCTGGGTGCACCGCTGCGGGACAGCCGGGTCGTGTGCGGGACGCTGGTGTGCCACTGGCACGGACTCGCCCTGGACGGCGCGCCGTTCGCGGGCTGGCAGCCGTTCCCGGTGCACGACGACGGCCTACTCGTGTGGGTGCGCCTTGACGAGGTGGGCGGCGAGAAGCCCACCGACCGTCCCGTGGTGCCCGTGCGGCCGGCGCGCGGTGGCGCGGTGGACGCGGTGTTCACGGCGGTCGGTCGGTGCGAACCGCAGGACGTGGTGGCCAACCGGCTCGACCCGTGGCACGGTTCGTGGTTCCACCCGTACTCGTTCATCGATCTGTCGGTGGTGCGGGAGCCGGAGGGCGACGGGGACGACGCGTTCGTGGTCGATGTGTCCTTCCGGGTGGCGGGGCGCCTGGTGGTGCCGGTGCGGGCCGAGTTCACGGCGCCGGGACCGCGCACCGTCGTCATGCGCATCACGGACGGCGAGGGCGCGTCCTCCGTGGTGGAGACGCACGCGACACCCCTGACCCGCCCGGATCACGAGCGCCCGCGCACCGCCGTCGTCGAGGCGACCGTCGCCGCGTCGGACCGGCCGGGCTTCGCGCTCGCCCGGGCCGTCGCCCCGGTGCTGCGGCCACTGATGCGCCGTACCGCCGGGCGGCTGTGGGTGGACGACCTGGCATACGCGGAGAGGCGCTGGGCGCTGCGCAGCACCGGGCGCTTCCCGGGCTGAGGCGTTTCAGGCACGCCGTGCGGCGGCGAGCGCCCGGAGTGCGCGGGAGCGGCCTCGCCGGGGCACCGTCCACAGCACCTGGCCCCGCACGCCCCGGTCGGCGAGCAGGGCATTCGCCGCCAGGAAGCCCGTGGTGGCGGCCCGTTCCATGAGGGCGACGGGCAGGTCGCAGCGGATCGCGTCCCCGGCGAGGGCGAGCCAGGGGTGCGGGGTGCGCACGGTGGGGCGCAGGGGGTACGTGCCGGCCTCGAAGAGCGGGCAGTCGGCGCGCCATTCGTGCCGGGAGTCGACCACGCGCGCGTCGCGGGTCTCCGGGTACACGCGGTGCAGCCGGTCGATCAGCCGTTCCTGGACCTCCTTGTGTTCGGCGCCGGGATCGACGGCGTACGCGTGCAGTTCCACGACGGAGCCCCCGGTGCGCGCGGCCCAGCGGGCGGCCTCGCCCTCGTAGCGTTCCAGGACGCTGATGTTGTCGAGGCCGTCGTAGCCGCTGGTGCCGAGGAAGCCTGGCCGGTCCGCGCGCACGGGGCGGTCGAGCCAGAGCCGCGAGACGAGGAAGGGCGGTGCGGTGCGCAGGGCGGCGATCCCGTCGCGCCAGGGGCCGGTGCCGAGGCCGGGCGACGCGGCCACGGTGTGCCGCAGGCCCTCGGTGTCGAGGGCGAGCACCACGGCGTCGTGCCGGTGGGCGCCGGTACCGGTGTGTACGTGGGCCCCGCCGCCGTCACGAGGGGCGATGCGGTGAACGGGCGTCCCGGTCCGGATGACCGCGCCCAGGCTTACGGCGTACCCGGCGAGCGGTTCCCAGAGCGCCTGCGGGAAGGGCTCGGCCGGTACGTCGAAGAGCAGGCCCTCGGAAGAGCCGAGGAAGTAGATGTGGAACATCAGGAGCAGCTCGGCGGCGGACAGCCGGTCCGGGTCGGCGAAGAAGCTGCGCGAGAACACCTCGAACGCCAGATGGTGAGCGGCCTCCGGGAAGCGCACGCTCTCCAGGAAGGCGGTGGCGCCGACACGGTCGAAGCGCTCGTACACCTCGGGCACCCGGACGTCGAGGAGCGGGAGCGCGGCGCGTGGGTCCATGGCGGCCAGGTCCCGCCATCCGAAGGTGGGGCTGAGCGCGACGAAGCCGAGCGCGCTGAAGGGCGGTGTCCTCGGCACCCGGGCGAAGCTGTCGGTCAGGCCGCCGCTGTGCCGCAGGGGGTAGTCGGGCAGTGGGACGAGGCGGGCGAGGGCGGGGTCGGTACGCCGGAGCAGGCCGCGCAGGTTGTAGTACTGGCGGAAGAACGCGTGGAAGCCGCGGGTCATCGTCACCGGTGAGCCGTCGGCCAGTACGGTGCGGTGGCCGGAGAGGCGGCCGCCGAGTGCGTCGTCCTTCTCGTACAGGGTCACCCGGGCGCCGCGCTCGGCCAGCAGGGTCGCCGCGGCCAGGCCGGCGATTCCGCCGCCGACGACGGCGACGGACGGTTCGTCACCTCGTCGGAAGCGTGGTGCGCCCGGTGCGGGCAGGAGGACTTCGGCCTTGCGGTCGCGGCCTCGTCGGGCGGCGGGGGGTCGGGCGTTCACGGGGCGTGCTCCGGTGTCGGGGCCGGGTGGCCGTCGCGGGCGAGGAAGGTGTGCACGATGCCCGTCTGCCATCCGGCGACGGGGGCGATCCGCACCGAGGTCAGACCGGCCCGGGCGAGCCGGCGGGCGAAGACGGGCGCGGTGTCGAAGGAGAGGACGCTGCGCCAGAGATGGCGGTAGAGGGTCCGGTCGCCGGTGAGCGTGCCCGCCGGGATGATCACGCCGTGGCAGACCGCCGTCCACAGCGCGCGGTGCGCCCGGGACCCGCTGAGGCTGTACTCGTGTGCGGCGAAGCGTCCGCCCGGCGCCAGCAGGGTCCGTACGGAGCCGAGGACCGCGTCCGGATCGGTGACGTTGCGGAACAGGTAGGCGGCGAAGACCGCGTCGAAGGGGCCTTCACCGGCCGTGGCCAGCTCCTCGGCGGTCAGATGGAGGAAGCGCACACGGGCCGGCCAGGGCTTGGCCAGGGCGCGGCGCAGCATGCCCGCCGACGCGTCCACGGCGGTGATCCTGGCCAGGGGCGCGGCGGTGAGCAGGGCGCGGGTGGAGGCGCCGGTGCCGCAGCCGAGGTCGAGGAGGTGCAGTCCGGCACCGCCGCCGGGGAGGCGGAGGCGGCGGGCCGAGCGCAGCAGGTCGGTGCGGTAGCCGGGGTTGAGCGAGGTCAGGCCGTCGTAGGCGCGGGAGGCGTGGTCGAAGGCGTGGGCCAGGTCGTGGTCGCGCAGCAGGGTCATCGGTGGCTCTCTCCGTCTGAGGCGGCGGACCGGGTCCGGCGCGGGAGGAAGGCAAGTTCGGCGGCGGTGGCGAGCATGGGCCGGATGGGGGTGCGGAGCCCGATGCCCCACTCCTCCCGGAGCGAGGCCGTGCCGTCGAGGAACCTCAGCAGCCGTTCGGCCGGGACCCGGCGGAACAGGCCGGTGAAGAAGTCCGGGCCGTCGATCCGGCCGGTGTCCAGTGCGCGGAGCACGATCGCGTCCATGGCGAGCGCCCGCCGGCCGTGGGGGGCGGGGACGGCCTCCCTCCCGTCGCGCAGGGCCGCGGCGATGGCCCGGCTCTGCCGTTGGACGGCGGCGAAGGTGTAGCCGGTGGACGGGCGGGTGGCGCCGCCCGCGGTGCCGATCCGGAACACGGACGGCCCGGCGCGGTGCGGGAAGCGGGCGTCGGTCATCGGAATGACGCCCTGCTCCGTACGCTCCACCGTGAACGCGCCGAGCCGGAGGACGTCGCGGCAGTAGTGGCCGAGCGCCGACTCGTACGCCTCGGTGGTCAGCGGGCGGCGGGAGAACTCGGTGTACTCCACGAGCGCCCGGTCCGGGCTCAGCGGCAGCACGTAGCCGAAGGCCAGTCCGTGGGCGGGCCGGGGGACGCGGAAGTCCATCAGGTCGGCGACCCCGGGATCGAACCGGGCGGCGGAGGTGCGGACGAACCAGCCCCGGAAGTGCTGGAGCAGCCGGGTGCGCGCGGGCGGCAGGGCGGGCAGGGGCCGGGAGTCGAACACCCGACGGGCGCGCACGTTCACCGCGGAGCCGTCCGGCAGCGTGCAGCGGACCTCCGCGCCGCCGGGCACCCCGCGCACCGTGTCCGCCGTCGCCCGCAGCACCCGGCCGCCGTCCGCCCGGGCCAGCCGGCCGTGGACCATGCGCTCGAAGTCGGCGGAGCGCACCATCCGGTAGGTGAAGGGGGCCGGTTCGACGGTGACGGGGCGGCCGTCGGCGCCGTGCACCCGCAGCACGGACCAGGACGCGCTGACGGCTTCGTCGAGGCCGTCCGGCTCCGCGTGCCAGTAGCACCAGGTCCGCTCCGCCGGGCGCGCCGGGCCGTCCGGCGGCTCGATCACGGTCACGGTGGCGGCGCGGGTCTCGGCCAGACGGTGCGCGAGGCTGAGGCCGGCCGCGCCGCCCCCGACGACGGCCACGTCGCAGCGGCTCATGCCCGGCGCGCCAGGTCCGCCGCCACCTCCCGGGCGGCCCGGGTCCCCGAGGCGAGGGCGCCCTGGACGGAGCCGGTGGCCCGGTGGTCCCCGCACACGTAGCGGCCCGGGCCGACGCGGGTGGTGCGGCTCAGCGGCCAGGGCGGGCGCATGGCGGGCAGGGCGCCCTCGACCGTGTAGGCGGCGATCCGCGTCCAGCCGCTGGTGTCGGTGGCGTACAGGTCGGCCAGCCTCCGCAGCACCGCCTGCGCCCGGCCCGGGAGGTCGGCGCCCAGGACGGAAGTGGAGATCAGCGCGGTGCCGGGAGGGGCGTACGTGGGGGCGACCTCGCTGAGTACGCAGGTGTTCACGACGGGCCCGGTGCTGTCCACGAGCAGCGTCGGTTCGGCGAGCGGGGTGCGGTCCGTGGCGTGGTAGTACGTCGTGACGGTGCGGGTGTCCGGCACGGTCAGGTCCGGCAGCAGGCGGGCGGCGGCCGCCGGTTCCGTCGCCACCACGACGATGCTCGCGGGGACTTCGCTCCCGTCCTCCAGGGCGACGCCCGTGTCGGTGATCCCGGCGACGGGGGTGCCGAGCCGCAGTACGCCGTCGGGGAGGCTCTGGGCGAGCTGGTGGGGTACGGCGCCGATGCCCTGGGCGGGCAGGCACAGCGTCCCGCGCACCATGCTCCGCCAGACGAGGTGGAAGAAGCGGGCGGAGGTTTCGAGGCCGTCCTCCAGGAACACCCCTGCCAGGAACGGGCGGAGCACGCCGGTGATCGCGTCGTCCGACAGGCCGGCCCGGAACAGCGCCGCCGAGGTCGTCTCGTCGCGGCGGCGCCGGACGGAGGAGGCGGGCAGCATCGCGTCGCGTGCCGTGAGTGCCGCCAGTACGCCCAGATCGCGGGCGGAGAGGACCCGGCCCGGCAGCAGGGCGCCCACCGCGCCCTGTTCGCGCGTCGGGTCGGCGAGGCGGACGGGGCCGGTACGGGTGTGGGCGATGATCCCCGCGGTGAACGGCCGCAGGCGCAGGCTCCTCAGCTCCAGGCGCCGCTTCACCTGCGGATACGAGGTGTTGAACACCTGGAAGCCGCGGTCGAGCAGGAAGCCGTCCCGGCGGTCCGTGCGCATCCGGCCGCCCACCGAGTCGGAGGCCTCCAGGAGGGCCACCTTCAGTCCGGAGCGGCAGAGATCCAGCGCGCAGGCCAGTCCGGCCAGTCCGGCTCCGACGACGACGGCGTCCGTGGGCCGGCGGTGCTCGTCGGTCATGTCGCTCCTCGCCCCGGCGGTCATTCGGTCCAGCCGACCACGTTCGGCGGGCCGATGCGAGGAGCCACGCATGTGCGGACCGGGTGACGTGAGGGGAGCCCCGGGCGGGGGGCTCCCCTCACGTGGGCGTCAGCCGCCCGAGCAGACCGCGCCGTTCAGGCGGAAGACGGCCGGGTCGGGGTTGGGGCCGTCGTTGGCGCCGACGAACCCGAAGGAGGCGGTCGACCCGCCGTCCGGCGCCAGCGGGCCCGCGCCGTCGGGAGCGGTGACCCGCACATGGGAACCGGTCTGGTGGAACGTGGCGTTCCAGCCGGAGTCCACCGCCTGGCCGGTGGTCGGCCAGTCCCAGTCCACCGTCCAGCCCGTGATCGGGGTGGACGCCAGGTTCCGCACGGTCACGGTGGTCACGAAGCCGTTGCCCCAGCTGGAGTCACGGTGGTACGTCACCGAGCAGACCGCGTCCGCCGGGGTGCCGGTGGTGAAGGTCAGGGGCGAGGACGGGCCGGAGAGCCGCCCCGCCGAGTCGGCGGCCAGCACGTTGACCGTGTGGGTGCTGCCCGGCGGCAGGTTCCGCAGGGTGACGGAGGTGCCGGTGGTCTCGCCGATCAGGCGGGTGTGGGCGCCGTCGCGCTCCTGGACCAGGTAACGGGTCGCGCCCGTCGCACCGTCCCAGCTGAGGCGCGCGGTGGTGTCGGTGACCGCGTCCGGGCGCGGGGTGCCCGGGGTGCTCGCGGCCGAGGCGGCGGGGCCGGTACCGGCCTTCGGTGCGAGGGTCACGGTGAGCAGGGCGTACGGCGGCACCGTGACCCGGGTCGCGGCCGCGTCGCCGCCGGTGACCTCGGTGATGTCGCTGTCGCCGCGTGCGTAACGGCTGACCTCGGGCGCGGTGGCGGAGGGGGTGAAGCCGGCGTAGTCGAGGGCGACGGTACGCGCGGTGTCCGGGTCCTTGTTGACGAGCATGACGCTCAGCCGGCCGTCGTCGCGGAGCACGGCGTGGGCCGAGACGTCCTGCGCGGAGGACTCGGCGGCGACCATCGTGTCGCCCGCGGTGCCCAGTCGGGCGGTCATCTTCATGCCGTAGTACGGGTGGAACGGGGTGTTCGGTGCCGGTTCGCAGACGTCGCCGGTGCAGGCTCCGCTGGACAGCATGCCCATGTCGCCGTAGTCGGTCTCCCCGTCGACGGTGGTGATCTCGCCGCCGCCGTTGTGGGTGTTCCACCAGTCGACGTTGAACACGCCGTTCTCCAGCGCGGTCATGAACGCGTCGGCGGCGAACAGGCCGTTGGGGCGGGCGGTGAGCCGGGCGCCGCCGGTGTTGGTGTTGATCTCGGTGAGCGCGATCCCGATGTCGGGTGCGTGCGCGCCGGCGACCCGGTCGATCTGGCCGCGGACTTCCCGGAGTTCACCGGGCAGCTTGGCCAGCCTCGACAGGGCCGCGTCGGCGGTGGTGTCCGAGCCGCCCGCGTACCAGTGGACGCTGACGAAGTCGATGACGTCCGCGACCGCCGGGAGCACGGTGTGGTTCCAGTCGCCGGAATCGCCGTCGCCGACGACGCCGTCGGGCCACTCCCCCGGGCTGGTGAGGACCGCGCCGATCTTCACCGTGGGGTCGACGGCCTTCATCGCGGCCGCGTAGGCCCGCACCTCGCGCGCGTACTCCTGCGGGCTCTTGTCCTCGTGCTCGTCGTTCTCCCAGCCGCTGCCGTAGTGGCCGTTGCCGTAGATCTCGTTGCCGATCTCCCAGTACTTCGCGCCGTACTTCTTGGTGACGTTCGCGTACCTGACCCAGCCCGCCGCCTCCTGCGGGGTGCCGGAGCCGTAGTTGGCGATGAGGATCGGCTGTGCCCCGGCGGCGCGGACGGTGCCCATGAAGGCGTCGAAGCCGGTGCCCGGGGCGACGTAGCCGCCGGGTGCCGTGTGCGTCTCCCAGTGGTAGATGTCCGCGTACGAACCTCCCGGGTAGCGCATCACCCCGACGTCGGCCGCCGTCATCAGGTCCGCCACTTCGGGGTCGTTCATGTGCGCGTCCCAGATGGCGGTGTTGACCCCGCGGGCGGCGCCGGTCAGCGTGCCCAGCGACGCCTGGGCGTTGACCTGTACGGCGACGTCCGCGTCGGCGGCGGCCCGCGGTGCGGCGGGGGCCGCGCCGGTCAGCGAGGCCAGCACGGCGAGCGAGGCGGCCAGGACGGCGGCGGCGCGTGCGAGGTGGCGGGGACCTTGCGGGGATCTGTGCGTTGGCGCCATGGGTGATCCTTCCTGGGATCTCGGCGGCACGGCGGATGGAGCGAGGTGTGGGAGCGCTCCCATCATGGGGAGGGTGTGACGCCCTGTCAACGGCGGTGTCACGCGAGGGAAGTGCGCCGAATGGGGGCTTCCGGAGCGGCCCCGGTCTTCTCTACTGTCGATCACCGGCTCATCCGGACCTTCTGGGAGATCACATGAAGCCTCAGACCTTGTTCTGCCATACGTGCGATTCCGACGAGATGCACCGGCCCCTCACGGACGAGGAGAAGAGCTGGCTGAGAGGTGAGACCGGACGCGCGAAGGTGGACGAGTTCTTCATGTGCGAGGCGCCGACCTGCCGCAATGTCCGCAGCGGGTACGTCAAGCGCCCGTTCCGTCCCGTCATCCGCATTCCGGTGCCGTGACCTGTCCGGGCCGCTCGGGCCGCCCTCGACGAGGAGGTGAACGTGCCGTGTCCGTCCTGGTCGTGCAGAACACCGCACGCGGGGGTCCCGGGCGGGTCGGTGCCTGGTTGGATGCGGCGGGAATCGGCCTGCGGGTGCTGCGCCCGTACGCCGGTGAGGCGCTGCCCTCCGCACTCGGAGGCCGCCCGCTCGTCGTGCTGGGCGGCGGCTTCCTCCCCGACGACGACGCACACGCGCCCTGGCTCGCCGCCACCCGCCGCCTGGTGGGGCAGGCGCTGGCGGACGGCACACCGATGGTGGGGATCTGCCTGGGCGGGCAGATGCTCGCCCAGGTGGCGGGCGGGACGGTGCGAGGCGCGTACGGGGAGCCGGAGTTCGGCAGCACGACCATCCGGCTGCGGCCCGAGGCCGCGCACGACCCGCTGTTCTCGGAGCTGGCCGGGACGGTGCCCGCCATCGAGCGGCACGTCGACGCGATCACCCGCCTCCCGGCGGAGGCGGTCTGGCTCGCGTCCAGCGACAGCTGCCCGTACCAGGCGTTCAGGGTGGGCGAGCGGGCCTGGGGCGTGCAGTTCCACCCCGAGGCGGAGGCCCGGAGCATCGCCGCGTGGGACCGCGACCGGCTGACCGCCCAGGGCTTCGACCGGGACCGGCTGCACGCTCGGGCGGTGGCCGACGAGAAGGCCGCCGTCGCGGCGTGGTCCGCCTTCACCGGACGGTTCGCGTCCGTGTGCCGTTCCACGGGGCGGGCAGGTCAGCCGTAGGGGCGGGTGTGTTCAGCGCCGCTCGTTCGCGTAGACGAACGCCGCGCAGTGCTCGTCCACGTCCTTCCGGCCGTGCCGGGCCCGCAGTGAAAGGTCCGAGGCCAGTCTCCGCGCGAGCTCCCGGGCCTCGCCCTGCGGCGCCGACCCTTCCGCGTACTCCAGAAGCGTACGCAACGCGTGCAACTCGCCGCTGCGGAAGACCATCTCGACGACCTCCTGCTCCTCCGCCGCCAGAGCGCTCAGCACACGCTTCCCGTACGCGTCGGCGCGCCGGCGCGCGAACCGGCGCTCATGATCCGGGACTTGCTCCGCGCCCTCGTACGCCTCGAAGACCGCGAGCCGCTCCAGCAGCTCCCCCGGCTCCGTGTGCGACGTGCGATAGAAGGGCCGGTCCTCGCTGCCCGCGAAGTCCGGGTCCAGTCGGACCTCGGAGAAGAACGCGGCGACCCGGCCGGGTTCGGGCGTCAGGCCGCCGCCCATCCAGCGGGCGGACTCGTGCAGACTCTGGCCCGAGCCCTCGGGTATGCGGAAGAAGCACCAGCCCGACACACCGCACCACAGCAGCCCCGCGTCCCGGCCCCCGCCGAAGGCCGCGTGGCAGAATCCGTCGGTGAACTCCACGCTCCCTTCCACGTCCGCGCCGAAGTCGTCCTGGCTGTCGTCGTCGTAGTCCCCGTACGCCGAAATCGCGGCCACGGGCAGCCCTTCATCGAGGAGTCGGCTCGCCACGGCCGCCATGTAATGCCCGATAGCGGCTTCGAGCTCGTCCCTCACCCGCTGAGCGTCTTCCTGATCGCCAGTCATGCCTGCTCTTCCCCTATTGCCCGGATCGCGGTTCCGCTTCAAAGCCGTTCCCCGAGATCGGGCTCGTACACAGCGGGCCATGTGCGCAAACGACCGGACCGCCTCCAGAAGAGCACGGGACCTACGGGCGCCTGGCGGCCATCGCCCCCATGACCATCTCGTCGACTCCTCGGCCCCTTTCGTCAGCTGACCGGCCGCGCGACGATCCGGGGCACGTTCCGGAGGAACAGCGCCGGCGTCATCGCGGTCGCGGCGGCGAAGAGCCCGAACGCGAGACGCATGCCGCCCAGTTCGGCCAGGAGGCCCATGAGCGCCGCACCCAGGGGCATGGCGCCGAAGTTGAAGAGGCGGGACGCCGCACCGTAGCGGCCGAGCATCTCGTCCGGGACCCTGTGCTGCGTGAGGGTGCGGGCGTTGACCGACCAGAGGGTGCCGCCCATGCCGCCGAGGAAGGCGCCGGCCGCCACCGCCCAGAGGCTCGTCGTGAGCGCCGGCAGCGCCACCATGGCGATGGTGCCGATCAGGTCGGCGAACATCGCGCGGCGGGCACCGAGGACCCGGTTCACCCGGGTCACCGTCAGCGCACCGGCCAGGCCGCCGACGCCGAGGGCGCTGAGCAGGATGCCGTACTCACGGGATCCGAGCCCCATGGCCTGCTGGGCGTAGAGCGGCATGAGCGCCAGCCAGGCACCCCAGACGGCGGAGAGCACGGCGACGATCAGGGACAGGGTGCGTAGCAGGCGGTCGTTCCAGAGGAAACGTACGCCCTCCGCGATGCGGCTGTTGACCGAAGCGGGTGCCGTGTCCGGGGCGGGCGTGGTGGGGCGGAAGCGGCCGACGAGCAGGAGCAGGGACAGGGCGGCGAGGGTGTAGGAGGCGCCTGTCACGCCCAGGGCGAGGCCGGTTCCGGCGGCCAGGAGCAGCCCGCCGACGAAGGGGCCCGCGAATTCCTGCCCCACGGTCTCCGCGCCCACCATCCAGGCGTTGGCCCGCTCGCGCCCGGCGGGCGGCACCGCGGCCGGGACCAGGGCGGATGCGGAGGTCGAGGCCGCCACGTCGGCGACGCCGAGGACCGCACCGGCGGCGAAGAGCACGGGGAGCGCGACACCTCCGTCGAGGGCGGCGACGGTGAGCCAGGCCATCGCGGCCACGCGCATGGCGTTCGCCGTCCACAGCAGCCGGCGGCGGTCGAGACGGTCGACGAGGACGCCGATGTGGAGGGCGATGAGCAGCCACGGCAGCGTCAGGGTCAGGGAGACGGCGGTGACTTGCGCCGGTGAGCCGGTGAGCTGGGCGGCGAGCAGAGGGAGCGCCATCTTCATCACGCCGTCGGCGAGGTTGGTCGCGGCGGTGAAGGCCACGAGGACGGCGGTGTTACGGCGTCCGAGGCGCGTCCTGGTGTCGCGCCGGCCGGTCGTGGTGCCCGAGTGTTCGGGCGCTGTCGTGGTCATGGCCGTCCATCCCCCTGGTCGTCTCGGCACCAAGCCGTCTCACCGGCTAACGCGTTAGCCGGTGAGAGAACTGTGCCCCAGGCCGCCCGCACCGCGCAACCGGCAAAACGGATAGCCGGTAGAATGGCGGGGATGCGGAAGGAGTGACGCGCATGCTGGAGCAGCCGGTCCCGGCCGTCCTGGTCGAAGCCTTCGCCAACACGGTCGACGTGGAGGAGGCGAGCGACGAGATCGCCGCCCCCGCCGGGTTGTCCGCCTGGCTCGCCGGACGCGGTCTGCTCGACGCCCCGGCGGAGCTCGCGGCGGACGTGCACGCCGACTACCTCGCCCTGCGCGCGGGGCTCAGGGAGGAGCTGGGCACGCACGTGGGCGACACGCCCGACCCCGCACTGCTCGCCGCCGCCGAGCGGGTCCTCGCCGCGCACCCGGTGCTGGTCACCGCCCGGGGCACGCTCACCGCCGCCCCGGGACTGCCTCCGGAGCGCCGGCCCCTGGCGGCCCTGGCCATCGCCTGGAACGAGCTGGTCACCACCGGCGACGCGGCCCGGCTCAAGCGGTGCGCCGAGCACACCTGCGCCTGGGCGTTCTGGGACGTCTCGAAGAACCGCAGCCGCCGCTGGTGCTCGATGAAGGTGTGCGGCAACCGCAACAAGTCCCGCACCTACGCCACCCGGAAGCGGCAGGGCGCCTGACGGCGCCTCCGGCCGCCGGGCTGATCAGGAATCGAGAAGCAGGCGACGCCGCGGCCTCCCTAGCCTGCTGGACATGGACATCTCACCCGTACGAAGTACCCCGGGGCAGCGCCCGGCCGATGTGGCGCGGTTGCGCCGCGTCCGCGATCTGATCGAACGGAGCTACGCCGCGCCGCTGGACGTGGTGGCGCTCGCGCGCGGGGCGGACATGGCCCCCGGCTGCCTCAGCCGGCGGTTCCGGACCGTCTACGGGCAGTCCCCGTACGCCTATCTGACGGCGCGCCGCGTGGACCGCGCGACGCTGCTGCTCCGGGGCGATCTCGGCGTCGACGCCGTGGGCGCGGCGGTCGGCTGCGCGACGCCGGGGATATTCGCCGCCCGCTTCACCGAGCTGGTCGGTATGGCGCCGGAGCGCTTCCGCCGACTGGCCCGGGGCGGGGCGGACGGCGCGGGCGCGGCGGTGGCGCCCGGCGTCGAGGGGCTGCCGGCGTGCCTGGCGCAGCGGGTCGCGAGAGCGGTCAGGAATCAAGAAGCCCAGGCACCGGCCCGGCCCCTAACGTGAAGTGCATGGACACCACCACTGACACCAAGCCCACCGCCTCGCTCTCCTCCTTGACCCTTGAGGTGGCCGACGTCGAGGAGGCCCGCCGCTTCTACGCCGCCTTCGGTGTGGACACGCACATCCGGCTGCGGGCCCGAGAGGCCCAGGACACCGGCTTCCGCGGCTTCACCCTGGCGCTGACCGTGTCCGGGCCCGCCACCGTCGACGGCTTCGTCGCCGCGGCGGTCGATGCCGGGGCCACCGTGCTGAAGCCGGCCGCGAAGTCGCTGTGGGGGTACGGCGGCGTCGTACAGGCCCCGGACGGGACGATCTGGAAGATCGCGACCTCGTCCAAGAAGGACACCGGGCCCGCCACCCGCGAGATCGACGAGCTCGTGCTGCTGCTCGGCGTCCAGGACGTGAAGGCCACCAAGCAGTTCTACGTGGACCGGGGCCTCACCGTCGGCAAGAGCTTCGGCGGGAAGTACGCCGAGTTCCAGCCCGCCGATTCCTCCGCCGTCAAGCTGGCCCTGTACAAGCGCCGCGCCCTCGCCAAGGACCTCGGCGTCCCGGACGTCGCGGCCGGCTCCCACCGGATCGTCCTCGGCGGCACCGCCGGCGCCTTCACCGACCCGGACGGCTTCGCCTGGGAGCCCGCCGCCCCCGCCGACCGCGCCTGACCCGCACGCCCGTTCTCCGCCCCGCCTTCCCCGTACGAGAGGAACCCCTGCCATGCCGACGTCGAAGTCCTCCGAGAAGTACAGCGGATTCACCGCCGAGGAGCGGGCCGCGATGAAGGAGCACGCCAGCGAGGAGAAGAAGGCGGCTTCCCGGCGCGGCGCCTCCCGCGCGGAAAAGGAGGCGGCAGCGGAGCAGGACGTCCTCGCGAAGATCGCCGAAATGGGTGACACCGACCGCGTACTCGCCGAGCGCATCCACAAGATCATCACAGAGGCCGCTCCGGAGCTGGCGCCGAAGCTCTGGTACGGCATGCCGGCGTACGCCAGGGACGGCAAGATCGTCTGCCACTTCCAGAGCGCGGAGAAGTTCAAGTCCCGCTACGCGACGCTCGGCTTCAGCGACCAGGCCGCACTCGACGACGGCGCGATGTGGCCGGCCGCCTACGCCCTGACCGAACTGACCTCGCCCGCCGAGGAGCAGATCACCGCGCTCGTCCGGAAGGCGGTGAGCTGAAGCACTCCCCCACGCCCCTTCCCTGCCGCAGGGGTTGACCGCGCTGCGAGACTTGCGCCATGGACTTGGGGCGCGAGTCGCGGTGGGAGAAGGACGCGATGACGGTGGAGATCGTCTTCGCTCTGGTGACGGCCGCCGCGCTGGGGGCGGCCGTCTTCGCGGCGTCCTTCGGCGCCGCCCTGGTGTTCGACGTCACCGGCCCGGCACGTGACCACACACTGACCGCAGGCACGCTGCTCGGAGCGGCGGCCGGGGCGTGGCGCGTGATACGGGTGCTGCGCCGGTTCGACGCGCGGCGCCGACAGGGCCACTGAGCCGCAGGGGTTACGCTCCGGCCTGCAGGCGCAGGCCGGCCAGGGTCAGGTCCAGCGCGGAGCGGAACTGGTCCACGTCGTCGTGGCCGTCGAACTCGTCGACGATCTCGTGGACGAAGGGGTAGTCCTCCGGATCGAGCCCCCGCCAGGCCGCGGCGAACCGGCCGAGGTATTCCTCGCGGTTCACGGCGCCGTCGAGGATCTCCTCCGGCGGCTCCTGCCCCATGTCGACGGCGGAGCCGACCACGACCCCGACGACCGCGGAGACGGCGTGGAACCGCTGACGCGCGTCGAGCTTCAGACGAAGCGTCTGCCGGCCCAGCGTCTCTAACACACGCAGGGAATTGCTCTGCACATCGGTGTTGCGCATGAAGTACGCGCCGAGCCAGGGCCTCTCCACGACCGCGTCGAACAGCGTCAGGGCCATCGCGCGCAGGTCCTCGATGGGGTCGTCGCCGACCGGGAGCTTCTCGATCTCGGCGAGCACCGTGCCCATCACATGGTCGGTGGCGCGGTCGAGCAGTTCGTCCTTGCTCGCGACGTACCAGTAGATGCTGGCGACGCCGCCGCCCAGGCGCTGCGCGAGCGCGCGGAAGGTCAGCGCGGGCGCGCCGGCCTCGTCCAGCAGGGCCACCGCCTCGGTCAGCACGGACTCCATCGAGTGCGAGGCCCGGCGGCGTCCCCCGTCGGCCCGGCGCCGCTGCTGTGCCATGGCTCGTTCCTCTCGCTTTTTGCATCGTATCGAACGCTGTTCTATCGTAGCTCATCGTACGGCGTTCGATAGCCGAACGATGTTCGATCGAAAGGACCGCGCCATGACTGCCGCCCCACCCGGAAACGGGTCCCGTTCCTATTCCTCGCTGCGTGCGGCGTGGATACCCCTCGCCGCCCTGTGCCTGGCCTTCTTCGTCGAGATGGTCGACAACACGCTGCTGTCGATCGCCCTGCCCACCATCGGCCGCGACCTCGGCAGCGGCACGACCGCTTTGCAGTGGGTCACCGGTGCGTACTCGCTGACGTTCGGCGGCCTTCTGCTGACCGCCGGATCGATGGCGGACCGGCTCGGGCGCCGCCGGGTGCTGCTCATCGGGCTCACCGTGTTCGGGGCGCTCAGTCTGTGCGTCGCCCTCGTCTCCACCGCCGGCGAGCTGATCGCCCTGCGCGCCGCGCTCGGCGTGGCCGCCGCCGCGATGGCTCCGATCACGAACTCCCTGGTCTTCCGCCTGTTCGACGACAAGGCCCTGCGGATGCGTGCGATGACCGTCATGATCATCGTGGGCATGTCCGGCTTCGTGCTCGGCCCGCTGCTCGGCGGTACGGCGCTGGCGCACGTGCGCTGGGAGTGGCTACTGCTCGTCAACGCCCCGATCGCGCTGATCGCGTGCGTCGGCGTCCGGCTCGGCGTCCCGGCCGACCGGCCCGAGGACCTGACCAAGGACCGGCTCGACGTGCCGGGCGCGCTGCTGAGCGTCGCCGCCATCGGGCTCGCCTGCTACTCGCTGACCAGCGGTGTCGAGAACGGCTGGCTCTCCGGGATCACCCTGGGGTCGATCGTGGGCGCGGTCGCGGCCGCGTACGCCTTCGTCCGGCACGAGCGGCGCAGCGCGGCGCCCATGCTGGATCTGCGGGTCTTCTCGAACGGCACGGTGCGGGGGGCCGCGCTCGCGCAGATCGGGACGTCGATCGCGATGGCCAGTGTGATGTTCGGGCTGATCCTGCACTTCCAGTACGCGTACGGGTGGAGCCCCGTCCGGGCCGGCCTGGCCAACCTGCCCATCATCGTGACGATGCTCATGGCCACCCCGCTGTCCGAGTGGCTCGCCCGCCGGTTCGGCCACCGCATCGCCTGCCTGGTGGGCGCGGCCTGCCTGGCAGGGTCGCTGGCCGGTCTCGCCTGGGGCGTCGAGCACGGGTACGCCGTCATCGCGGTGTGCATGGTGCTCATGACCGTGGGGCTGCGCACCGTGATGACGATCTGCGCGGTCGCCCTCGTGGACGCGATGCCCAGTAATCGCACGTCGATCGCCGCCGCCCTGAACGACACCGCCCAGGAGGTCGGCTCCAGCATCGGCACCGCGGTGGTCGGCACGCTGATCGCCGCGCTGGTCACCACGTCGCTCCCCGCCGGGGTCTGGAGCGGCGACCTCGTCGCGTCCTTCTTCCACGGCGAACGGATCACCTACGCGCTGCTCGCGGTGGTCGTCGGCCTGATCGCGGCCGGCGGCGCGCTGAGCCTCACCGACTCGCACAGCGTCGAGGAACACCCCGTCGAAGAGCCCGCCGTCGAGGAACCCGCCTGAAGTGCGCCCCGGCAGCGGAGCCCGTCGGTCCCGGGCTCGGCTGCCGGGGGGCCGGGGGAGGGCCCGGCCTCGTACGTGGCCGGGCCCTCCCCCGTTCACCGGCGTCCGCCGAACTCCCAGTCGTGGACCTCGATGTCGGCATACCGGTCCGCTGTGAGGACAGCGCGTGCCTCATCCGGGCCCGCGGCCCTGAGCAGGCAGGCCGTACCGAGCCACGTCCCGCCGTCGTCGGACAGCAGCGGCCCGTACGCGATCAGGTCGTCCTGAGTGGGCGGCGGGCCGGGGTCGGCTGCGGGGCCTTCGCCGAAGCCGATCACCAGGTAGCGGTTGCCTCCGCCTTCCGAGCCCCCGGGAAAGTCCCACATGGTGCGGCCCAGCACGTTGTGCCAACGACGAATCAGCACGTCCCGATAGGCGCCTGCCTGGTAGTTGGGCTCATCGAAGGCGAACGCCCGGGCGGTGGCCGCATCGGGGAGGTCCACGATGTGCACGCTTCCGGTGGGCGTCTCACCGTCAGCGGCGAAGGTCGGGCCCCGGGCGATCAGCTCCTTGGCGTACCGGTCCATGTACGACCAGTGCTCCTCCAGCAACTCTTCGCGCAGAGCGAGGGAGCCCGGCCGGTCTCGGTGGTAGCAGAAGTACTCCATGACCACAGACCCTTCCGCTTCGACGGCACCCGCTCAACTGGTTTCGGGTTCCCGGTGCTTTGCGGGGCGGCCCCGGGAGGACCGGCCGTGCTACTGAGGTCCGACGACCGGGTTGGCTCCCCGGTATGACGCCGTCGGCCCGGCCGAACCCCTACGGTCCGGTCACCGCACCGAACCCGAGAAGGGGCTCCCCATGACACGCGCACCCGACACCCTGACCGCGCACCGCCGTCCGCTGCCGCGGCGGGCGGTCCTGCTCCTGGTCCATGCGCTGCTGGCCCTGCCCGCCACCGTCCTCGCGCTGGTGCTGGCCCTGACCGGCCGGACGTCCGCCGCCGGCCGGCTCCAGCGGCGCCTCGCGTCCCTCGGCGGGCCGGCCGCGTCCCCGTCGGACACGCACCGCTTCGGGACCGTCGTCGGCCGGGCCCTGCGCGGCCTCCCGGCGAACGCCCTCGCCTTCGCGCTGGCCGCCCCCTCGGTGGCCCTCCTGCTCACCCGCGGCCTGCTGTACCCCCTGGCGACGAGGGGCGAGGACACCGCCAACGCCTGGGGCGGACCCACCCCGGCAGGCGCCTGGGCGGCCCACTTCGCGATCGCCCTGGCCATGGTCACGCTGGTCACAGCCCTCCTCACCACCACCCGCCGTCCACACCGGTGGTAGCCGCCGGGAACCGCTCCCGCCGGTCGGCATCATCCGGGTGCGCCGTCGACCACCCCGGACAGCGCGTCGGCGGACTCCGGGGTCAGGCGGTAGAAGCCCTGAAGGCTGATCGAGTTCTCGAGGCGGCCGTCCACCACATACTTCAGGACCCGCGTGCGGCCTCGACGGTTCTGCCAGGTCAGCTGCGGGAGCAGGTCCCCGGGGACCTGCACGTCGAAGCGTACGGGGGTCGCCGCCACGTGCACCGCCTCGGCGCCGCAGCCGTCGGCGCCGAGCATCGACCAGTCGTCGTGGCCCGGATGGGCGGGGTCCTCCCAGGTGGCGGGAGGCGTGCCGCAGCAGTCACCCCGCTCCCTGTCGACCACGTGCAGCCGGCTCACTATGCAGACCTGGCGCCGGCTGACGTGCACCGCGTACACCGTGTCCCCGGCGCTCGCGCCCGCCCACCGGGGCAACGAGGAGTGCACACCGCTGAAGGCGACCGGCGGCCGCTCGCCCACCCGGCCCGCCCTGCGCAGGGCCCGGCACACGTCATGGGTCCACAGGACCGTGAAGGCATCAGACATGGCGTGATCGTACGGACGGGGACTGACATCGACGGCCGCGGTCGTGCCAGGGTGGGCGGCATGGACTGGCAGGCCGAAAGCCCGGAACTATGGACCTTTCTCGGGTCGCTGCACGACGGCGAGATACTCACCGGCACCGTCGCGGCGATCGAGAGGTTCGGGGTCTTCGTGGCACTGGACAAGGGCCCGGAACATCCCATATTCCCGGGCGTCGGGTTCCTCACCATTCCCGAACTGTCGTGGCGGCGCCTCGACGATGCGGAGCAGGTCGTGCGGATCGGGCAGCGCGTCACGTGCGAGTTCATCGGCTTCGACACCCACAACGCGGAGGCCCGGCTGTCCCTGCGTGCCCTGCTACCCGATCCGCTCAAGGCTTTCGCCTACCGCACCGAAACGGGCCACGTACTGCGCGGGACGGTGAAGGCGGTGCATCCCATCGGCGTATTCGTCGAGGTCGGGGAGGGGATCGTCGGCCTGGTGCCCTTCAGGGAGAATCCTGGCCTTGTGAGGATTCCCGGGCTCCCGTCGGCCGACCGGTCGGCCGGCTTCGAGATCGGTGCGGGCATCACCATCGTCGTCCTGGACATCGACGTGTCGAGAAGACGTCTGTTGTTCGCCGAGGCGGACGGCTTTCGGCAGGCGAGTGGCGAGCTTTCCGGTCAGGACGTCGGACTTTGACCCGTCGCTGCGCGGTGGGCGATGAGTTTGGGGGTTGACGGCGGTCATTACTGGCACACGCAACGGATCCGTGAAGGGACAGTCCGATGACCAGCCTCATGGTGGACTTCATCATTTCGCTCGACGGATATGCCTCCGCCGAGGGCTGGCCCGGGTTCTGGGGGATGGAGGGGCCCGAATATCTCGCCTGGATCGACAGTGAGGGCGAGAAGCGGCACGTCAGTCTGATGGGGGCCACGACCTACCGGCTCATGTCGGGGTTCGCCGCGCAGGCGCCCGACGACCCCGGGTTCGCCGAGCTGAACGCCATGTCCAAGGTCGTGTTCTCGTCCACACTGGAACCGCCTCTCGTCTGGAAGAACACCGAACTGGTCAGGGGCGACGCCGTCGAGGCCGTGCGGGAGATGAAGCGGACGCAGACGCGTCCGCTGCGCACGCTCGGCAGCCTCAGTCTGTGCCGGGCGCTGCTCGTGGCCGGTCTCGTGGACCGCTTCCGGGTCGTCGTCTTCCCGGTCATCACCGGCGCCACCGGGCGGGAGAGGATCTTCGACGCGTACCCCGATGTCCGCCTCGATCTGGTCGAGAGCCGCACCTTCGACGGGCGGCTCCAGTTGCTGGAGTACGCCCCCACCGTTCTCGACGGGCCGCCCGGCGAGAACGGTGGAGGTCCGGGTCAGACGTCCTGAGGCCGTGCCGGAGCGGAGGCGTCCACGGTGAACGCCTCGCCTGCGGCCGGTACGCCGACTCCGTGCCAGGTGAACGGAATTCCGCGCGCCGTCTCCAGGTCCGGGCCGTCCATCAGCTGGAAGTGCACATGGGGCTGGGTCGAGTTGCCCGAGTTGCCGCATTGGGCGAGCAGATGGCCGGGCTCGACCTCGTCGCCCGGCCGGACGCGCAGGGAGCCGCGCCGGACGTGCGCGTACACGGCGTGGGTTCCGTCGCCCAGGTCGAGGACCATGTGGTTGCCGACTATGCGACGGCTGCCACCCATGGTCCGGCCGACGCCCTCGACCAGCCAGAAGTACAGAACCCCGGCGAGCGAGCTGCGGCTCAGGTGGTCGCGCTGGCCGTCCTCCGCGTGCACGACGGTCGCGCCCGCGACCGCATACAAGGGGGCGCCGAAGGCGGGATAGTCCCCGTTGCGCCGGGCGACGGGCCAGAACCACACCGGGGCGGGGCGGGCGGGCCCCTCCGCCGGCTCGGCCACGATGTCGATGGCATAGGTCTGCGCCAGGTTGTGCGTGCCGTGGCTCGGGACCTTGTCGGCGGGGCTGTTGACCGCGGACCAGCGGCCGGTCACCGGGGGCGCCACCGCGACGGGCGCCGGGGGCGCCGTCTCGATCCGGTGGCGGGCGGAGCGGGCTGTCACCAGGCCGATTCCCATCGCACCGAGCGCCGGGAGCCAACTCACCCAGTAGTTGTACGGCAGTTCCACGAAGAACCTGGCAACGATCTGGGCGAAGAAGACCACCCACAGCGCGTACTGGATCTTGGCGGCGATCTTCCGTCGGTCCACGGACATGTGCTCCCCCTTGTTGGTCTGCGGTGCAAGCGATAGGTCAGGTCACAGGGCGGGCGGCGGTGAGCACCACCAGGAGTGGCACGACGCGCCCCGCCGGTATCTCGTAGCGGCCGCGCTCCGGGGAGTGCAGCCAGCCGGCGCCCGTCAGCTGACGCAGATGGTGGTAGACCTGGCCGGTCGTCCCGACCCCGTCGAGCGCGGCCAGTTCCGCCGCGGTGCGCAGGCCGCCCAGGACCTCGCGCAGCAGCGTCAGCCGTACGGGGTGGCCGAGCGCGGCGAATGACGCGGCGGCTTCCGACCAGTCGTCGTCCAGCACCGTCTCGGTCAGCAGCCCGTACTGCCATTCGTAGCGATGCCCGGTCGGTACGCGCACCGCGCCGGTGAACAGCACCGCACCGTCCGCCTCCTCCGTCACCGGGTGCCGTGCCTTCAGCGCATCGAGCGCCCAGAAGTCGGCCTGCGCCACGGGGGGCGCGGGCACGGCGGACGCCTGCACCAACTCGGCCAGGCGTCGTTCGAGCTCGGTGACACGCTCCTCCAGGTCCATGTTTCGAGATTACGTAATTACGGAGTCACACGCAAGGGTGCATCTCCGCCGTCAGCAACGCAGGCTCAATTGCGCAGTCCAAGCTGCGCACTTTAGGCTGCCCGTATGAACGAGACCGAGCAGCCCGTCTCCGAGACGGCCGCGAGTGCCGCGCACGAGATCCGCGTGGTGTACAGCCGACTGCGGCGGCGCCTTCGGGAGACGTACGACCGCGGTGAACTCACGCCCTCCCAGACCTCCGTCCTCAGCCGGCTGGACAAGGACGGCGAGGCCTCGGTGGTCAATCTGGCCGCCGCCGAGGGCGTGCGGCACCAGTCGGTGGCAAGCACCGTCGGCGCCCTGGTCGAGCGTGGTCTGGTCAGCCGCCGCCCGGACCCGGAGGACGGCCGCCGGCAGCTGGTCTACGTGACCGACGGCGGGCACAACTTCCTGGAGGACCGCCGCCGCGCCGGAGAGGGCTGGCTCGCCCGCGCTCTCGAGGAGCACTGCACGGAGGAGGAGCGGCGCGACCTCCTGGCGGCGATGACCGTCCTGGAGCGGATCGTCCGCTCGTGAGTACGGGAATGACGCGCGCCCTGAAACGGTGGCGCCCCGGGCGGGGCAAGGACGCGGCGCACGGCTTCGACCGGCGGCTGCTCGCCCCGATGATGACGGGGGCCGCCCTCAACCCCGTCAACTCCTCCATCATCTCGGTCTCCCTGGTCCCGATCGGTGCGGCCTTCGGCGCTCCGCCCTCCCGGACGGCGTGGCTGATCTCCGCCCTGTATCTGGCGACCGCGATAGGCCAGCCGGTGATGGGCCGGCTGATCGACCTGTTCGGGCCCCGGCGCCTGTTCCTGGCCGGGACCGCGCTGACCGGCATCGCCGGGGTCGTCGGCATGCTGGCGCCCAGCCTCGGCGTCCTCGTCGCCGCGCGGGTGCTGCTCGGATTCGGCACCTGCTCCGGCTATCCGGCCGCCATGTACCTGATCCGCAGCGAGGCCCGGCGCACCGGCGAGAAGAGCCCGGCCGGGGTGCTGACCGCGCTCGCGATCACCACCCAGACCATCGCCGTCGTCGGCCCGAGCGTGGGCGGGCTGCTCGTCGGCATCGGCGGCTGGCGCGCCACCCTGGCCGTCAACATCCCGCTGGCCCTCCTCGGCCTGTACCTCGGGGCGCGCCGTATCCCGGCGCTTCCCGGGACGGCCCGCGCGGACGGCCGCTCCTGGGTGCGGAGCCTGGACCTGCCGGGCATGGGGCTGTTCGCCGTGGCGCTGTCCTGCCTGCTGCTGTTCCTGATGGATATCGGCAGCGGCGCCTGGTACCTCCTGGTGCTCACCCTCGCGGCCGGTGCCGGCTTCACGTGGCGCGAGCTGCGTGCCGGGGAGCCGTTCATCGACGTACGCGTGCTCGGCGGGAATCTGCCCCTGGTCGCCACATACGGCCGCGCCCTGCTCTGTTACGTGGTCACCTACGCCTTCCTGTACGGATTCACCCAGTGGACCGAGCAGGGGCGCGGGCTGTCCGCCTCGCAGGCCGGGCTGGTCCAGCTGCCCCTGTTCGCGACGGGGATCGCCGTCTCGGCCCTCACCGGACGGCGCCAGGCCGTGCGCGGGAAGCTCCTGGTGGGCGCGGCCGGGCAGATCGTGGCGTGTGCGCTGCTGCTCCTCCTGCACGGCGACAGCCCGGTGTGGATGCTGCTGGCGGTCGTGGTCGTCCTCGGTGTGCCGCAGGGGCTGAACGGGCTCGCTCTCCAGAACGCGGTCTACCACCAGTCCGACGCCGACCGCATCGGCTCGTCCGCCGGGCTGCTGCGCACCTTCGGCTACCTCGGCGCGATCACCGCGTCCGCCGCGAACGGCGCCTTCTTCGGGCAGCGCGCCGACACCGGCGGGCTGCACCACCTGGCCTGGTTCATGCTCGCCACCAGCGTCCTGTTCCTGGTGGTGACCGTCGCCGACCGCTCGCTGCGCCGCATCGGCGAAAGCTCCGAGAACGACTCCCAGAACGATGAGGAAAGCCCATGACCCGTCCCGCCCTGCTCGTGATGGACCTGCAGAAGGCCATCGTCGGCCGCGTCCCCGGTCTCGACGCCGGCTTCACTCCGAGGATCGCCCGGGCCGTCGCCGCGGCCCGTCGGGCCGATGTGCCCGTGGTGCACGTCGTCGTCGGCTTCCGGCCGGGCCGTCCCGAGGCCAAGTCCAGTCCGCTCTTCGGCGCCCTGCCCGACGGGGCCTTCACCGGGACCGACCCGGGGGCGGAGATCCACCCCGACCTCGCCCCGCTCCCCGGTGAGGCCGTCGTCACCAAGAAACGGGTCAGCGCCTTCACGGGCAGCGACCTCGATCTCGTCCTGCGCGGGTCGGGTGTCGACCACCTGGTCCTGACCGGCCTCGCCACCAGCGGTGTCGTGCTCTCCACGCTCCGCCAGGCCGCCGACCTCGACTTCCGTCTCACCGTCCTGGCCGACGGCTGCGCCGACCGCGACCCGGAGGTGCACCGCGTGCTCACCGAGAAGGTGTTCCCGAACCAGAGCGAGGTCACGACGGTGGACGCCTGGATCACGGGCCTGGGCTGACCCCTTCCGCGCCGCCCGGCTCCACGGCGTCCAGGTCGTCGGCGTAGTGCTCGATCGCACGCCGGTACTGCCGCACCCCGGGGTCGTCGGAGGCGGTGGCCAGCGTCTTCAGGAGCAGTCCCACCGCCTCGCGGCCCTCGCCGCGGTTGTACAACGCCATGGCCAGGAACGCCTGGAGCGACGCGTCCTCCGGGAACGCTTCGAGCCCGCGCCGCAGGGTCCGCGCGGCCTCCTCGTAACGCCCCAGGACCCGGTACGTGCTCCCGAGCCCGAGGAAGGCCCCGTGCCGGTCCTCGCGGGCCAGGCCCTCCCCCGCCAGCGCTCGCTCGTAGAACGGCACGGCCTCCGCCTCCAGGCCGAGGACGTCGTGTACCCAGGCGGTCTGGTAGGCGATCACGGCGTCCTGCGGATACCGCCCGCCCAGCTCCAGCAACCGGTCGCGGGCCGCCCCGGCCTCCCCCTGCTCCCGCAGCCGCACGGCACGCGCCAGGGCGAGGTCCCTCTCGTGGTCATCGCTCATGCGGCCCACAGTCGCACACCCCGGTCAGGCGAGGACCAGCCACCCGACGTACTCGACGCAGAGGCCCAGCGTCCCCCACAGGAGGATGTCGGCCACCGGCCGCACCGGGCGGCCGACTCGCTCGCACCGGAGGGTGAGGTAGACGGCCAGGACGGCCGGCGTCATAGCGATCCACAGCACCGCAACGGCCGGGGCGCCCCTGGCGGCGGCCTGAAGCCCCTCACCGGCTCCGGCCCGCGCCATCGCGACCAGCGCGGGGAGCACTGCCACCGGCAGCAGTCCGAGGAGCGTCGCCGCCCACACATACCGTCGACGCTCGCCGTGCCCCCTCCGCCGGCCGAACCGGTGCGCCATGGCCACCAGCGGCAGCACGTAGACGAAGGTGACCAGTCCGCTCAGCGCCCAGAGCAGTGGCGCTCCGGCCACCAGCGCGAACGCGAAGCTGAGCGCGCCGGATTCCTCCGGAGCGGCCGGCCGGCCCGACCACAGCGGCACGGACCCGAGCAGGGACAGGCACAGCACCGCGATCGAGACGGACGACGGCGCCGAGCCCGTCCGCTCGGCCGGGAGTCCTCTGCCGAGCCGACTCATGGCGCCCCCTCTCCTATCTCCTGTCACCCCACGCACCACTCACCTCGTGCCACGCTGTGCGAGTTGCCGCATGCGGACCGTTACCCGCACCATGGGATTATCGTCCGGGTCGGCTCGTACGGCCTCACCGCCAGGGACGGGATGGGTGCGGCTCATGGCCAGGTACTTCGAGAACGGCGCCGGTGAACTAGTGGCCGACGCACTGTCCGGCTTCGCCCGTGCGCACGGGGATCTGGTGCGGTACGACGCGGCGGACGGTTTCGTCACCGCCCGGCACACCGCTCCCACGCGGCGGGTGGGGCTGTTGTCGGGCGGCGGATCCGGGCACGAGCCGCTGCACGCGGGGTTCGTCGGCGCGGGCATGCTCGATGCCGCGTGCCCGGGGCGGGTGTTCGCCTCGCCGCACAACCGGCAGATCTTCCGGGCCTCCCGCGCGGTGGCGGGTTCCGGGGGCGTGCTGCACATCGTGAAGAACTACACGGGTGACCGAATCAACTTCGGCATCGCGGCCGAGCGCCTCGCCGACGCGGGGATCGCCTGCGCGCGGGTCCTCGTGGACGACGACCTGGCCACCGACTCGGAGGACATCGCGGCCGGACGGCGCGGCACGGGCGCCACGGTGCTGCTGGAGAAGGTCCTGGGCGCCGCCGCCGACACGGGCATGGGGCTCGACGAACTGGTGGAGCTGGGGACGGGCCTCGCGGGCCGGTGCCGTACGCTCGCCGTCGCGTCCGCCGCGCACCACGCGCCGGCCACCGGCGAACCGGCGTTCGAACTGCCGTCCGGCGAGCTGGAGTACGGCGTGGGGATCCACGGCGAGCGCGCCGCCCGCACCCGGGAACAGGGCTCCGTGGCCGCGTTGGTGGAGGAGATGACGGGGGCGCTGCTGAAGGCGTTGCGGCCAGGGCCCGAGGAGTCGGTCGTCGCCCTCGTCAACGGGCTGGGCTCGGTCACCTCGCTCGAACTGTACTCGGTGTTCGGCGAGTTGGGGCGGGTGCTCGACGCCCGAGAGGTGCGGCTCGCACGCCACCTGGTGGGCGACTACGTGACAGCGCTGGACATGCGCGGGTTCTCCCTCACGCTCATGGCCGCAGGCCCGGCCGTCCTGGACTTCTACGACGCACCCGTGCACACCCCGGCACTGCGGTGGTGACCGGTCAGCCCCCTGCGGGACGAAGGCGAGGAGGGCCCATGACGAGCGACGCTCTGGACGGCACGCGGACCCGCGAGTGGGCGGGGCACTTCGCGGACTCGGTCCACGCGACGGAGGCCGAGCTGACGGAGCTCGACCAGCAGGCGGGCGACGGCGACTTCGGCGCCAACCTCGCCGCCGGGGTCCGGGCCGCCGGTCCGCTGCTCGACCGGGTGGCGGCGTCGGCCGGCCCCGGTGAGCACCTCGGGGCCCTGGCCACCGCCTTCCTGGACGAGGTCGGCGGGACCAGCGGCCCGCTGTTCGGCCTGCTGTTCCAGGCGATGGGCCGGGCCGCCGGATCCGGTCCCGGGCTGACGACGGGCGCGCTCGCCGAAGGCGCCGCGGAGGGCCTGGCCGCGATCCGCCGCGTCGGCGACGCGGCGCCCGGTGACAAGACGCTCGTCGACGCGCTGGCCCCGGCCGCCGAAGCGCTGCGGGCGGCCGGGGACGCACCGCCCGCCGACGCCCTGGCCGCCGCTGCGGACGAGGCGTGGCGGGGGGTGCGGGAGACCGCGTCCCAGGCGGCGCGCATGGGGCGGGCCAGTTACCTGGGCGAGCGGGCCACCGGCGTCCCGGACCCGGGGGCCGTGGGCATGGCACTGTTCTTCGCGTCCGCGGCGGGCACGGTGCGGCGGCTGGCGCCCCACCTCACCGATGACTGACCCGCCGGTCAGGGGCCGAGGCGGCTGCGGGCCCAGCTGAGCAGCTCGGGGTCGGCCAGGCTCGCCACCCACAGGTCGGCCTGTTCGCCGTCCGGGTCCGGCGGGCGCGTCCCGAGGCCGATCACGCGGAGGCCGGCCCGGCGCGCCGACTCCATGCCGGTCAGCGAGTCCTCCACGGCCAGGGCCTCTTCCGGCGGCACGCCGCAGAGGCGGGCGGCCGCCCGGTACACGTCCGGCTCGGGCTTCGGCCGGACCTCCTCGCCTGCGACCACGACATGCTGGAAGCAGCCGAGGAGTCCGGCCCGGTCGAGGCATGACTCCACCGTGACCCGCGGGCAGTTGCTGGCCACCGCGAGGGGGCGGTGGCGGGCGGCCAGCCGGACCAGCGAGGCGGCACCCGGCATGGTGACCGGGTCCTCCTCGACCAGCGCGGTGAAGGTGCTCAGGAGGGTGTCGGCGAATTCGCCGGCCAGGTCCGCTTTCCCGGTCTCCTGGGCCATCAGGGCGCCGCACTCGATGTAGTGCACGCCCTTGGCCCGGTCGGCGAACCCGGCGGGCGGGGTGAGCCCGAAGAGCCGGAAGGTGATGGTGCGGGCCTCCTGCCAGTGCCTTTCCGTATCCATCAGGGTGCCGTCGCAGTCGAAGACGAGGGCGGACGGGGACCAGGAGAGGATGCGATGAGCTGTCATGTAACCGCCGTTCTCGGAGGCTGCGCCGACCGGTGAACCACGAGGGCGCAGACATGTGCCTGGGGGCACACTTATGGAGGGGAGGAATCGGACGCGGGCGTCGCTCCGTGACCGCGGCGGCCAGGTCGATTCCGCTGGGCGCCGCGACGGACTTGAGACCCCGAGGATCAGCCCGTCCGAAACATCATGACCATTACGTTATTTCGGCGGCCCCGAATTCCGCAATCACCAATTCGAGTGCACCGGAATACCCGGAGAAGAACCGCCCGGCTGCGCGGCCGGGGCGATGAATAATAGGATCGTCGCGCGATGCGACTGCGCCCCTCACGAGGAGCGTGACGGCCTTTCACGTCGCTGCGCTAGCACGTATGAGCGAAGGTGGAACAAGTGCAGGACAGGGCGCGCGCTACCCGCAAAGTGCTGTTGGAATCGGCGGCACATCTATTCGTAGAACGGGGATATGCGGGCACGAGTGTCAATGACATAAGTGACCACTCGGGAAAGACCAGCGGCGCGATCTACTTCCATTACTCCAGCAAGGAAAAGCTCGCGCTCGCCGTCGTGCGCGAGCAGTTCGCCACCTGGCCACAGCTCGCCACCGCCTACGCCGCACCCGGCGTCCCCCCGCTGGAGAAGCTGGTGGCACTCAGCTTCCGCGTCGCCCAGTCCCTCAGCGAGGACGTCGTGGCCCGGGCCGGTGCGCGGCTGTGGGCGGAGCGCCGCACCATCGGGGTGCCCGTGCCGACGCCGTTCGGGTCCTGGGCACTGGCCTGCGCCCGGCTCCTCGCCCAGGCCCGGACGCGGGGTGAACTCGCGGACGGGGTCGAGCCGTCGGCGGCGGCCGTGGCACTGGTGTGCGGGTTCTACGGGCACTGCGCCCTGACCGATGAGCTGCCGGGAAAACGGGGCTGGCCGGAGCGGCTGGAGCAGTGGTGGCGGATGACCCTCGCCTCGCTCCAGGCGGAGCCGGATCCGGCGGGCCTGCTCGCCCGGGCCCGCACCCGCATCCCCGCACAGGCGGACGGCTCACGGGCGGGACGGCAGGACGGGCCCGCGCAAACGGACCTTTCGCCACAAGCGGACCTTTCACACGCCGGGCCGACGGTCACGCCACCCCCTCCCCGGTGACGGGCATCACAGGCTCCGAACTCTTGACGCCCTCCTTCCAAACCGGTTTGGTTGTCCTCGTTCGAGCAGTCAAACCGGTTTGAAGACACTCGTCTTCGGCCCGTGGCAAGGAAGTCCAGGCCCATGGCACGCAAGCCCACCATCGCGGATGTCGCCCGGCGGGCCGGTGTCTCACGCGCCACGGTCTCCTTCGCTCTGAACGACCGGCCCGGTGTCGCCGAGGAGACGAAGCTGCGGATCCTCGCGGCGAGCCAGGAGCTCGGCTGGACCCCCAGCCGTCAGGCCCGGGCCCTCTCGCTCGGCAAGGCCGGCGCCTTCGGGCTCGTCCTCGCCCGCGACGCGGAGCAGGTCGGGGCCGACCCCTTCTTCCCGGCGTTCATCGCCGGGGTCGAGGCGGTCATCGGGCAGCGCGGCGACGGGTTGATGATCCACATCACCGCCCCGGACGACGAGCAGGGCGTCTACCGGCGCCTCGCCTCGGAGCAGCAGGTGGACGGGGTCCTCCTCACCGACCTGCGCCGCGACGATCCGCGCCCCGCGCTGCTGCGGGAGCTCGGGCTGCCGGCCGTCGTGGTCGGCCAGCCCGAGTGGGGCGACGGGCTGACGGCGGTGAGCCTGGACGACGAGCCGGCGTACACGGCCGCCGTCCGCCACCTCGCGGAGCTGGGGCACCGGGACATCGCCCACGTCGAGGGGCCGCAGGAGCTGCTGCACGCCCACCGGCGCAGGACCGCGTGGGAGCAGACCCTGCGCACGCTCGGCCTGCCCGAAGGACCCGTGCTGCCCGGCGGGTTCACGCCCGAGGGCGGCGCGCGGGCGACCAGGCAGCTGCTGGCCTCGGCCGAGCCGCCGACCGCGATCGTCTACGGCAACGACCTGGCCGCTATGGCCGGGCTCTCGGTCGCGCAGGAGCTGGGCGTCCGGGTGCCCGACCAGTTGTCGCTGGTCGGTTACGACGACGCGCCGCTGACCCGGTACAGCTACCCGCCGCTCGCCTCCGCGCGGGCGGACGCCCGGGGCTGGGGCGAGGCGGCGGCCCGCGCGCTCGACGCGGTCGTCGCCGAGGGCGCCGCCGACCATGTGCGGCTGCCCCCGGCTCAGTTCGTGCCCCGGGCGTCGATGGGGCCGGCGCCCCGCCGGTGACGTAACAGGGGCAATCGACCGGTCGTGCTCGCGCCGACCGGCAATTCCGTGCGGCGACGAGGCCGCGCGTGAACAGTTCGGAGATCAATCATGCTGAGGAGAACGGCGTACGCGCTGCTCGTGCTCGCTCTCGCGGGCACGGCGACGGCCTGCGGCCGGTCGGCTCCCGATCCGGCCACCGCCGCCACGGCGCGCGGCCCGATCACGGTCTGGCTTTCCAACAACGCGCAGGAGGTGCAGTGGGGCAGGGCGATGGTCGCCGCGTGGAACAAGGCCCATCCCGGCCAGCACGTCACCGCGCAGCAGATCCCGGCGGGCAAGACCTCCGAGGAGGCCATCAGCGCCTCGATCATCGCGGGGACGACGGCCTGTCTCGCCTTCAACACCTCGCCGGCGGCGGTGCCGACGTTCCAGAAGCAGAACGGCCTCGTCTCCCTCAGTGACTTCCCGGACGGCGAGAAGTACATCGCCGGACGCGGCGGCTCCCTCACCGACCAGTACCGCTCCACCGACGGCAAGTTCTACCAGCTGCCGTGGAAGAGCAATCCGGTCATGATCCTCTACAACAAGAAGCTGTTCGCGAAGGCCGGTCTCGATCCCGAGCACCCGAAGCTGGCCACGTACAAGCAATTCCTCGAAACCTCCCGGACGCTCGTGCACAGCGGCGCCGCGAAGGCCGCGATATGGCCCTCACCGAGCAGTGACTTCTTCCAGCCCTGGTACGACTTCTATCCGGCGTTCGCCGCGCAGAGCGGCGGAAAGCAGCTGATCGAGAACGGCAGGCCGCAGTTCGACTCGGCGGCGGGCCGGCAGGTCGCGGCGTTCTGGCGCACCCTGTACGCGGAGAAGCTGGCGCCCCAGGAGCAGTATCCGGGCGACTCGCTCAACGACGGCAAGGCCGCCATGGCGACCGTGGGCCCGTGGGCGGTGGCCGCGTACAAGGACAACGTGGACATCGGCGTGGCACCGGTGCCGACCGCGGACGGCGGGAGCGGCAAGCACTCCTTCAGTGACGAGAAGTCCGCGGCGATGTTCAGCGCCTGCAAGAACCGGGGCACCGCCTGGGACGTGCTGAAGTTCGCGACCTCCGCCGCGCAGGACGGGAAGTTCCTCGACGCCACCGGCCAGATGCCGATGCGCGAGGACCTGACGGCGAAGTATCCCGGCTACTTCGCCGAGAACCCGACGTACAGGGCGTTCGCCGACCAGGCGCAGCGCGTCGTCGAGGTGCCGAACGTGCCGGGCTCCATCGACATCTGGCAGGCGTTCCGCGACGAGTGGACGAAGTCGGTCGTGTTCGGCCGCGAGTCCGCGGACGCGGGGCTGCGCAAGGCGTCGTCCGAGATCACCGACCTGCTGAACGAGTACGGGGACCCGTCATGAGCGTGAACCTGGACGCGGCGCCCGGCGCCGTACGCACGAGCGCACCCGCCCCGCGCGGCAAGGCACGGCGTGGCATCTCGCGGGCCGGCGCGCTGTTCGTGTCGCCGTACGTGCTGTTCATCGTGGTGGTCTTCGCGGTCCCGCTGGTCTACACGGTGTGGATCTCCTTCCACCGCTTCTACTTCACCGCGCCGGGCACGGACATCGACTCGCCGTGGGTGGGCCTGTCGAACTACCGGGACGTGTTCACCGACCCGGTCGTCGGGCAGGCGTTCCTCAACATCCTGATCTTCCTCGTCATCAACGTGCCGCTGACGGTGGGCCTCTCGCTGGTCCTGGCGGCGGCGCTGAACTCGAAGATCCGGGGGCGCGGCTTCTTCCGCGCCGCGTTCTACGTGCCGTATGTGACGGCGAGCGTGGCCCTGGTCGCCGTATGGCAGTTCCTGTTCGGCTCGGACGGGTTCGTCAACCACCTGCTCGGCTCGCACGCCCCGGATCCGTCCTGGCTGGTCAACTCGCATCTGGCGATGCCGATGATCGCCGCGTTCGTGACCTGGAAGCAGCTCGGCTTCTTCGTGATGCTGTACCTGGCGTCGCTGCAGAACGTCGGCAAGGAGCTGTACGAGGCGTCCGCCATGGACGGTGCGGGCAAGGTGCGGCAGTTCTTCTCGGTGACGGTGCCGGGCGTACGGCCGGCGACGACGCTCGTCGTGATCTACGCGATCATCACCGGCGCCAACCTGTTCAGCGAGCCGTATCTGCTGACCGGCGGTGGCGGACCCGACCACGCCTCCACCTCGCCCGTCCTGCTGATGTACCAGAAGGGCATCGAGCAGGGGCATCCCGACTTCGCGGCCGCTCTGGGCGTCGTACTCGTCGCCTTCGTGATGGTCGTGTCGATCGCCGCCCGCAAGCTCACCGAGAGGGGCGACTGACATGAGCGCCACCACCCGCAGGCCCGCCCGCCGCTCCGCCGGGGGCAGCGCCGTCCGCTACGTGCTGCTGTCGCTGGGCGCCGTCGCCTTCCTGTTCCCCTTCTACTACATGATCGTCGGCTCGCTGCGCGGCCAGACCGTCGGCGACCTGTCGGCGGCGGTCCCGTCCGGGCTGACCGGTGACAACTACGCGGCGGTCAACAGCGCGATCTCGCTGGGCCGGTCCCTGCTCAACTCGGGGATCATGACCATCGGGGTGCTGATCTGCACGCTGGTGTTCGGGGTGCTCGCCGGATACGCGCTGGCACAGCTGCGCTTCCGGGGCAAGGGGGCGGTCTTCGCGGCCCTCCTGCTCGTGCAGATGATCCCGTTCCAGCTGCTGACGCTGCCGCTGTACGTCCTGGTCGTCCGCGACTACGGACTCGGCGACAACTACCTGGGCATGATCCTGCCGTTCGCGATCAACTCGACGGCCGTGTTCCTGTTCCGCCAGTTCTTCGCGCAGATGCCGCAGTCGCTCTTCGAGGCGGCCCGCATCGACGGCGCGAGCGAGCTGCGCATCCTGTGGAGGATCGCGCTGCCGATGGCACGCCCGGCCGTGCTGACCGCACTGCTGCTGACGTTCATCGGCCCGTGGAACGAGTTCCTGTGGCCGTTCCTCGTCACCAAGAACGCGGACATGCAGCCGCTGGCCGTCTCGCTCGCGAGCTTCCTCTCCAACCTTCAGGGCACGGTGGCCAATCCGTCCGGTGCCCTGCTGGCCGGCGCCTGTGTGCTGGCCCTCCCCGCGGTGATCCTGTTCCTCCTGTTCCAGCGCCACTTCACCTCTACCGACATCGATTCCGGAGTAAAGGGCTGATCGCCATGAGCACCACCACCACCGCCACCCACATCCCCTACCGCATGGTGCGCAAGGGTGTGGTCATGTCCCCGCTGGCCGGTGAGGCGAACGAGGTCGAGGGCGTCCTGAACCCCGCCTCCGGCCGCACCCCGGACGGCACCCTGCACCTGCTGCCGCGCCTGGTCGCCGAGGGCAACGTCTCCCGCGTCGGCCTCGCCGAGGTGACCTTCGACGGGGCGGGCGTCCCGAACGGCGTCGAGCGCCGCGGTACCGTCCTCTCCCCCGACGAGGGCTGGGAGCGCGGCAAGAACAACGCCGGGGTCGAGGACCCGCGCGTCACCTGGATCCCGTCGCTCGGCAAGCACGTCATGAGCTACGTGGCCTACGGCCCGCTCGGCCCGAAGCCGGCGCTCGCCGTGTCCGGGAACCTCACCGACTGGACCCGTCTCGGCCCGATCCAGTTCGCCTACCAGCCGGACCTGGACACCGACCTCAACCTCTTCCCGAACAAGGACGTCGTCCACTTCCCCGAGCCGGTCCCGGGCCCGGACGGCGAGATGGCGTACGCCATGCTGCACCGCCCGATGTGGGACCTGGGCTGGTTCCGGCCGGGTGAGGGCGTCCACCTGCCCGCCGGTGTCACCGACGAGCGCCCCGGCATCTGGATCAGCTATGTCCCCGTCGCCGAGGTGGAGGCCGACATCTCCGCGCTGACCCGGCCGCGCGACCACAGGCTGCTGGCCCTGTCCGAGTACCCGTGGGAGTCCCTGAAGATCGGCGGCGGCCCCGCCCCGATCCGGGTGCCCGAGGGCTGGCTGCTCATCCACCACGGCGTGTCGGGCTCCATCGAGGACCCGTGGGCGCAGAACCAGGACGTGTCGTACGCGGCCGGCGCGATGATCCTCGACCCGGCCGACCCGTCCCGCGTCCTCGCCCGCTCGGACCAGCCGCTGATGGCGCCGGAGACCGAGGAGGAGCGCTCGGGCACCGTCCCGAACGTCGTCTTCCCCACGGCGATCGAGGAGATCGACGGCGAGCTGTACGTGTTCTACGGCATGGCCGACGCGCACATCGGCGTGGCCCTCCTGGAGCGCACGGCATGACAGAAGGCGCCCTCGGTATCGGCCTGGCCGGCTGCGGCGGGTTCGCGGAGTTCGTCCTCGACGCGATCGCCGGGCTGCCCGGTCTGCGGCTCGCGGCGGTCGCCGACCCTTCGCCGGAGCGGGCCCGGCTGCTCGGTGAGCGGCACGGCGTTCCGGCGCTGGGTTCGCTGGACGAGCTCCTTCGGCGGGACGACGTGGCGGCCGTACTGATCGCCACCCCGCCCGCGACCCACGCCGCGATGGCCACGGCCGCGCTGCGCGCGGGGCGCCATGTCTTCTGCGAGAAGCCTCTCGCCACCACGACCGAGGACGCCTCGGCGGTCGTCCACGAGGCGAGGCGCGCCGGGCGTGCCCTGGTCGTGGACCATGTGCTGCGCTACAACCCGCTGCTGCGGGCGGTGGAGCGGCTGACCGGGCGGGGGCTGCTCGCGCCGCCGCGCCGGTTCCTGTTCGAGAACGACGCGTCCGACGAGGACCTGGGCCCCGGCCACTGGTTCTGGGACGCGGCGCACAGCGGCGGCATCTTCATCGAGCACGGCGTCCACTTCTTCGACGCCGCCCGCGCCCTCCTCGGCACCGATCCGCTGAGCGTGCGGGCCACCGCGGTCGGCCGCCCAGGCGGCCCGGTCGACATGGTCAGCGCCGATGTGGTGCACCCCGGGGGCGTCCTCGCCTCGCACCTCCACTCCTTCACGCACGCCCATCGCGCCGAGCGGCAGCTGATGCGCCTGGACCACGGGTTCGCGGAGACGCGGATCAGCGGCTGGATCCCCGTGCACGCGGAAATCACCGCGTGGGTGGACGAGGACGGCGCCCGTGCCTGGGAGGAGTTGCCGGAGCTGCGGGACGACCTGCTGGCCGTCGAGGGGTTCCGGCCCGGCGGCGGCGAGCGGATCACCGTGCGCGTGGAGCGGGACGCCGGGTCCGCCGCGCCGGCCCGTGGCCGGGGCGAGGAGCGCACCGTGCCGCACCGCGTGACCGCCGTCCTGGACCTGGGCGGCGAGCCGCGCAAGCCGTACGTGTACGCGCAGAGCGTGCGCGCCGCGATGGCCGATCTGGTGCGGGCGGTCCGCACGGGTGAGCCCCCGGTGGCCGGCCCGGTCAGCGGTTTCGCGGCGGTCGCGGTCGCCGAGGCGGCCACGGTCGCCGCCGCGACCGGCGCCGAGCAGCGGGTCCTGTCCCCCCGCCCGGCCCTCTTCGAAGGAGTTCCCGCATGAGCTGGTGGCAGGACATGGTCTGCTACGAGGTGTACCCCCGGTCCTTCGCCGACTCGGACGGGGACGGCACGGGCGACCTCGTAGGCCTGACCGCGCGCCTGGAACACATCCGGGACCTGGGCGCGGACGCCGTGTGGTGCACCCCGTTCTACCCGTCGCCGCTGGCCGACGGCGGCTACGACATCTCCGACTACACGGGTGTCGCCCCGGACCTGGGGACGGACGCGGACGCCGGACGGCTGACGGCCCGCGCCCACGAGCTGGGCCTCAAGCTCATCGTGGACCTCGTCCCGAACCACACGTCGGACCGCCACCCGTGGTTCCTGGACGCGCTCGCCGCCGGCCCGGGATCGGCGGAGCGGGAGATGTACCTGTTCCGGGCGGGCCGGGGCGAGGCCGGCGAACTGCCGCCGAACGACTGGCAGTCGGCGTTCGGCGGTCCGGCCTGGACGCGGGCCGCGGACGGCGAGTGGTACTGCCATCTGCACGCCCCCGAGCAGCCCGACCTGAACTGGCGCAATCCGAAGGTCCGCGACGCGTTCATGGAGGTCCTGCGCTACTGGCTCGACCGGGGCGTGGACGGCTTCCGGGTGGACGTGGCGCACGCCCTGTTCAAGGCGGAGGGCCTGCCGGACGCCGGGCCCGGGCAGCACGCCGACCCGCTGCGCAACCACCTGATGCCGTACTACGACCAGGAGGAATTGCACCCGCTGTACCGCGAGTGGCGGGCGCTGCTCGACACGCATCCGGCGCCGCCGGGCGCGGTGGCGCCGGACGACCGGGTGATGGTCGCGGAGTCGGCCGTGTTCGATCCGGCGCGGCTGGCCCGCTACATCCGGCCCGACGAGATGCACCAGGCGTTCAACTTCGCGTTTCTGGAAGCGGCTTGGGATCCGGCGGAGCTGCGCCGCGTCATCGACGACTCGTTCGGTGTGCCGGGCGCGGCCGTCACCTGGCTGCTCTCCAGCCATGACGCGGTGCGCCCGGTCACCCGGTACGGATCCCCGGCGCGGGCCCGCGCCGCCGCGCTGCTGATGCTGGCGCTGCCCGGCTCCGCGTACCTCTACCAGGGCGAGGAGCTGGGCCTGCCGCAGGCCGATGTGCCCGTCGACCGCATCCGCGACCCGTTGTGGGAGCGGTCCGGCCGCACGGAGCGCGGGCGCGACGGGGCGCGGGTGCCGATGCCGTGGGCCGGCGCGCGGGCGCCGTACGGCTTCACCACGGCGGACGCCGGGGCCACCTGGCTGCCGCAGCCCGATGGCTGGGCCGGTCTCACTGTCGCCGCGCAGGAGACGGACCCCGGCTCGACGCTCGCCCTGTACCGTGCGGCGCTGCGGCTGCGCCGCGCCCATCCGGCCCCTGACCCGGCGGCGCCGCCCGTCTGGCTCTCGGAGCCGGGCGCGCCCGTCCTGGTGTTCCGGCGCGGGGAGTTGGGGTGCGCCGTCAATCTTGGCGCCGCGCCCGTACGTACGCTCGGGCGCCCGCTGCTCAGCAGTGGACCGCTCGACGGGGACGCCCTGCCGCCCGACACCGCCGTGTGGTTCCTCGCCCCGCCCTCTTTCCGTACCGCCCATGGAGACACCGATGACGACGCCCGTGACTGACCCGACGCCCCGGACCGACCTGTCGGGGCTCGTCAAGGCGTACGACGTGCGCGGTGTGGTGCCGGACCAGTGGGACGAGACGACGGCGGAGCTGTTCGGTGCCGCGTTCGTCCGGGTGACCGGCGCGGACGCGATCGTGACGGGGCACGACATGCGGCCCTCCTCCCCCGGTCTCGCCGGGGCGTTCGCGCGCGGCGCCGCGGCGCAGGGTGCCGACGTCACGGAGATCGGGCTCTGCTCGACGGACCAGCTGTACTACGCGTCGGGCTCGCTGGGCCTCGCCGGTGCGATGTTCACCGCCTCGCACAACCCGGCCCGCTACAACGGAATCAAGCTGTGCCGGGCGGGTGCGGAGCCGGTCGGCCAGGACACCGGGCTCGCCGAGATCCGCGCGCTCGTGGAGCGGTGGACGGACGAGGGCGCCCCGGCCCCGGCCGCCCGCGCGGGAGGCGTCACCGGCCGGGACACCCGGGCCGGATACGCCGCGTATCTGCACTCCCTGGTGGACCTGTCCGCGATCCGCCCGCTGAAGGTGGTGGTGGACGCGGGCAACGGCATGGGCGGCCACACGGTCCCGACGGTGCTCGCGGGGCTGCCGCTGACGGTGGTGCCGATGTACTTCGAGCTGGACGGCACGTTCCCGAACCACGAGGCCAACCCGCTGGAGCCGGCGAACATCGTGGACCTCCAGGCCCGGGTGCGTGCCGAGGGCGCCGATCTCGGGCTGGCCTTCGACGGGGACGCGGACCGCTGCTTCGTGGTGGACGAGAACGGCGCCCCGGTCTCGCCGTCGGCGATCACGGCCCTGGTCGCGTCGCGCGAGCTGGCGCGGCACCCGGGCGCGGCCGTCATCCACAACCTCATCACCTCGCGCGCGGTGCCCGAGGTGATCCGCGCGGCGGGCGGCACACCGGTCCGTACCCGGGTCGGCCACTCGTTCATCAAGGCCGAAATGGCCCGGACCGGGGCCGCGTTCGGCGGCGAGCACTCCGCGCACTACTACTTCCGCGACTTCTGGAACGCGGACACGGGCATGCTGGCGGCGCTCCACGTCCTCGCCGCGCTCGGCGGCCAGGACGGCCCGCTGTCCGCGCTGACCAGCCGCTACGAGCGGTACGCCGCGTCCGGCGAAGTCAACTCCACGGTCACCGACCAGGCCGCCCGTACAGCGGCGGTGCGCGCGGTGTGGGAGTCCCGCCCCGGCGTCACGGCGGACACCCTGGACGGCCTCACCGTCGGCGGCGCGGACTGGTGGTTCAACCTCCGCCCGTCCAACACGGAACCGCTGCTGCGGCTCAACGTGGAGGCGCGCACGCAGGAGTTGATGGAGCAGGTCCGCGACGAGGTGCTGGCGGCGGTGCGCGAAGCCTGACGGACACACCCGGGCCCCGGCGGTTTCTTCCGCGAGGAGGACGAGACCCGGCCGACGGTCTTCGTGACGGGGCCCACGACGCGCTGAAACCGTGACGGCCGCCCGGTCTCAGCCGGCGCTGTCCGTCAGGGTGACGGTGAGGGTGTCCTCGTCGCGGGTGAGGTGCTCGATGCTGACCGAGCCCTCCGCACCGTTGTAGCCGCCGGTGCCGCCGGTGACGGCGAACTCGTGGGTCCAGCGGCGCGAGCCCAGCGGCAGCTCGGTCACGGCGGGGAGCGGGCGCTGGAAGGCGGTGGAGGCCGTGATCATCCCGTCGGCGAGGTCCAGGACCAGGGTCGCCATGACGAAGGCGCCGTCGGGCCCCACGGTGACGGGCAGGCAGTGCGCATTCTCGGTGCCGGCGGCGCGGCCCTCGGTGTCCGTCAGTTCGTAGCGCACGTAGTACGGGACGCCGACGGTCAGCACGTCCGGGATGTTCGCGCCGGTGCGCCTGCCGTCGAGGGTGAACTGCCGGTCGGCCCTGCGCGTCGCGTGGGCGGTTCCGGCGGCTCCGGCCGCCAGTCCCCCGGTGATCGTCGCCGCCGAGGTCAGTCGCATCATGCTTCTGCGGTCCATGCGGGTCATCCGTGCCTCACACCCTTGCTCGTCTCCTGCGCGGTGCGCGGTCGCACCCCATGGCCAACGGCGTCCGGGAGCGGAACGGATCGACCTCCGCCGGAAGATCACCGGAACGCAGGAGCCCTATGGGCCGTTCAGCCGTTCGCGCCGAAGCGGTCCGGGGCCAGCGTCCTGAGCAGGGCGTTGACGACCAGGTCCGTCGAGGCGGCCATGTCCACGGCGCCGGGCGCGAGCAGCCACTGGACCTGGAGGCCGTCCATCACGGCGATGATCGCGTCGGCGGCGTGCGCGACCTGTTCCGTCCCGTCGTCGGGGAGGCCGCACGCCTCGCGGAGGGCGTCGGCGACGAGGCCTCGCAGCCCGTCGTAGCGGTCCCGGAAGTACTCCTGCGCCGGGTGGTCGTCCGTGACGGACTCCGCCGACAGGACGGCGTACAGACGCACGATGCCCTCGCGTTCGGCGTTGCGGACCGCCGTGTCGACCAGGTGGCGCAGGAACGCCAGGCCCTGGGGGCGGTCCGGGCCGAGCTGCTGGATGTCCGACTGGTCGCGCAGTTCGAGGACGCTGGTGAGCAGGAGCGCCTTGGACCGGAAGTAGTGCAGGACACCGGCCTGGGTGAGGCCGACCCGGTCGGCGATCTCGGCGAGCGAGGCGTTGTTGTAGCCACGGGCGGCGAAGGTGTCCATCGCGATGTGCAGGATGTCCCGCTGCCGCTGCTGGGCTTCCGGGCTCCTGGGCGTGCGGGGTTTGGCCGACCGGCCGGACCTGCCTGCTGACTGGTTGCTCACCGGCACAGCTTAGACCGGCCGGAACAGGGGTCAACGGGGGCGTCCGGCCCGCTGACCTGGGGTCGGCGGGGGCGCGGAAACCGCCCGCACCAATGCGCGCACGACTACTTACTAACCACTTAGTGGGTGTGCTTTCATATCGCCGTCGTCCACGGAGCCGCGGCCCGCTGCGGTGTCCGGGGGACGCGCCATGTCCTCCCCCAGGCATGACCGAAGGAGAGCCGCACATGTCCCACGACACTCCCCCACGCCCCCGGGCGCGCGCCGCAGGCGCGGCCCTGGCGATGGCCGTCGCAGCCGTCGGCCTGGCCGGCGGCGGTACGGCAGCGCAGGCCGCCGACCCCACGGCTCAGGTATGGGTCACCACCCCCGACGGCGCGAAGAGGCTGTCCGCAGAGGGCTCCGTCGCCTTCACGGGCTCGCCGCAGAGCGTCGACATCCGCGTCGACGCCAACAGCAAGGGCCAGAAGTTCACCGGGGCGGGCGCCTCGGTCACCGGGGCCTCGGCCCACCTGATCCAGGGCCTGCCGCAGGACAAGCGGAACGCGCTGATGAGCTCGCTGTTCTCGTCCGCCGGCGACGGCATCGGGCTCAGCTATCTGCGCCAGCCGCTCGGCAGCAGCGACTTCAACGCGGACAACAGCCTCTACACGTACGAGGACACCCGCGGCTCCTTCTCCATCGACCGGGACAAGGCCGAGATCATCCCGGTCCTGAAGCAGGCCACCTCGGTCAACCCGGCCATCCGCTTCATGGGCACGCCCTGGTCGCCGCCCGCCTGGATGAAGACCAACAACGCGCTGAACGGCGGCAGCCTCAAGACGGACAGCTACCAGGCATACGCCGACTACCTGGTCAAGGCGATCAAGGCGTACGCGCAGCAGGGCATCACGCTGACCGACCTCACCGTGCAGAACGAGCCCGAGTTCGCCGCGAGTTACCCGTCGATGACCATGTCGTCGTCCCAGCAGGCGGAATTCTTCAAGGTGCTCGACCGTACGCTGACGGCGGCGAACCTGCCGACGAACCTGCTGGCCTTCGACCACAACTGGGACCACCCCAACTACCCGTTGGAGGTGTTCAACGGGACCCCGGGCATGAGCCGGGTGATCGGCGCCGCGTTCCACTGCTACGGCGGCAACCCGTCCGCCCAGCAGCAGGTCGTCAACGCCGGGAAGCGGGTCTTCTTCACCGAGTGCTCCGGTACGGAGAGCGCCGACCGGTCCACCACGTTCGCCGACACCCTCAAGTGGCACGCCGAGAACCTCGTCGTGCAGAACATGCGCAACGGCGGCGAGACGGTCATCGACTGGAACCTGGCCCTGGACCAGAACGGCGGCCCCCACCAGGGCGGTTGCTCGGACCGCTGCAACGGCGTCGTGGAGATCGCGAACGGCAACGTGACGCGCAACGCCGAGTTCTACGTGCTGGGCCAGCTCGCCAAGTTCGTCAAGCCCGGCGCCACCCGCATCGGCTCGACCAGCCAGGGCAACGGCGGGGTGGAGAACGTCGCCTTCCAGAACCCGGACGGCACCCGTGCCGCGTACGTCGTCAACTCGGCCACGAGCGCGCAGAAGTTCTCACTGACCGACAACGGCAGGTCGCTCGTCTACACGCTGCCCGCGGGCGCGGTCGCCACCTTCGTGTGGAGCGGCACCGACGGCGGCACCACGGAGCCTCCCGCAGGCTCCATCGACTCGTCCGCCTGGTACCGGGTGAAGAACGCCAACAGCGGTGCCTGCCTGGACGCCGCCGACTGGGGCACCGCCGACGGGACCGCGCTCCAGCAGTGGAGCTGCACCACCGGCGCCAACCAGGGCTGGCAGTTCCGGTCCGCCGGTGACGGCACCTACCAGGTCGTCAACCGGCACAACAGCAAGGTGTGGGACGTCGACGGCGGCCCCGGCGCGACCGCGTCCGGCACCCGGGTGCACCTGTGGTCCTACGTGGGCGGCACCAACCAGCAGTGGCGGGCGGAGCCCTCCGGCACGGCCGGCCGCTACCGCTTCGTCGCCCGCAACAGCGGCAAGTGCCTGGCCGTGGACGGTGCGTCCACCGCCAACGGGGCGCACCTCTCGCAGCAGCCGTGCGACGGATCAGCGGCCCAGACGTTCTCCCTGGAGAGCTGAGCACCCCGGCCGTGTGCCCCCGCGAGCGGTCCGCTCGCGGGGGCTTCGCGCGTCCGCCGCCGGGCTCAGCCGAGTCCGCGATGGGCCGCCCACAGCGTGCCGGCGCGGCTCGCCCCCTCGGCGACGAGGGCCGCCAGTTCCGGCCGGTCGGGCACCGGGAACGACACATAGGCGCCGCGTCCGCCCTCCACCGGACGCCCGTACGCCTTCGCGGCCAGGCGGCCGTCGGGCAGGAGCCGGATGTTGAGGGTGGTGAGCTGGAACTCCGTCCCGCGCCGGGTGTCGGTCCAGCGGAGCTCCGCCGGGATCGTGATGTTGACCGCCAGCGCGCTCACTTCCAGGTCTGTGCTCATCCCCGCATGATCCCACGCGCCTCCGCGCGCCGGGGCGTGCGGCGCTGTGCGCTCGGGCCGCCGTGCTCCCGGGGGTCTCCGCACGCTCTACCGGGGGCCCTGGGCGGCGGAAATGATAAGCGCACCGCAGGTCAACCTGGTGATCCGCACCCCTGCGGCGGAAGGAGCCCAAGGTGTTGCTTCTCATCTCTCCGGACAGCGTCGAGGAAGCCGTCGACTGCGCGAAGGCGGCGGAGTATCTGGACATCGTCGATGTGAAGAAGCCCGACGAGGGGTCGCTCGGCGCCAATTTCCCCTGGGTGATCAGGGAGATCCGGGAGGCGGTGCCGGCCGGCAAGCCGGTGTCCGCGACCGTGGGCGACGTTCCGTACAAGCCCGGCACGGTGGCCCAGGCGGCGCTGGGGGCCGTCGTCTCGGGTGCCACGTACATCAAGGTCGGGCTCTACGGGTGCACCACTCCCGAGCAGGGGATCGAGGTGATGCGGGCGGTCGTGCGGGCGGTGAAGGACTACCGCCCCGAGGCCCTGGTCGTCGCCTCGGGCTATGCCGACGCCCACCGCGTCGGCTGCGTCAACCCGCTCGCGCTGCCCGACATCGCCGCCCGGTCCGGCGCCGACGCGGCCATGCTCGACACGGCGATCAAGGACGGCTCACGGCTGTTCGACCACGTACCGCCGGACGTCTGCGCCGAGTTCGTCGGACTCGCCCACGCCTCCGGGCTGCTCGCGGCCCTCGCGGGCAGCGTGAAGCAGGCGGACCTCGCCACGCTGACCCGGATCGGCACGGACATCGTGGGGGTGCGCGGGGCGGTCTGCGAGGGCGGTGACCGCAATGCCGGAAGGATTCAGCCGCATCTGGTGGCCGCGTTCCGGGCGGAGATGGACCGGCATGCCCGGGAGTTCGCGGCCGGCGTCACCCTCGCGGGCTGACCGCCGGGATGCGGACCTTCGACGAGGTGGGGCGCGGGGGCGGGGACGCGTGGTTCGCCGTGGCCGACCCGGCCACCGGGGAGACCTGCGGCGAGGCCCCCGACCTGCGGCCGGACCAGCTGGACGCGGTGGTCGACCGGGCCCACCGGGCCTGGTCCGGGTGGCGGGCCGACGCCGCCGCCCGGACACACGCGCTGCGTGGCGCGGCCGACGCCGTGGAGGCGGCCGGTGACGACCTGGCGCGGCTGCTCACCCGGGAGCAGGGCAAGCCGCTGGCCGAGTCGTACGCCGAGGTCGCCCGCACGGCGGCCCGGCTGCGGTACTTCGCGGACCTGGCCCCCAGGACGCGGCGGATCAGCGACGGGCGGCCCGTGCGCAGCGAGGTCCGCTGGCGTCCCGTCGGGCCGGTCGCCGCGATCGTGCCGTGGAACTTCCCGCTGCAACTGGCGGCGGCGAAGTTCGCGCCCGCGCTCGCGGCGGGCAACACCGTGGTCCTCAAGCCGTCCCCGTACACCCCGCTGGCCACCCGGCTGCTGGGGTCCCTGCTGGCGGCCGTCCTGCCCGAGGACGTGCTGACCGTCGTCACCGGGCGCGAACCCCTCGGGGCGCGCCTCGCGTCGCATCCGGGCATCCGGCACGTCACGTTCACCGGTTCGGTGGCCACCGGGCGGGCGGTCGCCGAGGGGGCGGCCTCCTCCCTCGCCCGGGTCACCCTGGAACTGGGCGGGAACGACGCGGCGGTCCTGCTGGACGACGTCGACGTGGAGGGGATCGCGGACCGGTTGTTCTGGGCCGCGTTCCGCAACTGTGGGCAGGTCTGCATGGCGGTCAAGCGGGTGTACGCCCCGGCCCGGCTGCACGCGGAGGTGGTCGAGGCGCTGGCCCTGCGGGCGAAGTCCGTCGCGGTGGGCAGCGGCCTCGACCCGGACACCCGCATCGGTCCCGTCAACAACGCCCCGCAGCTGGCCCGGGTGGCGGAGCTCACCGGACGGGCCCTGGCCGACGGCGCCCGGGCCGCGGCCGGCGGGCACCGGGCGGCCGGGCCCGGCCACTTCTTCGCCCCGACGGTCCTCACCGATGTGCCGCCCGGCAGCGCGGTGGTGACCCAGGAGCAGTTCGGGCCGGTCCTGCCGGTGCTGCCGTACGGAAGCGTCGACGAGGCGGTCGCCGCGGCGAACGGCACGGGCTTCGGTCTGGGCGGCTCCGTCTGGGGCACCGATCTCGACCGGGCGGAGGCGGTGGCGGACCGGCTGGAGTGCGGCACGGCGTGGATCAACCATCACGCGGAGCTGTCGCTCGCCCAGCCGTTCGCCGGGATCAAGGACAGCGGCGTCGGCGTCGCGGGCGGGCCCTGGGGGCTTTATGGAAATCTGCGGCCGTTCGTCGTCCACCGCCCGGAGGAGCCGTGACCAGGAGATTCCGGGCGGCGGTGCTGCGCGCGTACGAGGAGCCGTTCGCGGTCGAGGACGTCGTCCTGCACACCGAACCCGCCGCCGGTGAGCTGCTGGTGGAGATCGCGGGCGCCGGAATGTGCCGGACCGACCTCGCGGTGCGCGGGTCGGCCGGGCGCAGCCCGCTGCCGGCGGTCCTCGGCCACGAGGGGGCCGGGGTCGTCGTGGCGTCGGGCGGCGGGCCCGGTACGGAGACGGGCGTCGGCGACCACGTGGTGCTGAGCTTCGACTCCTGCGGACACTGCCGGAACTGCCGCGGCGCGGCCCCCGCGTACTGCGACTCCTTCGCCGCGCTCAATCTCTTCGGAGGGCGTGCGCAGGAGCCGCCCCGGTTCGGCGACGCGGACGGGATGGCGCTGGCTCCGCGGTGGTTCGGCCAGTCCTCGTTCGCCGAGTACGCGCTCGTCTCCGCCCGCAACGCCGTCCGCGTCGACCCCGCGCTGCCCGTCGAACTGCTCGGGCCGCTCGGCTGCGGCTTCCTCACCGGGGCCGGGGCGGTGCTGAACACCTTCCGCGCCGGGCCCGGCGACACGCTGGTGGTCCTCGGCGCCGGGGCGGTGGGGCTCGCCGCGGTCATGGCGGCGGGGGCGGCCGGGGCTGCGGTCGTGGCGGTGGACCGGCACCGCCAGCGGCTGGAGCTCGCCGAGCGGTTCGGTGCCGTCCCGCTGCCCACCGACGCGGCCGGGCTGCCGGAGCACATCCGCCGGCTGACGGACGGCGGCGCCCGGTACGCACTGGACACGACGGCGTCGCCCGCGCTGATCAACGACGCGCTCCGGGCGCTGCGCCCGACCGGGACGCTGGGCCTGGTGGCGCGGCTGCACAGCGCCCTGCCGCTGGAGCCGGGGACGCTGGACCGGGGCCGGAGCGTCCGCCACATCTGCGAGGGGGACGCGGTGCCGGAGCTGCTGATCCCCGTCCTGACGGAGCTGTGGCGGGCCGGGCGCTTCCCCTTCGACCAGCTGATCCGTACTTATCCCCTGGCCGACGTCAACGAGGCCGAACGCGACTGCGAAGCGGGCCGGGTGGTCAAACCGGTCCTGATCCCGGAGGGAAGGAACCGATGAACGAGGTATGCGGTACGACGTCCCAGGGCCTGGCGGCGGAAGGCGTGGACGGGGGTGTGGGGCTGACCGCTCTGCTGGTCGCCGCCGCCCGCGCGATCGAGACCCGTCGCCGGGACAGCCTGGCCCGCGACATCTACGCCGAGCACTTCGTGCGGGCCGCGCCGGCCTGTGACGGGTGGCCCGTGCGCATCGAGGAGGTGCCGGACGGGGACGAGAACGCGTTGTGGGGCCGGTTCGCCCGCTACTTCGGGCTGCGGACCCGGGTCCTGGACGACTTCGTCGTCCGGTCGGTGCTGACGGGCGCCCGTCAAGTGGTGCTCCTGGGCGCCGGGCTGGACACCCGGGCGTTCCGGCTGGACTGGCCGTCGGACTGTGTGTTCTTCGAGGTCGACCGGCCGGGCGTGCTGGCCTTCAAGCACCAGGTCCTCGCGGACCTGTCGGCCGCGCCGAGGGTGAAGCGTGTGCTGATCCCGGTCGACCTGCGCGACGACTGGGTCGCCGCGCTGACCGCTTCGGGCTTCGATCCGGCGGCGCCGAGCATCTGGCTGGCGGAGGGGCTGCTGTTCTACCTGCCGGGCCCCGCCGAGACGTATCTCGTGGACACCGTGGACCTGCTGGCCACCGAGGGAAGCGCGCTGGCCTTCGAGGCGAAGCTGGAGGCGGATCTCCTGGCGTACCGGGACAGCGCGATCTACACGGCGACACGGGAACAGATCGGCATCGACCTGCTCGGCCTCTTCGACCTGGGCCCGCGCCCCGACTCGGCGGGGCGGCTCGCCGCGCGGGGCTGGTCCGCGTCGACGCACACCCCCTTCGAGTTCACCCGCCGCCACGGGCGCGGCCCGCTGCCGGAGCCGAACGACGCGCTGGAGGGGAACAGGTGGGTGTTCGCGTACCGGCGCCGGATCTAGCGTTTACGGCAACTCGCGGGTGAGCCAGACGACTTCGCCGTTCTCCTCCATGGACAGGTGGTCCCGCACGAAGTCGAGCTTGTCCAGGACCCGGAGCGAGGGCGCGTTCCAGGTGGCGACGGTCGACCAGAGCCGTCGCCGCCCGGTCGCGGCGGCGGCGCCGAGCACGGCGCGGGCTGCCTCGGTGGCGTAACCCTTGTTGTGCGCACGTCGGAAGAGCTCGTAGGCGATCTCGGGCTCCTCCAGGGTGGAGCGGCCGATGATCAGTCCGCAGTAGCCGATGAAGTCGCCCTCGTCGCGGCGCTGGATGGGGAGGAGCGCGATGCCGGTGTTCTCCGTGCCGGCGAGGAGACCGGCGATGCCCTTGCGGGCGCGTTCCACGGTGTAGTTCTCCTCGCCGCGCTCGGAGAGGAGTTCGCTGAACTCGGCGGCGTCGGTTTCGGCCCAGGGGCGCAGGGTCAGCCGCTCGGTCTCCAGGTGGTACGGCATGGTCGTGTAGGTCGGCATGCCCCTACTCTGCCGTACGGCCGCGGGCCTTCCTGCGCCGAGGCCGGGTCTCGGGTGCGGAGGCGAGCCGAAGGGCGCGGCCGGTCAGCGAGGCATCGTCGTCGAGAAGGGCGGCGGGGGTGCCGGTGAAGACGACCCGGCCGCCGTCGGTGCCGGCGCCGGGCCCGATGTCGATGACGTGGTCGGCGCGGGCGACGACGCGGAGGTTGTGCTCGACCACGACGAGCGTGGCCCCGGCCTCCAGGAGGTCGTCGAAGAGCACGTTGATCCGGTCCACGTCGCTGGGGTGCAGTCCGGTGGTCGGCTCGTCCAGGACGATCCGCTCGCCGGCCAGGTCGTCGACGCCGCTGAGGTGGCGGGCCAGGAGGAGTCGCTGCTTCTCGCCGCCGGAGAGGGTGTCGAGGGACTGGCCGACGGCGATGTAGCCGAGGCCGACGCGTTGCTGCCAGGACATCGCCGCGACGATCCCGGGATCGTCGGGGAACCGGTCCGCGAGGTCGTGTGCGGCCATGGAGAGCACATCGGCGATGGTGCTGCCCCGGACCGTGACGGCGAGGGCGGTGTCGTTGAAGCGCAGGCCGCCGCAGACGTCGCACGGGGTGGAGACGTCGTCCAGGAACGCCAGCTCGGTGGTGAGGTGGCCCTTGCCCCGGCAGGCGGGGCAGGCGCCCTTGGAGTTGAAGCTGAACCAGGACGGGTCCAGGTCCGACGCCCGGGCGAACGCGCCCCGGACGTGGTCGGCGACGCCGAGGATGGACAGCGAGGTGGACCGCTGCCCGCCGCGCAGCGGGTCCTGGCCCACCACCGTGAACTCGGGCTGCTGGGCAGGGAGTTCCCGGGTGGCGAGGGAGCTCTTCCCGGAGCCGGCGACTCCGGTGACGGCGGTGAGGACGCCGAGCGGGAACTCCGCGTCGAAGCCGGTCAGGTTGTTGGCGCGGGCCTTGCGGACGACGACGGAGCCCTGCCACGGGCGGGCGGTGGTGGCGATCTCCAGCGGGGTCCCGAGCAGGCGCCCGGTCACCGTGCCGCTCGTGCGCAGCGCGTCGGGCGTGCCCTCGAACTCGATCCGCCCGCCGTCCGCCCCGGCGCCCGGGCCGACGTCGATGACGTGGTCCGCGATGCCGATCATCTGCCGGTGGTGCTCGACCACCAGCACGGTGTTGCCCGAGTCCCGCAGCCGAAGCAGCAGATGGGTGAGGAGGTGGACGTCGACGGGGTGCAGACCGACGGAGGGCTCGTCGAACACATAGGTGACGTCGGTGAGGGCGCTGCCCAGGTGCCGGACGATCTTCACCCGCTGGGCCTCGCCGCCGGAGAGGGTGGAGGAGGTCCGGTCCAGGGAGAGGTAGCCCAGGCCGACGGAGCGGAGGGCGTCGAGCGTGGCGCGGATGCCGTCGAGCGCGGGCTCGACGCGCGGGTCGTGGGTGTCCGCCAGCAGTTCCCGCAGCCGGGTGACCGACATGGCCGACCAGTCCGCGAGGGAACGGCCGTCGATCAGGCTGGCTCTGGCCGCCTCGTTGAGCCGGGTGCCCCGGCACTCCGGGCAGGTGTGGCGGGTGGTGATGCGGTCCAGCTCCTCGCGGACCTGGGCGGAGATCTTCGTCGGGTGGTTCTTGACGAAGGTGTCGCGCATACGGGTGACGACGCCGTCGAAGCGGGCGGTCTTCGGGAACTCGGGGTCCGGGTCCGGGAGTTTCAGCTGCTCGGCGTGGAGGAAGAGGTCCATCTCCTCGTCCGTGTAGTCCTTCAGCGGCTTGTCCCGGTCGAACAGTCCGCTGTACGCGAACCGCTTCCACCGGTATCCGCCCCGCCGGAACAGGCTGAAGCGGACCGGCCCCTCGTTGATGGACTTCTCCGGGTCGATGAGTTCGGCGGCGTCGATGTCGACCACGGTGCCGATGCCCTCGCACCGCGGGCACATCCCGGTCGGGTCGTTGAAGGAGTACGCGGGTGTGTAGCCGGCGGAGGGTTCACCGATCCGGGAGAACACGAGCCGCATCAGCGGTGCGACGTCGCAGGCGGTCGCCACGACCGAGCGGGCGTTGCCGGTGAAGCGGCGCTGGTCGATCAGCGCCGTGAAGGTGAGCCCGTCCATCGACTGGACCTCGGGCGCGGGCAGCTGCGGCAGCCGGTTGCGTACGAACGTCGGGTAGGCGTCGTTGACCAGCCGCTGGGCCTCGGCCGCGATCGTGTCCAGCACCAGCGACGACTTGCCCGAGCCGGACACCCCCGTGACGACGGTGAGCGCCTTCTTGGGCACGTCGACGGTGACGTCCTTGAGGTTGTTCGTCGCCGCGCCGACCACGCGGATCACTCCGGCCGCATGCGCATCGCTCATCAGGGGATCGTACTCAGCCGCGTGCTCCTTCCCGGGTGACGGCGCCCGGCATTTCGCGTACCGGGCGCCCCGCCGGGTCAGCCGGTGGCGGCGTTGAGCAGGTCGAGTGCGCTCTGCTGGCAGCCGTAGTCGGTGGTCCCGCCGCCGCCGTTCCAGTGCGGGCCGTACTGGTCGAGGGCGTTGCGGTCGCGGTCGTGGGCGCTGTCGGCCCAGCGGGTGAGGGGTGCGGCGTACGGGTGGTCGGAGAGCGTGCGGTTGAGGGCGCCGAGGCCGCGCACATAGGCGCCCTTGAAGCTGGGGCCGTCCCCGGCACAGCCGTCGCCCTCGCCGGGTTCGCGCAGGACGCCGTCGGTCTGGAGCCGGACGGTGGACGCGTCGGCGAGGCCGCGCGCGGTCGTCAGGAGGCCCTGGTCGCCGGTGGCCCGGTGCAGTTCGGTGAGCGCGCCCAGGACGACACCCTGGTTGTAGGTCCAGGTGGGCTGGCCGTTGTTGGCGCAGTTGCCGTCGAGACCGTCGTTGATCATGCGGTCACCGTTGATCATGCCACTGCGCTGGAACCAGTCCCATTCGTTCTTCGCCCGGTCCAGGTACACGGTGTCGCCGGGGATGCGGTTGTGCAGGGCCGCCGTGAGGGCGAGGAAGAGTTCGTTGGTGATGGCGTTCTTGTAGTTGCCGTCGGTGTTCCACCGGACCCCGCCGCCGCAGGTGCCGTTCCAGTTGGCGAACATGTGGTCCGCGTCGGCCCGTGCGGTGTCGAGGTAGCGGCTCTCCCCCGTCAGGTCGTACGCGGCGATCCAGGCGAGGCCCCACCAGCCTGTGTCGTCCAGGTACTCGTTGCGGAACTGGCCGCCCTGGGCGTTGATGTTCTTCTCGTACGTGTCGGCGATGGCGTACCGGTAACTGCCCATGCCGGTGATCCGGATGTTGTCGATGACGGCGGTCAGCGCGTTGGCCGCGGTCCACCAGCCGTTGCCGCCGAAGAGTTTGGTGCCCCGGTCGAACGACATCATCAGGGCGGTCGCGGCGGCGGTGCCGCGTTCCAGGTGGTGCGGGCCCAGGGGGTGCACGCGATGGCGCCGCCGCCCGCCGGCTGCCCGCAGGCGCGCAGCGCTCCGACGCCCTGGGTGTTCCAGTCGTCCACGTTGTACATCTGGGTGCGCCAGCCCCGGCCCCCGGACGGCACGGCGGTGTCACCCAGCTTGCTGCCCGATGCCCAGGTCCTGCCGCCGTCCATGGACCGGTCCAGCCAGACGTGGTCGCCGGCCCCGCCGTTGTCGATGGAGCCCCAGCCCATCGCGTCCGTGTCGTCGAAGTGGAGGGCGATCGTGCGGGAGTCCACGGTCGCCGTGACGGGAGTACGGTCCTGGGGGCTGAGCGCCGGGTCCCGCGCGTCGCAGTACTTGTTGCACACCGCCGCCTCCGGGGCGGCGACGGCGGGGACGGCGCCCACGAGGAGCGCGGACAACGTTGTCAGAACAGCGCCGAGGAGGGCTGCCCGGGGACGCGCAGGCTTCATGAGGGGGCTCCCGAAACGTGTGTGGGGGCGGCGGAGAGCGCTCCGCCGACGCGCAGGAGAACGCTCTCCGACGCTAGCGAAGCGCCATGGGCACGTCAACGGCGCGTGCGGCGGCCTTACGGCGGACAGCGTCCCGACCGGCCTCCCAGACCGTCTCCCGGACCGCGCCCCGGCCCGCCTCCCGGACCGTCACCCCGCGCCGGGGTCCGGCCAGGCCGCGACCAGCGTGTCCACGTCCGGGAAGCGGGGGCCGCCGATCGGCGCCCGGAGCGTCTCCCCGTTGAGCCAGCACACGTCGCCTGGGCTGCCGTCGCCGATGTCGAACAGGCAGCACACTCCCCCGGCGGCCGCCGCGAGGCCGGTGAACGTCTCCCGGACCGTGACGGAGCGTTCGAAGAGGCGGCTCATCGCCGAGGTCGCCGCCCAGAACTCCATGGACGCGTACCCCGGGTGGTGGGCGGACGAGAAGCGGACCGTGGCGTAGATGTAGCCGACCTCCAGCCGCCCGCCGCTTTCCGGTGGGTAGCCGGGCCGGTCGGCGTACGCGCGTATCGCCTCGTCCGGGCCGAACATGAGGGAGGTGTCGAGTTCGAGGTCCTCACCCGTGGTGCAGTCGACCGGGTCGCTCCCGAACCGCGAGGTGAAGGGAAGGGCGATCCGGTCACCACCGGGCAGCGTGACGTGGAGCGGAGTCCCGTCGGGGTCCGGCGCCGCCAGCTCCGCCAGCGCGGCCAGCGCCCCGGCGACGTTCTGCGGGCGCAGGTAGATGTCGTAGCCGTAGGTCAGCCCCATGAGCGATGCCCCTCCCCCTCGGCCCTGCCGGATCGCACCCTTTCACGAACGCGCGGCCGGGCCCCGACGATTTTCGCGGGCCCGGGCCCTGTCAACCGGCCGCGTACGCCAGGGGCGGCGGACTGGAACGCGCGGGGCTCCTGGAAGCGACGGCGGCGCTGTTCATCGGACTGTGGGTCGGCGAGGGAGCCGACGCCCAGGCGATCGCACCACCGGCAGGGGCTCGCACCCGGTGTCCCGTACGAGCCGGTGCACGTACCCGAGGGGCGTACGCGCTCACCGATCTGGGGCGCACCCTGCCGGGATCCATCGACGCCATCGGGGCGTGGGCCTTCGAGCACGGCGACGAGGTGATGGCGGCGCAGGACGCGGGCGTGGACGAGCGGTAGCGGCCGGCGGGCTCAGGGCAGGATCGAGTCGACGTACCCGCCGTCGACGCGGAGGGCGCCGCCCGTGGTGGCGGAGGCGTACGGCGAGGCGAGGTAGACGACCATGTTGGCGATCTCCTCGGGCTCGATGAGGCGTTGCAGCAGGGACTGGGGGCGGTGCTTGACCATGAACTCGTGCTGGGCCTCGCCCCAGGGGAGGTCGTCGCCGACGAGTTCGCGGACGAAGTCCTCGACGCCGCCGGTGTGGGTGGGGCCCGCGATGACCGAGTTGACCGTGACGCCGGTGCCCGCGGCCTCCTTGGCGAAGCCCCGGGAGACCGCGAGCAGCGAGGTCTTGGTCATGCCGTAATGGATCATCTCGGCGGGGATGACCACGGCCGAGTCACTGGCGATGTTGAGGACGCGCCCCCAGCCGTTGCCCTTCATGCCCGGCAGGTAGGCGCGGATGAGCCGGACGGCGGAGAGGACGTTGACCTCGAAGTAGCGGCGCCACTCCGCGTCCTCGATCTCCAGCGGGGCGGCGGACCCGAAGACACCGAGGCTGTTGACCAGGATGTCGACCGCCGGTGCGGCCTGCAGGACGGCGGCGGCGCCGTCCTCGGTCGCGAGGTCGCCCGCCGCGCCGGTGACCTCGTCGTTCCCCGAGGCGGTCCGTACGGCGTGGACGGCCTCGGCGACCCGTTCCTGACCGCGGCCGTTCACGACGACATGGGCGCCGGCCCGGGCCAGCCCGACGGCGATGGCCTCGCCGATGCCCTGGGTGGAGCCGGTGACCAGGGCGGTACGGCCGGAGAGATCGATGTGCATGGCGGGTCCTCCTCGCGCCGGGGCCGGCGACACGGCCCGCGCGGGTCAGTTGAGGGTGTCGGGGTCCGGGCCGATGCGCAGTCCCCGGTCGAGGGCGGCGAGGTCGGCCAGGTCGGCGTCGGTGAGCTCGAAGCCGAAGACGTCGAGGTTCTGCCGGATGCGGGCGGGGGTGACGGACTTGGGAATCGCGATGTTGCCCGTCGCCAGGTGCCAGCGCAGCACGACCTGTGCGGGCGTTACGCCGTTGGCCTGAGCGATCCGCGTGACCGCCTCGTCCTCCAGCACCGCGCCCTGGGCCAGCGGGCTCCACGCCTCGGTCGCGATGCCGTGCTCGGCGTGGAAGGCGCGCAGCTCGGCCTGCTGGAGGCCGGGATGCAGCTCGACCTGGTTGACGGCGGGGACGGTGCCGGTGTGCTCCATGAGCCGCCGCAGGTGGGGGACCTGGAAGTTGGAGACGCCGATCGCGCGGGCGCGGCCGTCAGCGAGGATCTTCTCCAGCGCCTTGTACGTCTCCACGTAGAGGTCCCGGGCGGGCGTGGGCCAGTGGATGAGGTAGAGGTCCACGTGGTCCAGGCCGAGCTTGTCCAGGGAGGCGTCGAAGGCGGCGAGCGTCCGGTCGTAACCCTGGTCGGCGTTCCACAGCTTGGTGGTGACGAAGAGCTTCTCGCGCGGCAGGCCGGAGTCGGCGATGGCCCGGCCGACGCCGCGTTCGTTGCCGTAGACCGCGGCGGTGTCGATGCTGCGGTAGCCGGCGTCCAGGGCGTGCCCGACCCCGGTGGCGGTCTCCTCGTCGGGGACCTGGAAGACGCCGAAGCCGAGCTGGGGCATGCGGACGCCGTTGTTGAGCGTGATCGAGGGCACGGAAGTCATGGGGGGTGGTCCTTTGCGTGTTCGTCGTACGCCGTGCGGCGGGCCGGGCCGGTCCGGCCCGCCGCTCATGCATGCAGGCGCTTTTTACATGCATCGACAATACTTGCACACGCTCATTAATGCAATCGACGGCTTCCCGCGTCGGTCAGTCCCCAACGTGCAGCCCGAAGCCCGTGCGGCCCGCCGGTTCCAGGCCTTCCTTGAGGTGCAGGGACGGGATCTCGTAGTCGCCGAAGTTCTGGCGGCGGTACGGGACCGGGGCGGTGGTCTCCAGCGTGAGCAGGCGTTCCTGCCAGGCCTTGGCCGCTTCCGGGTAGTCCGCGTCGGTCATCCGGTCGGTGCCGTAGAGGACGAACGGCGGAAGCACCTCCAGGCCGGGGTAGTGGAGGATGCCGTGCTGGATCGGGAACAGCAGGTCGTCGATGGGGCCGTTGATGCCGCGGGGCGCGTAGTGGGATTCGAGGCCGCCGACGGTCACCGAGAGCATCGCCCGGCGGCCCGCAAGGGTGCCCTCGCCGTAGCGCTCGCCGTACTTGGTGTCGCTGTGCTCGCCGACGCCGTAAGCGAAGTGGAACGTGAACACGCGGTCCACCCAGCCCTTGAGGATGGCCGGCATCGTGTACCACCACAGGGGGAACTGGAAGATGACGGTGTCCGCCCACAGCAGCTTCTCCTGTTCGGCGCGCACGTCCGGGGTGAGCGTGCCGGCGTCGAAGGCTCGGCCGGAGTCACGGGCCGGCCGGAGCGGGTCCGAGGCGTCGGGCCCGTAGTCCGCCGCGTCGACGGTGGTCTTCCAGTTCATCGCGTACAGGTCGCTCACCCGCACCTCGTGACCGGCCGCCTCCAGGGTCGAGACCGCGAGGTCCTTGAGGGAGCCGTTGAGGGACTTCGGCTCGGGGTGGGCGTGGACGATGAGCGTCTTCATGGGAACCGCACTCCTTCGGATCGGATGGTTCGATCCTGGAGGCCGGAACGCCCGTTGTTCAGGGGCGCCGCTTCCGTCGGACGGGACTTCCTGGTACCGGCAGGGCCACCCTCGCGCGGGCCGGGCGTGGCCATACTGGGGGCATGGACGATCTCGCGGGATTCCTTCGGACCCGGCGCGCCCGGGTCGATCCGGCCTCCGCCGGCATCTCGGCCGACAGCCGCCGCCGGGTCGACGGGCTGCGCCGCGAAGAGGTCGCGCACCTGTCCGGGGTGAGCGTCGACTACTACGTACGCCTGGAACAGGGGCGCGCGACCCAGCCATCGGAACAGGTCCTCGACGCGCTCGCCCGCGTCCTCGGCCTGGACGAGACCGAGCGCGAGCACCTCGACCGGCTCGCCCGGCAGCCGCGCCGTCGCGCGAAGACGCCCGGCGGGCGGGTCCGGCCCGAGGTGCTGCGGGTGCTCGACCTGGTGACCGACGCACCCGCGCTGATCATGGACCACCGCATGGACGTCCTCGCGGGCAACCGCCTGGCCCGGCTGCTGTACGGCCGGCCGCTGCCGGGGATGAACACCGCCCGCCACCTCTTCCTGGAGGAGACCGAGCGGGGTCTGTACGCGGAGTGGGAGCAGTGCACCCTCGACGCGGTCGGCCATCTGAGGCTGGCCGCCGGGAAGTACCCGGACGACGCGCGGCTCGCCTCGCTCATCGGGGAGTTGTCGATGGGCAGCGACCGCTTCCGCCGGCTGTGGGCCCGCGCGGACGTGCGCGCCCGTACGCATGGGCGCAAGGTCTACCGGCATCCGCTCGTCGGCCTGCTGGAGCTGCACCAGGAGAACTTCTCGCTTGCCGACCCACCGGGCCGGGAGATGATCGTGCTGTCGGCGGCGCCCGGCAGCCCCGCGGAGGACGGGCTGCGGCTGCTGGCCGGGCTGGGCACGGAAGCCGGGAGCGAGGAGGCCCCCGACCGGCCCCGGGTCCGCGAGGAGCGCCCCGCTAGCGCGCCGCCTCGAACCGCGCCAGGTGGTCGTCGGTGAGCCGGACGTCCCGGGCGGCGAGCGCTTCCTCGACGTGCTGTACGCGGCTCACGCCGACGATGGGGGCGATGCCCTGGTGCAGCAGCCACGCCAGGACGACCTGGTTCTTCGTCGCGGCGACCTCGTCGGCGACCTCGTCCAGGACGGCGAGCACCCCGGTGCTGCCGGGGTGGTCGTACGTGTCGGGGAAGGGCTTCTCCGGGCGCGTGTAGGCGCCCCAGAGCAGGGAGCTGTACGCCCACACCTCCAGCCCTTCCGCCTCGGCGAGGTCCAGGTCCTCGGGCGTGAGGTGGCGGTGGCCGCCCTCCGCGACGGGGGTGAGCGGACGCGGCTGGACGAGGGAGTGGCGCAGTTGCAGGGCGGTCCACGGCTCCGCGCCCTGCTCACGGGCCAGGGACCGGGCCCGCTCGACGCGCCAGGCGGTGTGGTTCGCGGCGCCGACCCGCAACGCCAGTCCCTTGGTGACCAGTTCACCGAAGGCCCCGACCGTCTCCTCCAGGGGGACGGTGCGGTCCTCGGCGTGCGCCCACAGCAGGTCGACGTGATCGACGCCGAGGCGTTCCAGGCTCTCCGCCATGCCCGCGTGGACGGCGCGGGCGGAGAGGCCTTCGGCGCTCTCGGGCCAGGAGTGCGGGACGAGCGGATTCTGCCGGACCTTGGTCGCGATGCGTACGGCGTCGCGGGCGCCGGGGCGGGCCGCCAGCCAGGCGCCGATGACGCGTTCGCTGGCGCCGCCGACGCCGCTGGGGTCGGCCCAGAAGGAGTAGCAGTTGGCGGTGTCGAGCCAGCCGCCGCCACCGGCGACGAAGGCGTCCAGGACGGCGAAGGAGGTGTCGGGGTCGACCTGTGTGCCGAAGCCCATGGTGCCCAGAACGATCCGGGGGCTCGCGTCGTTGGGGTGGGTGGTGTGCGCGTCGGTGCGGTTCGTGTTCGCGTTCATGTCCGTCATGCTCGGCGTTGAAGTGCGCTCCAGGTCAAGCCCGTTCTTCGAAACCTTCAGGAGTTGTGGTGGCGGATCTCGCGGAGTCGGTCGAATCGATGGAACAACTCACCGTCGGCTGGCGGACCATGGTGCTCGACCGGGACGCAGGCGCGGATGTACGGGACCTGCCCGGGATCGCGGTGCGCTGGGCCGACTGCGGATTCGCGTTCTGGAACTGCGTCACCCTGACCGAGGTCGGCGCGGACACGGAGCTCGCCGCCCGGCGCTTGGGCGAGGCGGCGGACATCATGCGGGCGAAGAGCCGGCCGGGCTTCCTCTGGGTCTTCGAGGGGCTGCTCGACGCGGAGGCGCGCGCCTCGCTGGACACGGCGGCCGAGCGCGCCGGTCTCGCCTACGCCTTCCCCGGCACGGGCATGGCGGGCGACCTGTTCCCGCTACCCGAACCGGCCCACCCCGAGCTGGAGTTCGTACGGGTGAGCGAGGACGCCCACCTGTTGGCGTACGCGGACCTCAACTCGCGCGCGTACGGCTTTCCCCTGGAGGCGGGCCGCGACGGGCTGGCCGGGTCCGCGCTGTGGAAGAAGGGGGTCCATGCGTACCTGGGGCTGCGGGACGGTGTGCCGGTGACGTGTGCCGCGACGGTGGAGGCGGCGGGCCGGCTCTTCGTCGTGCTGGTCGCCACCGATCCGGCGTGGGAGCGCCGGGGCTACGGGGAGGCGGTGACGCGCAAGGCGCTGTACGAGGGGGCCCGCGCCACCGGTCTGACCCGTGCCACCCTGCACGCGACGGCGGCGGGGGCCCCGGTCTACCCCCGGATCGGCTTCGCCCCGAATTCGGCCATGCGCTTCTACGGGTTGCGGGGGTGAGAGCGGCCGGCGGGGCTGTCACAGAACCATGACACTCGGGGTCACAACCCGGAGCGCGGGCGGCCTGTCCAACTGGGTGAGACGACGGGCTGATCCACCCGTCGTCGGCGGGACGCGGCAACCGGCCGCGCCGCCCACATTCCCTGGGGGGAAATCTTGAACACCGTTGCGCGCAGCCTGCGTTCGTCCGCCGTCGCCTCGGCCGCCGGCCTGATCCTGACCCTCACCGGAGCCGCCCTGGCCCCCGCCGCCCTGGCCGACACCGGCATGCCCCAACTGACCGTGGCAACCGAGGCGCCCGCGACAGTCGGCCTCGGCGGTCTGCCGGTCGCCTTCACCACCACGGCGTCCAACACCGGCTCGAACGACACCTCGTCGGCGCGCCTCATCTACCGCATCGACAGCGTCAACGACCTGCCGGAGCACGGGCTGAGCCTGGAGTACCGGCTCGACGCAACGACCTGGAAGTCCGTGCCGCTGGAGATCATCGATGGCACCGTGTACGGCGGTGAGCTCCCCGAGCAGTTCCCGCTGGCCGCCGGAAAGTCCCGGACGGTGCAGCTGCGCCTCGGCCTGCCGATGGGCACCCCGCACAACGGCGCCAGCAACGGTGGCACCGACCACCTCAAGCTGACGACGATGATCTCCTACGGGGCTGCGGGCGCCGCCAACGACACCGATGTGGACGACGTGCAGGTCGACGGGCTGGACACCCACTTGTCCGGTGTGCCGGCCACCGCGACGGCCGGCGGCCCGGCGATCGCCTTCAAGGCCACGGTCGACAACCCGACCCCCTCGGCGTACGAGAACGTCACGGACGTGCTGTTCACCAACCGGTACACCACCGTCCAGGTGCGGCGCTCGGGTGCGTGGACGACGCTGAAGCCGATCACCTCGAACGCCGAACCGGACGTCTTCGGGTACGACGTGATCGGCAAGGACGCCTCCCTCCCGGCGCACGGCAGCACGTCCGTCGACATCCGCGTGACCTACCGCAAGGACGCGCCGCTGGGAAAGACCGAAGTGTCCCCGTGCGCCATCGTCAACGGGGGTGCGATCCCGTTCCGGGGCATCACCAGCTGCGGCAAGGGCGCCGTGGTCACCGTGAACAAGGCGGCGGCCACCACCGGTACCCCGTCCCCCTCCCCGTCCGTCACCGCGAGCGCGTCGTCCTCCCCCGCCGCGTCGGGCACCGGGACCGGCTCCTCGACGTCCGGCATGTCCGCACAGCTGGCGGAGACCGGGAGCGGCGGTCTCTCGGCGACCGCGGTGGGCGCGGCGGGCCTCGTCGCGGCCGGGGCGGGCGCCCTGGGCTTCACCGCGATGCGCCGTCGGGGCGGCCGGGCCTGACCGGACGGCGGGAGGATCCGGTCCCCGGCGGCAGGGCGTCGGGGACCGGACCCTTCCGGGTCGCGCGGATCAGGAGGCGATGAACCGCGCGACCTGGCCGAGGACGACCGTGTCGGCCAGGTATCCGATGTGGGTCTGGCAGACCACGTTGTTGTTCGTCGCGCCGCTGAGGCGGGTGCTGGTGTACGGGAGGATGACGCCGTCGCACGCCGAGTACCAGGTGGCGTACTTGGTGTCGCCGGGGGTCTCGTCACCCGAGGTGATCTGCGCGATGAACGAGGAGCCCGGGTACATCTGCTGGCAGGTCGTGTAGATCAGGCAGGCGCCGGCGGCCGTGGTGCCGTGGTTGGCGCCGGCGAGGGACGCGAGGTGGCTGACGCTGGTGTTGCCGCCGAGCACCTTCAGGTAGTACTGGCTGACCAGGCCGCCCATGGAGTGGTTGACGATCGCGACCTTGCTCGCCCCGGTCCGGGACTTCACGTCGTTGACGAAGGCCGCGAGGCCCTGGGCGTTGGTGATGTTGTTGCCGTAGGAGTCGTACTCGTACGCGAAGAGGTTCGAGCTCGACCAGCCGTTGAGGCGGAAGACGCTCATGGCGGTGACCCAGTTGGAGGCGCTGCCGGTGTAGCCGTGGACGAAGACGACCGGGGTGCTGGTCGCCAGCGGTTGCACCGCGGCCGCGCGGGCCGGGGCGGCCGTCTCGGCGGCTCCGGCCGCGGACGACGGCGAGAACAGGGTGAACGCGACCGTGACGGCCGCGAGGACGCCGAGGAGCCTGTGCGGTGAACGACGAGGCATGGGCACTCCTGAGGGGAACGTGGGGATGTGGTGGCCTGCCCGCACAAGGTGCCGGGCAGGGGGTGCCCACGCCATCGGCGAATTCACCGGTCTTCGTGAACCGTGTGCGGGTGTTCCGTGGCGGCCGGGGCCCGGGGAACGGCGGTTTTCAGCCGTTCGGCCCCCGGACGCGGTGTTACGCCCCCGGCCGGAGCGGTGCTCGCGCAGAGTGCTGCGTATGACCACACCCGCTGAGCTGCTCCGCCTCCTCGCCCGCACCCGGGCCTCCCTCGACGGGGAGGAGGTCACGTACTGGTGGTCGGGCGATGTGTACTCCTGGGCTCCCGACCAGCCCTACCAGCGCCTCTTCGGCTTCGAGGGGGTCAACGCGGCCCGCCTCGTCCAGGACGCGGAAGCCGGACCCGACGCGTACCAACTGCTCACCCGCGAGGCCGCCTTCTACCTCGACCCGCTCACCCGGGAGATCCTGGATACCTGGCAGGACCTGCCGGTGGTGCACGTCTGGAACGACCCGGCCAACCAGAAGTGGCGGCCCTTCCCGGTGCCCATGACGGAGCTGGGCACCCAGGTGTGCTTCAGCCTGGAGATCCCGCTGGCCTATCCGTCCCCTCTGACCGTCGCGGAGTACCCCGCGCACTCGTCCGGGGACACCTACCGGGCGCTGGAGCTGTTCCAGTTCTTCGCCGACCGGGCGGACCTGGCCGGTCCGGCGCCGAGTGTGCCCGCCGCGATGTCGTGGACGCGGATGTCCCCCTGGCTGCCGTGGATGGCCCGCGGCCGGGCGCCGGGCGGGCTGACGTTCCACTGCCGGGGCCGCAAGCTGGGCTCGTACGCGGAGGTGCCCGAGCGCACCCGCGCCTACATCGCCGACCGCCACCCGGAGTTCGCGCACGCACCGGAGAAGTGGAGGGAGCCGAACGAGACGAGCTGGACGTACTTCCGCAAGCTCAACCCGCCGGTGTAGCAGGGCACTCGGGCGGCCTCAGTCCTTGCGGCCCGTCGCGGCGACGGGGACACCGAGCCCGATCCCGGTGAGCCCGCCGACGCCTCCGACCAGCGGGAGCCGCCGGGGCGAGCGGGCGAACCGGCTGAATTCCCGGTGGCCCACGCGGCGGCGGCGACTCGCTTCCGCTGCCCGCCTTATGGACACCGTCCCATGGGCGTACTCTCATGCCACTTGCACTTTTCCAACGATGCACAACGAGCGGTGCGGTGCGGACGGGCCGACCGGTCGGCGTGAGAACGGAGTCGCACATGAAACCTCCATCCGCGAGGCGACGCAGAGGGCTGCGGCGGTGGATCGGTGGAGCCGCCGTCCTCGGGACCGCCGCGGCCATGACGGTGACGGGGACGGCGGGTCCGGCGTCGGCCGGCGGTCCGCACAGCCACCGCGTCCCGACGGTCACCTCGGGCGACGCCCGGTTCCAGGTCCTGTCGCCCACGCTGATCCGGACCGAGTACGCGGGCGACGGCGCGTTCACCGACGAGGCGACGTTCAACGCCTTGGGCCGGGGCTCCTTCGCTCCGACCGCGTACACCGCGAAGACGGCGGACGGCTGGCTCACCGTCAGGACGAGCGCGGTGACCCTGCGGTACAAGGTCGGCTCCGGGCCGTTCGACGCGAGCAACCTGTCGGTCCGGCTCAACGCCGGCGACTCCCCCGTGACCGCCAGCCCCTGGCACCGCATCACCTGCGCGCCGGGCGAGCTGTGCGAGGCGGAGAACCTGCGGGCCGGCGGGGTCTCCGTGGCGTCCGACCACGACGGCTACACCGGGTCGGGGTTCGCCGCCGGCTTCGAGAGCACCGGCGCCTCCCTGTCCTCTGACATCGATGTCAAAGCAGCGGGTGCCTACCGGTTCGCCGTGCGGTACGCCAATGCGCGCGGCGGCGACGGCAAGAGCGAGCCGCGCACCCTCACCCTGTCGGTGGACGGCGGTGACGAGCAACGGGTGACGCTGCCGCCGACGGCGGACTGGGACACCTGGGACACGGTCTACGCCGATGTCCGGCTGGGCGCCGGACACCACTCGGTCGGTCTGACCCGGGGCGCTTCGGACTCCGGCAGTGTGAACGTGGACAGCGTCGCGCTGCTGGGCGAGGGAGAGGCGTTCCCGCCCGCGTCCAGCACGACGATCGGCGACTGCCGGTTCGGGGTGAGCTGTGAGGCGGAGGCGGGGCGCGTCATCGGTTCGGCGGCGGCCGCCACCGATCACACGGGCTTCGCCGGGACCGGCTTCGTCGCGGAGCTCAACCAGGGTTCGTCGCTGACCACGCATGTGGTGGAGGTCCCCTCGGCCGGCACGTACAGCCTGCGGGTCCGTTACGCCAACGGCCCGGGCGGCGACGGCCGGCACGAGACGCGCACCGCCACCGTGTCGGCGGGCGGCGCCACCGGCACCCTGTCGTTCCCCGCGACGGACGACTGGGACACCTGGTCCACGGCCACCGTGCCCGTCCACCTGGAGGCGGGCGCCAACGACGTGACGCTCGCCTGCCCGGACGCGGGGAGCTGCCATGTGAACGCGGACACCGTATCCGTCGCCGCGACCGGGGACCCGGCCCCGCAGCCCCATCTGGCCCTCGGCGGCTACCGGCGCGGCCTCGACGGCGTCACCGGCAACGGCGCGGCCCCCGCCACCACACCGGGCCTGCTCAACCAGGACGGCTGGTACCTCCTGGACGACACCCCGTCCGCGCTCTACGACTCCGCCACCCGCAAGGTGACCCAGCGCTCCGGGCACGGCGGCGCCCCGTACCAGGACGGCTACCTCTTCGGCTACGGCCACGACTACAAGCAGGGCCTCGGCGACCTGGCGACCCTCACCGGGCCGCCCGCGCTGCTGCCCTCCTGGGCGTACGGGGTCTGGTACTCGGAGTACATCGACCGAACGGACGCGGACTACCGGAACACGATCCTGCCGAAGTTCCGTTCCGAGGACGTGCCGTTGGACGTGCTGGTGACGGACACCGACTACAAGGCCGTCAACGCGTGGAGCGGATGGGAGATCGACACGGCCAAGTTCCCCGATCCGAAGGGGTTCTTCGACTGGTCCGAGTCCCAGGGGCTGCACAACACGCTCAATGTGCACCCCAGCATCCTCGCGGCCGACCCGCAGTTCGACCAGGCACAGAGAACCGCCAAGGGCAAGCTGAAGAAGGGGAGTTGCGGCGGCGGTGCGGGGCCGGACTGCTACGTCTTCGACTTCGGCGACCCCGATCAGCTGCAGGCGTACATGGATCTGCACCGAACCATGGACGAGCAGGGCAACGACTTCTGGTGGCTGGACTGGTGCTGCGACGCCTCGCAGTCTTCGCTGCCCGGTGTGACCCCGGACGCGTGGATCAACCAGCAGTACGCGGACACCACCGGCACACACCTCGACCGGCCGTTCGTCCTTTCGCGCGCCTACGGTTCGCTCCAGGCGGCCGGTTACAGCGGCCAGCAGTCGGTGCCCACCGGGCCCTGGGCGGACAAGCGCACCACGGTCCACTTCACCGGCGACACCTCGTCCACCTGGGGCACGCTGAAGTTCGAGGTGGGGTACACCCCGGCCGAGTCGGCGGCGACCGGGATGGCCAACGTCACGCATGACATCGGTGGCCACAACGACACGACGGGCCTGAAGGGCTCGGAGACGTACACCGACGGCGGCGGCACGCACACCACGACGAAGCTGCCCGACGACCTGTACGCGCGCTGGGTGCAGTTCGGCACCTTCCAGCCCGTCGACCGGCTGCACAGCAACCACAGCGACCGGCTGCCCTGGCAGTACGGCGCGGAGGCGTCGGCGTCCGCGAAGAAGTTCCTCAACCTGCGGGAGAAGCTGCTGCCCTACACGTACACGCTCGCGGAGGAGGCCAACCGGACCGGTGTGCCGATCGTCCGGCCGATGTATCTGGAGTATCCGGAGGAGCGGCAGGCGTACGAGACGGCCGGCAGCGAGTACTTCTACGGCTCCGACATGCTGGTCGCCCCGGTCACCACGCCCGGCACCTCCGCGAAGACGTCGGTGTGGTTCCCGCCGGGGCGGTGGACGGACTACTTCACCGGCAAGACGTACGAGGGCGGCACCACGCAGGACGTCACGACGACGCTGGACACCATGCCGGTGTTCGTCAGGGCGGGCGCCGTCGTCCCGAGCCGCACCCATGACGTCGCCCACGACGGGGCGTCCGGTGCGAACGACCTCACGCTCACCGTCGCCCCGGGCCGCTCCGGTTCGTTCAGCCTGTACGAGGACGACGGGGGCGCCGCGGGCAAGGCCCGGAGCGCCACGACGAAGGTTTCCCACCGGGAGTCCGGCGGGCGCCACACGGTGTCCATCGCCCCGGCGAAGGGGTCCTTCCGGGGTCAGCCGAAGGACCGCGTGTGGACCCTGTCGGTCAGGGTGGACCACGCGCCCCGGCAGGTCACCGCGAACGGGGCCCACCTGTCCGCCCAGGCGTACACGTGGGACGCGGGCTCCAAGACCCTGAACGTCACCCTGCCGCAGCGCAACGTCCACGCGCCGGTCACCGTCACATACCGGTAGCAGCGGCCCGGCAGTCGGTCAGTCCTTGCTGGCCGACTGCCAGGACAGGCCCCAGTCGTAGGCGAGGTCGACGGCCTGCTGCTTGAAGACGCCGGGCGGGAGGATGAGGTACTTCGCCTCCCGGCGGACGATGAGCTCGCCGTTGATGTTCTCGATGAGGGCGATGGCCGCCACGGGCGCGGGGACCGTGCACTCGTCGAGCTGGACCTCGATGGGCGGTCCGGCGGGCGGGTAGAGAGTGGCCACGCCGTGCAGGCCGGCGAAGCTGGACGCGCCGGAGTAGACAGCCACGAAGACCAGGAGGCGTTTGATCTCGGAGGTGTGGTCGAGGTTGATCGTCAGGTTCTCGCCCTCGTCGCTGCCTCCGGTCCGGTCGTCGTGGTCCAGCAGGACGTAGGGCGGCTCGTCGTACGAGCCGAACTGGTTGTTGATGGGGTGGACGATCCCGCTCGCCCCGTTCTGCAGCTCCCACAGACAGGAGAGGTCGAGGTCGACGTCTTCGAGGCGGACGGCGTCGCGGCCCTTGTTCATCCAGCCGCGCGGGGGTGTGCGGGCGCTCCAGGAGAGGTTGACCCGCATCGCGCCGGAGGTCGCTCCCTGTTTGGTGAGGGAGACCGACGGCGCGGTCTTGGTCAGCGTGATCTTCGTCAGCCGTACGGGCGGCGGAACGGGCGCGGTGACCGGCGCGGGGGCCGCGGGCTCGTCCACGGTGATACCGAAGTCGGTGGCGAGCCCGGCCAGGCCGGAGGCGTAACCCTGGCCGACGGCGCGGAACTTCCACGCGCCGTCGCGCCGGTACAGCTCCCCGAGCACGAACGCGGTCTCGGTGGTGGCGTCCACGGGGTCGAACCGTGCCGTCTCGGCACCGGTCGCAGCGTCCAGCACCCGGATGTACAGGCCGGACACCCGGCCGAAGGTGCCGTCCGTGGAAGCCGCGAGGACCACGGTCGCGATGTCCTGCTCCACCGAAGGCAGCGACACCTGGATCGTCTCGACCACCCCGGCGCCGTCCTGCCTCCGGCCCTCGTGGCGCACGGCACCCCGGGGGTGGACGGGCTGGTTGTAGAACACGAAGTCGTCGTCCGAACGGACCCTGCCGCCCGCTGTCAGCAGCAGCGCCGACGCGTCGACGTCGGGCGCGCCCGGACCGGTGCGCCAGCCGAGCTCCACCCGTACGAGCGGGCTCGCGACCGGCGTGTTGGCACCCTTGCGCAACGACATGTGGCTCCCCCTCAGCAGTCCGTCCGTCCCGGGCAGCGTACGGAATACGGAGTGGCCGTCAGGCGTGAAGCGGGGAATTGGACGGGCCCGCCCCCGCTGGGATGCGGGGGCGGGCCCGGTGAGCGGTGCGGATCAGCGGACTTCGAGGCTCCGCTGCTCCTTGAACGAGGCGCAGTTGGAGTTCTCCACGGACACGTACACGTTGGCGATCTGGCCGCCCCAGCTGACGCAGTGGCCCTTGCCGTAGGCATAGGCCGGACCGGCGTACGACGTGTAGCTCCCGTAGTCGCTCGCCGACGCGTCGGTGTCGGGGACGTAGAGGTACGCCGACATGTCCTTCGCGGCGCCGGGCGTGGACCGGATGGTCACCACGCAGTTCTTGCCGTTCGACGCGTTGTACGTCAGGTAGACCGTGCCGAGGGAGCCCACGGCGGCGGAGTTGACGGTCTTGTACGCGCTGCCGCAGACCTTCTGCGGGGTGGTGTTGGGCGCGGCCGACGCGGTCGGGCCGAAGGCGGCCGTCGCGCCCACCACGAGGGTGGTCAGGGCCCCGGCGGTGGCGAGAGTACGGATGTTTCGCATATTTCCCCCTTGTAGCTCCAGGAGTCTTTTGCTCCCACTTGTTGGGACCTCCGAGGGGCACGGATGGTTGTATGCGAATCGCCGGGAACCTGATGGTTGGTGATCGTTCACGCTCCGGGAAGCGCTCCGGGGGCCGGCAGGAAGCCCGTGACCTGGAAGTACGTCAGATAGCGCGTCAGAACCTCGTCGGTGAGCAGTGGTTGGCGTACACCCGCCTCCGCGGCCGCCCGTGCCGTGCGCCCGGAGTCGAAGCGGCGGTGGTCCGTCCCGTGCTCGCCGGACCCGTCGTCGCCGAGGAACAACTGCGCCGCGTTGTCGGGGTGTTCGGCTACGCATGCCCGCCATTCCTCGGGCTTCACGGGGCGCAGCTCGTATCCGAGGCGGGCCGCCGCCTCGAAGACGCGGTCCAGGCCGGGCGCGTCCGGGTTGGTGTAGTGGTACGCCGGGGCCCCGGGCCGTTCGGCGGTGCTGAGGGCCACCACGGCGGCGCTGACGTAGTCCACCGGCACCCAGTCCGTCGTGCCGTGCGCCAGGTCGGGCACCGCTCCGGCCTGGAGGCAGCCCTTGATGAGCTGCCAGAGCAGGTCCCGGTCCTGGCAGGCACCGGTGGCGGTGTCGCCGCTGATCCGGCCCGGGCGGTGCACGGTCACCGGGAGGCCGCGCTCGCGGGCGAGGCCCACCAGCTGCTCGGCGACCCACTTGCTCTGCGCGTACCCGTCCGGCAGGCCGTCGGCCGGACCGGTCGGGGAGGACTCGGTGAGCGGTGCGGGGTCCGTCCCGCGCGACGGGGCGTACACGCCCGTGGTGGAGACGTAGTGCAGGCCGGGCGAGCCGGAGTCCGCGAGGAGGCGCAGCAGTTCCTCGGTGCCGGCCACGTTGGGCGCGCGCAGATCACCGTACGGGGCGGCGAAGTTGACGCGTGCCCCGTTGTGCAGCACGGGTCCCAGGCGCCGGACGAGGGCGGTCCGTTCACCGGGGTCGAGGCCGAGGCCGGGGGCCGCGAGGTCGCCGGGAACGGGGTGGATCAGGTCGGCGTACCGGGACTGCCACAGGCCGTAGTGCTCCAGGTTGGCCCGGAGCCGCTGGGCCGCGCTGTCGGGGCTCGCGGCCCGGACCAGGCAGTCGACCGGGCCGTCCGTGGCCTCGATGAGGTCGCGCAGCAGGAACGCGCCGAGGAAGCCGGAGGCACCCGTGAGCAGGGGCCGTGCGGAGGGCCGTACGGGGCGGCGCTCCCCCGGGCCCTCGCGCCCGGCGGTGCTGCTGCGCCCGGCGGTGATGTCCGACGCGAGCCGCACCTCGGCGGCGAAGTCCGGGGCCGCCGCTTCCTCCTGCTCCTCCGCTCCCGGCGCCCGGCCGAGCAGCCGGTCGACGCCCTCGACGGTGGGCGTCGCGAACAGGGCGCGCAGGGAGGGCCGCACCCCGCAGCGCTCCCCGATCCGGCGGGCCAGCGTGACGGCGAGCAGGGAGTGGCCGCCGAGCGCGAAGAAGTCGTCGGTGACGCCGACCTCCGGCACGCCGAGGGTCTGCGCGAACACCTCGCAGAGTTCCCGTTCACGGGCGGTGCCCGGGGCCCGCCCGCCGGCCGCCGCCGAGCTCTCCGGGGCGGGCAGCGCGCGCCGGTCCGTCTTGCCGTTGGGCGTCACGGGCAGGGCGTCGAGCCTCACATGGGCGGCGGGCACCATGTGTTCGGGCAGCGTCGCGGCGAGGTGGGCGCGCAGTTCGGCCCAGCCGGGGGCGGGCCCGTCGGCGGCGGGCACGGTGTAGGCGACGAGGCGCCGGTCGCCGGGGCGGTCCTCGCGCACGGCGACGCAGGCGGCGGCGACCCGGGGGTGCGAGCCGAGCGCGGCCTCGATCTCGCCGAGTTCGATGCGGAAGCCGCGCAGCTTGACCTGGTCGTCCACGCGGGAGACGTAGAGCAGGCGCCCGTCCGGTGTCCACCGCACCAGGTCGCCGGTGCGGTACATCCGGCCGCCCGCGCGGTCGAAGGGGTCGGCGACGAAGCGGGTGGCGGTGAGGCCGGCCCGGCCGTGGTAGCCGCGTGCGACGCCCTCGCCGGCCACGTACAGCTCACCGGTGACACCGGGCGGCACGGGGACCAGCCGGTCGTCCAGGACGTAGACGCGGGTGCCGTCGACGGGGGCGCCGATGGGGACGGTGCGGTCGGGGGCGAGGGGTCCTTCCGCGTGCTGGAAAGTGCTCATGGTGGCGCAGACGGTGGTCTCCGTCGGGCCGTAGGCGTTGACCAGGAAGCGGCCCCCGGCCCAGGCGTGGACGAGCGCGGGCGGGCACGCCTCCCCGGCGAGCACCATGGTGAGCCCGGCGGGCAGGGAGTCCGGGGGCATCACGGCGAGGGCGGCGGGCGGAATGGTGAGGTGGGTGACGCCCCGGTCGCGGACCAGCCCGGCGAGGGCCGGTCCCGGCAGCAGGGCGTCGCGGGTGTCGATCTCCAGGCAGGCGCCGGTGAGCAGCCCCATGCACAGCTCCCAGAACGCGGCGTCGAAGCTGACCGACGCCATGTGCAGCACCCGGCTGCCCGGTCCGACCCGCAGCCGCTCGCTCTGCGTCCTGGCCATGGCGCGCACGCCCCGGTGCGTGACGACGACGCCCTTGGGGCGGCCGGTGGACCCCGAGGTGTAGATGACGTACGCCGGGTTGGCCGGGTCGACGCGGACCGGAGGGGCTGTCGCGTCGCTCGCGCCGAGGTCGTCGGTGCAGAGGTGCGGCACCGGGTGCCCGGGCAGGCGGCGGTGGAGCTCCGGGGTGGTGAGGAGCAGGCGGGGGCGCGCGTCGTCCAGCATGTACGACAGGCGCTGGGCCGGGTAGTCCGGGTCCAGCGGCAGATAGGCGGCGCCCGCCTTGAGGACGGCGAGGAGGGCCACGACGAGCTCGGACGTCCGGGGCAGCGCGACGGCCACCCGGTCCTCGGGGCCCACTCCGCGCTCGGTGAGGTGGCGGGCCAGGGCGCCCGCGCGGGCGTCGAGTTCGCCGTAGGTGAGGGTGGTGTGCGCGTCGCGGACGGCCGGGGCGGCGGGGGTGCGCCGGGCCCACTCCTCGAAGAGCGCGGGGACCGTCGTGGCGGGCCGGTCGTCGGCGGGCCCGGTGCCGAGGGCGGTGAGGCGGCCGTGCTCGGCGGGGGTGAGCAGGTCGTACGTGTGCAGGGGGCGGTCCGGGTCGGCGGTGACGGCGCCGAGGAGCCGGACGAGCCGGTCGGCGAGGCCCTGGACGGTGGGCTCGTCGAAGAGTTCGGTGGCGTAGTCGACGGTGCCCCGCATCCCGTCGAGCGCGCCGGTTTCGTCGTAGGTCTCGGTGAGGGCGAACGACAGGTCGAACTTGCTGACCTCCGCCTCGGCGGGCACGCCGGTGACGGTGAGGCCGGGCAGGTCGAGGGCGGCGGACGTCTGGTTCTGGAGGACGAGCATGGTCTGGAAGAGCGGGTGGTGGCTCTGGGCACGTGCCGGGTTGAGGAGTTCGACCAGCCGCTCGAAGGGTACGTCCTGGTGGGAGTAGGCGGCGAGGTCGAATGCGCGGACGCGGCCGAGGAGTTCGCGGAAGGTGGGGTCGCCGCTCAGATCGGTGCGCAGGACGAGGGTGTTGACGAAGAAGCCGACGAGACCGTTCGCCGCTTCGTCGGTGCGTCCCGCGACGGCCGTGCCCAGGGGGATGTCCTCGCCGCCGCCGTGCCGGGACAGGACGGTCGCCAGGGCGGCCTGGAGGACCATGAAGGCGCTGGAGCCGCAGGTGCGGGCGAGCTCCGTGACATGGCGGGCGGTGGCCCGGTCCACGGTGAAGCCGAGGGTGGCGCCGGTGTGCCGGGAGGTGGCGGGGCGCGGCCGGTCCCAGGGCAGTTCGATCGCCTCGGGCAGCCCCTCCAGCGCGTGCCGCCAGTGGGAGAGCTGCCGGCAGACGAGGCTGTCGGGGTCCTTCTCGTCGCCGAGCAGGTCGCGCTGCCAGAGGGTGTGGTCCGCGTAGTCGACGGGCAGCGGGGCCCAGTTGGGCGCCTCGCCCCGGGCGCGGGCGCGGTAGGCGAGGCCGAGGTCGTGGGCGAGTGGCGCCAGCGAGGTGCCGTCGGCCGCGATGTGGTGGACGACGAGCACGAGGAGGTGGGCGTCGGGCGCCAGGCGGAGCAGGGTCGCCCGCAGCGGCAGGCTGCGCTCGATGTCGATGGCCTCGGCGGTGGCGGCCGCGACGCGGTGGCGCAGCTTCGCCTCCTCGACGCTCTCCATCGCGAAGGGGATGACGACGTCGCCGGGTGCGGTGATGTGCTGGCACGGCCCGTCCTCCCCCTCGGGGAAGACGGTGCGCAGCGCGGTGTGCCGTGTGATGACATCGGCGACTGCGCTGCACAGGGCGTCGGCGTCGAGCGGTCCGTCGATGCGCACGGCGAGCGGGATGTTGTACGTGGCGGAGGGCCCGTCGAGCCGGTGCAGGAACCAGAGCCGCTGCTGGGCGTAAGACAGCGGGAGTTCGGCGGGGCGCTGCTGCGGGACGAGGGCGGGGCGGGTGCCGCCCTCGGCGCCTTCCAGGGCGGCGGCGAGCGTGGCGACGGTGGGGTGCTCGAACAGCGTGCGGATGTCGGTCTCGGTGTGCAGGGCGGTGCGGATGCGGCCGACGAGGCGGGTGGCGAGCAGCGAGTGGCCGCCCAGGGCGAAGAAGCTGTCGTCGGTGCCGACCCGGTCCACGCCGAGCACATCCGCGAACAGCCCGGCCAGGATCTCCTCCATGGCGCTGCGCGGTGCCCGCCCGGCCGCCGTGCGGGGTGCGGTGGGCGCGGGCAGGGCGGCCCGGTCGATCTTGCCGTTGGGCGTCAGCGGCAGGACGTCCAGCGGCTGGATGACGGCCGGGACCATGTACGCGGGCAACAGCCGGCCGACGTGGGCGGCGAGCAGTCCGGGGTCGGGCGTCTCACCGGGCGCGAGGACGACGTAGGCGGTGAGGGTGCGGTCGCCGGGCAGGTCCTCGCGTACGAGGACGCAGGCGGCGCGTACCGCGGGGTGGTCGCGCAGGACCGTTTCGATCTCGGCGGGTTCGATGCGGTGGCCGCGCAGCTTGATCTGCTGGTCGGCCCGGGCGACGTAGCGCACGGTGCCGTCGGCGTCCTGGCGCACCAGGTCTCCGGTGCGGTACATGCGGGCCCCGTCGCCCGCGAAGGGGTCGGCGACGAAGCGGGTCGCGGTGAGGGCGGCCCGGCCGAGGTAGCCGCGGGCGACGCCGGGGCCCGCGAGGTACAGCTCGCCCTCGGCGCCGGACGGCACGGGGCTCAGGGCGGCGTCCAGGACGTAGGCGCGCATGCCGTCGAGCGGGTGGCCGATGGGCGGGGCGCCGCCCGGGGTGTGGTCGGGGCCGACGTGGTGGGCGGTGGCGAAGGTGGTGGTCTCGGTGGGGCCGTACACGTGCAGCACGGTCGTCCCGGGGTGGGCTGCGGCGATGCGCTGCATGACCCCGGGCGCGGCGGCCTCGCCCCCGGCGGCGACCAGGCGCAGTTGTCCGAGGGAGCCGGGGTCGGTCTCGGCCAGGACGTTGAACAGGGCCGTCGTCAGGAAGGCGGCCGTGACGCCGTGCCGGGCCACCAGGTCCCGCAGGGTGTCGGGCTGGAGCGGGCCCTCCGGTGCGACGACGACGCTCCCGCCGCGCAGGAGCGGGGCCCAGAGCTCGAAGGTCGAGGCGTCGAAGACGTACGCGGAGTGCAGCAGGACGGCGTCGGCGGCGCCGCCGTCCCAGCCGTGGTGGGCGGCCAGCGCGGCGATGTCCCCGTGGCTGACGCCGACGCCCTTGGGCAGTCCGGTGGACCCGGAGGTGAACATGACGTACGCGAGCCGGTCGCCGCCCGGTGCGGCGGGGAGCGGGCCGGTGACGGCCGGGCCGCCGGTGAGGACGCGGCCGGCCCGGTCGACGGTCAGGAGGGCGGTGTCCGGGCCGAGTTGGCGGACCCAGGGCAGCGAGGCGGTGGTCTCGTCCACGACGAGGACGCGCAGTGGGACGACGTCGGTGACCCGGTTGAGGCGTTCGGTGGGCCAGCGGGGGTCGAGCGGCACATAGGCCCCGCCCGCGCGCAGGGTGGCCAGCGAGGCGGTGACGGTGGCGGCGGAGCGGGCGACGAGGATGCCGACGCCGTCCTCGGCCCCGGTCCCGAGGCCGGTCAGGGCGGCGGCGAGCAGGTCCGCGAGGCCGGTGAGCTGCGCGTACGTCAGCTGTTCGCCGGCGCCGGAGACGGCCACCGCGTCCGGCTGCCGGGCGGCCCGTTCGGCGACGGCCGCCGGGATGCTCAGGGCCGTGGTGCCGTCGGGGAGCGCGGCGCCGGTCCCCCGGGCGATCCGCTCCTCGCGTTCGCCGTCGAGCAGGAAGGGCGCGGTGTCGGCGCGCCGGCCGAGGTCCTGGGCCATGGCCGTCAGGAGCCGCCGCATGCGCGAGACGGTCCGGGCCACCTCCTGGCGGTCGAGCACGGCGGCCCGGTAGCCGAAGGTGATCCGCAGGCGGTCGCCGGGGGCGACGGTGAGGGTGAGCGGGTAGTGGGCGGCGTCGGTGCCGCTGAAGCCGGTGACGGCGAGGCCGGGCAGTCCGCGCTGGGCGGTGCGCAGGGCCTCGGCGTCCATCGGGTAGTTCTCGAACACGACGAGGGTGTCGAAGAGTTCGTCCAGTCCGGTGACGCCCCGGATGTCGCTGAGGCCCACGTGCTGGCTGTCGAGGAGCCGGCCCTGCTCGGCCTGGAGCCGGGTCAGGAACTCCGCCAGGCTCTCGCCGGTCACCGGTTCGGTGCGCACGGGCACGGTGTTGATGAACAGGCCGACCATGGACTCGACGCCGGGGAGCTCCGGCGGGCGCCCGGACACGGTGGTGCCGAACACCACGTCGGACCGCCCGGTGAGGTGGCCGAGCAGCAGGCCCCAGGCGCCCTGGACCAGGGTGTTGAGGGTGAGGCGGTGGGCGCGGGCCGTCTCGCGCAGCCGGTGCGTTACGGCCGCGTCCAGGTCGAGGACGAGTGTCTCGGGCAGTTCGGCGGCGCCGTCCGGGCCGTCCCGCTCCGCGAGGAGGGTCGGCGCCTCGATGCCGGCGAGCGCGGCGGACCAGGTGTCGAGGGCGGCGGCGCGGTCCTGCTGGGAGAGCCAGACGAGGTAGGCGCGGTACGGGGCGACGCGCGGCAGTGCGCTGTCGTCGCCGCCGGCCGCGTACAGCTCGAAGAGCTCCCGTACGAGCAGGGGCAGCGACCAGCCGTCGAACAGGATGTGATGGCTCGTCATGACCAGGCGGTGCCGGTCCGGCGCGGTCCGTACGAGGGTGAACCGCATCAGGGGCGGTGTGGCCAGGTCGAAGCGGCGGGTGCGGTCGGCGGCGAGGAAGGCGGTGAGCCGGTCCGGCACCTCGTCGGCACCGGTCAGGTCCAGTTCCTCCAGCGGTACGGGGACCTCGGCGGCGACCGCCTGCACGGGTTCGTCCAGGTCCTCGTGGAGGAACCCGACGCGCAGGTTGGCGTGGCGGCGGAGCAGGCCGGCGACGGCGGCGCGCAGGGTCGCGACGTCGACGGGTCCTTCGAGGTCGAAGACGAACTGCGCGGTGTAGACGTCCACGGCGTGCGAGTCGTACAGGGCGTGGAAGTACATCCCGGCCTGCAGCGGCGTCAGCGGGAGTACGTCCTCCAGTTGGAACCCGTTCACTTGCGTCCACCCCACTTGTTCTGCAGTCGGTCGATCTGGGCCTGGTTGAGCGAGACCAGGGGAAGGTCGGACGGCGTGTAGCCGCCTGCTCCGGGCTGTTCGGCGTGTTCCGCGACGGCGCGAAGGGCGCGGTTGAACGCCTCGGCGAGTGCGCCCACGTCCTCCTCCTTCAGCAGGTCGCTGGGCCAGGTCCAGCGGGCCACCAGGCGCGGGCCTTCCGGCAGGTCCTCGGTGTGCGCGTTGATGTCGAGGACGTGGTGCACGGGCATGTCCGGGTCCTGGCTGCGGGGTCCGCCGGCGTCGAGCAGGACCTCCCAGTCGCCGGCCGCCGCCTGGCCCGGGGCCGCGTACCGTCCCAGGTAGTTGAAGCCGATCTGGGGTGCGGCGGCGGCCAGGCGCGGGCCGGTGGCGGGGTTGAGGTGGCGCAGCATGCCGTGGCCGACGCCGTGGTCGGGGACGGCGCGCAGTTGCTCCTTGACGCGCTTCACTGCACGCTCAACGAGCGAGGCGCCGAAGCGTGCCGGGTCGCGGACGTCCAGCGGGCCGGGGTCGACCCGGACGGGGTGGAGGCTGGTGAACCAGCCGACCGTGCGCGACAGGTCGATGTGGTCCGCGATCTGTTCCCTGCCGTGGCTCTCCAGGTCCAGGAGCACGCCGGTGTCCGGACGGCTCCGCCAGGCGTTGACGGCGAGGGCGAGCGCGGTGAGCAGGATGTCGTCGACTCCGGCGTGGAACGCGCCGGGGACGGTGGTGAGGAGGGGCTTCGTCCAGGTGGCGGGCAGGTGGGTGGTGAGGGTCCGGGTGCCGTCGGCGGTGTCCAGGAAGGGATCCAGCGGCCGGTAGCCGAGCTGCGGGTCCGGTGTCCGCAGCGCTTCCTCCCACAGGGGGAGTTCGCGGGTGCGGGCCGGTGTGCGGGCCTGTTCGGCGAGGAGCTGCGACCAGCGCCGGTACGAGGTGGTCGCGGCGGGCAGCGCGGTTGCCGTGCCGGTGGCCACCTGCCAGGCGTGGGCGAGGTCGTCGGCGAGGATGCGCCAGGAGACCGCGTCGACGGAGAGGTGGTGCACGACGAGGAGGAGGCGTCCGCGCGCTCCGGGCCCCGCGTCGCCCCAGACGGCCTCGAAGACGGCTCCGGCGGAGGGCCGCAGGCGCCTGCGGGCCCGTTCGCCCGCGTCGGTGAGCGCTGCCCGGGCGGCGTCGGCGCCGAGTCCGGCGATGTCGATACGGGTGAAGCGGCGCCGGGCCGTGACGGCGCCGGGCGGCAGCGTTTCGAGTACGGGGTCTCCCCCGGCGGTGCGGGTGACGCGCAGGCGGAGCATGTCGTGGTGGTCGGCGAGGAGCTGGAGCGCGGCGACGAGGGTGTCCTCGCGGGCTCCGGCGGGGGTGCTCAGCACACCGGACTGGTTGTAGCCGTCGGTGGTGCCGGCGCGTTCGAGGAACCAGGCGGCGATGGGTGTCGGTTCCATGGTGCCGGTGCCGTGGCCGTCCGGTTCGCCGGTGGCGCCGTCCAGCGGTGTGGCGACGGCCGCGATGGCCTCCGGGGTGCGGTGGACGAAGACGTCCCGGGGGGTGACGGCGAGCCCGGCTGCCCGGACGCGGCTGACGAGCTGGATGGAGAGGATGCTGTCGCCGCCGAGCGCGAAGAAGTCGTCGTCGGTCCGGACGGCGGTGGTGCGCAGTACGGAGGCGTACGCCTCGCACAGGACGCGTTCGGGCGCGGTGCGCGGCTCCCGGCCCGGCCGGGTGGTGTCCGGGCGCTCCGGTTCCGGGAGGGCCGCGCGGTCCGTCTTGCCGTTGGGCAGGAGCGGCAGCGCGTCCAGGGCCACGAAGGCGGCGGGCACCATGTACGGCGGCAGGGCCGTGGTGAGCCGGGTGCGCAGTTCGGCGTCGGTGGGGCGGGCGCCCACGGTGTACGCGACGAGGCGGCGTTCGCCGGGCCGGTCCTCGCGGACGAGGGCGCAGGCGGCGGTGATGCCGTCGAGGGCGGTGAGGGCGGCCTCGATCTCGCCGGGTTCGACGCGGAAGCCGTTGAGTTTGACCTGGTCGTCGGCGCGGGCGACGTAGTGCAGGAGCCCGTCGGCGTCGCGCCGGACGAGGTCGCCCGTGCGGTACATGCGGCTGCCGGCCGGGCCGAAGGGGTCGGCGACGAAGCGGGTGGCGGTGAGCCCGGGGCGGCCGAGGTAGCCGCGGGCGAGGCCGTCTCCCGCGAGGTGGAGTTCGCCGGTGACACCCGCCGGTACGGGCTGGAGCGCGGCGTCCAGGACGTAGGCGCGGGTGTTGTCGACGGGGCGGCCGAGCGGGATGCCGCCGTCCTCGCCCGCGTCCTCGGGGCGGACGTGGTGGGCGGTGGCGTCGATGGTGGTCTCGGTCGGGCCGTAGAGGTTGTGCACCTCGGCGCCCCAGGCCCGGCCGGCCCGGGCCGCCAGGGCGCGGGTCAGGGGCTCGCCGCCGCAGGCGACGGCCCGCAGCGCCGGGGGCGCCGCCTCGGCCCCGGTCTCGGTGAGCAGGAGCGCGAGGTGGGAGGGCACGAACTGGGCGAGGGTGACGCCCTCGTCGCGCATCCGGGCCAGCAGCCCGGCCGGGTCGTGGTTGAGCGCGGCCGGTACGGGGCAGGTGGCGCCGCCGTGCAGCAGGGGCAGCCAGGTCTCCCAGACCGAGGCGTCGAAGCTGGGTGAGGTGCGGGCGAGGACGCGGTCGTCGTCGGTGAGGGTGAGGTGGGCGGCCATCCAGGCCATGTGGTTGGTGAGCGCCCCATGGGTGACGACGACGCCCTTGGGGCGGCCGGTGGAGCCGGAGGTGTAGATGACGTAAGCGGCGTCGTCCGGGCCCGGCGCGGCGGCGGCCGGTGGCGCCCCGCGTCCGGCCGGCCAGGCGGACCGGTCGCCGAGCGCGAGGCGGGGCAAGGCCGTGAACCGGGCGGCCCGCGCCGCGTCGTGGACGAGGAACAGGGCCGGGCGGGCGTCGTCGAGCATGTGGGTGACGCGGGCCTCGGGATAGTCCAGGTCGACGGGCAGGCAGGCGGCCCCGGCCTTGGCGACGGCGAGCATCGCGACGACCCGGTCGGCGGTGCCTTCGGCGGCCAGGGCGACGAGGTCGCCGCGGCCGATGCCCCGGTCGTGGAGGTGGTGGGCCAGGTCGTCGGAGCGGGCGTCGAGGTCGGCGAAGGTGAGCTGCTGGGAGCCGGCCCGGACCGCGATCCGTCCGGGGGTCCGGGCGGCCTGGGCGCGGAACGCCTCGGGGGCGGTCCTGGCGTGGACCGGGCGGACGGGCCCCGGGGTGGCCCGGTCCAGCGCGGCGCGCTCGGCGGCGTCCAGGAACGCGGCGGTGCGGACGCGCCCTTCGGGGTCGGCGGCGAGCGAGGCGAGCAGGCGGGTCAGGCGCGCGGCGAGGGCGTGCGCGGTGGCGGGGTCGAACAGGTCGGTGGAGAACTCCAGGTTCCCGTCGAGCCCGGTGGGCCGGCCCGCCCCGTCGCGGGTCTCCGTGAAGGTGAACGTGAGGTCGAACTTGCTGATCCCGGTCCGCACGGGCTGCTCGGTCACGGTGAGGCCGTCCAGGCCGAGAGCGGTGTCCGCCTGGTTCTGAAGGACGATCATGGTCTGGAAGAGCGGGTGGTGGTCCTGCGCCCGGGCCGGGGCGAGGGCGTCCACCAGCCGTTCGAACGGCAGGTCCTGGTGGGCGTAGGCGGCCAGGTCGAACGCCCGGACCCGGTCGAGCACTTCGGTGAAGGTGGGGTCGCCGGTGAGGTCGGTGCGCAGGACGAGGGTGTTGACGAAGAAGCCCACCAGATCGTCCAGGGCCTCGTCGGTGCGTCCGGCGACGGCGGTGCCGAGGGGGATGTCCTCACCCGCGCCGTGCCGGGAGAGCAGGACGGACAGGGCCGCCTGGAGCACCATGAACAGGCTGCATCCCCGGGCGCGGGCCAGCTCGGCGAGCGCCCGGTGCGTGTCCGCGTCCACGGGGAACGTGAAGGCGTCGCCCCGGTAGGTGAGGACGGCGGGGCGCGGCCGGTCCAGGGGCAGGGCGAGCAGGCCGGGGCTGCCGGCCAGCGCGGTGCGCCAGAAGTCCAGCTGCCGGGCGGCCCGGCTGTCCGCGTCGTTCTCGTCGCCGAGGAGGGTGCGCTGCCAGAGGGTGTAGTCGGCGTACTGGACGCGGAGTTCCGGCGGTTCGGGTGCCTCGCCCCGGCTGCGGCGGCGGTAGGCGTCGCCGAGGTCGCGGGCCAGCGGGGCGAGTGACCAGCCGTCGCCCGCGATGTGGTGGACGAGGAGGACGAGTACGTGGGACTCGGCGCCCAGGCCGAGCAGCCGGGCCCGCACGGGCAGGTCCGCGGTGACGTCGAAGGCGTGCGAGACCTCGGCGGCCAGCGCCTGGTCCAGGTCGTCCGGGCGGACGGCGCGGGGGGTCAGGTCCAGGTCGGCGTGGTCGGCGGCGAGGACGAGCTGACGGGGCACGCCGCCGGTCTCGGGGAAGACGGTGCGCAGGCTCTCGTGCCGTTCCACGACGTCCAGGAGGGCGCGTTCCAGGGCCGGGGCGTCGAGCGGTCCTTCCAGACGCAGCACCAGCGGCACGTTGTAGGTGGGGCTGGGGCCCTCGAACCGGTTGAGGAACCACAGGCGCTGCTGCGCGAAGGACAGCGGAAGCGGGTCGGGCCGGTGCGGGGTGCGCACCAGGGGCGGGGCGGCGGCTCCGGCACCGTCGAGTGCGGCGGCGAGCGCGGCGGGCGTGGGGTGCTCGAAGACCGCCTTGACCTGGACCTCGACGGCGAGCGCGGTCCGGATGCGGGCGACGAGCCGGGTGGCGAGCAGGGAGTGGCCGCCCAGGGCGAAGAAGTCGTCGTCGGCGCCCACGGCCGGGAGGCCGAGAACGTCGGCGACGAGCCCGCAGACGATCTCCTCGCGCGCGGTGCGGGCCGCGCGCCCCCGTGGCGCGGCGTGCTGGTCGGGCGCGGGCAGGGCGCGCCGGTCCACCTTGCCGTTGACGGTCAGCGGCAGGGCGTCGATCAGGACGAACGCGGAGGGCACCATGTAGGCGGGCAGGGACCGGCCGACGGCCTCGGCGAGGTCGGCCGGGGCGGGGCGGAGGGTCCCTGCGGGCACCACGTACGCGACGAGCCGCCGGTCCCCCGGCACGTCCTCGCGTACGACGGTGAAGGAGTCGGCGACCCCGTCGCAGCAGGCGAGGACGGACTCGATCTCGCCGGGTTCGATGCGGTAGCCGCGCAGCTTGACCTGGCTGTCGGCTCGGGAGACGTAGGCGATCTGCCCGTCCGGGGTCCACTTCACGAGGTCGCCGGTGCGGTACATGCGCCCGCCGTCCGGGTCGAACGGGTCGGCGACGAACCGGGTGGCGGTCAGGGCGGGCAGGCCGGTGTAGCCGCGGGCGACGCCGCGTCCGGCGAGGTACAGCTCACCGGTGACGCCAGCCGGGACCGGGCCCAGCGAGCCGTCGAGCACGTACAGCCGCATGCCGTCCAGGGGGCGGCCGATGGGCGGCGGGCCCGCCGGGAGGTCGGCGGCGACGTCGTAGCGGGTGGCGAAGGTGGTGGTCTCGGTGGGGCCGTAGACGTGCAGGACGCGGACACCGGGCGCGGCGCCGGCGACCCGCTGCATGGCGTCGGGCGAGGCGAGTTCGCCGCCCGCGCAGACGAGGCGGAGTCCGGCGAAGGCGCCGGGGTCGGTGTCGGCGATCACGTTGAGCAGAGCGGTCGTCAGGAACACTGCGGTGACGCCCTGTTCGAGGACGGCGTCGCGGAGGGTCCCGGCCTCCAGGACGCCTTCGGGTGCGACCACGACCGTGCCGCCGCGCAGGAGCGGCGCCCACATCTCGAAGGTGGACGCGTCGAAGACGTACGCCGAGTGCATGAGGACCGCGTCGGCCGCGCCGCCGTGCCAGGCGGAGTCCTCGGCCAGCGCCGCCACGTCGGCGTGGCTGACCCCGACGCCCTTGGGCAGTCCGGTCGAGCCGGAGGTGAACATGACGTACGCGAGCGCGTCCGGGCCGGGCACGGCGGCGGGCCTGCCGGGTGCCGGGGGCGCGCCGCGCAGGACGTGTCCGGTGCGGTCCACGACGAGGACCGGGATGCGGCGGGCGGTCTCGGTCACCCAGGCGGACGCGGCGGCCTGCTCGTCCACGACGAGGACCCGTACGTCCGCCACGTCGGCGACCTGGTCGAGCCGTTCCCGGGGCCAGCGCGCGTCCATCGGCACGTACGCGGCGGCGGCGCGCACCGCGCCGAGCGATGCGGAGACGACGGCCGGCGACCGGGAGAGCAGCACGCCGACACCGGTCTCCGGGCCCGCGCCGAGACCGGCGAGAGCGCGGGCCAGCCCGGCGGAGACGGTGTCGAGGGCGGTGTACGTGAGGGTGGTGCCGTCGCCGGTCACGGCCACGGCGTCCGGGGTGCGGCGGGCCTGCGCGGCGAAGAGCGCGGGCAGGGTGGTGTCCGGTGCGGGGGCGGGCAGTTCGCGGCCGGTGCCCCGGTGGGCGGTGCGGGTCCGTTCGTCCGGGGTCAGCAGGTCGTAGTCCGCGAGGGGCAGGGCGGGGTCGGCCGCCACCTGTTCCAGGAGCCGCAGCAAGCGTGCCGCCAGGGCCTCGACGGTGGCGTGGTCGAAGAGGGCGGCGGCGTACTCGATCCCGGCGGTGAGTCCGCCCGCGCCCCGCTCCTCGCCGAAGGCGAAGGTCAGGTCGAATTTGCTCAGGCCGTTGTGGACGAGCCGGTCCTCGACGTCGAGTCCCGGCAGTTCGGGGCGTACGGCGTCCTGGTTCTGGAGGACCAGCATGGTCTGGAACAGCGGGTGGTGGTTGCGGGCCCTGACCGGGTTGACGCTCTCGACCAGCCGCTCGAACGGCACGTCCTGGTGCGCGTAGGCCGCGAGGTCGAACTCCCGTACGCGTTCCAGGAGTTCATGGAAGGTGGGCGCGCCGGACAGGTCGGTGCGCAGGACGAGGGTGTTGACGAAGAACCCGACCAGGTCTTCCAGCGCCTCGTCGGTGCGGCCCGCGACGGGTGTGCCGAGGGGGATGTCGTCGCCCGCGCCGTGCCGGTGCAGCAGCGTGGCGACGGCCCCCTGGAGCACCATGAACAGCGTGGTGCCCGATTCCCTGGCGACGCGCAGGAGTGCGGCGTGCAGGGCGGGCGGTACGTCGAAGGAGTGCACGCCTCCCGAGGGGTCGGTGGTGACCGGGCGCGGGCGGTCAAGCGGCAGGTCGATGAGCCCGGGCAGTCCGGCGAGCGCGGTGTGCCAGTGGTCCAGCTGTTCGCGCAGCACACTGCCTGGGGCGTCCGGGGCGCCCAGGACGGTCTGCTGCCACAGGGTGTAGTCCGCGTACTGGATTCCGCCGCCGGGCTCGGGCTCCCGGCCGGCGAGGCGGGCCCGGTAGGCGTCGCCCAGGTGGCGGGCGAGCGGGGCGAGCGACCAGCCGTCGCCCGCGATGTGGTGCAGGACCAGCACGAGGACGTGCCGGCCGGGCGCGGTGCGCAGCAGCCTGGCCCTGAGCGGCGGATCGCCGGCCACGTCGATCGGCTCGTCCACGGCGGCCGCGACGGCCGCGTCCAGCCAGGCCGGGGCGGTGCTCTCGACGGGCAGCCGGGGCGCGACGGCATCGGCGGGCAGCACCAACTGGTACGGCACTCCGTCCCGTTCGGGGAAGACCGTGCGCAGCGCCTCGTGCCGCTCCACGACGTCCCGGAGTGCGGCGCGCAGGGCGTCGGTGTCCAGCGGCCCGTCGATGTCGAGGACCAGCGGGATGTGGTACGAGGAGCTGGGGCCTTCGAGCCGGTTCAGGAACCAGAGCCGTTGCTGCGCGTACGACAGGGGCAGCGGATCGGGCCGCTCGGCCACGGACAGTACCGGCGGGCGGGAGTGCCCCCGGGTGTCCAGGGCCCGGGCGAGCCCGGTGACGGTCGGGTGCTCGAACAGGGTGCGTACGGCGAGGTCGGCGCCGAGGACCGTGCGGACCCGGCTGACGACGCGCATCGCGAGGAGCGAGTGCCCGCCCAGGTCGAAGAAGCTGTCGTGCGGTCCGACAGCGGGGCGGCCCAGCACCTCGGCGAAGATGCCGGCGAGCAGGTCCTCGCGGGGGCCGAGCACGCCGGCGCCGTCCCCCGCCTCCTCCTCCGGCCGGGGCAGGGCGCGCCGGTCCGTCTTGCCGTTGGGCAGAAGCGGCAGGTCGTCCAGGACGACGACCGCGGCGGGCACCATGTAGTGCGGAAGCGCCTCCGCGAGGGCGTCGCGCAGGGCGGCCGGGCGGGGGCCCCGGTCCGTGGTGACGGCGTAGGCGACGAGCCGGCGCTCCCCCGGCGCGTCCTCGCGGATCACCGCGCAGGCAGCGGTGACCCCGGGGCGGGCGAGCAGGGCGGCCTCGATCTCGCCGGGTTCGATGCGGAAGCCCCGCAGCTTGACCTGGTCGTCGGCGCGGGACACGTGGTCGAGCAGCCCGGCCGCGTTCCACCGGACCAGGTCGCCGGTCCGGTACATGCGGGCGCCGGTGCCGCCGAAGGGGTCGGCGACGAAGCGGGCGGCGGTCAGCGCGGGCCGGTCCAGGTAGCCGCGGGCGAGGTTGGGGCCCGACAGGTAGAGCTCACCGGTGACCCCGGGCGGCACGGGCCGCAGCCGGTGGTCCAGGACGTAGGCGCGCATGGTGTCGACGGGCCGGCCGATCGGCACCGTCTCGTACGGGGTGTCCGGCGCGGCGGGGACGCGGTGGGCGGTCGCGTCGATGGTGGCCTCGGTCGGCCCGTAGAGGTTGTGCACCTCCGCACGCCACAGCGCGGCCGTCTCCTCGGCGAGGGCGCGCGGCAGGGGCTCGCCGCCGCACAGCACGGCGCGCAGACCGGGCAGGGGTGCGGCGTGGCCCGCCTCGGACAGGACGAGGGTGAGGTGGGAGGGCACGAACTGGGCGACGGTGACGCCGAATCGGCTCATCCAGGAGACCAGCGCGTCCGGCTCCGTATTGGCTCCGGACGGCAGCACGCACACCTCGGCGCCGTACATCAGGGGCAGCCACACCTCCCACACGGAGGCGTCGAAGCTGGCGGACGTCCTCGCGAGGACCCGGTCGTGCCGGCCGATCGTCAGATGCCGCGCCATCCAGGCCATGTGGTTGGCAAGCGCGCCATGGGTGACGACCACTCCCTTGGGACGGCCGGTTGACCCGGAGGTGTGGATGACGTACGCGGGATCCGCCGGGTGCGGTGTGTACGGGGGCGGGGTCGCGGGCTGATACGGGGCGTCGACGGCGAGCCGGGGGATGTCGCCGGTGGGCACGTCCCCGGCGGTGAGGACGAGGACGGGACGGGCGTCGTCCAGCATGTGCCGGATGCGGGCGTGCGGGTAGGCCGGGTCGACCGGCAGGTACGCGGCACCGGACCGCAGCACGGCCAGCATCGCGACGACGGTGTGCACGGAGGGCGGCGCGGCGATGGCGACCCGAGTCTCCCGGCCCGCACCGCGCTCACGCAGCGCCTGGGCGAGGGCGTCGGCCCGGGCGTCCAGTCCGGCATAGGTGAGGTGGGTGTGCGCGTCGCGCACGGCGACGGCTTCCGGCGTACGCAGGGCCTGTTCCCGGACCGCTTCGGGAGCGGTGAGCACCGGCAGGGGCCGGAGTTCACCGCGTCCCCGGGCGAGGAGGTCGTCCCGCTCGGCCGGGGTGAGGGGGTCCAGGTCGCCGATGGGGCGGCCGGGGTCGGTGACGGCCTGGGTGAGGACGCGGGCGAAGCGGGCGCAGAGGGCGCGGGCGGTGGCGCCGTCGAAGAGGTCGGTGGCGTACTCCAGATAGCCGCCGATGCCCCCGGGGTCCTCCGGCCCCTCATCCGCTTCGGTCAGCGAGAACGTGAGGTCGAATTTGCTGCCCCCCTGGTGGCGGGACCGGTCGCGGACGGTGATGCCGGGCAGTTCCGGTTCGGCCCGGTCCTGGTTCTGGAGGACCAGCATCGTCTGGAAGAGGGGGTGGTGGTCGCCGGACCGCTCCGGGTTGACGGCCTCCACGATCCGTTCGAAGGGCAGGTCGCTGTGGCCGAAGGCGGCGATGTCGGACTGCTTCACTCGGTCGAGGAGTTCGCGGAACGTCGGCCCGCCGGAGAGGTCGGTGCGCAGGACGACGGTGTTGACGAAAAAGCCGACCAGCTCGTCGAGGACCTCGTCGGTGCGTCCGGCCACCGCGGTGCCCAGCGGGATGTCGTCGCCCGCGCCATGGGCGCCGAGCGTCACGGCGAGGGCCGCCTGGAGCACCATGAACGGTGTGCACCCGGCGGTGCGGGCGAGCCGGACGAGGGCGGCGTGCGCCGGGGCGGGCAGGTCGAAGGGGACGGACGCGCCCCGGTGGCTGGGCACGGCGGGGCGCGGCCGGTCGAGGGGCAGCGCGAGCAGGCCGGGGGCGCCGCGCAGCGCCTCCTGCCAGAAGGCGGTCTGCCGGGCGGCGAGGCTGTCCGGATCGCTGTCGTCGCCGAGCAGTTGGTGCTGCCAGAGGGTGTAGTCGGCGTACTGCACGCGCAGCGGCGCCCAGTCGGGGCTGTCATTGCCCTCGGTCCTGGCCAGGTAGGCGGCGGAGAGGTCGCGGCACAGCGGTGCGAGGGACCAGCCGTCGGCGACGATGTGGTGCAGGACGAGGACCAGGAGGTGCCGGGCGGGCCCGTGCCGGAGCAGATGGGCACGGAGGGCGGGGTCGCGGCCCAGGTCGAAGGGTGTGGTGCTCAGCCGGCGTACCGTCTCCGCCTCCCAGGCGTCCGCTTCCCCGCCCGCCGGGGGCTGTTCGACGGTGAGGGGGACGAGGGCGGCGGCGGCCTCCGCCGCGATGACCAGCTGGCGGGGGACGCCGTCGCGCTCGGTGAACGTGGTGCGCAGGCTCTCGTGCCGGACGGCCACGTCGGCCAGGGCGCCGCGCAGCGCCTCGGTGTCCAGGGGGCCGTCCAGCTCCAGGACGAGCGGCACGTTGTAGGTGTCGCCAAGCGCCTCGGACCGGTTGAGGAACCAGAGGCGCTGCTGCGCGAAGGACAGCGGCAGCTCCTCGGGCCGGGTCTGTGGTACGAGGACGGGGCGGGCGGCGCCCGCGGTGTCCAGGGCGGCGGCCAGGGCGGCGACCGTGGGGTGGTCGAAGAGCGTGGCCAGGGCGAGTTCGACGCCGAGGGCGGCCCTGACCCGGCCGGTGAGCCGGGTGGCGAGCAGCGAGTGGCCGCCGAGGGCGAAGAAGCTGTCGTCCACCCCGACCGCGTCCACGCCCAGGACGTCGGCGAAGAGCCCGGCGAGCACTTCCTCGTACGCGGTGCGCGGCGCCCGGCCGGTGCCGGTGGCCGTCCGGGGCGCGGGAAGCGCGCGGCGGTCGACCTTGCCGTTCGGGTTGAGGGGCAGGGCGTCCAGGACGACGAAGGCCGACGGCACCATGTACGCGGGCAGCGTGCGCCCGACGCGGCGGGCCAGTGCGGCGGTGTCCGTGGGGGCTCCGGGTGCGGGCACCACGTAGGCGACGAGCCGGCGGTCGCCCGGGGTGTCCTCGCGGACGACGACGCAGGCGCCGCGCACGTCCGGGTCGGTGAGCAGGGCGTGCTCGGTCTCGGCCGGTTCGATGCGGAAGCCGCGCAGTTTGACCTGGCCGTCGGCGCGCCCGACGTACTCGATGTCGCCCGCGGCGGTCCAGCGCACGAGGTCGCCGGTGCGGTACATCCGGCTGCCGGGCCCCCCGTACGGGTCGGCGACGAAGCGGGTGGCGGTGAGTGCGGGGCGGCCCTGGTAGCCCCGGGCGACGCCGTGCCCGCTGACGTACAGCTCCCCCACCACGCCGGGCGGCACCAGGGCCAGGGTGCCGTCGAGGACGTACAGGCCCATGCCGTCCAGCGGGCGTCCGATGGCCGGCACTCCGGGTGTTTCGGCGGTGACGGGGTGGCGGGTGGCGAAGGTGGTGGTCTCGGTGGGGCCGTACACGTGCAGGACGCGTGTGCGGGGCGAGGCGGCGGCCACCCGTTGCATGAGGTCGGGGGTCGCGGCCTCGCCGCCGGCGGCGACCACGCGGAGCCCGGCGAAGACCGCCGGGTCCGCCTCGGCCATCACGTTGAACAGGGCGGTCGTGAGGAACAGCGCGGTGGCGCCGTGCCGTTCCACCGCCTCGCGGACGGTGCGCGCCTCCAGGACGCCGCCCGGGGCGACGACCACCCGGCCACCGTTCAGGAGCGGCACCCAGAGCTCGAAGGTGGAGGCGTCGAAGACGTACGCGGAGTGCATGAGGACCGCGTCGGACACTCCGTCGGTCCAGGTGCTGTCGGCGGCGAGGGCCAGCACGTCGGCATGGGTGACGCCGACACCCTTGGGCAGGCCGGTGGAGCCGGAGGTGAACATGACGTACGCGAGCCGGTCGGGTCTGCTGATGCGGGGCAGCGGTCCGTGCCGTTCCGGCGCACCGTCGATCACCCGGCCGCACCCGTCCACCACGAGGAGCGGCAGATGCGCGGCCGCCTCGCGGACCCAGGGTTCGCGGGCGGTCCTCTCGTCGGCGATCAGGGCGCGGACACGGGCGGACTCGGCGACGCGGCCCAGCCGTTCGGCGGGCCAGGACGCGTCCATCGGGACGTAGGCGGCGCCCGCGGCGACGGTCGCGAGGGTGGCGGCGGGCACGGCGGCCGAGCGTCCCAGGAGCACCCCGACGCCGTCCTCGGCGCCGATGCCCCGGCCGGTCAGCGCGCTCGCGAGACCGTCGGCCGCCCGGTCCAGCTGCCGGTACGAGAGGGTGCGCTCCCCGTCCACGACGGCCGGGGCGTCCGGGGTCCGGCGCGCCTGGTCCCGGAACGCCTCCGGCAGGGTCCGCGCGAGGGCCTTCCCGGGCAGGTCCGCGCCGAGCCCCTGGGCGCGCAGGGCGGGCGCGGTGGCTTCGTCCACGAGCGGTAGGTCGCGCAGGGGCAGTCCGGGGTCGGCGGCGGCCAGGGCGGAGACGAAGGACACGACGGCCTGTTCGTGCAGTCGCACGTCCTCGGCGCGGTAGAGGTCGGGCCGGGCGTCGAAGCCGATCAACGGCCCCTTGCCCTCGGCCCGTTCGGAGACGAAGAGGGACACGTCGTCCACCTGGCCGACCGACAGCACCCGGGACGGTGCCGGGATTCCGGCGAAGTCCCGGTCGTAGTCGTAGCCCATGATGTTGACGACGATGCCGGTGAGGCGGGCCGCGTCGTCGCCCGTGTGCAGTTCGCGGGCGAGCTGTTCGCGCGAGAAGCGGCGGTGGCGCAGGGCGCCGCGCATCTCGGCCGCCGCCGCGCGGACGAGGTCGCCGACGGACATGGTGCCGGTGGGGGTCAGGCGCAGCGGGAGGATGTTGGCGGTCATGCCGACGATGTGCCGCAGCCCGCCGTGCCGGCCGTTGGAGGCGAGGCCCACGGTGACCTCGCGGGTGCCGGTGACCCGGGCGGTGTACGCCGCGACCGCGGCGACCAGGACGGCGCTCCAGGTGGTGCGGTGGGCGGCGGCGAGCCGGCGCAGGTCCTCGAAGACCTCGGCGGACAGCGATTCGCCGTTGTGCAGCCGGATGCCGGCTGAGCCGGTGGCGGTCGGTGTGCCGGAGCCGGCCGGCGCGGGGAGGTCGGTGCGGCGGCGGACGAGCGTCCGGCCGCCGTGCGTGTCGTCGTCCCCGGTTTCGGCAGCGGGGCCGGCGAACCTGGCGGTCCAGTAGGCGCGGTCGGCCTCGTGGCGGCCGGATTCCAGGTAGGCCGTCTCGTCCGCGACGAGTTCGCGCAGGGGCGCGGCGGGCAGCGTGGCCTCCGCGAGGTCCTCGCCCCGCACCGCGCGTCCGTAGAGGTCGGCCACGGCGCGGGTGAAGACGGCGCCGCCGAGGCCGTCGACGGCTATGTGGTGGAAGCGGACGTACCAGTAGGAGAGCCCGTCGCCGGCGCGGAGCAGGGCCATGTGGTGGCGGGGGCGGTGCAGGCTGTCGGGCGTGGCCATGTCGGTCGCGAGGTAGCGTTCGACCTCGGCGGCGGGGTCGGCGGCCCCGGACACGTCCACGATCCGGAGCCGGCGGGCGCCGGGCTCGCGGACGACGCGCTGGAGGAGGGTGTCGCCCTCCGTGACGAACTCGAGGTTGAGGCTGTCGCACAGCGCGCAGGCCCGGTCGACCGCGGCGGCGAATAGCGCCTCGTCCAGGTCGCCCCGGATCTCGAAGCATTCACCGATGTTGTATTTCGGACTGTCGGGGTCGACCAGTTGCCCGTACCAGACGCCCTGCTGGGCTGCGGTCGTCCCGAAGAACTCTTCGGGAGCGGATTCCGGGGAGACAGAGCCGTTTTCGCGCATGCCGGGACACACCTTTGGGGAGAGCTTTCGGGGGGACGAAGAGGGCAGGACGAAGCCGGCTGTGCCGGTGCGGCGTCCAGGGCCTACTACGGGCGGGTAAAAGCGCGGAGAACGTCACCGGGCCGGGGCATCGGGCACCACGGGACCGGCTTCCCGTTCCGAAAACCGGGAGCGGGCTCGGTTTTTACGCTTATCGAGGACAGGCCTACGCATGGTCCGTCAATGCAGTTCATCAATGGGGAAATAAAGCCGCGTGACAGCGGCATGAACAATTCTCGCCATTGCGTGATCGATCACCGCTGCGGATTGATCGATTCTGCCCGAATGGGAACGGCACTGATCGAGTGGGGCGCACAGGCGGCCCGCGGGCCGAGGCGGCGCGCGGGCCCGCGCGCGGATCTATCCGGCGTCGGCCTCCATCGCCCGCACCAGGCCGGCGGGCCGCATGTCCGTCCAAGCGGCCTCGATGGCGTCCAGACACTCCTGTCGCGAACCCTCCGGACCGCCGACGCTCCAGCCGCCCGGCACCTCGATGTGCGCCGGCCACAGCGAATACTGACCCTCGCCGTTCACCAGCGTCACGAACCGGCCCGACTCGTCATCGAAAGGATTGGTCACGACTGTCCCCCCACTTGTTTTCCCACATGCCACCGCATGTTCTTCAGATATATGCGGGCGCGCCGCACGGATTCACCGCTCCCCCGCCACCGCACCGCCCGTCCCTACCGCGCAAGTCCGGCCGCACGGGCCGGAGATACGTTACGCCTCGGGATACCGACGTGGCGCCGATGGCCGGCCGGTCGTCCGGCTTCGCCCGTTCACGCCAATCACCATAGAGGACCGCCGACAGCACAAGAGTCGAATTCGACCCATTACTTATCAGCCCGTACGGCCGCGACATGCGGGAAGGCCGGCCGGAGACATATGCCAGGCCCACTCCCCCGGAAATTTTCAGCCACTCGATGTCCCGATTGTGCGCATTTCGCTGAATACGACCCGCGCACATTCGGATAACCGCCGGCGTACACCCCCTCGTCCACGGACACGCGCCGAACACATCGCGCTCCCGTGCGCCGGGTGCGCGCCCCATTCGGGATCAATGGCCATTCCTCTCACCCTGCGTAATGTTCCGGTCCGCGGCGCCGCCGGCCACCCGGCGGGAGCGGCCGGTCCCGCATGCGATACGAATGCCGGGTGACCGAAGAGACCCCGGCAGCGACAGACCCCCCGCCCGCGACCGTGCGCGTGTTCATCGCCCTCGCTCCGCCCGACCCGGCCAAGGACGAGCTGGCCCGGGAGCTGCGCCCCGCCTGTGCGACGCACCCCGAGGTGCGGTGGAACCGGGTGGAGGACTGGCACATCACCCTGGCCTTCCTGGGCGCCCTCCCGGTGGACACCGTTCCGCTGTTGCGTCCGCCGCTCGCCGCTCTCGCCGCCTCCCACCCCGCTCCCCTCCTGGCGCTGCACGGCGGCGGCACGTTCGACGAACGGGTGGCGTGGAGCGGCGTCGCCGGCGACCTCGACGGACTGCACCGGCTCGCCGACGGCGTACGGGCCGTGGTCCGGGACTGCGGGATCCCCCTGGAGGGCCGGCCGCTGCGCCCCCATCTCACCCTCGCCCGGGTGCGCCGGGGCGACCACACGTCGGCCGGGGAGATCGCCGCGCTGCTCACGGAGTTCCGGGGCCGCCCGTGGCCCGCAAAGCGCCTGCACCTGGTCGGCAGCAACGCGGGGAGCGGACCCGGGCAGATCCGCTACCGCGACATCGAGGCCTGGCCGCTCGGCACGGCTTCCGGTGTCACCGCGCCGCCGGTACGTCCCTGACGGTGTGCGGCACGGGACCGTTACGCCAGCCTGACCGGAGTGGGGCGTGGCTCCGTGTGTTGGTGGGGTTCGGGGGTACCGCTGTGGAACGGTGAGCTGACTTGGGCTCGCACGCACCACACAAGCGGAGAGGGTTGCACTCATGGGACACGGCGGGAACGTGATCGCGGAGCTCACCACGGACCACCGCGAGGTCGACGAACTGTTCGCGAAGATCGAGGCCCAGCCGGTCGGCGACGAGCAGCGCAGGAAGCTCGCCGACGAGCTGACGATCGAGCTGGTCCGGCACTCCGTGGCGGAGGAGATGCACCTCTACCCGGTGGTCCGGCGGTTCGTGGACGACGGCGACGACATGGCCGACGAGGAGCTGGAGGACCACGCGAAGGTGGAGCAGCACCTCAAGGAGCTGGAGGGGCTGCCCGCGGACGACCCGCAGTTCGACCACCTGGTGGCGCAGCTCAAGCTCGAAGTGACCAAGCACGTGCGCGACGAGGAGAACCGGCTGTTCCCGCTCCTGGCGGCGGCCGTCTCCCCGGAGACCCTGGACCAGCTGGGCGAGAAGGTGCGCGCGGCGAAGAAGACCGCCCCGACGCGTCCGCACCCCTCGATGCCCGACACCCCGCCCGGCAACAAGCTCCTCGGCCCCGGTGCGGGCCTGGTCGACCGGGCGCGCGACCTGCTGAGCGGTCGCGGCAAGGGCTGAAGCGCGCTGGGCCGAACCGGGCGCCGACGTACCCGGGCGCCCCGGCTCTCAGCAGGCGCGGGCCGGGCCGAGGCGCAGGCGGTCGAGCAGGTCCGTGTGGTGGAGGCGGGCTATCGGCTCCAGCAGGTCGGGGTGGCGCAGCAGTGCGGTGGCGGCCAGGTCGTACGCGCTGGGCTCGGTCAGGCGGCGGAACTCGGCGGGTCCGGTCACCCCGTGCTCGGTCCCGTCGAGCGCCTTCACCGCTTCCTTCGCCGCGTCGGGCGCCGTGAGCAGATGGGCGGCCCAGCTGGCGACGACCTCGTCCACCCAGCTGCGCCAGGCCACCTCAGCCGGGCCGGGCGTCGCACGCCCGTGGCCGCCGGTGACCTCGTCCAGGCGGGCGGATCCGCCGGGCCCGGTCAGGACCACGAGGGCGGCGTCCAGGTCGGTCGGATAGCGCAGCCAGGTGGCGACCGTGACGGCTTGGCGGGCCTGCGCCTCGGCCAGCGCGGCGGTGAGCGGGCCGCCGCCGGCCGGGAACGCGCGCGTCAGCCACTGGGTGGTGGCGGCGATGAGCGGGGCAAGGTCTGCGGGCATCGGGGCGTCCCCTCGGGTGCTGGATCGCCGTGCAGCGTACTGCGCCGCTCCCCGGCCTCCGTATGACGCAGAGCACCTTCCGTCCGTGGTGTGCGTCATGACCGCCCCCGACCGGCACGACACCTCCTGGCCCCGAATGATTGGGAGAGCACACGATGAACCACCCCCGCCCTCTTCCGGGGCTGGACGAGTCCTTCTGGATGGACAGCACCGACGCACCCGAGCACCCGCGGCTGGCGTCGGACACCGATGCGGACGTCGTCGTGATCGGCGGCGGCATCGCGGGCCTGAGCACGGCGTGGGAGCTCAGCCGGGCGGGCCGGAACGTCGTGGTCCTGGAGGCGGACCGCGTCGCCTCCGGGGTGACCGGCTATACCACGGCCAAGGTCTCCGCCCTCCAGTCGCTGGTGTACGACCGGCTGCGGCGGACCCGGGGTCTGGACGCGACCCTGCTGTACGCGGCGTCGCAGCTGGACGCGGTGGACCGGGTGGCCGGCATCGTGGCGGAGCTGGGGATCGCGTGCGACCTGGAGCGGGTGAGCGCGTACAGCTACGCGGCCGGGGCGCGGTCCCGGCACCTGATCGAGGCGGAGGCGCGGGCCGCCGCCGACGCGGGGCTCGATGTCGCGTACGTCTCCGGGACGGAACTGCCCTTCCCGGTCGGCGGGGCGGTCCGGGCGGACGGCCAGGCCCAGTTCCACCCGCGCAAATACCTGCTGGGGCTGGCCCGGGATCTGATCGCGCAGGGAGGACGGGTCTTCGAGCGCAGCCGGGTGACCGGGCTGTCCGAGGGGACACCGTGCCGGGTGACCGTCGAGTCGGGGCACAGTGTGACGGCCCGGGACGTGGTGGTCGCCACGCATTACCCCGTCTTCGACCGCGCGATGCTGTTCGCCCGGCTCTCACCCCGGCGGGAGCTGGTCGTCGCCGCGCCCATCGCCGCGGACCTGGCGCCGAAGGGCATGTACATCACCGAGGACGAGGGGAAGCGCTCGGTGCGCTCCACTCCGCTCGATGACGGCCGGCGCCTGCTGATCGTGACCGGGGAGAGCTTCACGCCGGGCACCGGGGACCCCGGTGAGCGGTTCCGGCGGCTGGACGCGTGGATGCACGAGCGGTTCCCGGCGGCGGGCCCGACCGCGTACCGGTGGGCGGCGCAGGACAACGATCCCAGCGATACGGTCCCGCTGATCGGACCGTTCCACATCGGGGCCCGGCACACCTATGTGGCGACCGGGTTCGGCGGCTGGGGCATGACCGGCGGGGTGCTCGCGGGCCGGCTGCTGACCTCGCTCATCGCGGACGGCGTCCCGCCGCTGCCGTGGGCGCAGTTGTACGACCCCCGGCGGCTGGGGAGCGCGGTGCGCGAGGCGGGGTCGCTGCTGGGTGCGCAGGCGGAGGTGGCCAAGCACTTCGTCGGCGACCGGCTGCGGGTCAGCCACCTGGACTCGGTGAGCCAGGTGGTTCCGGGCACGGGGGCGGTGGTCCGGGTGAACGGCCGCCGCTGCGCGGTGTACCGGGCGCCGGACGGCACGGTGCGGGCGGTGTCCGCGCGGTGCACGCATCTGGGGTGCCTGGTGGCGTTCAACGAGGCGGAGACGGCGTGGGAGTGCCCGTGCCACGGTTCGCGCTTCGGGGTCGACGGCTCGGTGCTCCAGGGCCCGGCGGTGCGGCCGCTGGAGGCGCTGGACCTGGACGGCGAGGGGTGAGCTACCGCCGCGCCATGTAGAGGCTGAACGCCTTGTGCAGGACCTTGTTGAGCGGGTAGTCCCACTCGCCGACGTACTCGGCGGCCTGTCCGCCGGTGCCGACCTTGAAGCGGAGCAGCCCGAGCAGGTGGTTGCTCTCGTCGAGGGTGTCGGTGGTGCCGCGGAAGTCGTAGACGTGCGCGCCCATGGCGTGGGCGTCGCGGATCATCTGCCACTGGATGGCGTTGTTGGGCTGGACCTCGCGCCGGCGGCTGGTGGACGCCCCGTACGAGTACCAGACGTGTCCGCCGACGGTGAGCATGGTGGCGGCGGCCAGCACCTCGCCGTCGTGCGCGGCGAGGTAGAGCCGCATCCGGTCGGGGTGTTCAGCGGTGAGCGCCTTCCACATGCGCTGGAAGTACGCCAGGGGGCGCGGGATGAACCGGTCGCGCTCGGCGGTCTCGGTGTAGAGCGCGTAGAAGGTGTCCAGGTCGGCGTAGTCGCCCTGGACGACCTTGACGCCGGCCTTCTCGGCCTTCTTGACGTTGCGCCGCCACAGCTGGTTGAACCCGGCCAGGATGTCCTCGGGCGAGCGGCCGGCGAGGGGGAGCTGGAAGACGTAACGCGGCTGTCCGGCGGCGAATCCGTCCTCGCCGTCGCCCCCGGACCGCTGCCAGCCCATGGTCCGCAGACGGTCCGTCAGCGCGAGGGCGCGCGGGTCCTGTCCGGTGGGCGGGACCTCGCCGAGGCGGTGCGCCCCGGGATCGGCGATGGCCTCCTTGACGGTGGCCGCGTCCCAGCGCCGGGCCACGACGGGCGGGCCCATCTTCACGGTGAACGCGCCCCGCGCCTTGAGGTGTTCCAGGAGCGGGTTCAGCCACCGGTCGAGATCGTCGTCGTACCAGTCGATGACGGGGCCCTCGGGGAGGTAGGCGAGATGGCGCTTGATCCTGGGCAGCGGCCGGTACAGGACCAGGGCGGTGCCGGTGATCCTGCCGGCGCCGTCGAACCAGCCGAGGCTCTCCGCCCGCCAGTCGGGCTTCACCTCGCCCCAGGACGGGACCTGCATGTGGCTCGCGGAGGGGAGACTGCCGACGTACGCCAGGTGCTCTTCCCGGCTGATCGTCCTCAGGCGGAGGTCCATCGGTCTGCTCCTCGTCCACGGGTGCGTGATCCTTCGGCAGCCTACTGGCGGTCGCCGCACCCCACGACGCGGGCGGGCGTTCGAGCGAGAGTTCGGCGCCGGGGCAGCAGCGACGCCGGGACCAGACCGAGCGCGGCGAGCGCCGCCACGGCGGGCAGCGCCCGGCCCAGGGCGAGATCCGTTACGGGCAGGAGCTGATGTCCCGGGCCGCCGAGGGCCGGAGGGGTGAGCGGCATCAGGCCGGCGGCGACGGCGATCCCGAGGGCGGGCCCCACGTTCATGGCGGTCTGTTTGAGGCCGCCGACCACCCCGGCGTACCCGGGCGGGGCGTCCCCGACGACGGTCCCGGTGGCGGTGACCATGACCGCGGTGAAGCCCGCCCCCAGCACCGCGAGGACGAGGCCGGTCTCCCACGCGGAACCCGGCCGGGAAAGGCCGAGGACGGCGAGGACGACGCACAGCTGGCCGGTGATCGCGGTGCGGCGCGGCCCGAACCGGCTGAGCGCTGCCGAGGCCACGGGCGCCCCGGCGATCATGAGCAGGGTCAGCGGCAGGCAGCGCAGTCCGGTGCTGAGCGGATCGAGGCCGAGCCCCTGCTGCAGGAAGAACGTGACGACGAACAGCGCCCCGAACAGTCCGCCGGAGGTGGTGAGCAGCAGCGCCATCGAGGCCGTCACGGGCACCGAGCGCGTCACGGTCGGCGGCACGACCGGCTGGGCGCTGCGGCGTTCGTACGCGACGAGCGCCGCCCCGATGAGCACGCTCAGCAGCAGCCCGAGCCCCGTCCGGGTGCCGGTCCATCCCTCGTCCGGGATGCCGGCCAGGGTGTGGACGAGGGTGGCGAGCGCGGCGGCGAGGAGGGCGCCGGCGGTGAGGTCGAACCGCCCGTCCGCGGGGCGCGGCACCTCCGGGGTCCGCACGGCGAGGGCGAGCGCGGCGATGGCGAGGGCGGCCGGGATGTTGATCAGGAAGACGGCGCGCCAGCCCCAGTGCGTGACGAGGACTCCCCCGAGCACCGGACCGGCCGCGGCGGCCAGCCCGATCGCGCTGGTCCGGAAGGCGACGGCCCGGCCGAGGCGGTCGGCCGGGTAGACCAGCCTGAGCAGGGCGAGGGTCGCCGGTTGCAGGAGCGCGCCGAACACCCCTTGGGCGGCGCGCAGGGCGATCACGAGGCCGATGCCCTGGGCGAAGGCGATGCCGGCCGAAGCGGCGCCGAAGCCGAGCACGCCGACGCAGAGCAGCCGCCGGTGCCCGTAGCGGTCCCCGAGCCGCCCGGCGATCACGAGGAGCGCGGCGACCGCGAGGAGGTAGGCGGTGCTCGTCCACTGGACCTGGGTGACGGTGGCCCCGAGGCCGACGCGCAGGTCCGGCTGGGCGACGAGCAGCACGGTGCCGTCCAGGGCGACGATCATCGCGCCCGCGACCGAGGCGAGGAGCGCGGCGCGGGGCCGTACGGCGGTGAGGGTCATGCGTCCGCCCGGCCGAGGTGGGCGTCGAGTGCCGCCGTGACGAGCGGATCCGGTCCCTCGCCCGCTCCGGGAAAGGCCAGTTGGAGGCTGCCGTTCGCGCGGAGGACGGCGATGCCGTGCAGGTTGGTCCAGAGGGCGGCCGCGGTCAGCGCCGGCGGCGGGGCGGAGGCGTACGAGGGTCCGTCGCCGTGTTCCGTGCGGTGGGCGCGGTCCTGGGCGACGAGTGCGACGAGCCGCGCGAACAACGGCAGGGTCGACTCGCGCAGGCGCGGCCCGGGCTCGTCCGCGTCACTCGCATGGGCCTCGCTGTCGAGCAGGTCGTGGCGGAACATCAGCTCGAACATGCCGCCGTACTCCGCCGCGTAGTCCAGGAACGCGTCGGCGAGGCCCCGCAGCTGGTCGCGCGGTGTCCCGGCTGCCTCGCCCGCCACCGCGAACCGGGCGGCGAGGTGGGCGAAGCCGCGCCGGGCGATGGCGGAGAGCAGGGCGTGGTGGGTCGGGAAGTAGCGGCGCGGGGCGCCGTGGGAGACCCCGGCGCGGCGGGCGATCTCGCGCAGGCCGAGCGACGCGGCCCCCTCGCTCATGACGAGCTCGACACCTGCGTCGATCAGGCGTTCCCGCAAGGAATCGGCTTGACGTGCTTGATCCATAGACACTGTCTACCAGACTCGCGTAGACAGTGTCTACACCTTGCGCCCGGCGCCACCGCGAGGCACGCACCCCGATGCCCCCGCCCAAGATGCGGGGACGGCGGGAGTGAGCAGACTGGGTCCCATGGCAGATCAGCGGCGCTCCCAGGCGGGAACCACGAAAACGGCGACCAAGCGGCGTGCCCCGTCCGCACGGGGCCCCGAGCACGCGGCCCGCGCTGCCATGCAGAGCCTGGAGGGTCTCATCGACCACCGCGCGGAGGGCGTGTCCGCCGTCCGGCGCACCGACGACGGCTGGTGCGTTGTCGTGGACGTTCTCGAAGTGCCCCGGATTCCGGACACCACGAGCCTCCTCGCCTCCTACGAGGTGCAGCTCGACCGGGCCGGTGAGCTCCTGGAGTACCGCAGGGTCCGCCGGTACCGCCGGGGCGCCGCCGACGAGTGAGCGGCGTCCACTCCCCTGCCGGAAGGACATTCCCATGACCGCGACCACCTACTCCGACGAAGTCGTCGCCTGCCCGCCGCGGGCCGGCACCCTGTACGACGTCCTGGAGCTGATCCTCGACCGGGGCATGGTGATCGATGTCTTCATCAGGGTCTCCCTGGTCGGCATCGAGATCCTGAAGATAGACGCGCGCATCGTCGTCGCGAGCGTGGACACGTATCTGCGCTTCGCCGAGGCGTGCAACCGGCTCGACCTGGAACGGGACTCCGGCAGCACCACGGTTCCGGAGCTGATCGGCGGCGGCGCCGCCAAGTCCATCGGCAAGCGGAAGGTGCGCAGGGCCGCCGAGTCGGTGGGCGACACCGTGCGCAAGGCGGTCGGCGGCGACGACGACGAGCCGGAGGAGGAGCGGCCGAGGAAGCGGCGGGCCCCTGCGCGCGACAGCGAGAGCCGGCGCCGCCGTGCGGAGGTGTGAGCGGTGACGGCCGACGGTGTGTACGTGTACGCGATCACCCGGGCCGGGACGGTGCTCCCGCCCGGGCAGGGCGGTGTCGGCGGCCCGCCCGCACGGCTGCGGACCGTCCGGCGGGGACGGCTCGCCGCGGTCGTCAGCGACGCTCCCCCGGACCTCCGGGCGCGCCGCCGCGATCTGCTGGCCCACCAGGATCTGCTGCTGCGCCTGATGGACGAGGGGCCCGTGCTGCCCATGCGGTTCGGCATGGTGGCCCCCGACCTGGACACCGTGGAGCGGCAGCTCGCCGCCGGTGAGCACGGCCATGTGGCGGCCCTGAAGCGGCTCGCCGGCTGCCACGAGATCAATGTGAAGGCCCTCGCCGCCGAGGGCGCGCTCGCCGATGTGGTCGCCGAGGACGGCACCGTACGCACGTTGCGGGAGGCTGCGCGGCGGCGTCCGGGTTACGAGGCGAGTCTGCGGCTGGGCGAGGCGGTGGCCGCCGCCCTCGCGCGGCGGGCCGGCGAGGCCGGGCGGCGGGTGCTTCGGGAGCTGACGCCCAGGGCCCGGGCGGTGGCGGCGGGCCCGGAGGTCCAGGGGTGCGCGCTCAATGTGTCGTTCCTGGTGGAGCGGGAGGCCGGTGACGCGTTCCTGGCCGAGGCGCGCCGGTTCGCGGCCGGGAACCGCGGCCATGTGGAGCTCCGCCTGGCCGGGCCGCTGCCGTGCTACAGCTTCGTCTCCGCCGAGGCCCGGCCGGTCCCCGTGGGCGGTGGCTGAGATGGGTCTCATCACCGGTCTGCTGACGCTGCCCGTCGCACCCGTGCGGGGGGTGGTGTGGGTGGCCGGGAAGCTGAACGACGCCGCCGAGCGGGAACTGCGCGACCCCCGCGTACTGCGCGCGCAACTGGCCGTACTCAACCAGGAGTTGGAGGCCGGAGACATCACGCTCGAGGAGTTCGAACGGGAAGAGGAGCGGCTGCTCGACCGGCTGCACGCCGTTCGGGCGGGCCGACTGCCAAACGATCGAAGGTGACGTGCTCATGGATGACGAGGCCAAGGTAGCGCTCGCAGCCGCGGTGGTCGGCGGTTACGTGCTGGGCCGGACCAAGAAGGGCCGCATGGCCCTGACCCTCGCGACCTACCTGGCGGGCCGGAGGTTCGGGCTCGAACCCCGCCAGCTCGCCGCCGAGGGCGTGCGCCGCCTCGGCGGTGTCCCCCAGGTCGCCGAGCTCCAGGAACAGCTGCGGGGCGAGGTCCTGGAGGCGGGTCGCAAGGCGGTGACGGCCGCGGCGAACCGCAGCATGTCCTCGCTGGCCGACGCGATCGGCGACCGCACCGCCCGGCTCTCCGAGGGCCGGGGCGAGGAGGACGAGGACCGGGACGAGTACGACGACGAACCGTACGAGGACGAGTACGACGACGCGTACGAAGAGGAAGAGGAACCGGAGGACGAGGAACCGGAGGAGGAGGAACCGGAGGAGGAGGACGAATCGTCCGAGGACGAGCCCTGGGACGACGGCGAAGGCGAGGAGTACGAGGAAGAGGACGAGTCCGCCGAGCCGCCCGCCGAGAAGGCACCGCCGAAGAAGGCACCGTCCAGGAGAACAGCCGCCAAGAAGGCGCCGGCGAAGAAGCAGGCCGCCAAGAAGTCCGCCCCGGCCAAGAAGGCGGCACCCGCCAAGAAGAGCGCGGAGAAGAAGCCCGCGGCGAAAAAGGCCGCACCCGCGAAGAAGGCGGCCCGGGCCAAGAAGGCGACGCCCAAGAAGGCCGCACCCGCGAAGAAGGCCGCGGCCAAGAAGACCGCCCCGGCGAAGAAGTCCGCGTCGAAGAAGACGTCGGCGTCCAAGTCGGCGTCCAAGCGGACCGCTTCCAAGCGCACCGACCGTCGGAGGTAGCGAGTCATGGCCAGGACAGATCAGGACGAGTCCGGAACGCAGGAGTCGGGTCTCGACCGGCTCCGCGAGGAGCTGTCGGGCTTCCTCAGCGCGAAGGTGGAGGACCTCACGGGCAAGGCGAGCGGCAAGCTGACGGATGTCGCACAGCAGCTCACCGACTCCGCGGGGGACGGCGGCTCCCTGCCCGCTGTGGCCTCCCGGGTCCTCCAGGGCGAATCGCCGCTGAAGTCGTTCGTCTCGGAAAAGGCCAAGGGCGTGAAGGACAACGTCACGGAGAAGGCCAAAGAGGCGTTCGGTGGTGGCAAGGGGAAGAGCAAATCGAGCGGTGGCGGCAAGTCGATGAACATCGTGGAAGTCCTCGACGTCGGTGTGCCGCTGCGTACGGCGTACGACTACTGGACCCAGTACGACCGCTTCAGCAGCTTCGCGAAGGGTGTCCAGGACGTCTCGACGGAGGATGAGGTCACGAGCGACTGGAAGGTCAAGATCGGGCCGTCCTCGCGCAGCTTCAAGGCGACCGTCCAGGAACAGATCCCCGACGAACGCATCGCCTGGACCTCGGAGGGCTCCAAGGGCACGACGCGGGGTGTCGTCAGCTTCCACGAGCTGACACCGAATCTGACCCGCATCATGCTGGTGGTCGAGTACTACCCGTCCGGCTTCTTCGAGAAGACGGGCAACCTCTGGCGGGCCCAGGGCCGCCGCATCCGCCTGGACTTCAAGCACTTCCAGCGCTACATCAGCCTCACCGACGAGGAGCCCGACGGCTGGCGCGGCGAGATCCGCGACGGCGAGGTCGTCGTCTCCCACGAGGACGCCGTGGCCGAGGAGGAGGAGTCCGAGGGCGGCGAGGAACAGCCGGAGGACGAGGAGTACGAGGACGAAGGCGGGGACGAGGAAGGCGACGAGGACGAGGACGAGTGGGAGGACGACGAGGAACCGGAAGAGGAACCGGAGGACGAAGAGGACGAGGAAGAGGAAGAAGAGGACGGCGAGGAGGAGCCCGCCCCGAGCAGGCGGCGCGGGCGGAGGTCCCGTCGTGACTGATCTCGACTTCCGGCAGGACGCCGCCTACGCACCCGCCGGCCCGCACACGACCAACCTCGCCGACATCCTCGAACGCGTCCTGGACAAGGGCATCGTCATCGCCGGTGACATCAAGATCGACCTGCTGGACATCGAACTGCTCACCATCCGGCTGCGCCTGTTCGTCGCCTCCGTCGACACGGCGAAGAAGGCCGGGATCGACTGGTGGGAGACCGATCCCGCGCTCAGTTCGCACGCGGCACGCAACGCGCTGCAGGACGAGAACCGGGAGCTGCGGGCCCGCCTGGACGCCCTCGAGTCACAGGCGTCCGAGTCATGACCGAGGACGTCCGCTCGCCCGCGGGCGCCCGCGCCGTGTACGTCTACGCCGTGTGCCGCACCGAGGTGCGGCCGGATCTCACCGGCCCGGCAGGCGTCACGGACGGGAGCCCGCTGCGCACCCTGCCCCTCGGCCCCGCGCTCACCGCGGTCGTCCAGACCGTGCGGGCGGCGGACTTCACCGACGAGGCATGGCAGGCCCGGCTGGCCGACGAGCCCGAACTCGAACGGTACGCACGGGCCCATCACGACGTCGTGTGCGCGATGGCCGCCCGGTACCCGACGGTGCCCCTCCCGCTGGCCACGCTGTACCACGACGAGGAGCGGGCCCGGGCGGCGCTGACCAAGGAGGCCCGGCGCTTCCACGCCGCGCTGGAACGTACGGCCCACCACTCCGAGTGGGGTGTGAAGGTGTACGTGGCCGACGCACCGGCCCGGGAGGCGCCCGAGGCCGGCCCGCAGCGGCCCGCGCCCGGAGCCGGCCGCGCCTACCTCGACCGGAAGCGGAATCTGCGGGACCGGCGTGAACGGCACCGGACGGACGGCCTGCGCATCGCGGAGGTGGTGGACGCGGACGTGAGCGGCCTGGCCACCGCCTCGCGCAGGCTGCCCTCCCACTGTGCCCGGGTGCCGGACGACCGGCGCGTCCAAGTACTCAACGCCACGTATCTGGTGGCGCAGGACCGAGCGGCGGAGCTGGCGCGGCTGGCGCAGAGCCTGCGCGAGCGGACCGGGGCGCAGGTCGAGCTGTCGGGGCCCTGGGTCCCGTACTCCTTCGTCGGAGAGGTGTAGAGGTGGAGCGCTCCGTCGTGCCCTGGGACGAACCGGAACCCCTGAGCGGGCCGATCGGGGTGCCCCTGGTCGATCTGCTGGACCGGGTGCTTGCGACCGGGGTGGTCATCAGCGGGGACCTGGTCATCGCGATCGCCGACGTGCCTCTCGTACGCCTGTCGCTGCACGCGCTGCTGTCCTCGGTGAGCGAGCGGGTCCCGGCGCCCTGGGCGGACGGCGGGCCACTGTGACGGACGCACGGGTCGAGCTGGAGTCCGGCAAAGTGGGCCAGGACCTCGTCACGCTGGTGCTCACCGTGGTGGAGCTGCTGCGCCAGCTGATGGAGCGCCAGGCGATCCGGCGCATCGACGAGGGTGAACTCACCGAGGAGCAGACCGAGGAGATCGGCACGACCCTGATGCTCCTGGAGCAGCGGATGACGGAGCTGTGCGCGCAGCACGGAGTGCGTCCCGAGGATCTCAATCTGGACCTCGGGCCGCTGGGGACGCTGCTGCCGCGCGACTGAGCCGGCCGAGGTTTCCCCGGGTGCGGCGATCACCCGAATGGCGGGGGCGCGGGAGCCGGAGGAAAGTGGAAGGGAGGGCGGAACGGCTTCCGCCGGGCAGCCCTCCCCCACTCCACCTCTCTCTGTGCGAGGAACTCATGGCGACCAACGAAAGCGGCGGCACCACGCTGGACGGCGGTGCGGCGGGCACGCGAGGGACGACGACCATCGCGGACAGCGTGGTGTCGACCATCGCCGGTATCGCGGTACGGGAGACCGACGGGGTCTATTCCGTCGGCAAGGGCCCTTCGCGGGCCATCGGAGCCGTCAGGGACAAGGTCTCCCGCTCCAGTGACCCGGGGCGGGGCGTCAAGGTGGAGGTCGGCGAGAAGGAGACCGCCATCGACGTCGACATCGTCGTGGAGTACGGCGCCCCCATCCTGGACACCGCCCGCAGCCTCCGTAACAACGTCACGGACGCCGTCGAGACGATGACCGGTCTCGATGTGGTCGAGATCAACATCAATGTCAACGACGTCCATGTGCCGGGTTCGGACGACGACGAGGACGAGGACGAGTCGTCCACGCGCACGTCGCGCGTCCAGTAGGCCCTAGTCCTCGGTGAGGATGCCCGCGCGGAGCTTGCCCAGAATGCGGGCGATCAGCCGTGAGACATGCATCTGGGAGAGACCGAGGCGTTCACCTATCTGGGACTGCGTCATCTCCTCTCCGAAGCGCATCTGGACGATGGCGCGTTCCCGCTCGTCCAGGGTCTCCAGCAGGGGTGCCAGGGCGTGCAGGTTCTCGACCAGCTCGATCCCCGGGTCGCACTCGCCGGTGATGTCCGCATGGGTGCGGCTCACCCCGCTGGGGCTGTCGGACTCCGCCCCGTCGAGGGGCACGTCCAGCGAGTGTGCGGTGTAGCCGTTGGAGGCGACCAGGCCCTCGATGACGTCCTCCTCGCTGATGCCGAGGCGTTCGGCGAGTTCGGCGACGGTGGCTTCGCGGCCGAGCGAGGTGGCCAGTTCTTCCTTGGCTTTCGCCAGGGTGACCCGGAGTTCCTGGAGCCGTCGGGGCACATGAACGGACCAGGTGGTGTCGCGGAAGAAGCGCTTGATCTCACCGACGATATAGGGAATGGCGAACGAGGTGAATTCGACTTCCCTGGTGAGTTCGAAGCGGTCGATGGCCTTGATGAGCCCGATGGTGCCCACCTGGATGATGTCCTCCATCTGCCCGTTGCCGCGGTTGCGGTAGCGGGCCGCGGCGAAGTGGACCAGGGTGAGGTTCATCTCGATGAGCGTATTGCGGGCGTACTGGTACTCCGCAGTGCCTTCTTCGAGGGTCTGCAACCGGTCGAAGAACAGCTTGCTGAGTTCCCGGGCGTCCTTGGGCGCGACCTTCAACGGGTCTGCGATCTCCGGGAGTTCGGCCGGCGCACCTGTCTTGGTCCCCGGCACCTGGGCAGATACGGATGTCGGCATGGCGATCATTCCTTCCATCGGACAGCGGCTGCTTACGCATGCGCGAAGCAGCGACTACCCGGAGCCATGCGTTCCACACACCCGTGCGGCAAGATCCTTGGCAGGTGTGTCACCTGACGTGGTCTCCGCACCTGGGCACCGGCATCGTGGAATCCCCTTCCCGCTCCACCTCCGGAAAGTCGGGGCTCTTTCAGGAATACAGGCGGAGGGCCGGGGCATCCGATGCTTCGGAGGTTGATACCCATGGTTCCCGTGATTCTGGTTCTTCTGCTTGCGCTCATTCTCTTCGGGGCGGGTTTCGCCCTGAAGGCCCTGTGGTGGATAGCCATCGCCGTCCTGGTGGTGTGGCTGCTCGGGTTCGTCGTCCGCCCGGCGGGCAGCGGTGGAAAGCGAGGCCGCTGGTACCGCTGGTAGATCTGACCGGGCGATACGTCGAAGCGGCACATAAAGTGAGGGCGGCCGGGAAATTCCCGGCCGCCCTCACTTTTCCGTATGGCTTTCGGTGCGTACACATCTGCCGGACGGGTGATATCCCCATGACACACTCCCCCACCAGTGACGGCGAGCGGCTGCTGCACGAGTTCCTGGCGGAGGTGCACGCGACCGCGCCGACCGATCTACTGGCTCTGGTCAACCGGTACGCGGGTCTGCTGGGCCTGCGCCGGGTGGAGATCTACATCGTCGACCTTCAGCAGCAGCGCCTCTCCCCGCTCTCGGGCGAGGCGCAGCTCGATGTGGACGCGTCCCTGGCCGGTTCGGCCTTCCGCTCCCTGGCCCTGCGTGTCGAGACGACGGACACCGAGACGCTGGTCGCGTGGCTGCCTCTGGTGGACGGGGTGGAGCGGCTGGGTGTCATCGGCGTGCAGGTGGACGCGTTGGACCGGACGCTGCTCGAACGGTGCGCGAGTCTGGCGTCCGTCCTGGCGATGGCGATCACGTCGAAGCGCGCGTTCAGCGACCGGTTCGTCCAGCGGGCGCGTACGGAGACGATGACGCTTCCCGCCGAGATGGTGCGGACCCTGCTGCCGCCGCGCGCGGTGGGTGAGGACCGGGCGCTGTCCACGGCGGTGCTGGAACCGGCGTACGAGCTGGGCGGCGATGCCTTCGACCACTCGCTGACGGAGTCGACGCTGCACGCGGTCATCCTCGACGCGATGGGGCACAACCTGGCGTCCGGGCTGACCAGCGCCATCGCGGTGGCCGGCTGCCGCAGCGCCCGGCGCAAGGGGTCGGGGCTGCGGGAGCTCGTCAGGACGGTGGACGACGCGCTGGCGGAGTGGCTGCCCGACCAGTTCTGCACCGGCATCGCCCTGCAACTGGACATGTCCAGCGGCATCCTGAGCTGGATCAACTGCGGCCACCCGCCGCCGCTGCTGATCCGCGAGAACCGCGTCCTGGACAACGCGCTGGACCGCCCCGGCGAACCGCCGCTCGGCACCCCGGGCAAGATCTGCGAGGCGGAACGGGTGGTCCACGAGGTGCCCCTGCTGCCCGGTGACCGGATCCTGCTGTACACGGACGGGGTGACCGAGGCCCGCATGGCGGACGGCACCCAGTTCGGCCTGAACCGCTTCACGGCCTCGGTCATCCGCGCCACGGCCGCCGGTGAGCCCGCGTCGGAGGCCCTGCGGCAGCTCATCCACTCCATCCGCGAGTACCAGCACGACCGGCTGACCGACGACGCCACGATCATGATGCTGGAGTGGCGCCCCAGCCCCCGGGAGTCCTAGGGGGTGTCTTGCCGATCAGGGCCGGGTCCGCTCACGGTCAGAGGTTCGACCTCGGCACGCTCTCGTTCCAGGTGCGGGAGAAGACCCGCCGGCCGTCCTCGTAGCCGTCGAGCGTGGCGTCCACGTGGAACGCGGTGTCGTCCGAGGTCAGCAGGGTGCGGGTCTCCACGCGTACGTCCCAGTCGGTACGCCGGAATCGCATGGTCCATGCGGACTCGCCGCTCACCGATCCGAAGTCGTCCGCGACGGAGGTGTACTTCTCGCAGGCCCGCAGCCCCACCTCGATGCCGTTCTCCTCGAACCGCTGGATGCCCCGGTCCTTCACGATGTCGAGCACGGAGCGGTAGTCGACCAGGTTCCTGGAGACGTTCCACGCCTGTTCGGGTTCGGTGAGCCGGCTGACCTCGGGCGGCGCGCACCCCTCCGGCTCACCGAAGGGCACCTCGGGCATCCCGTCCGCCACCCCGGCCGGGCGGACGGGCAGCGTGAGGCGGCTGCCGCTCTCGTACACGCTCAGACAGGAGGGCGCGGCGGCCGGCCAGACCAGCGGCCAGTACGAGGTGGAGAGCGAGAGGCGGATGCGGTGGCCCGCCGGGAAGACCTGGGCGACCCCGTTGAGCGGGACCCGCACCTGGTACGCCTCGCCGGGCTCCAGGGGTTCGGGCCGGTCCGCGCCGGAGCGGTGGGCGAGGTTGAGCACGCCGTAGGTGACCCGGGTCGCCCGGCCGTCCGGTGCCACGTCGGAGAGCCGCACCGCGACCTGCCCGGTCTCGCGGGACGAGGAGACGAGCAGGTCCACCGAGGGCGCGCCCAGGATCTCGACGCGTTCGGGCAGCGGCGCGGTCTCGAAGACCAGGGAGCCGCCGTCCTCCTCGCGCTGGTCGTAGGGCAGGTCCGGCGGGGCGTTGTACGAGGCCCACTTTCCGGCGAACTGCCCGACGGACAGCGGGGATTGCACGGTGTGGACGCGCTCCGGCACCTCGGTAGCCGGGTCCTCGTCGCCGCGGACGATGCCTCGGTCGCGGAGCGCGTACGGCACCTCCTCGATCTGCGGGGACGGCCAGCTCGGCTCCCCCACCCAGCGGCCGGGCCGTTCCTGGTAGGAGGTGGAGGGGGGCACGCTCTCCTGCATCCAGGCGCGGATCATGGGCCCGTCCATGACGCCGTTCTCGACGCCCTTGAGCCAGTGGTCCCACCACCGTACGACCTCCTGGAGGTAGCCGATGGCCGGGCCGGGCTCGCCGAGGTGGGGCAGCTTGTGCGACCAGGGCCCGATGAGGCCCTTGCGCGGGACGTCGACGCGGCTCAGGAGCCGGGTGACGGCGTTGGAGTAGCCGTCGGCCCAGCCGCTGGAGGCGAGTACGGGGCAGCGCAGCGCCTGGTAGTCCTCGCTGAGCGAGGCGTGCCGCCAGTAGTCGTCGCGTTCCTGGTGGCGCAGCCATTCGAGGACCCAGGGGCGGGCGGAGTCCAGCCGTTGGTGCCACATGTCCCGCCAGCGGTCGCCGACGGCCTCGGGGTCGGGCGGGCAGGTGGCGTAGGCGAACATGGTGCCCGCCTCGGCCAGGTTGTCGGAGAGCATCGCACCGCCGACGTAGTGCATGTCGTCCGCGTACCGGTCGTCCGTGAAGGAGGCGATGACGATGGCGCCGAGGCTCGGCGGGCGGCGGGCGGCGACCTGGAGCGCGGCGAACCCGCCCCAGGAAATGCCCATCATGCCGGTCTTGCCGTCGCACCAGGGCTGTTCGGCGAGCCAGGCGAGGACCTCCTCGGCGTCGCGCTGTTCGCGTTCCAGGTATTCGTCCAGCAGGACGCCCTCGGACTCGCCGGTGCCCCGCACGTCCACGCGTACGCAGGCGTAGCCGTGGCCCGCGATGTAGGGGTGGTGGATCGCGTCGCGGGTGGAGGTCAGGTCGTTCTTGCGGTACGGGATGGCCTCCAGGATCGCCGGGACCGGTTGGCGGTCGGAGGTGACGGGCCGCCAGATCCTCGCCGACAGCCGGACCCCGTCCGACATGGTGATGGTGACGTGGTCCTGCTGGCTGACCTCGTACGGCAGTCGGTCGACGTGTCGCATACCTGTACTCTGCTCCTTACTCTTCGCGGCTTTGTTCACGACGCCTTGACGTCGCGGCCGCCCGGTGCGGTGTCCTCGAAGGTGAGGCCGAGCGCGGCGACGCACTGGTCGAACTTGCGCCGCAGGCCCTCCTCGTCGTCCGCTCCGGTGAAGATGTGGGCGATCTCGTAGCTGTAGCTGTCCTGCTGGGGGACGGTGGAGAGCTTCTGGCCCTCGGACGGCACCATGTCGATGCGTACACCGGGTATCTCGCGCTCGATGGCGGCGATCCGCTCCGGGGTGGGGACCTCGTGGACCGTTCCCTCGCCGAACCACCGGTAGTACCACTTGGCGGCCATGCGGTACGGGCCGTCGCCGCCGGGCACCACGGGGTTCTCACCGAGGGCGAGGCGGATCATCCGGTGGTGGTTGGGGACGCCGTCGACGTAGTGGAAGAGCTCCGCGTGGGACTGGGAGTGGCGCGGGTTGATCTCCAGCAGGCTGACCCGGCCGGTCTTCGGGTCGTAGAAGTACTCGATGCTGAACGTGGCCGCGTCCATGCCGATCTGGCGGATGGTCCGCTCGCTGACCTCGTGGAGCTGGTGGACCACCGCCGGGGGCAGGGTGCTCGGGTACTGGTGGCGCAGGAAGCACGGGGAGTCGGGGTAGTTGATGGAGTCGAGCACCCCGTAGACGGTGACCTCGCCGTCGTTCGCGTAGCCCTCGACGGCGACCTGGATGCCGGTCATGGCCTCCTCGGCGAGGCAGACCTGCCCGCCGACCCCCTCCATCTCGGGCGGCAGGTCGAGGAGTTCCAGCACCTCTTCGAAGGGTTTGCCGACCCTGCCGATGCCTTTGCGTATGGTCTCCACGGCCACTCGGAACTCCGTCATGTCGGCCACGCCGTAGGCGAGTTCCGAGGAGTAGGCGAGGGCGGGCTTGAGCCACATGGGGAAGCCGACGCCCTCGGGCGGCTGCGGGTCGTCGCTGTCGAGGTCGACCCGTCCGAAGCCGGGCAGGGCGTCGGTGACCTTCTTCTGTTCCAGCCGGCTCCAGTACTTGTGCTCGCACTTGACGACGGATTCCAGGCTGGTGGTGCGGGTGCCGTACGCGCGGCCGAGCATCGGCACGAGCGTGCTGACGGGGAAGTCCCAGTATCCGACGATCGCGTCGATGGTGCCCTCGTGGGCGTCGAGCACCGTACGCGCCCGGTCCATCAGGTCCGCGACCGAAACCTCGCCTCCCTGCAACTCCTCGATGGTCAGCAGGGGGTGGAACCGGTAGCCGGCGGCGTCGGGGACGGCGTTCAGAGTCGGCAGGTTCGCCTCGTCCAGGCCGAGCACGAAGATGTTCTTGCGCTGTGGGGACATGCGTCGTCCTTTCGTGGGGTCCCCGGCGCGTACCCCCCATCAGCAGGATCAATGGCCGCCCCTGCTATCCCCCGGCCGCCCGGCGCAGCATCCTGGTGAACACCGCGTGGCCGAGTGCGACCGTGCTCAGGCCGAACATCAGGACGCCCAGCGGGACATGCCACGCCGCCGCGTGGGCGATGCCCAGCACCACCTGTACCGAGGCGAGTACGAGAAAGCCGGTCGCGCAGAGGATGGGGCGGGGCGATCCGCCGCCCGGCCGCCACGCCAGGACCGCCGCGAGGACGTACAGCATCGTCGCGCCGTACATCACGCGGGCGCCGATACCGTGCAGGGTCTCGCCGTAGGAGGTGGAGAGCAGCAGTCCCGCGGTGACCGCCTGGAAGAAGACGGCCAGGGTCTGCAGGGCGAGGGAGACCTCGACGAACGTGGTCCGGCCCGGGGCCGCCGCCCTCACGGGGGTGGTCCTGCTCGGTGCTGCCGTCGTCGGTGCGGCCATGACGCGGTCCTCTCTTCTGCCTCGCGGCGGTGGATCGGTACTGTCCCGACGGTCCGACGACGTGGATCCACGGAATGTGAGGCCGCCGGCGGCCTCACATTCCGGCGCGCTGTTCCGTCGGACCGTCAGCAGCGGAAACGCACGACGGCAACCAGGGGCGGTCACGTACATGAGCACACCTTCCGAGCCGGACCTGAGCGCCGTCATCGGCGAGCGGCGGCAGCTGATGAACCTCGCGTACCGGATGCTCGGTTCGGTCGCCGAGGCGGAGGACGCGGTACAGGAGACGTACGCCCGCTGGTACGCGATGTCACCGGAGCAGCGCGACGCCATCGCGTCGCCCGGGGCGTGGCTGACGACGGTGGCCAGCCGGGTCTGCCTCGACGTGCTGGGCTCGGCGCGGGTCAGGCGGGAGCGTTACGTCGGCGAGTGGATACCGGAGCCGCTGCCGGACCGCTCCGAGTGGGTCGGCAGCCGGGCCGACGGAGGCCGCGACGACCGGACGGACCCCGCGGACCGGGTCACCCTGGACGAGTCCGTGAACATGGCCTTCCTGGTGGTCCTGGAGGCCATGACCCCGGCCGAGCGGGTGACGTTCGTCCTGCACGACGTGTTCCGGTACCCCTTCGCGGAGGTGGCGGACATCGTCGGCCGCAGCGCCCCGGCCTGCCGACAGCTCGCCGCTTCGGCCCGCCGCCGCGTCCGGGAGGCCCGCGCCGAGGCGGTCCCGGCGACCGGACAGGCGGCTCTGGTGCGGGCGTTCAAGGGCGCGTGGGAGGCCAAGGACATCGGGGCGCTCATCGGCCTCCTCGACCCGGAGGCCGCGATGATCACGGACGGCGGCGGCCTGGCCGGAGCGGCCCTGCGCCCGGTCGAGGGCGCCGAGCGGGTCGCCCAGTACCTGGTCCACTTCGCGGACAAGGTGCCCGAACTCCTCCTGCTGGAACGCACGGTGAACGGCCGGCCCGGTCTGGTCGCCCAGCACGCCGGGATCACGGTCACCGTGGCCGCGTTCGGCCTCGCCGGGGAGCGGGTGCACCGCATCTGGGCGGTGCGCAACCCGGAGAAACTGCGCCCCTGGCCCGGGCACGGCGGATCGGGGGCGGCGGATCGGTCGTGGGGCGGTTAGGCCGGCCGTCCGTTCCGCTGGGTACGCTCGTTTCGATGAGCGATGACTACCCGGCACGGGCCGCCGCCCGCTCCCGGACGCTGTCCGGGCTGGACGGGCGGCTCGTCGCGTGCCGGGCCTGTCCCCGCCTCGTGGAGTGGCGGGAGGAGACCGCCCGGATCAAGCGGCCCGCGTACCGCGACTGGGAGTACTGGGCGCGTCCCGTCCCCGGCTTCGGGCCCCCCGACGCCTCCCTGGCCGTCACGGGGCTGGCGCCCGCCGCGCACGGCGGGAACCGGACGGGAAGGATGTTCACCGGCGACCGGGCCGGGGACCTGCTGTACGCCACGCTGTACGAGCTGGGGCTGGCCTCCCGGTCCACGGTGACGGACCTGGCGGACGGGCTCGAACTGTACGGGGTCCGGGTGACGTCCCCCGTGCACTGCGCGCCGCCCGCCAACCGCCCCACGCCGGGCGAGCGGGACACCTGCCGGCCGTGGCTGGCCCGGGAGCTCCAGTTGCTGCGGCCCACGGTGCGGTCGGTCGTCGTGCTCGGGGGCTTCGGCTGGCAGGCGACCCTGGCCGCCCTGGAACGGGCCGGGTGGCAGATCCCCCGGCCCCGGCCGGTGTTCGGCCACGGCGCCCGTACGGCGCTGCGACCGGCCGACGGCGTGGACGGCCCGCTGACGGTGTTCGGCTGCTACCACGTCAGCCAGCGCAACGTCTTCACCGGCCGGCTCACCCCGGCGATGCTCCGCGAGGTGCTGGCCGAGGCGGCCGAGGCGGCGGGGCTGCCGGTGGTCCGGCCGGAGCCGGAGTGACCGGGCCGGTGAACGGCGTTCTTCGGGGCGGTTCGCCGCCCCACGGGATTTTTTGCCAGATCATCAGATTGGGATCACAGAAAATCGAGCAGGCGCCCGTTATGGGCACACTTTCTCGCACCACCACTCGTACGCTCCGCCGCCGCCTTCTCGTGCCCGTCGCGATGATGTCGTTCGCCCTCGTCGCGGCGGGCTGCAACGACGACGGCTCCGGATCGGAGGACGCGGCCTCCCCCGCGGCCCACGCCGGGACCACGGGCCCCGCGCAGTCCTCACCGCAGCCGTCCGACCCGGCCTCCTCGCCCCCGGAGACGGCACCGTCCTCCCCCGCCGCGTCCGACGACTCCGGCGCGTCGTCCGGGGCGGACGCCGCCGGTCCGGCGCGGTGCACGGCCGAAGGGCTGGGCATGAGCGTGAAGCAGGGCGACGGGGGCGCCGGGCAGGTCTACTACGAGCTCACGTTCGTGAACAAGTCCGGGCACTCCTGCACCCTGAACGGCTTCCCCGGCGTGTCCCTGATCCAGCGTGACGGCCAGGTCATCGGCGCCCCTGCCAAGCGCGACGGCGCCTCGCACGGGGCGACGGTGCTGGCCACCGGCAAGACGGCGCACGTCGTGCTGCACACGCTGAACCAGGGCATCGCGGACGGCGGCTGCTGGAAGCAGGGCGCCTATCTGCGGGTGTACCCGCCGGGCTCCAAGGAGGCGCTGACCCTGCGGGACCCGCAGATCCGCGTCTGCGGCGACCGCTTCACGACCACGTCGGTCGAGCGCTGACCTCCCGGCCCGGCGGGCGTCGCCGTCAGGCCGGGATGTCGTCCACCGTGGGGGCGACCGGCGCGAACAGGTCGCCTATGGCGGTGAGCGCGGCGGTCTTGAGCGCGCTCGCCGCCACCACCGTGCCGTCGGGCGCGGGCAGGCTGCGGGTGGCCGTGGCCTCCGCGACGACGGCGGGCCGGTAGCCGAGGTTGAACGCGCCCTGGGCGGTGTGCGTGACGCACATGTGGGCCATGAACCCGGCGAGCACCAGGTCCTTGCCGCTGCCGGGCTCCGCGCCCAGGGCGGTGAGGGTCTTCTCCAGCTCCGTGCGGTGGAAGGAGTTCGGGAACTGCTTCACGACCACCGCCTCGTCCTCCCGGGGCGCCACCTCGTCGCTGAGGGCGCCGATGTGCTCGCGGATGTCGTACGGGGAGCCCTCGCCGCCGTCGTGGATGACGTGGACCACCGGGGTGCCGGCGGCCCTGGCCCGCTCCAGCAGCCGGGCGCAGGCCGCGACGGCCTCCTCGGCGCCCTCCAGGGCCATGACGCCGGTGCGGTAGGTGTTCTGGACGTCGATGAGGATCAGGACGGATTCGCTCAGCCGGGGCAGCCGGGCGTCGAGGCCGGAGACCTCGCGGAGGGTCGCGGAGGGCTGGTTCGTGGTCATGGTGGTGCCTTTCTCGGGTTGTCGGTAGGACTTTTCGGGCGTTGGCAGCAGGTTTTCGGGCAGGGCGAAGCCGTTCGCCGTGCCCAGTGGGGTGTGTCCGGAGCGGTCAGGCCGCGTGGGTGCGGAAGCTGCGGCGGTAGGCGGCCGGTGTGGTGGCGATCTGCCGCCGGAACACGCGGTGCAGGGTCTCCGTCGACCCGAGCCCGGTGGCGGACGCCACCCGGTCGAGCGGGTCGTCGGTGGTCTCCAGGAGGCGCCGGGCCGCCTCGACGCGGGCGGACTCCACATAGGCGGCCGGCGACACACCGGTCTCCTGTTTGAAGACCCGGGCGAAGTGGCGCTCGCTCAGGCACATCCGCGCCGCGAGCACGGGCGCGGACAGGTCCTGGTCGAGGTGGTCCGCGATCCACAGCCGCAGCGCGTCGATCTCGCGCCGTGAGGCGGCCGGTCTGCTCAGGGGAACGGAGAACTGACTCTGGCCGCCCTGCCGCTTGAGGTACATCACCAGCTGGCGCGCCACGGCGAGCGCGGTGTCCTCGCCCAGGTCCTCGGCCACCAGGGCGAGCGCGAGGTCCAGGCAGGCGCTGATGCCGGCCCCGGTCCACACCCGCCCCCGGTCGGCGCGGACGAAGATCGGGTCCGCGTCCACCGTGACCTCCGGGTGCGCGGCGGCGAGCTGGGCGGCGGTCGACCAGTGGGTGGTCGCCGTCCTGCCGTCCAGGAGCCCGGCGGCGGCCAGCAGATGTGCGCCGACGCACACGGACGCCACCCGGCGGGCGTGCGGGGCGGTCTCCTTCACCCAGGCCACGATGTCCGGGTCGATCCGGGCGACGGGCCCGTCGTCGGTCACGTCGACCGCGCCGGGCACCAGCAGGGTGTCGACCTCCCGGCCCACCTCGCCGAAGGTGAGGTCGGCCAGCAGCCGCACCCCCGCCGAGGTCCGGACCTCGCCCGCCTCGGGACCGGCGAGCCGGACCTCGTAGCGGTCGCGGCCCTCGGACACCCTGTTGGCCAGGGCGAAGACCTCGGCGGGGCCTGAGACGTCGAGGAGATCGACGCCGGGGAAGACCGCGATGACGACGCGGTGTGCGGTGGACATGACTCCATCCTGCTCAACCGCACCGGTGGCCGCAATGACGGTTCCCTGTCACATTCGGACACCGGCGGGACCGGCCCCCGCGTTCGGGATGCGGGCGTGCGGGCGCCCTGGTTCGCTGAGATGGACGGCTCTCCGACGAGAACCTGGAGTGATCATGAGCGTTGCGGACGAGACCGGCGGCCGGGCCGAGCGCATCCGGGCGAAGGCCGAGGAGATGCGGGAGACCGCGGAGCGCACAGCGGACCCGCGGGAGCGGCGGCGTCTCCAGGACAAGGCCCGCCGGCTCCAGGAGCGGAGCGACCAGGTGAGCACCAGGGGCGACCACGGGACGAACGCGCTCTGAGCCGACGGGCCCGCCGCCTGTCTACTGGGTGAACCGGGGCAGCCACTTCACCAGGTAGTCGGGGTGGCCCGCGTTCTCGGCGGCCAGCTGCCGGACCACGAAGCCCAGGCCGAAGGCCCGGCCGGACGCGAAGTCGCGCTCCGGGCGGTCCACGTCGAGCGCGGCGACCTCGGCGTACTCGTCCAGGAGGACCCGGTGGGTCTCGATGCGCTGGAGCGTCCGGGCCGGGTCCTGGCGGACGATGTGCCGGTCGTAGGCGTGGCCGTGGGTACGCAGGGTGAAGGCGATCGCGCCGCCCCGGTCGTGGATCTCGCCGGGCTTCTCGGCCGGGCAGCGCCAGGCGTCGCCGCCGGCCGCCCGCGCGAGGTCCTCTTCCTCGTCGAGGCGCGCCCTGACGAAGGCGACGAGGTCGGAGTTGTCTGTCGTCATCTGGTTTCGCATCCTTCCGCTCGGCCCCACCCCCTGGGGGCCGAGCTGGACACTATCCCGAGGGCGCGTCAGTGGCTCCCGTCCACCGGCTCCAGTACGAAGACGGGGATCTGCCGGTCCGTCTTCTTCTGGTAGTCGGCGTAGTCGGGGAACGCCTCGACCGCGCGCTCCCACCACTGCTCCTTCTCCGCGCCGGTGACCTCACGGGCCGTCATGTCGCTGCGCACCGGGCCGTCCTGGAGTTCGGCGCGGGGTTCGGCCTTGAGGTTGTGGTACCAGACGGGGTGGGTCGGGGCGCCGCCCTGGGAGGCGACCACCGCGTACCGGCCGTCGTGCTCGACGCGCATGAGGGGCGTCTTGCGGATCTTGCCGCTCCTGGCGCCCACGGTGGTCAGCACGATGACGGGCATGCCGCGCATCGTCGTCCCTTCCGTGCCGCCCGAGCTCTCGTACTGCTCGACCTGGTCGCGAACCCACTGGGAGGGGCTCGGCTCGTACTCGCCCTGGAGAGGCATGCGTTCTGTCCCGTCGTCGGTCTGTCCGGCCGTGGCGCAGGGTCGGCCGCGGCATCTCATCATGGCTTCAACGACTTCTGCCGCCGGGGTAATCCGCCCCGGCCGTCGTGTCGCGGTCAGGAACCGCTGGTGCCCTCGGTGCCGTAGCTGACCGTGACCTGCTCGAAGCCCAGGGATTCCAGCAGTCCCTTGAGCATCGCGGTGGTGTTCTTCTCGGCGCGCTCCGCCAGACCGCTCTCCTTGGCCGCGTCGCCGATGTGCAGTGCGGCCAGCTTGTTGACGGCCTGTTCGCTGCCGGGATTGTCGGAGAAGAAGTCGCCGAGCCGGTCGAGGAGGCCACGCTGCTTGGACACCGCGTAGGAGCGGTCGGGGTCGAGCGCCGGCTTGCCCAGGACCGCGTGCGGGAGGCGGATCTCGGCGGTGGTGCGGTCCTTGTTCACGACCACTCCCCCGCTCGTCACCCGTCCGAGGTCGACGTAGGCGGACACGGTGCCGGCGCCGACGTACAGCGTGCGGCTGCCCCGGATCACGTCGGGGACGTACTTGGTGTCCTTCTCCAGGTCGACCACGACCTGGAAGCTGCCGGCCGCGGCCTCGTACCTGCTCATGTCCTGGATCGACTTGAGCACGGCGGGGCCCGAGCGGTCGTGGGTCTCCTCGCCGAAGATGTCGCCCAAACCGGGCAGCAGGCTGAGGCGGGTGCCGAGGAACAGCAGGGCGAGCGCGGCCGCGACGAGGGCGGCCGCACGGCCCCAGCGACGGCGGCGCCGGCCGTCGTCGGCCGGGCCGGGCTTCGTGGACGGTTCTGTCGCCGAGTCGGTGGAGGTCATACGATCCGTATGACCCGGGCGGCCGGGTTCACGCAGGGCGAACCGGCCCGGGACCGTTCCCGGGCCCCTCGCAGGCCCCTCAGTCCCCGGTGACCCCGTCCAGCCGCTCCCGCACCAGGTCGGCGTGGCCGATGTGGCGCGCGTACTCCCCGATCATGTGGACGTGGACGAGGCGCAGCGAGTACACCTCCCCGTCGTGGGTGAAGGTGTCGTCCAGCGAGGCGCCGGCGACGATCTCGTCGGCGAGGCGGCACTCCTCGACCAGCCGGGCGTAGTCCTCGGCGGCCGTGGCGGGGTCCAGGTCCTCGAAGTCCGCGTCCTTGCCCTTGGCGGGGTCGTACAGGGGCTCCAGGTCCTGCCCGGCGAACCGCTGCCGGAACCAGGTGCGTTCGACCTTGGCCATGTGGCGTACGAGCCCCAGCAGGGACAGGTTCGACGGCTCCACCGTACGTTCGGCGAGTTGTTCACCGGTGAGCCCGGCGCACTTGCGCAGGAGGGTCGAGCGGAACCAGCCGAGATAGCCGGTGAGCATCTCGCGTTCGGCGGCGACGAGCGAGCCGGGCGTACGGGTGGCTGAGGGTGCGGTCCAAGTCATCCGGCGATCATGCACCCTGGACAGCTGTTCGCACGAGCCGTTTTACGCGCGCAGGCTGTAGTCGTCGCCGTCCGAGCCGGAGCGGGTCACGGACGTCGTGGCGCCGCCGACGAGCCCGAGGACCAGGAAGAGGACCACCAGCGCCTTGCCCGCGCCGCCCATGACCAGTGGCCTGGTGGCGGAGCGCGGCTGTCCCCGCGGTACGGAGAGGTCGTCGTCGCCGAAGAGTCCCTTGGGGTAGGCGGGGCTGAGCAGGGAGAAGTAGGCGGAGACCCGCATCTCGTAGCGCAGGGTGGCCGCCGTGGCCTCGAAGAGCGGGCGGGGCATGCGGCCCAGGATCAGGGTGATGAGCCACCACAGGACGGCCAGGACGGACCACCCGGATGTGGCGAGCCCCTGCACGATCGCGGCGGGAATGACCAGGATCAGCCGGAAGAAGACGGCGAGCCTGTTCAGCCGCGTGGGGCGGACGTCGATGCGGACGGGGTGGTCCGGCGGCTGCGACAGGCTGAACGGCGGGTAGCGGTCGACGAGGAGCATGGCGCTCGCGCCGACCCGGGTCCGGTAGGCCAGGACCTGGGCGAGGAAGCGGTAGACGGGTCCGGGCAGCCGGCCGAGCGCCAGGGCGGCGAACCAGCCGAACACGACAGTGAAGAAGGCCGCGATCTCCAGGAAGAACAGCACGACGAGGTGCGGGATCAGCAGAAGGAGCCGGAAGAAGACGGTGAGCCGTCGCTGACGGGCGGGCTCCACGACGTCCAGCACGGGCCGGAACTCGTCGGCGTCCCCGGCGCGCGGCCCCGGGCTCCACTGGGCGTCCGTCATATCGCTCCTCCTCGGCGGTGACCGCGCCGGGCCCGCGATCCTGGCCACCGGGCGCCGGTACGCGGCACTCCCGGTGGCCTTCCACCGTCGGCCCCCCGGACACGGTCCGCAATCGGCCACGGGCCGATCGGGTAGCCGTGCCGCCGCAGGTCAGCGCTTGCGAGGACGGCCGCGCGCGGCCCGGCGGCGGACGCCGTGGCGCAGCCGCGACCAGGCCGTCGAGGACCGCCCGGTGCGTCCGGTCGCCGCTTTCGGGCGGGGAGCCGTCCTGGTGCCGGGCGCGGTCCTCGTCCCGGGCTCGGCCTTCGCACGCGGGGCCGCCTTCGTACGGGGTTCGGCCTTCGGGCGGTCCGGCTCGGGCTCCGGGTCCTCGGCGAGGACGTGGTAACGATGGCTCAGGCGCCGCCCCACGAAGAGATAGGCCAGCAGCGCGCCCGCCGTGTTGAGGATGACGTCGTCCACGTCGAAGGCGCGCCCCCGTACGATCGCCCCCTGCACCAGTTCCACCAGGACGATGACCACCACGGTCAGCACGAACATGCGGAGCATCCGGAGCCGCCGCGGGACGAGGATGGGCAGCAGGATGCCGAAGGGCATGCCCAGCACCAGGTTGCCGCCGGCCTGCTTGCACGCCGCGAGGAACGTGTAGTCCTCGGCGTACTGCCGCAGCGAGCGGCCCGGGTGCAGGTTCGACTTCACGAGTTCCTCGGAGGCGGGCGACGGGGTGAGCGTCACCTTCGCCAGCACCACCGAGAATGCGACCATGGCCACGAAGGCCAGTACGAGGATGGAGACGCGCAGCAGGAGCCGCCCCCATCCCTTGCGCCGGGCCGAACCGCTCCGAGGTCTTGCCGCCACTGCGTCCATGGGCGACGGATGCCCCGCGAGCGCCGGACCACACCCCCGCGCCGTGCGGGGCGGGCCCACCGGCGTCAGACTGGTCGCGGCGGGCCGGTCGCGCGGGCCCGGCGCATCCGGATCCGATGCGGAGGTCTCATGACGGGCGATCACGCCAACGCACCCCTGAACTGCCTGGTCACGGGCGCCAGCGGCTACATCGGCGGCCGCCTGGTCCCGGAGCTGCTGGCGGCCGGGCACCGGGTGCGGTGCCTGGCCCGCACCCCGGAGAAGCTGCGCGACCAGCCCTGGGCCGGCGACGTCGAGACCGTACGCGGCGATGTCACGGACGCGGCCTCGCTCGCCCCGGCGATGGACGGCATCGACGTGGCGTACTACCTGGTGCACGCGTTGACGACCGGGGCCGGCTTCGAGGAGACCGACCGGCGGGCCGCCACCGCCTTCGCGGAGCAGGCGCGGGCCGCAGGGGTCGGCCGCATCGTCTATCTGGGCGGCCTCGCCCCCGAGGACGTGCCCGAGCGGGAGCTGTCGCCGCATCTGCGCTCCCGGGCCGAGGTCGGGCGCATCCTGCTGGACTCCGGCGTGCCGACGACCGCGCTGCGGGCGGCCGTGATCATCGGCTCGGGCTCCGCCTCCTTCGAGATGCTGCGCTATCTCACGGAGCGGCTGCCGGTGATGGTGACGCCGAGCTGGGTGTCGACCCGCATCCAGCCGATCGCCGTGCGCGATGTGCTGCGCTATCTGGTGGGCAGCGCCCGCATGCCCGGGGACGTCAACCGCACGTTCGACATCGGCGGCCCCGACGTCCTCACGTACCGGGACATGATGCAGCGTTACGCGGAGGTGGCGGAGCTTCGGCACCGGCTGATCCTGCCCGTGCCGATGCTGTCACCGGGCCTTTCCAGCCACTGGGTCGGGCTGATCACGCCCGTGCCCGCGTCGATCGCCCGGCCGCTCGCCGAGTCCCTGCGGTACGAGGTGGTGTGCCGGGAGCACGACATCGCGGGGTACGTCCACGACGGCGCGGGGCAGCCGTTCGCCTTCGACACGGCGCTGCGCCTGGCCCTGCAACGGATCCGGGAGGCCCGGGTCACCACCCGGTGGTCGTCCGCCTCGGTGCCGGGCGTGCCCAGCGACCCGCTGCCCACGGACCCGGACTGGGCGGGCGGCAGCCTGTACGAGGACGTGCGGGAGCGCGAGGTGAACGCGTCGCCGGAGGCTTTGTGGCGGGTGGTGGAGGGCATCGGCGGGGAGCACGGCTGGTATTCGTTCCCGCTGGCCTGGGCGGTGCGCGGCTGGCTCGACCGGCTGGTGGGCGGGGTCGGCCTGCGGCGCGGCCGGCGTGACACGGACCGGCTGCGGGTGGGCGACTCGCTGGACTTCTGGCGGGTCGAGGAGATCGAGCCGGGGCGCCTGCTGCGGCTGCGGGCCGAGATGCGGCTGCCGGGCCCGGCCTGGCTGGAGATGTACGTGGAGCGGGACGGTGAGGGCCGCTCGCGCTACCGGCAGCGCGCCCTGTTCCATCCGCGCGGGCTGCTCGGCCACGCGTACTGGTGGAGCGTCTCGCCGTTCCACGCCGTGGTGTTCGGCGGGATGGCGCGCAACATCGCGCGGGCGGCGGAGAACCGGACGTCACCCGAACGGGCGGTACCGGCGGTGTCGCCCTGACCGGTGCGTCCCGGGGCGGCGGGGTAACGGCAGCATGGCTGTCCCCGTCCCCATCTGGAGTTGCGTCATGACCGTTGCGGTCGTCCTGTTCACCGCCGACCTCCGTCTGCACGACCATCCGCCGCTGCACGCCGCGCTCGCGTCGGCCGACGAGATCGTGCCCCTGTTCGTCCGGGACCACGCGATCGGGGAAGCGGGCTTCGACGCCCCGAACCGGCGCGCCTTCCTCGCCGACTGTCTGCGCGATCTCGACGCCGGACTGCGTGACCGGGGCGGCCGGCTGGTCCTGCGGTCCGGGGACGTGGCAGAGGAGGTGTGCGCGGTCGCCTCGGAGACCGGCGCGGACGAGGTGCACATGGCGGCGGGCGTCAGCGCGTACGCCCGCCGTCGCGAGGAGCGGCTGCGCGAGGCGCTGGAGGCGGACGGTCGCCGGCTGCGCGTCCACGACGGGGTGGTCACGGCGGTGGCGCCCGGCGCGGTGACGCCCGCCTCCTCGGACCACTTCGCCGTGTTCACGCCGTACTTCCGGCGCTGGTCGCAGGAGCGGCTGCGCGAGGTGTTCGGCGCGCCGCGCACCGTACGGGTGCCGAACGGGCCGCGCTCCGAGAAGGTGCCGTCGCGCGGTGACGTCTCCGGTCTGTCGGAAGGGCTCGCGGAGGGCGGCGAGGAGGCGGGGCGCAAGGCGTTCACGGACTGGCGGCGGCACGGGCTCGCCGCCTACGAGGACCGGCACGACGATCTGGCGGCGGACGGCACGTCGCGGCTCTCGCCGCATCTGCACTTCGGCACCCTGTCCCCCGTCGAGCTGGTGCACCGGTCCCGGGAGGCGGGCGGCGCGGGGGCCGAGGCCTTCGTGCGGCAGCTGTGCTGGCGGGAGTTCCACTACCAGGTCCTCGCGGCCCGGCCCGCCTCCTCGCACGAGAACTACCGGGACAAGCACGACCGGTGGCGGTCCGAGGCCGACGCGTCCGACGAGGTCGAGGCATGGCGGCGGGGGCGCACCGGCTATCCGATGGTCGACGCCGCGATGCGCCAGCTGAGCCACGAGGGCTGGATGCACAACCGGGGCCGGCTGCTCACCGCCTCCTTCCTGACCAAGACGCTGTACGTGGACTGGCGGGTGGGGGCACGCCACTTCCTGGATCTCCTGGTGGACGGCGACATCCCCAACAACCAGATGAACTGGCAGTGGATGGCGGGCACGGGCACCGACAGCCGCCCCAACCGGGTGCTCAACCCCGTCGTGCAGGGCAAGCGGCTCGACCCGGACGGGGCGTACGTCCGGCGCTGGGTGCCGGAGCTGGCTTCGGTGTCCGGATCCGCCGTGCACGAGCCGTGGAAGCTGCCGGATGAGGAGCGGGAGCGGCTGGGCTATCCGGAGCCGGTGGTGGAGCTGGCCGAGGGCCTGGCGAGGTTCCGGCAGGCGCGTGGACTGGAGTGACGGCGCGGGAGCGCGTCGCGCTGGTGCTGTTGTCGGCCGCGTCCGGGGCGGCGGACGCGTTCGTCTTCCTCTGCGTGGGCCAGGTCTTCGCCGGGGTGATGACCGGGAATCTGGTGCTGCTGGGCGCTTCGGCCGCCGGGGCGGGCGAGGAGGGCGTCGCGCTGCGGGTGGTCACCGCGCTGGTCTCGTACGGCTGCGGGGTGGCCGGTGCCGCGCTGGTGGGTGAGCGGATGTGGCGGCGGGTGCCGGTGATGCTGCCGGCCGAGGTGGTGCTGCTCGCGGCGGGGGCGTGGCTGTGGGCGGCCCGCACGGCGGCGTCGGACGGGGACCGGCTGGGTGTGCTGGTGCTCATGGGACTCGCGATGGGCGTCCAGGGGCGGCTGCGGTCGACGCCCACGAACTACTTCACCGGGACGCTGACCTCGCTCGTCGGGCGCCTCACGGTGGGGGCGTGGCGGGGCGACGACGGCTGGGCCGCCGGGCGGCTGGCCGCCGTGGTGGCGGGGGCCGCGCTCGCCGCGCTGACGGTCAGGTGGTGGCCGGAGGGCGGTGCGGTGGTGGCCGCGGCGCTGGCGTTGGCCGCGCTGCTGGTGGAGGCCTCGGCGGGGGCGGGCCGGGCGGCGGCCGGGCCGGGAAAGGGGAAGCCCCGGCCGGATCGGGGGAATCCAGCCGGGGCGGCTTGAATGCGGGCGCTCAGCGCGTCATCCACATATAGGTGAACGATAAACCACCACTGCCTGTTCCCCGTAATCCCACCCCCGGACTGTGATCCAGGGCACGGGCGGGGCGGCCCGCAGGGGGCTCAGCGGGCGGCGGGCGCCTCGGTGCCGTAACGGCGGTGGAACCGCTCGATGCGGCCCGCCGTGTCCAGCACCTGGCGGGCGCCCGTGTAGAAGGGGTGGCTCGCCGACGAGGTCTCCACGTCGATGACCGGGTAGCTGCGGCCGTCCTCCCACGTCACGCGCCGGTCGGAGTCGGCGGTGGAGCGGGTGAGAAAGGCGGTCCCGGCGGCGCGGTCACGGAAGACCACCGGACGGGAGACGGGGTGGATACGGGACTTCATGAGGCGTTCCTTCCTGGACGCGGACGGTCGTACGCGGTGACGATCACGACCCCCATCCCTTCCTGGGAACGGGATTCGTTTTCGTTCTGCCCATACAACACGGCACCCCTCCCCCGCATTCCCGCCCACCGAAGCCTCTCCGCGCACCGCGCGACTTGCACCAACCGCCGTAACCAGCAAGGCTGTTCGAAAGAGGATGGGTTACAGTCAGCCGCTGGCATATGCCCCGTGCAAGAACGCATCGAGTGTTGCCAAACCACTTACGGGCCCCTTCCGGCTGTGCGAAAGTCGTATGCGGTCCACCCTTCGTCACTGGTTGTGCCGCCCTGTATCGGAGTACGACATGCCGTCCCCCCTCTCCGCGGACCGTCCCGCCCCGCAACCGCCCGAGCGCGGTGCCGTCGACGCGTTGATCCACCGCACGCGCCGGCTGCGCGGCGACGTGGACGCGGTGCGGCGCGACGCCGTGCGCGTCGTGGACGAGGACGATCCCCGGACGCGGTGGCAGCGGGCGCTGTGCGAGCTGGCGGTGCACCACCTGGACGACCTCGGCGCCCATCTGGGACAGCTCCGCGACGGCCTGTCCGCGGAGCCCTCCGAACGGCCCGCGGACACGGCCGATGAGCCCGCCGGCTCCTTGATCGGCCGGGTCGGCAGCGCCGAGTGGAATCTGCTCACCGACGAGGTCAGCTGGTCCGACGAGCTGTTCCGGATCTTCGGCCGCGACCCGGAGGCGGGCGGGCTCTCGCTCGACGCCCTGCCCTCCCGGCTGCTCCCCGAGGACCAGCCGTTACTCACCGCGCTCGTCACGGACTGTCTGGTGGACGGCAAGCCGATAGACGGCGAGTTCCGCATCCGGCACACCGACGGGCGCGTCCGGACCCTGCACATGATGGGCGAGCCCGTCCTGGACACGGACGGCTGCACCGCCTCCATGTGGGCCGTGCTGCGCGATGTCAGCGCGCTCCGGCGCAGCCAGCGGGTGGTGCGCCGCACCCATGACTCGCTGCGCCGCGAACAGCCCGGCACAGGACACCGGGCGGCGGCTGATCCGGAGGAAGCCGTCCTCCCTCCGTGGCAGACCTCCCTCCGGCTTCCCGAGCACGGTCCCGGCGCCCTGGACATCGCCGCGCACTACCTGCCGTCCGAGACGAGCGCCCTGGTCGGCGGCGGCTGGTACGACGCCATGGAACTGCCCGACGGCAGGACGATGCTCACCGTCGGCGATCTCACCGGCCACGGCGTCCAGGCCACCTCCGCCATGGCGGTGGTGATGGGCGCGGTGCGCGGCATGGCGACGGCCGGCATCGAGCCCGGTGCCCTGCTCGGACATCTCAACCAGTTGCTGGAGACCTCCATTCAGCCGGCGCTGGGCAGCGCCGTGTGCGGCAGGTTCGACCCGGCGACGCGCACCCTGGACTGGGCACAGGCCGGACACCCCGCGCCCCTGCTCTTCCGCGACGGCACCGGACGCCCGCTGCCGCTGCCGGACGGGGTGCTGCTCGGCGCGGCCTCCGGGGCCGTCTACGAGCAGGTCGAGGCGCACCTGCTGCCCGGGGACGTGCTGGTGCTGCACACCGACGGACTGGCCCGCGACGACGCGGCCGGGCACGGCGGTGCGCGCCCGGGCACGGAGAAGCTGCTGGGGCTCGCCCCTCGCTTCGCCGAGGCCCGCTCGGCGCAGGAGTGCGTACGGATCGTCGTCGAGACGTTCGGCGCGGCCGAGCGACTGGACGACGCGTGCGTGCTGATCGCCCGCGTCGGGGCGTAGGAAAGCCACAGCCCCCTTCGGCGGAGCCCGCTGATCCCTCGCGTCCCGGGCCCCTCAGATCGCCGCGCTCCCCGGCTTCTTGCGCTGGTTCGGCGGGACGGCGAGCTGGATCTGCTCGCGCAGGTCCTCGATCTTCGCGTAGCCGGAGAACTGCCCGGTCAGCCGGTACATCTCGCGCAGCCGGTCCCAGGTCCGGTGCGAGGAGGTCTCCCCCATCGTGACCAGGGCGAGCCGGGCGTAGCGGTCGGCCTGCTCCGGGTCGTCGGCGATGAAGCACGCCGAGGCCAGCGAGATGTAGTCGAAGATCTTGGACCGCTCGCGGCCGTTGACCCGCAGCTCCAGGGCCTGCTTCGCGTGCCGCTGGGCGATGACCGCCGCCGAGGGGTCGTGTTCGGCGAGCGTACGGAACGCCAGGGCCTGCATGCCGTGCATGTCGGCCTCGTCGAACATCTGCATCCAACTGGGCGGGGGCACATCGGCCTTGTCCGATACGAAGAGCTCCTCGGCCCGGCCCAGCGTGCGCCGCATGGCCTGGCCCCGGCCCATGGACGCCTGCGCCCATGCCTCGATGGTGCAGAGCATCGCCTGGGTGCGTGGCAGGACGGCCTCGCCGGAGCCGGACTTGGCGAGCTTCATCAGGTCCAGCGCGTCGTCGGGACGGCCCAGGTGGACCATCTGCCGGGCGGCGCGGGACAGGGCCTCGCCGGCGCGCGGGCGGTCGCCGCCCTCGCGGGCCGCGTGGGCGGCGATGACGAAGTACTTCTGCGCGGTGGGTTCGAGGCCCACGTCGTGCGACATCCACCCCGCCAGGACGGCGAGGTTGGCCGCGACACCCCACAACCGCTTCTGGAGGTGGGCGGGGTGGTGGTAGGCGAGCATGCCGCCCACCTCGTTGAGCTGGCCCACCACGGCCTTGCGCTGGAGGCCGCCGCCCCGGGAGGCGTCCCAGGCCCGGAACACCTCGACGGACCGCTCCAGCGCCTCGATCTCCTCTGAGCCGATGGGGGCGGCCTCGTACCGGTCGAAGCCGGCCGGGTCCGCGTACTGGGGGTCGCCGGCGCGCGGGGCCTGTGCCGCCAGGGCGGGGTCGGTGTGCAGCCAGTCGTACATGGGGCCGGCGATGGCGGAGCCGGCGGCGAGCACGGCGCCCGCGCTCATCAAGCCGCGTCGGTTGAGCATGAGGTCCATTCCCGTGAATTCGGTGAGGACCGCTGCCGTCCGTTCGGGCGGCCACGGGAGTTGCTCGGGATTGTCCTGCGTCCCGGCCTCTCGCCGTTTCCCCGCACGCCCGCGCCGGCCGAACCCGAGGTCCTCGATGGTCACGACACGACCGAGCCGCTCGGTGAACAGAGCCGCCAGCACCTTGGGCACGGGATCGCGGGGGGACTCCCCCATGTCGATCCAGCGCCTCACGCGCGAGGTGTCGGTGGCCAGTTGCGGGTGGCCCATGGCCGCCGCCTTCCGGTTCACCATTCTCGCGAGTTCGCCCTTGGACCAGCCGGCTAGGCCGAACAGGTCCGACAGGCGGGTGTTGGGTTCTCCGGTCACGTCAAGCCCCCAGGTTCTCGGCTGTGTTGACAGTAACCCCGTGTCAGATGCCTTGCGACTATTCGCCAGGGTTCGCCAGGGTGCGCTATGTCGAGAGACACCCGCGCGCCGGTGTCAGGTAAGAAAGCGCAACCCCGCCCGGCAGCCCTAGGTACTCCCCAGGGTGCCGAACGGCCGCCGGCCGGGGTGGCGCACGCAACTTGTCGGCGCACGAAGGGATCTGTATCGCCCATGTACACAGCATCGTCCTCCGTGTCCGCCCCGCCCCGGCCGCTGCGTCCCCTCCAGGCGGGCGGCGGACCGTATCTCGACCCACGCGCCACCGTCCCGGCGCCCGGCATCGGGCGGCCCCGGCGGCCGGGAGGGCCCGGCGTCCCCTCGCTCGGCGGCCGGCTGGACCTGTCGGGCCCCCAGGGCGCCCAGCTGAGGATGGTGATCGCGTCCGTGCACCGGATCTGCCCGGAGTTCAATCCGGTGCAGGTACTGCGGCGCAGCGGGCGTTCGGTGCTGCTGGTCGGCTCCACGGGGCGGGCGACGGCGGTGGCGAAGTGTTTACTGGACCACTCCCCCGCGTGGGCGGAGCGGTTCCGGCACGAAATAGCGGCATACCGGGCGTTCGTCCGGCACCGCCCGCCGGTACGGGTGCCCCGGCTCATCGCCGCCGACCCGGAGAACTGCACGCTGGTCATCGAGCGGATGCCCGGCCGGGTCGCCGCCCTGACGCGCCACCCCGCGGAGGCGCCGCCCCGCGCGGACCTGCGCGCCGTGCTCGGAGCGGTCGCCCGGGTCAACGCCTGGCGTCCGCCGGCGGGCCTGTTCGAGGCGCCGCTGGACTACGCGGCGCGGATCGCCCGCTACCACGAGCTGGGTCTCTTCACCGACCGGGACCTGGGCGACCTGCAGAAGCTGCTGCACGGGATCGCCCACTCCGGGGGGCGCGGCGCGATGGGACAGTTCTGCCACGGGGACGCCCTGCTGTCCAACATCCTGCTGTCGCCCACGGGGCCGGTCCTCGTGGACTGGGAGCACGCGGGCTGGTATCTGCCGGGGTACGACCTGGCGACGCTGTGGACCGTGCTGGGTGACGCCCCGGTGGCGCGGCGCGAGATCAGCAAGCTGGCGCAGGTCGCGGGCCCGGCGGCGCGCGACGCGTTCCTGGTCAACCTGATGCTCGTCCTCACGCGGGAGATCCGCCGGTACGAGACGGCCGTGCAACGGGCCATGCGGGAGGCCGGGCCCGCCCGGGCCGTGCAGGACCGGGCGGGGGCGCTCGCCCCGGGCGAGGAGCAGCGGCTGCTGCTGCGCCGGCTGCACGACGACTGCGCGATGGCCCGGAACGCCGTGCGGGCGGCGGTCGGCACGCGCTGACCGGCCGGCCCCACGGGGCGCGCCGCGGGTCCGGTGCCGACACACCGGGACCGCGGCGCGCTGTTGTGTGTACCGGCGCCGGTGGTTCAGCGGGCGCGCACGATGTCCACGTCGGACGCCTTGACGAAGGCGACGCGGTGGCCGATCTGGACCGTCACGTACTTCTCCTTGCCCTTGAAGTACGAGTGGTCCAGCGGGAGGGAGGCGTCGATCGTCGGTGCGTAGAAGAAGCCGGTGGGCGCCTCGCCGCTGCCGGGGTAGGACTGTCCGGCCTTGATCGTGTACTGGAGCGGGGTGCCGACCCGCTGGTCCGCGAAGTCCGCCGGGTACTCCGACTTGTCCGGGTACGCCACCCCGTACACCGGCACCTCCGCCTTGCCGGCCTTCGGGCGGACGACGTAGCCGGAGGTGGGAACGGTGGTGTGGGTGAAGGCCGGGGTACGGAACCACGCCTTCTCGCCGTACCACCAGATGGCCGTCCAGCCGGGGGCGCGGCCGGCGACTACGGCCTGCTGGGTGGCACTGATCTTGCTGCCCCAGTCGGCGGCGCAGTTGGTGCCGGGCGAGCCGTCCGTGTGGATGCCGGGGTCGGAGAAGAGGGGCGCGTCGTCGGAGGGCGCGGTGTGCAGCGGGACGGCGCTGGAGCCCTGGACGGGCAGGTCCACGTTCTTCTCGCAGTCGCGGAACGCCTGCTTGTTCTTCTTGAAGCTCGGGCTGACGGTGACGAGTTGGCTGCCGGGGAGGGCGGTCGGCACGGTGGGCCTGCCGAGGAGCGTCATGAAGTAGTTCCAGTCCCAGTACGTGCCCGGGTCCCAGTGCATGTTCTTGGTGCCGGCGGCGCTGGTCGGCGGAACGCCGTCGTGGCCGATGATGTGCTGGCGGTCGAGCGGGATGTCGTACTTGGCGGCGAGGTAGCGCACCAGGGTGGCGGTCGAGCGGTACATCTCGGGGGTGTACCACTGGGCGCCGTCGACGGCGACACCCTCCTGCTCGATGCCGATGGAGTGGCTGTTGACGTACCAGTTGCCGGCCTGCCAGGCGACGTCCTTGTTCTTGACCATCTGGGTGACGTGGCCGTCGGCGGAGCGTACGACGTAGTGGGCCGAGGTCTGCTTCAGCGGGTTCTGGAAGATCTTCAGTGTGGTGTCGAAGTCCTCCTCCGTGTCGTGCAGCACGATGAACTTGATCTTGTTGGTGTGCGGCCGGTCGGCGGTGTCGTAGTTGCCGTACGTCTCCTTGTCGGCCGGGTCGCCGGTCTGCTGGTAGGCGGCCGGGACCCAGTCGCAGGCGAGACCGCGCGGGCACTCGGGCCGGACCCCGTCGGCGCCGGCCTGGGCGGCCGGGCTGAGCAGCGCGAGGCTCAGTGCCCCGGCGGTGGTGAAGGCGAGTGCGAGCCTGGTCCTCTGCTTGGACGTCATGACAACCCTTCGTAGAGCCGGGTGGAGCCGTTCGGGCGTGCGCGCACACTCTGTGACCTGAGGTGAAGAGGCGTCAAGAGTGCTGGGAGGGCCGCGCGTTGAGCCACTGGACCAGACCACTGACAGGGCCTGTGACCTGCGATGGGCGGGAATCGGCGGGGGTGTGGCGATGGCGCGTTACCAGGGTTTTACGTGTCCGGACCGGCACGGGTGTCCCTCGAACGGGCGCTCTGCGGTGTGACTAATCGCGGGGGTGCGTGCCCCGAACGGACCAAGGGTAGTGCTGGCGCCGACAGGACCGATGCGCGTGGAACGCACGCGATGGCTCTCGGAAAGGCCGGACGCACATGGCTCAGCCGTTCACCCTGCCGGACTTCTATGTTCCGTATCCGGCGCGTCTCAACCCCCAAGTGGAGGAGGCCAGGCAGCACACGAAGGCGTGGGCGCGGGCCATGGGGATGCTGGAGGGGTCCGGTATCTGGGAGGAGAGGGACCTCGACGCGCACGACTACGCGCTGCTGTGCGCGTACACCCATCCCGACTGCTCGGCGGAGGCGCTGTCGCTGGTCACCGACTGGTACGTGTGGGTCTTCTTCTTCGACGACCACTTCCTGGAGTTGTTCAAACGGACCCCGGACCGCGAAGGCGGGAAGCGGTATCTCGACCGGCTGCCCGCCTTCATGCCGATGGAGCGCGGTGCACCGGTGCCCGAGCCGGAGAATCCGGTGGAGGCGGGGCTCGCGGATCTGTGGGCGCGTACGGTGCCCGCGATGTCGGACGCGTGGCGGGTGCGGTTCGCGGAGTCGACGCGCAACCTCCTCAACGAGTCGTTGTGGGAGCTCGCCAACATCAACGAGGGCCGCATCGCGAACCCCGTCGAGTACATCGAGATGCGCCGCAAGGTGGGCGGGGCCCCCTGGTCGGCCGGCCTGGTGGAGTACGCGGCGGGGGCCGAGGTGCCGGAGGCGGTCGCCGGTGAACGGGCGCTGCGGGTGCTGCGCGACGCGTTCTCGGACGGGGTCCATCTGCGCAACGACCTCTTCTCGTACCAGCGCGAGGTGGAGGACGAGGGCGAGAACAGCAACGGGGTGCTGGTGCTCGAGCGTTTCCTCGGCTGCTCGACCCAAGAGGCGGCCGAGGCGGTGAACGACCTGCTGACGTCCAGGCTCCAGCAGTTCGAGAACACCGCGCTGACCGAGGTGGGCCCGCTCTGCGCGGCCAAGGGGCTGGACGCGGCGCAGACCGCCGCCGTCGGGGCGTATGTGAAGGGGCTGCAGGACTGGCAGTCCGGCGGCCACGAGTGGCACATGCGCTCCAGCCGTTACATGAACGACGGCGGCGCCGGCCGGGCCGAGCCGGGTTTCGGGATGTCCGCCGCTTCGATCCGCTTCACCCGGCGCTCCGAGTCGGCCCGGCTGCGCAGCCACAGCCATGTGCTCTTCCAGCACGTGGGCCCGTCCCTGCTGCCCGACTTCGACCTGCCGTTCGACACGACGCTGAGCCCTCATCTGGAGGGCGCCCGGGAACGGCTGGTGGTCTGGGCGGACCGGATGGGCATCCTGGGGCCGCAGCCCGGGGTGCCGGGTTCGCACATCTGGGACGAGGAGCGGCTGCGGGCGATCGACCTGCCGTTGTGCGCGGCCGGTATCCACCCGGACGCGACGCCGGACGGACTCGACCTGTCCTCGGGGTGGCTGGCCTGGGGCACGTACGGCGACGACTGGTTCCCGGTGGTGCACGGCCGGTCGCGCGATCTCGCGGGGGCCCGGCTGGCCAACGAGCGTCTGTCGCTGTTCATGCCGCTGGACGGCAGCCCGGTTCCGGAGCCGGTCAACGCGCTGGAGCGGGGGCTCGGCGACCTCTGGGAGCGTACGGCGGGGCCGATGGACGACGCCGGGCGGCGCGCGTTCCGGAAGTCCGTGGAGGACATGACGGAGAGCTGGCTGTGGGAGCTGGCGAACCAGGCGCAGCACCGGATTCCCGATCCGGTGGACTACGTCGAGATGCGGCGCATGACGTTCGGCTCGGACCTGACGATGAGCCTGTGCCGGATCGGGCACGGCCGGAAGGTGCCGCGGGAGATCTACGAGAGCGGTCCGCTGCGCTCGCTGGAGAACGCGGCAGCCGACTACGCGGCGCTGCTCAACGACCTGTTCTCGTACCAGAAGGAGATCGAGTACGAGGGCGAGGTGCACAACGGGGTCCTGGTCGTGCAGAACTTCTTCGGGGTGGACTACCCGACGGGGATGGCGATCCTCTACGACCTGATGAAGTCGCGGCTGCGGCAGTTCCTCCATGTCGCCGAGAACGAACTGCCGGTGCTGTACGACGACTTCGGCCTGGACGCGGAGGCGCGGGAGACCCTTGCGGGCTATGTGCGGGAGCTGAAGCACTGGCTGGCCGGGATTCTGATCTGGCACCGGGGCTGCCGGCGTTACCGCGAGGAGGATCTGCGGCGGGGCACCGGCGCCCCGTGGCACCTCAACGGTCCCACGGGGCTCGGCACTTCGGCGGCGCAGGTGGCGGCGCTGTTCGGTCAGCCGGCGGTGGTGAAGGTGTAGCTCCGGCCGGCGCGGGCCCGGAAGGTCTTCGTACCCCCGGCGAAGAGCGTGGCGCGTACCGTCGCCGTACGGGTGCGGCTCGCCGTGATCACCACACGGCGGGCCGCGCCCCCGGCCCACTCGATGTCCACGGTGAATCCGCCCCGGGCGCGCAGTCCGCGCACCGATCCTTGCGGCCAGCTCACCGGGAGGGCGGGGAGGACGTCGATGGTGTCGTGCTGGCTCTGGAGGAGCATTTCGGCGATACCGGAGGTGGCGCCGAAGTTGCCGTCGATCTTGAACGGCGGGTGGGTGTCCCAGAGGTTGGGCAGGGTGGATCTCTTCAGCTGCTCGGCGAGCATCTTGTGGGCGTGGTCGCCGTCCCGCAGCCGGGCCCAGAAGTTGATCTTCCATGCCTTGGACCAGCCGGTGCCCCCGTCTCCCCGGGCGGTGAGCGAGACCTTGGCGGCCTCGGCCCAGGCGGTGCCCGCCTCGATCTGGCGGCCGGGGTGGAGGGCGAAGAGGTGGGAGACGTGGCGGTGGGTGTCGGCCGGATCGTCCCGGTCGGCCTTCCACTCCTGCAACTGCCCCCAGGAGCCGGTGCGCAGCCCGGGGTCGAGGCCGTCCAGGGCCGTCGCGAGCCGGTCCCGGAAGGCGGGGGCGTCGCCGAGGGTGCGGGCCGCCTCCAGGGTGCTGGTGAGCAGGTCGTGCACGATCTGCCGGGACATCGCGGCCCCGGCGGTGAAGTCGCCGTGCTCAGGCGAGTAGCCGGGGGTCACGACGAGGAGGCCGTCGCGGGGGTCGGTGCGCAGGGCCGCCAGCCAGAACGTGGCGGCCTCCTTCATCGCGGGGTAGGCGGTGGAGCGCAGGTGGTCGGTGGAGCCGCTGAAGCGGTAGTGCTCGTACATCTGCTGGGTGAGCCAGGCGGCGGCCTCGGGGAACCAGAAGGCGGTGGACCAGTCGTGGACTCCGGTGAAGCCGAAGGGGTTGGTCTCGTTGTGCACGACCCAGCCGGCGGTGCCGAACATCTCCTTCGCGGTGCGCCGGCCCGGTTCGCGCACGGCGTGGACGTATCGGTCGTAGGGGGCGGTGGTCTCGGCGAGGTTGGTGACCTCGGCGGGCCAGTAGTTCATCTGGAGGTTGATGTTGCTGTGGTAGTCGGCGGACCACGGCGGGGTGGTGGAGTTGCTCCAGACGCCCTGGAGGTTGGCGGGCAGTGACCCGGCCCGCGAGGAGGCGATGAGGAGGTAGCGGCCGTACTGGAAGAACAGCGCCTCCAGCGCCCGGTCGGCGGCGCCGCCACCCCCGGTGTACGCGCTCAGGAGCTGGTCGGTGGGTGTGTCGGGGAGCTGCTGGCCGATGTCGAGGGCGACCCGGTCGAAGAGGGCGCGGTGGTCGCGGGTGTGGGCGGCACCCCCGTGGGTGTAGGTGACGGTGGCGAGGGCGGTGCGCCCGGGACGTCGAGCCCGAGTTCGCCGAAGACCTGGTAGGCGCCGTAGCCCCGGCGGGCCTGGCCGAGTTCGGCGGCCAGCGCGTCGGGGCCGAGGGTGCCCTCCGCGTCGAGGCGTCGGCGTACGCCGTCGAGGGCGCCGGGCCGGGGCTCGGTCCAGTTGCCGAAGTCGTAGCCCTCGGTGGAGCCGGGGCCGCCGGTCCACAGCGTCTTCTCGTTGAAGGTGATGCGTTCGGATGCGAGGGTCCCCCAGATGCTCGCACCGAGGGCGCCACCGCCGATGGGCAGGGATTCGGAAGTGGGATCACCGGGCGGCGCGGCCCGGTGACCGTGGGGTGTGCTCAGCCCTGCTGGAAGAGTTCGGCGGGCAGCGGCTTCAGGAGGGCGTACAGGTCGTCGGTGATGGGCCGGTCCCAGCTGGCGATGGTGACGAGCACACCGTCGCTGCGGTCGAACTGCACACAGGAGATACGGCTCTCGGAGAGCTTCACCCGGCGCACGATCATGAGGTTGTCGCCCTGCATGACCGGCATGTCCTCGGTGCCGGTGACCTCGACCGGTTCGTCGTTCTCCAGCGCCAGCAGCAACTGGGCCACCTCGAAGGGGACCTGCCCCTCCTCGGTCTCGCGCGCGGGCGAGCCCTCCGGCAGGTTGCCGATGATCATCGCGGGGCCGCGACCGCCGAACAGGTCGTAGCGGAGGAACACACCCTGGCAGCTGCCATCGGGGGCGGGGAGCAGACCGGCGCCGAGGTTGCCGGGCCAGTCACCGGGGTCCATGGCCAGGACGTCGAAGTCGGGGCCCGCGGGTGTGGCGGCGCTGCGGCGGCGGAGGAAGGACATGCACATATGTTACGTGTCCCAGCTCACCTCGCCGAGCCGGGCCCGGACCGGCATATGCCCAGGCCCGGGGGCACACCTCCACACACCGCACACCTCCCCCGTACGCACACCCCTCACCCGGTACGCGACTCCGTGGCCAGGCGTTTCAGCACGGCCACGGCCTCGTCCAGCCGCTCGTAGGGCACGAAGAGGTGGTCGTGGTGGAACCCCGCCACCACGTTGCAGCTGATACCCGCGTCGGTGAGCGCGAGCGACACCGCGGCGGTCAGCCCCACCGCCTCCAGCGCCGAGTGCACCCGCAGGGTGATCCAGCCGGCGACATAGGTGTACGCCAGCCCGGCCGCCGCGGCCTCGGCCTCGGGGAGCACCAGGGTGAGTCCTTCGCTCTCGCGGACCGTGACGACGGGTGCGACACCGCCGGGCAGGGCGCCGTCGGGCACCGTGGCGTAGACGTACCGGCCGGGGTGCGACTCGGGGCTCAGGTCGCTCAGCAGGACTCGGAGATCACGTTCGGCTGTCACGGCGACCACGCTACCGAGGGGGCCCGGACGTGAGCCATTCGGGCACGTCCCGCGTCCAACCGGTCACCGTGCGTGGCACCGGGCCGGGATCGCCCATAGCTTCGGCTCATGAGGAATAGACACATCACACGTCTCGTGGGCGTCGCAGCCGCATCGGCCGCCGGACTGGTCGCGGCGGTGCCCGCCGCACCGGCCGCCGCGGTGGGTGCGCGCGTGGTGTCACCGGGGCAGTCCATCCAGGCGGCGGTGGACGCCGCACGGCCCGGGGACACCGTCGTCGTCCGGCCGGGGACCTACCGCGAGAGCGTCCGGATCAGCACGCCGGGCCTGACCCTGCGCGGCTCCGGTGACGGCACGGTCATCATGCCCCCGGCCGGCCGGGCCGCCGCCGGCGACGACTGCGCGGGTGCGGGCAACGGGATCTGCGTCCTGGGGACGAAGGACCGCACCGCGGACGGGGTGACCGTCAGGTCCCTGCGCGTCACCGGGTTCGCCCGCAGCGGCCTGTGGGCGTCCTGGACGGACCGGCTGTCGGTCCGCTCGGTGACGGCCGACGCCAACGGTGTCTGGGGCATCGCACAGCAGCGGTCCACCCGCTCCGACATCCGGGACAGCGCCGCCCGCTCCAACGGGGACGCGGGCATCTTCGTCGCCAACAGCGTCGACGAGGAGGGCGGCGCCACCGACACCGGCGGCACCCGGGTCCGGGGCAACACCCTGACCGACAACCGGATCGGGTTCACCGCGCGGCGGGTGCGCAATCTGTCGGTGCGCGACAACACCTTCACCGCCAACTGCAGCGGGGTGTTCGTCGTGGGCGACGAGGGCACCCCGCAGGCCGGCGCCATGTCGGTCCGCTCCAACCGGATCACCGGCAACAACAAGTTCTGCGCCGCCACCGACCGGCTGCCCGCGATCCAGGGCTCCGGGATCGTGCTGACCGGCACCGCGTCCACCGAGGTGCGGAACAACGTGATCCGCGACAACGTGGGCGCGACCCCGCTGTCGGGCGGTGTCGTGCTGTTCAAGAGCTTCGTGGGTGCGAAGAACACCGACAACACCGTCAGCGGCAACGTCGTCCTCGGCAATCAGCCCGCCGACCTGGCGAACCGGGACACCGGCACGGGCAACCGGTTCACCGGCAATGTCTGCACGACCTCCGCACCGGCCGGGATGTGCTGACCGGTGACCCCCCGCACGAGGAGAAGCGAGACGGCATGACCACCGTGAGCACCACCCCCGGCACCACTCCCGTCCAGCCCCTTCCCACCCCGCAGCCGGCGATGCGGCTGCGCGAGCTCGTGTTCGGCGCGGCCCGCTCCGCCGCCGTGCGCGCCGTAGCCCGGCTGGGTGTCGCCGACGCCCTCGGTGACACCCCCGAGACAGCGGAGCGGCTTGCGGCCGCCGTGAAGACCGAACCGGGGCCGCTGCGGCGCCTGCTGCGGGCGCTCGCCTGCTACGGCGTCTTCACCGAGAACGCCGACGGCACCTTCGCGCACACCGACATGTCCCGGCTGCTGCGGGAGGACGCCCCGGACAGCCTGCGGGCGATCTCGCTGTGGTGCACCGAGCCCTGGACCTGGGAGGTGTGGCCCCGCCTGGAGGACGCGGTGCGCTCCGGCGGCAATGTCTTCGAGGACGTCTTCGGCAAGGAGTTCTTCGACTACCTCCACCAGGACGCCCACGAGTCGGCGCAGGTGTTCAACGCGGCGATGACCACCTCCAGCGTGCAGTCGGCGCTGGACGTCGCCGCCCTGCTCGACCTCACCGGCGTCTGCTCGGTGGCCGACATCGGCGGTGGCCAGGGACACGTACTGGCGAGCCTGCTGGAGAAGCATCCGTCGGTCGACGGCACCCTGATGGACCTGCCGGGGGTGATCGCCAGGGCCGATGAGCGGCTGCGGGACGGCGGCGCGCTGGCCGGGCGGGCGTCGATCGTGGCCGGAGACTGCCGGGAGGGCATCCCGGTCGCCGCCGACCTCTACATCATCAAGAACATCCTGGAGTGGGACGACGAGTCCACCCGCCGGGCGCTCGCCGCCGTCGTCCGGGCGGCCCGCCCCGGCGCCCGGGTCGTCGTCATCGAGAACCTGGTGGACGACACCCCGTCCATGCGCTTCACGACCGCCATGGACCTGCTGCTGCTCCTGAACGTGGGCGGTGCCAAGCACACCCGGCAGAGCCTGGTGGACCGGCTCTCCGAGGCGGGGCTGCGGATCGACGGCGTCCGCCCGGTCAATCCGTATCTGCACGCCTTCGAGTGCGTGGTCCCGGACTGACCCCCCGGGCGTAAGCGACACCGCCCCGGTCCCGGCCTCTGTGGCCGGGACCGGGGCGGTGGTCGTCGCTCAGGCGGAGGCGCCGCGCTCCCAGCGGTAGAACTCCTGGGCCATCGCGTCCTTCGGCCCGCGCCAGGTCTCCGGGTCGTACGGGCTGATGAAGGCGGTGAGCCGTTCGCTGATGGCCCGGAACTCCGGGTGCTCGGTCACCTTGGCGATCTCCGGGCCGGGCGGGTGCTCGGACTCGATCATGTGCAGGTAGACGTCGCCGAACTGGAAGAGCTTGCGGCGGGTGACACCGACCAGGTGCGGCAGTTCGCTGTTGTCGGACGCGGCGAACAGCTCCGCGATGTCCGGGGCGGACCCCGGTGCCATCCGGGCGACGATCAGTGCGTGATGCATGAGCGGTGCCTCTCTGCCGGTCAGTTGGCCGGGACGGCGGCGGAGCGGCGCTCGCGGTCGCGCTGCTCGATCTTGTCCCGGATCAGCGCCATCTGGACCTTGGAGTTCCGGTTGATGTTGTCGGTCATCCAGGCGTCGTCCACCGGCGCGTCGGGGCGCATCGCGAAGTCCTGCTGCCAGTGCATGCGGGTGCCGCCGGCTACCTCGGCGTACTCCCACCGGATGTCCATGTGCTGGAACGGTCCGGGCTCGACGCGGCGGGCCCGCACGGTGCGGCCCGGGCGGTCGGTGGTGCGCTCGGAGACCCAGCTCCACACCTTGCCGTTCTCGTCGGGGTGCATGGTCAGGCGGAAGGTGGTGCGCTCGCCGTCCCGTTCCAGGACCTCGACGGCCGCGTACTCGCTGAAGAGCTGCGGCCAGTTCTCCAGGTCGTTCGTCATGTCCCAGACGAGGTCCAGGGGGGCGGCGATGACGATCTCGTTCTCGGTGTGTCCGGACACGTCAGGCTCCTGTCATGAGGCTGTTGTTGACGAGGTCGAGAAACTCGCGGGGCGTCTTGCACCGGTCCGCGTCGGCCGGCAGCGGCTGCCCGTGCCGGTTCTCGAGTACGCCGACGATGCCGAGCAGGCCGAGGGAGTCGAGGCCGTACTCGTCGAAGGCGGCGTCGGAGCGGTTCTCCATCTCCTTGGGGTCGACGGAGAGGCCGGCGCCCTTCTTCATGAGGGCGGCGAGTTCTGCGTACGTCAGTCGTTCGGTCATGAGGGACTTCTCCTTCTCACGAGGGGGGACGCGAGGGATGGACGGGCTCAGGCGGGGCGCCGGAGCACCAGGGCCGCGTTCGAGCCCATGAGGCCGCGGCTGAGCACGAGTGCGGTGCGCAGTTCGGCGGGGCGGGCCCGCTCGGTGACGACGTCGAGGTCGTGGCAGACGTCGAACACGTTGGGTGTGGGCGGGACGAGGCCGTTCTCCATGGCCAGGACGGCCGCCGCCGCGTCCAGCACCGGACCCCCGCAGTACGCCCGGCCGATGCCGGTCTTGGGGGCGGTGACCGGGACGCGCCGGCTGTGCGGGCCGAGCGCGTCGGCCAGGGCCAGCGCCTCGGCCCGGTCGGCGGCCGGCGAGCCGAGCGCGTCCGCGAAGACGACGTCGACCTCGTCGGGGGCGCAGCCGGCTTCCCGCAGCGCGCCCTCGATGGCGTGGGCGAGGCCCTCGCGGGACTCCTCCCAGTGGGCGGCCGTGGTGAAGGTGGCGGCGTGGCCCGCGATCTCCGCCCGGACCCGGGCACCGCGCTCGCGGGCCGACTCCTCCTCCTCGACCACGAACATCGCGCCGCCCTCGGCGGGCACGAAGCCGCAGGCGTCCGAGGTGAAGGGGCGGTAGGCGCGCGTCGGGTCCTCGGCCGCGCTCAGGTCGCGGTAGCCGAGCTGGCAGACCACGGAGTAGGGCGCGAGCGGGGCCTCCGCGGCGCCGACGACGACCGCGTCGGTGCCGCGCCGCACGGAGCGGTCGGCGTGCGCGAGCGCGTCGAGGCCGCCCGCCTCGTCGCTGGCCACCACCGCGCACGGGCCCTTGAAGCCGCCGCGGATGGAGATCTGGCCGGTGCTCGCCGCGTAGAACCAGGCGATCGACTGGTAGGGGCCGACGTACGTGGAGCCCTGACCCCAGAGCCGCTGGAGTTCGCGCTGGCCGAACTCGCCGCCGCCGGAGCCGGCCGCGGTGACCACGCCGACGCCGAACGGCCGGTCCTCGTAGTCGGCGCGGCCGAGCCGGGCATCGTCCAGCGCCATGTCGGCGGCGGCCATCGCGAAGTGCGTGAACCGGTCGGTCTGGACGAGATAGCGCTCCTCGATGAGAGCGACCGGGTCGAAGCCGCGGACCTCGCCGGCGACGTGCAGCGGCAGGTCCTCGCACCCTTCGCGGGTGACCCGGTCCAGGACGCTCATGCCTTCCTGGGTGCGCTTCCAGAAGGATTCGGTGCTGGTGCCGTTGGGGGCGACGACGCCGATGCCGGTGACAACGGTGCGCCGGGCCTTTCGGGTGCTCATCATGTCCTCCCTCGGGTCAGGGCCACCGCGGACTGGAAGCCGCCGAAGCCGCTGCCGACCGACAGGACGCTGCGCAGCTTCAGGGGGCGGGCGGTGCGCGGCACGTAGTCGAGGTCGCACTCCGGGTCCGGGGACTCGTAGTTGGCCGTCGGCGGCACCGTCTGGTTGACCAGGGCCAGGACGCAGGCGGCGATCTCGATCGCCCCGATCGCGCCGAGGGAGTGGCCCACCATCGACTTGATGGAGCTCATCGGGACCTTGTGGGCGTGCGCGCCGAGGGCCCGTTTGACGGCGGCGGTCTCGTGCCGGTCGTTCTGCTTGGTGCCCGAGCCGTGCGCGTTGACGTAGTCGATGTCCTGCGGGGAGATCCGGCCGTGGCCGAGCGCCCGGTTGATGGCCTCGGCCATCTCCAGGCCCTCGGGGGTGAGCCCGGTCATGTGGTACGCGTTGCCGAAGGTCGCGTAGCCGGCGATCTCGCAGTACACCGTCGCCCCGCGGGCCCGGGCGTGCTCCAGTTCCTCCAGGACGAGTACGGCTCCGCCCTCGCCCATGACGAAGCCGTCGCGGCGTGCGTCGAAGGGGCGGGAGGCGTGTTCCGCGTCGTCGTTGTTGGGGGAGGTCGCCTTGATCGCGTCGAAGCAGGCCACGGTGATCGGGGTGATCGGCGAGTCCGACGCACCGGCTATGCAGACGTCGACCCGGCCCTCCTCAATGGAGTGGAAGGCGTAGCCGATGGCGTCCAGGCCCGAGGTGCAGCCGGTGGAGACGGTCTGCACGGGGCCGTGGGCGCCGACCTGTTCGGCGACGGCGGAGGCCAGCGAGCTGGGTGAGAAGGCCCGTTCCAGATGGGGGCCGGCCCGGCGGTGGTCGACGTCCCAACGGGCACCCTTCTCGCTGACGGCGACGTAGTCGTGTTCGAGGCGGGTGGTTCCGCCGACCGCGGTGCCGAGGGAGACGCCCATCCGCCAGGGGTCGGTGCGCTCCGGGTCCAGGCCGGCGTCGGCCAGTGCCTCGCGGGCGGCGACCATCGCGAACTGCACATAGCGGTCCGCGCGTGCGGTCTCCTCGTCGTCGAGGCCGTGGGCCGCCGGGTCGAAGTCGCACTCGGCGGCGATCCGGGAGCGGAAGCCCGCCGGGTCGAAGAGGGTGATGCCCCGGGTCGCGGTGCGGCCGTTGGAGAGCAGGTCCCAGAAGGCCGGGGCGCCGATGCCGCCCGGGGCGACGACGCCGACTCCGGTGACCGCCACGCGCCGGGTCATGAGGCGGCCTCGGTTCGTTCTGGCGGGGCACCCCGCTCGGCGGTCTCGGTCACCTCGGTGTCGACGTGGCCGAGTTCGGGGCGGGGGGCGAGCGGGCCGAGGTGGAAGACCATGCGGGCCTCGGTGTCGCCGACGTTGCGGAAGCGGTGGCGGACGTGCGGGGGGATCAGCAGGCCCTGGTCGGGGCGCATGGTGTGCGTCTCCCCGTCCAGGTCGACCTCCAGGTGCCCCTGCACGACGTACACGAACTCCTCGGAGTACGGGTGGTAGTGCTCGCCGATGCGGTCGCCGGGGTCGACGAGGGCGAGGCCCATGAAGCCGCTGGTGGCGCCCACCGCGGTGGGGGTGAGCAGGGCGCGCAGGTCGCCTCCGCGCCTGGTGTTGGGCTGGGTCTCACTGAGGTCCACGATGCGTGGCCGGTGGGTGGTCATCTCTGCTTCTCCTCCTGGGCGCTGGGCGCGTGGTGGTCGGGTCGGGCGAGGGCCCGGGGTGCCGGAGCGCGGTTCAGGAATCCGCGGCGCGCCGGTCGGTGATCAGCCGCATCTCGGACCGGGCGAGGAAGCGCGCGGCGTCCTGGTCGGTGGCGGGGACGGTGGTCGCCTCGCCGTCGAGGAGGCGGGCCAGGCGGGCCGCCTTGCCGGGGCCGTGGATGCCGAGGGCCTGGGCGGGCTGCGCGTCGAGCGGGCCGCTCGCCTCCAGGAGGCGTACGACGACGTCGTCCCGCTGGAAGATGGTGCTGCTGTCGATGGGGCTGCCGGTGTCGTCGGCGGCCTCCTCGTCGTGGCCGGCCAGGAGGCGGGCCAGGGCCATTCCGCAGCCCTCCTTGGCCTGGTAGAACACGGCGTGCCGGCGCAGGCTCTCGGGGGCGTGGCGGCCGGCCGAGACGTGGTGCACGGTGGGCAGCGCCGCGCGGGTGAAGAACATCCGGGCGGAGTCGGGGTCGGCGAGGTCCCGGTCCTGTTCGAGGTAGGGGTTGATGGCCTCCTCGACGGCTCGGATCTCGGGCTGGCGGGAGACGTGCCGCAGGGCGGCCATCAGGTCGCCCTCGACCTCGACGGCGCGCACGACACGGTTGCCGTGCATGAACAGCGAGGTGCGGCGCAGCCGGGTCTGGTCGTCGACGCGGGAGCGGGGCGACTCGTAGTCGGCGAGGAGCTTGGCCACGATGTCCTCGGTGCCGGGCTTCACCGTGAAGGTGAGCGCGTGGCGCACGACGCCGTCACCGAGGCGCGGGGAGGTCTGGAGGCCGCCCTTGAGCGGGTCGGGGACGGCCTCGAAGCCCTTGCCGGTCTCGCGCAGCACGCTGAACCGCAGCGACCTGGTGTCGCGTACGCAGCTGTGCAGGGGCTGCACGGTGGCGACGTGCTCCTCGCTGTTCACCCAGGCGAGGAAGGGCGGGGCGCTCTCCCATTCGCTGGTGATCAGCCACTGCGAGGGGTTCTCGATGGACTGGCACAGCTGGTCGCTGATGTGACCGGGGATCGAAGCGACCTGGTTGCGCATGTGCTCGTACGCCTCCAGGAACTGCTTCTGGGCGCCGTCGTGCAGGTCCAGCAGCAGCACGACGCGCAGCCGGGATCCGTCGAAGGCGGACTGTGAGATCCGTTCCGAGAGGGTGGTGGTCATCTGGTGAACTCCTTCGACGGTGGGAGGCAGGAATGCGGGGAGACCCGGCCGTCTCCGTGACCGATCGTGAAACGCTGGTCCGCCCGACGCGAGATTTATGAACCGTTCAGGTGAGCAGGCGTCCGAAGGGCTCCGACCCGGGTCCGGCACGGGCATGGACAGAGCATCTGTACGGCGTCGGAGCTGGAGCAACTGATGAACGAGAACGTCGACCTCCATGTACCGGTCCTCATCGTGGGCGGTTCGCTGGTGGGTCTGTCCGCGTCCCTTTTCCTCGGCCGGCTCGGCGTCGAGCACCTGCTGGTCGAGAAGCACGCGGCCACCTCGACGCATCCGCGTGGCCGCGGCAACAACGTCCGCACGATGGAGGTGTTCCGCCGTGCGGGTGTCGAGGAGGAGATCCGGGCGGCCGCTTCGGTGCTGGCGGACAACCACGGCATCCTCCAGGCGGGCTCGCTGACCGGTGAGGACCAGGAGTGGCTGTTCAAGGAGATCGACCCGGGCGGGGCGCTGGCGCGGTTCAGCCCGACGGGCTGGTGCCTGTGCAGCCAGAACGACCTGGAGCCGGTCCTGCTGGATCGGGCCCGGGAGCAGGGTGGTGACCTGCGCTTCTCCACGGAGATGATGTCGTTCGACCCGGACGCCTCGGGGGTCACGGCGACCCTGAAAAACCGGGAGACCGGTGAGCACACGACGGTGCGGGCGGACTACCTGATCGCGGCGGACGGGCCGCGCAGCCCGGTCCGTGAGCAGTTGGGCATCGGCCGTTCGGGCGCGGGCGACCTGTTCCACAACGTGAGCGTGACCTTCCGCTCGCGCGGGCTGGCGCAGGTGCTGGGCGACCGGCGGTTCATCGTGTGCTACCTGACGAACCCGGAGGCGGAGGGTGCGCTGCTGCCGGTGGACAACGAGAGCGAGTGGGTGTTCCACGCCCCGTGGCAGCCGGAGCACGGCGAGACGCTGGAGGACTTCACGGACGAGCGGTGCGCCCGGCACATCCGTACCGCCGTCGGCGCGCCGGACATCGATGTGGAGATCACCGGCAAGGCGCCGTGGCACGCGGCGGAGCGGGTGGCCGAGCGGTATGCGCGGGGGCGGGTCTTCCTGGCCGGTGACTCGGCGCACGAGATGTCGCCGACCGGGGCCTTCGGCTCGAACACCGGCATCCAGGACGCGCACAACCTGGCGTGGAAGCTGGCCGCGGTGCTGCGGGGCGAGGCGGGCCGGGGGCTGCTGGAGACGTACGGGCAGGAGCGGCTGCCGGTGGCCCGGGCGACGAGCGAGCGCGCGTCGGCGCGGTCCGAGGAGCACAGCCACCCCGGCTACGCTCCCCCGCCCTCGGTGGGCGGCGGGAAGCGGGGCGGGATGCTGAACGTGGCGCTGGGCTACCGCTACCCGGCGGGCGCGGTGCTGGGTGTGGCGCCGGACGCGCCGGTGGTCCCGGAAGGGATGCGGCTGACGGGCGAGCCCGGAAGCCGGGCACCCCATCTCTGGGTGCGCCGGGACGGGGAGCGGATCTCGACGCTGGATCTGTACGAGCGGTCGTTCGTGCTGCTGACGGACGGTGCGGACGCGGTGTGGCGGCGGGCCGCGGACCGGGTGGCCGGACGACTGGGGGTGCGGCTCGACGCGTTCGGCATCGGTGCGGGTGGCGAGCTGGAGCCGGAGGACGGGGCGGACTGGGCCGAGGCGCACGGGACGGGCCGGGACGGCGCCGTCCTGGTGCGCCCCGACGGATTCGTCGCCTGGCGTACGGAGTCGGGCTCCGAGGACGCCGAGGCGACGCTGCACGACGTCCTGGTGGCGCTCCTGCACCGTGACTGACGCAGCGTCAGGCGGTGGTCAGACCCCGAACGACCGGAGGGCGGTGAGGAATTCCTCCGGTCGTTCGGTGTGTACGAGATGGCCCGCGTCGATGGTGACGAGCTCCGCGCCGGGGATGGCGCGGGCCATCCCCGCCAGGTCCTCCTGGGCGATCTGGCTCCTCGGGCCGCCGCCGATGACGAGGGTGGGGGCGGTGATCTCGCCGAGGAGTTCGCGGCCGGCCGGGTCCGGGTCGTTGAGCTGGGCGTCGATGGCGGGCACGACCGGCCAGTCGAAGTCCGGCTCCTCGTCCGGCCGTTGGGGTACGGGGCGGGGCGGGTCGAGCGGGATGAGCGGGGGTGCCTCCTCGATGACCAGGCGGCCGATCAGCCCGGGGTGCCGTTCGGCGAGGAGATAGGCGGCGGCCCCGCCCATGGAGTGTCCGACGACGGTGGCACCGGCGAGGTTGCGGGCTTCCAGGAAGCCGTGCAGGTCGTCGCGGAACAGCTCGAAGCTGTAGCGGCCGGGCCAGTCGCTGAGCCCGTGGCCCCGGAAGTCGAAGGCGTACACCCGGTGGGTGGCGGCCAGCCGGGCGGCGATGTGGTTCCAGTCGCGGCTGCTGCCGCACCGGCCGTGGGCCAGGACGACCGGCGGCGCGGCCGGGTCGCCCCACACCCGGTACGCGAGCCGCGTCCCGCCCGCCCGGACGCTGTGCACCTCCGGGTCGAGGAACGCCTCGACGGTGCGGGCGAACGCCCCCGCGTCGTCGATCCACGGGAAGTGCGCGGCGCCGCGCTGCACGGCGAACTCGGCGTGCGGGAAGAGCGCGGCCAGTCCGGCGGCGCGGTCGGGGGTGACGACGGTGTCGTACTCCCCGGCGAGCACCAGGACCGGTGCCGCCAGCGTGCGCAGGACGGGGACCGTCGCGGCCGGGTCGAAGGCGCCCTCCCCGGCGTACCGCGCGGCGGCCTCGGCGTTGATCTGCGCGGGCGAGGCGGCACCGTGCTCCTGCGCGGCGGCGTCCCAGCGGGCGTACATGAACGGCCGGGTCCTGGCGCGCAGTTCGCCGGTCATCCGGCCCGCCCAGATCTCTTCCAGGGCGGCGAGCGCGTCCTCGTACCACGGTTCCGAGGAGCGCAGGGCCGCCGCCTCGCGGGACTCGCGCACCGAGGAGGGGAGGCCGGCGGCCTGCGTGGTGGGGGTGACGAGGACCAGGTTGCGCAGCCGGTGCGGGTGGCGGGCGGCGTAGAGCGCGGCGAGTTCACCGGCCGCGGAGTGGGCGAGGAGGTCGACGCGTTCGAGGCCGAGGTGGGCGCGCAGGGCCTCGACGTCCTCGGTCTGCCGGTCGCAGCGGTAGGTGGCGGGGTCGTCGGGGGCGGCGGAGTCCCCCGTGCCCCGGAGATCGAGGAGGACCAGTTGCCGGTGGTCCGCCAGACCGCCGAGGGTGCCGAGACAGGCGCTCGCCCGCATCGGACCGCCGGGCAGGCAGATCAGCGGTGCCCCCTCCCCCACGAGGTGATAGGCGAGCTCGGTTCCGTCGTACGAGTGGAAGGTCGGCATGCCCCCATCCAAACAGGGCCGTCCGGGTGACGCAGCCGTGTTCGGTACGGGCGTATTCGCCGTCCGGTCCGGATGCGTCACCCCTCTTGCCAGGGGGTGCAAGATCCTGAATTACTGCTCCCGGAGGAAACGACCGAATGATCGGTCGCCCGCACGGCGCGCACGGACGAGGGAGGCCCGACATGACGGCTCTGCTGGACTCGGCGGAACGGATGAGCCGCACCGAGCTGGAGGCGCTTCAGCTCGAACGGCTGCGGGCCACCCTGCGCCACGCCTACGAGAACGTGGCGCACTACCGGGCCGCCTTCGACCGGGCGGGGCTGAAGCCGCAGGACTGCCGCTCGCTCGGCGATCTGGCCCGCTTCCCCTTCACCACCAAGGCGGACCTGCGGGACAACTACCCGTTCGGGATGTTCGCGGTCCCCGAGGACCAGGTGCGCCGGGTCCACGCCTCCAGCGGGACGACGGGCCGCCCGACCGTCGTCGGCTACACCGGGAAGGACCTGGAGACCTGGGCCGATGTGGTCGCCCGGTCCATCCGGGCGGCGGGTGGCCGGCCGGGGCAGAAGATCCATGTGGCGTACGGCTACGGACTGTTCACCGGCGGCCTCGGGGCGCACTACGGGGCGGAGCGGCTGGGCTGCACGGTGATTCCGGCGTCCGGCGGCATGACGGCCCGCCAGGTCCAGCTGATCCAGGACTTCCGGCCCGACATCATCATGGTGACGCCCTCGTACATGCTGACCCTCCTGGACGAGTTCGAGCGGCAGGGCGTCGATCCGCGCACGACCTCGCTGAAGACGGGGATCTTCGGGGCCGAGCCTTGGACGGAGGAGATGCGGCGGGAGATCGAGGAGCGGTTCGCGATCGACGCGGTCGACATCTACGGCCTGTCCGAGGTGATGGGTCCCGGCGTGGCCCAGGAGTGCGCGGAGACGAAGGACGGGCTGCACATCTGGGAGGACCACTTCTATCCGGAGGTGGTCGACCCGGTCACGGGCGAGGCGCTGCCGGACGGGGAGCGGGGCGAGCTGGTGTTCACCTCGCTGACCAAGGAGGCCATGCCGGTCGTCCGGTACCGGACACGGGACCTGACCCGGCTGCTGCCCGGCACGGCCAGGGTGTTCCGGCGGATGGAGAAGGTCACCGGGCGCAGCGACGACCTGGTGATCCTGCGCGGGGTGAACCTCTTCCCGACGCAGATCGAGGAGATCGTGCTCCGTACCCCGGGGGTGTCGCCGCACTTCCAGCTGCGGCTGACCCGGGAGGGCCGGCTGGATGTGCTGACGGTGCGGGCGGAGGCCCGGGCGGGTGCGACGCCGGAACAGCGGGCGGCGGCCGCCGCGTCGGTCGCGGCGGCGGTGAAGGACGGGATCGGGGTGTCGGTGGGCGTCGAGATCGTGGACCCGGAGACGCTGGAGCGGTCGGTGGGGAAGTTCCGGCGGATCGTGGACGAGCGCCCGTAACTTCCGCGCAGGCCGGTGGGGTTGCTGTGGCACGATGGGCCGGAATGACCGTCGTCCGCAGGGGGACCCGTGTTCTCCCGCCGAGGGGTTGGGGAGCACACCATGACGGCAGGCCCGTCCGGCACACCGGTCGACACCGGCAGGCCGCACCCGGCGCGCGTCCACGACTATCTGCTGGGCGGCAAGGACCACTACCCGGTCGACCAGGCCCTCGGCGAGCAGGTGCCGGAGCCGGCGAAGGTGGGGGTCGCACAGAACCGGGCCTTCATGCACCGGTCGGCCGGCTGGGCCGCGCGGGCGGGCATCGACCAGTGCCTGGACATCGGGACCGGTATCACGCTGCAGCCCCGCGACCGTGCGGAGGTGGCCCGCTTCTTCGACGGGCTCGACATGGTCGACCCGGGCCTGGTGCCCGCGCCGCGGTGGCACAACGGCACGCCGCCGCCGGAGACCCTGGACGCCACCGACACCATCCACGCGGGGGTGGGCCGCGTCCGGTGAGACGCGGCCGGGCGGCCGTCAGGCGAGGCGGTCGCGCAGTTCCCGTTTGAGGATCTTGCCGCTGGCGTTGCGCGGGAGGGCGTCCGTGAACACGACCCGCTTGGGCGCCTTGAAGTGGGCGAGGCGTTCGCGGGCGTGCGCGATCAGCTCGTCCTCGGTGACCTCGCCCTTCAGGACGACGACGGCGGTGACCGCCTCGATCCAGCGCTCGTCGGGCAGCCCGACGACAGCGGTCTCGGCGACGGCGGGGTGGGTGTAGAGGGCGTCCTCGACCTGCCGGGAGGCGACGAGGACCCCGCCGGAGTTGATGACGTCCTTCACCCGGTCGACCACCGTGAAGTAGCCGTCCGCGTCCCGGACCGCGAGGTCGCCGGAGTGGAACCAGCCGTCGCGGAACGCCTCCGCACTCTCCTCCGGCTTGTCCCAGTAGCCGGTGCACAGCTGGGGCGAGCGGTAGACGACCTCGCCCGCGGTGCCGTCGGGGACCTCCTCGCCGTGTTCGTCCACGACCCGGGCCTCCACGAAGAGGACGGGCCTGCCGCAGGAGTCCATCCGGCCCTCGTGCTCGTCCGGTCCGAGCACGGTGGCCAGCGGGCCGATCTCGCTCTGCCCGAAGCAGTTGTAGAAGGCGAGACCGGGCAGCCGGTCGCGGAGGCGTTCCAGCACGGGGACGGGCATGACCGACGCCCCGTAGTACGCCTTGCGCAGGCCGCCGAGGTCGCGGGCACCGAAGCCGGGATGGTTGGCGAGGCCGATCCAGACGGTGGGCGGGGCGAAGAGGCTGTCGGCCTGCCCCGACTCGACCAGGTCGAAGATCCGGGCCGCGTCCGGCGCGTCCAGGACCGTGTTCTCCGCGCCCACCGCGAGGTAGGGCAGCAGAAACACATGCATCTGCGCCGAGTGGTAGAGGGGCAGCGCGTGGACGGGCCGGTCCCCGGCGCGCAGGTCGAGCGCGGTGATCGCGCTGACGTACTCGTGGACGAGGGCGCCGTGCGTCATCATCGCGCCCTTGGGGAGCGCGGTGGTCCCGGAGGTGTAGAGCAGCTGGACCAGGTCGTCGGCGGCCGGTTCGCGTACCGGGGTGAACGGGCGCGGGGTGCCCAGCCCGGCCAGCAGCGATCCCTCGTCGTCGCGCAGCGCCCGAACGGCGAAGCCCTCGGGGACGCGGTCCGCGAGGGCCGGGTCGGTGAGGACCAGGGAGCTGGCGGACTGGCGCAGGATGTACGCCAGGTCGTCGCCGGTGAGGTTCTGGTTGACGGGCACGTGGACGAGCCCGGCCCGGGCGCAGGCGAGAAAGGCGATGAGGTAGGCGTCCGAGTTGTGGGCGTAGGCGGCGACCCTGTCCCCCGGGCGCAGCGCGTGGACCTCGGTGAGGGCGGCGGCCGCGGTGGAGACGGCCTCGTCCAGCTCGCGGTAGGTCCAGGCCCGGCCGGCGTACCGCAGGGCGGTCCGTTCGGGGGTGCGCCGTGCGCTGCGGGTCAGGACGCCGTCGACTGTGCTGCTGCGTACACCGGTCATGGCGTGATCCTGTGCGGCCGGGGTCCGGCGGTCAAGGGCCTGACGCGACATCAGATTCTTTCCCGCTCCCGCCCCTACGGCGCGGCGGGTCCTGACAGTACTCTCTGCTCGGCAGGAAGTTTCACGCTCGGAAGAGATTTCGAAAGTTACTTTCAGGCAGTGAGAAGGGGTTGTGCATGACGGAGGACACGGCGGCCGGGGAGATCAGCCGGCGCAGGCTCGGTGGTGGGATGCTGGCCCTGGGCGGGGCACTCGCCCTGGCGCCGATCCCGTTCGCGGGCACGGCGTCTGCCACGGAGTCGGGGGCGGGGTCGTCACAGATGCACGCGGGCAGGGGCGCGAGGCCGACGCTGCGGCGCGGATCGGCCGACCGTGCCGGGCTGTTGCAGGCACCGCTCGACCAGCTGGTCACCGAGGCGGAGCGTTATCTGACCGCCTCGCCGAAGCACCCGTGGTACGCGGGTGCGGTGCTGCTCGCGGGCCGGGGCGGCACGGTGGCCCTGCACCACCCGATCGGCAAGGCGGTGCGCTATGCGGCGTACGACGAGACCACCGACACCGGGGTGGAGTTCCCCGAGGACCAGCAGATCCCGATGGCCGAGGACACGGTCTTCGACCTGGCGTCGGTCTCGAAGCTGTTCACCTCGATCCTGGCGGTGCAGCAGATCGAGCGCGGCACGCTGGAGCTGGAGGCGACGGTCGCCTCCTATCTGCCGGAGTTCGCGGGCGGCGGCAAGCAGGACATCACGATCCGTCAGCTGCTCACCCACACGTCGGGTTTCACCGCCTGGATTCCGCTCTACAGCGCGCCGACCCGGGAAGGGAAGCTGGAGCTGCTGTGGAAGGAGGTCCCGGCCCATCCGCCGGGCACGGTCTACCTCTACTCCGACCTCAACCTGATCTCCCTCCAGCTGGTCCTGGAGAAGCTGACCGGGCAGACCCTGGACGTCCTGCTGCGCGAGCGGATCACCGGACCGCTCGGGATGCGGCGCACCCAGTACAACCCGCCCGCCTCCTGGAAGCCGAAGATCGCCGCGACCGAGGACGCCCGGCTCCCCTGGTCCGGGCTCGACCGCGGCCTGGTCTGGGGCGAGGTGCACGACGAGAACGCCTTCAGCCTGGACGGGGTCGCCGGGCACGCCGGGGTGTTCTCCTGCGCCTGGGACCTGGCGGTCCTGGCGCGCACCCTGCTCAACGGCGGGGTGTACGGGCGGGCCCGCATCCTCTCGGCTGACTCCGTCGATCTGCTGTTCACCGACTTCAACACGGCGTTCCCTGGTGACGCGCACGGCCTGGGCTTCGAGCTCTACCAGCACTGGTACATGGGCGCCATGGCCACGCCCCGGACGGCCGGGCACACCGGATTCACCGGGACCAGCCTGGTCCTGGACCCGTCCACGGACTCGTTCCTGATCGTGCTGGGCAACTCGGTGCATCCGGTGCGCAACTGGCGGTCCGGCAGCGCGCCGCGGGTGGCCACCGCCAACCAGATGGCCCGCGCCGTCGCGGTCCGCCCGGCCCGGGGCCGCACCGCCTGGTTCTCCGGGATGACGAGCGCGTCGACGGCCACCCTGGCGCTGCCCGCCCTTCCGCTCGACTCCTCGCGGGCCCGGCTGAGCTGCGCGCTGTGGTGGGACACCGAACCGGCTTCGGACTTCCTGCACCTGGAGGCTTCGACGGACGCCGGCGCCACCTGGCAGCCGGTCCCGTTCACCACGACGGCGACGGGGCAGGGCGGGCGCCCCCGGCCCGAGGCGCATCCGGACGGCTCGCTCTCCGGCTGGTCGGGCCGGGTCTGGCACCGCCTGGACGCCGGCCTCGCCGGAGTGCGCGGCGCCGGGGTCCTGCTGAGGTGGCGCTACACCACGGATCAGCTGTACGTGGGCCGGGGCGTGTACGTGGACGCCATCAAGGTGGAGGACGGCGGCCGTACGGTCTTCGACGAGGGCCGTCCGCCGGACGCCCGGCGGATCGAGGCGACGGGCTGGGCCGCGTCGGCCGACTGACGGGCCGTCCGGGACGGGGGGCGGGCGGGCCCGGCCGTCCGGGACGCGGGGGGGCGGGCCCGGCCGTCCGCCTCGCTCCGGTGCGCGTGGCCCGCGTCAGAGCGGTGCGTGGCCGCGCTGCCGGAGCGCCGCCACCTCGCGGTAGAGGCCGGCGGCCTCGTGGGTCCGACCCAGCTGTTCGAGGCAGTGCGCCTCGTCGTCGCGGCCGGCGAGCGTGTCCGGGTGGGCGGGGCCCAGGAGCCGGGTCCGGGCGTCGGCGACCTGGCGGTACAGGGCGAGCGCGTCGGTCCAGCGGCCCAGCCAGCCGAGGGCGACGGCGACCTCACGGCGGCTGACGAGGGTGTCGGGGTGGTCGGGGCCCAGGACGTGTTCCCGGCCCCCGCACACCGCCCGCGCCTCGGCCAGGGCCTCGTCCCAGCGGGCCAGCCGACCGAGGTTGACGCCGAGTCCGTGGCGGGCGCGCAGCGTCTCCGGGTCGGTGGGGCCGTTGACCCGGGTCCGGGCGGCGACGAGCGCGCGGTACAGCTCCAGGGCGTCGGCGCTGCGGCCGAGGCGGCCGAGGCTGATGCCGACCTCGTAGCGGGTGGCGAGGGTGTCCGGGTGGTCGGAGCCGAGCAGCCGGGTCCGCGCCTCGGCGACCTGGCGGTAGGTGTGCAGGGCTTCCGTCCAGCGGCCGAGCCGGCCCAGGGTGTAGCCGACCTCGTAGAGCGTGACCAGGGTGTCCGGGTGGTCGGCCCCCAGCACCCGGGCGCGGGCCGCGGCCACGTCGCGGGCCATGCCGTAGGCGTCCTCCAGGCGTCCCAGCCGGCTGAGGCTGAAGGCCAGGTTGTGGCGGCAGCGCAGGGTGTCGGGGTGGTCGGGGCCCATCGCGCGCTCCCGTGCGGCGAGCACGGCCGTGTGCAGTTCGTGGGCCTCGGTGTGCCGGCCGAGGCGGCCGAGCGCGTACGCCATCTGCTGCCGGGCGTTGAGCGTTTCGCTGTGCTCGGGGCCGAGGGCGCGGGCGCGGTCCTCGGCGATGCGGCCGAACTCGCGCAGCGCGTTCTCGGCCCGGTCCTTGCGGCTGGGGCCGGGGCTCAGGACCTGGCGGTCGGCCCGTGGGCCGGGCGGGGCGGTTCCGGTGGTCCAGGCGAGGGTGAGGCCCGCCGAGTGGTCGGGCGGGGTCACCGCGCCCGTCGCCTTGTGACCGCCGGTCATCGTGTCCGCCCAGGCGGGCAGCGGCGCGGCGGGGGCGGGCGTCCGGCCGGAGAGGGCGACCGGGGCGGGCGGTGCCTCGCCGGCCGGGCCGAGGGAGGGCTGCTCGCCGGTGCGGCCGACGGCGATGCGGCGGCGCAGGTCGTGGGCGTCGGCCGGGCGCTCCTCGGGGGTCTTGGCGAGCAGGTCGAGGACGACCCGGTCGAAGAACCCGGGGAGTTCGGCGCGGTGGGAACGCAGCGGCTCGGGCGGGGTGTCGCGGTGGCCGACGAGGATGCCCCAGGAGTCCTCCAGGTCGAAGGGCGGGGCCCCGGTCGCGATCTCGTACAGCACGCAGCCCAGCGAGTAGAGGTCGCTGCGGTGGTCGACCTGGCCGCCGCTGATCTGCTCGGGCGACATGTAGTGCGGGGTTCCCATGGCGATGCCGACGCCGGTGAGCCGTGAGGTGACGGGGATGCCGTGGCCCGGCCGGGCGATGCCGAAGTCGCAGATCTTCACCGTCCCGTCGGACAGCCGCATGATGTTGGCGGGCTTGAGGTCGCGGTGGACGATGCCCTGCTGGTGGGTGTAGCCGAGGGCGTCCGCGACCTGTTCGGCGATGTCCACGATGTCGTCCACGGGCAGCGGGTGCTGCGCGTTGTCCTCCAGGAGCTGGCTGAGGTTGCGGCCGTCCAGCAGCTCCATCACGAGGTAGAGCACGCCCTCGTACTCGCCGAAGTCGTGGACGACGGTGACGCCCCGGTGCTGGAGGGCGGCGGCCACCCGGGCCTCGCGGCGGAAGCGTTCGCGGACGATGCGGGTGTGGTCCTCGTCGTGCTGGGCGTTCATGGGCTTGAGGCATTTGACGGCGACCTGGCGGCCCAGCGCTTCGTCGCGGGCCCGCCAGACCTCGCCCATGCCGCCGCGACCGATCAGGTCGAGCAGCCGGTACCGGCTCTGGATCAGCCTGGTTTCCGCCATCCCTGTTGCCGCCCCCGTCGTTCAGCCCGCTGTCGCCGCACCCTCCCAGGTCGGTCCAGTATGGCTGCCTGCCTCTTCAGTGTGTACGGGGTGGGGCGGCTGCCGGGTCCGAGCCGGGCCATCGCGTTCATGATGTGACCGGGCGGAAGCCGCCACCGCAGCCGCGCGGGGACGGCCCGCAGGAGCGCCCCGACGGTGCGCAGCCGGCGGTCCACGGCGGCGGGCGGCGGCGCCGTTCTCCCGTACAGCTCATGGGCGAACGGCGGCAGCGACTGGTACGCGAGGGCGGCCACGCGCCGCCAGAGCAGGTCGCGTGCGGGAACGAGGAGCGGCGGCACGGGCGGGCGGCGCAGGAAGCTGTCGACGTCCAGCGCCTCCGGGGTGCGGGCGAGCCGGGGCCGTATCCCGGCGAAGTAGTCGGCCATCTCAGCGGTCGTCGCGGGCACGTCCTGCGGGTCGAGGCCGACGAGCCGGGCGCTGTGCCGGTGTTCGGCGAGGTACTGGTCGGCCTGCCGGGCGGTGAGCGGGTAGCCGGAGCGGAGCAGGACCTGGAGGTAGGAGTCGGCTTCGGCGCAGTGCACCCACAGCAGCAGCTCGGGCTCGTCCACGCCGTGGGTGGTGCCGGTCGCCGGGTCGGTGACCTTCAGGCGGGCGTGGATCTTCCGGACCCGGGCGCCCGCCTTCTCGGCGGCCTCGGTGGTGCCGTAGGTGAGGGTGCCGACGAAGCCGGCCGTGCGCATGAGCCGGCCCCAGGCGTCCTGGCGGAAGTCGGAGTTCTGCATCACGCCGCGCACGGCGAGGGGGTGGAGCGCCTGGAGGTAGAGGGCCCGCACCCCGGCGATCCACATCATCGGGTCGCCGTGCAGCTGCCAGGTGACCGATGCGGGTCCGAAGAGCCCGGGGTCGGCTTCCGTCATGTGCGTGTCCCTCCCGCTCGGGGGCGGTCCGGCCGGTGCGGACGGGTGCGGTGGTCAGCGGGCGCCGGGCGCGGCGGCGACGCGTTCCAGCACGGTATCGAGGTCGGCGCGGGACCACCAGGAGCCCTCCCGCAGCACCCCGGCGATCCGGCGCAGCGCGGTGTGGTCCGTCAGCGGGTCCTCGTCGAGGAGCACCAGGTCGGCGGGCATGCCGGGGGCGATGCGGCCGGACGTCCCCGCCTCGCCGAGGAACCGGGGGTGGGCGCGTGCACCGCGTGCGCGCGGTCGGGACGGACCAGCCGGCCCCGGTGGAAGAGGAGCGGGCGGCGCGGCCCGTCGGCGGCGGCCGGGTCCAGGGCGCGCCGATCGAGAAGGTGGCCGGGCAGGAGGCGGTGGACGCCTTCTCGGCGCTGGAGTACTTCACCCGGTTCGCGCGCGCCCAGGGGGTGTCCGGAGGCGGTCCAGGAGGGCCGCCTCCGCGGTGTCCGAGTGCGTGCCCTCCCAACTGGCCAGGGGCACGGCGCGCAGGTGGCGCCCCTGCGGGTCGAGCAGGTGGCCGGCGAGCTTCATCGGCCAGAGCGTGAGCGCCCGGTCGGCCACCGTCAGCTCCGGATGGCGGGCGGTGAGCCGGGACTCGAAGGCGCCGATGTCGTCCACCGAGCGCAGCCAGGCGGCCAGGAGCAGGTTGTGCGGGCCGGTCAGCGAGGCGCAGAGCCGGATCTCGCGGATCTGGCTGATGCTCTTCGCGAGCTGCGGCGCCCGGCTCTGCGGCACCGCCGCCCAGTACGAGACCGACACCGGCCAGCCGGAGAGCGACCGCGCCACCTCGCACCGGTAGGCGAGCGCCCGGTCGGCGTCCAGCCGGTCGAGGCGGCGGCGCACGGTCGTGGGGCTGAGCCCGGTGCGCTCGGCGATGTGGGCGACGGGCCGGCGCGGGTCCTCGCCGAGGACCCGGACCAGTTCGAGGTCGCGCTCGGGAACGGTGTACGTCGGCTGCCGGCCGGGGGCGGGCGGGGCGAGCTTGCGGCGCTGCTCCTCGGTGAGGCGGTCGAGCCGCCAGCGGCTGCCCTCGGTGTGCAGGGTGGTGGCGACCTGGGTGCGGGAGGCCGCGACGCCGTCGAGGGCGCCGAGGCGGAAGCCGACGTACCGGGCGAGCTGGGCGTGGTCGGTGAAGACCGCGGTGATCACGAGGTCCCGGCTGCCGCTGACGTGCTCCAGGTTGAACACGTGCGGGTCGTCGGCGATGTGGTCGGCCACCTCGTGCAGCCGCCCGGGGACGCAGTCGACCTCGATGAACGCGACCAGGGTCCAGGTGTGCGGGCCGCTCGCCGCGACCGAGGGGTGGACGCCGATCCAGGCGTGCCCGGCCTGGGTCAGCCGGGCCCAGCGCCGGGCGACCGTCGAGGCGTCCATGTCGAGCACGTCCCCGATGGTCCGCCAGTCCGCGCGCGGGGCGATCTGGAGCGCGGTGACGAGGAGCAGATCGAGTTCGTCCAGCACGGGGCCGCCTCCGGGTGGTGGTGGTTATCGGCAAACGATCTATACGTTCCGGAGGATACGAGCACAAGCTCCGGTCCGTTCGACCGGATCGGCACCATACCAGGCATGTTCGCACGCACTGACGCCCTCGCCCTCGGCGACTCCCTGGTCCGCCTGCGCCACGCCCTGCACCGGCAGCCCGAGCTCGGCCTCGACCTCCCCCGCACCCAGCGGGCCGTCCTGGACGCGCTGTCCGGGCTGCCCCTGGAGATCACGACCGGCGGCAAGCTCACCTCGGTGACCGCCGTCCTGCGCGGTGGCCGCCCCGGCCCCGCCGTGCTGCTGCGCGGGGACATGGACGCGCTCCCCGTGCAGGAGGACAGCGGTGTGCCGTACACCTCCGAGGTGCCCGGGCGGATGCACGCCTGCGGCCACGACGTGCACACCGCCGGGCTGGTCGGGGCGGCCCGGCTGCTGGCCACACGGCGCGAGGAGCTGGCGGGCGACGTGGTGTTCATGTTCCAGCCCGGGGAGGAGGGCATGGGCGGGGCGCGGCTGATGATCGAGGAGGGCGTGCTCGACGCGGCGGGGACCCGGGTCGTCGCCGCGTACGCGCTCCACGTCACCTCGGCGGTGCTGCCCGTCGGCACCGCCGCCGTACGGCCGGGCCCGATGCTCGCCGCCTCCGACGAGGTCACCGTCCGCGTCGTGGGCGCCGGGGGCCACGGGTCGTCGCCGCACCTGGCCAAGGACCCGGTCCCGGCCGTCTGCGAGATGGTCACCGCGCTCCAGACCCTGGTCACGCGCACCGTCGACATCTTCGACCCGGCCGTGATCACGGTGGGCTCGCTGCACGCGGGGTCCGCCGGGAACGTCATCCCCGGGACCGCCGAATTCACCGCCACCATCAGGACGTTCTCAGAGGAGACCCGGGCCCGGGTCCGGACCGCCTTGGAACGGACCGTGCGGGGGATCGCCGCCGCGCACGGCCTGACCGCCGAGAGCGACTACCGCGAGGGCTACCCGGTCACCGTCAACGACGCCGCCGAGGCCGCGTTCGCGCTGCGCACCGCGCGCGAAGTGCTCGGCGCCGCACAGGTCTTCGAGGCGCCGCGCCCGATGGCCGGCTCCGAGGACTTCTCGTACGTACTGCACGAGGTCCCGGGGGCCTACGTGGGCCTCGGCGCGTGCCCGTCCGGCCAGGATCCGTCGGCCGCCCCCATGAACCACTCCGCGCAGGCGGTCTACGACGACCGGTCGGTGGCGGACGCCGCCGCCCTGCTGGCCGGGCTCGCGGCGCGGCGCCTCCAGGACTCCGAGCAGCCGTCATGAGCACGACCGAGTCCACCAGGCCCGCTCCGGCGGAGACCGCGTCGGTCGGCGCCGTCGTGGGCCTCCTCGTCCTCTTCGAGCTGACCAGCGGCTTCCTTCAGGGCGGGATCGCCCCGCTGCTGCCGGACATCGGCACCGAGCTGGGGATCGCGGACGCCGACCTCAACTGGGTGATCGCCGCGCAACTGCTCGCCGCTGCAGTCTCGGTGCCCGCCTTCGGCCGGCTCGGCGATGTGTACGGGCACCGCCGGATGCTGCGGGTCTCGCTGGTGTGCGTCGCCGTCGGCTCGCTCCTCGTCGCCTTCGCGCCCTCGCTGCCCGTGCTGCTGGCCGGGCGGGTGCTGCTGGGCCCGCTCGCGGCCCTGCTGCCCCTGGAGATCGCTCTCGTACGGGACCGGCTCTCCGTCGAACGTGCCCGCGGGGCCATCGCGCGCCTGGTCGGCGCGCTGACCCTCGGGACGCTGCTCGGCGGGGTGGTGATGGGCCTGGCGCACAGGACGACGGGCGATGTCCGGATCACCCTGCTCCTCCCGGCCGTGCTGGCCCTGCTCTGCGTCCCGGTCTCGTTCCTCGCGATCCCGGAGTCCGGCCGGACGCCGGGTGCCCGGCTCGACTGGCCGGGCGTGGGCCTGCTGAGCCTGGCGGTACTCCTGCTGCTCGCGGGGATCTCGGCGGCGAAGACCGGCCCCCTGCTCTCCGGCGCGGTGCTGGTCCCGGTGCCGCTGGCCCTGGTGGCGGGGGCGGTGTGGGCGGTCCGCGAGCTGCGGGTGCCCGAGCCGCTGGTGGACCTGCGGGCGCTGGCCGACCGCAGCGTCGCCCCGTACTTCCTGTGCGCGGCGGCGTTCGGCGTCATCTACTTCGGCAGCCTGGCCCCGGACTCCACCTTCCTGGCGGCAGACCCGCAGCGCACCGGCTACGGATTCGGGCTCTCCGCCCTCGCCATCTCGCTGATCGCCCTGCCGGCCGGGGTCGCCGCCGTCGTCGGCTCCTCGCTGACCGCGCTCGTCGCGCGGCGCATCGGCTACCGCCCCGCTCTGATCGCCTCGTTCGCCCTGATCGCCGTGAGCTTCCTGTCCACCGCCGCGTTCCACACGGCGATCTGGCAGCTCGTGGCGGCCAAGGTGCTCGCCGGGGCCGGGATCGGCGTGGCGCTCGGCGCGCTGCCCACGGTGATCGCGGAGGCCGGCGCCCCCTCGCGTACGGGCATCACCACGGCCCTCTACAACAACGTCAAGACCCTGGGCGGGGCGGTCGCCGGAGCTGTCATCGCGGTCATCCTGGCGACCCCGGCGTCCGAGACCGGGAGCGCCGTCCCCGACACCCAGGAGGCGGCGAACGAGTCCGGGTACGTCACGGTGTGGCTGCTGTGCGCGCTGCTCTCCGCCGGCGCGGCCGTGGCGGCGGCCGCCGCGCGGCGCGGGGCGGCGGAACGACCGGAATGACCGGGCGGGCGGAGCGCCCGGCTTGTCATACTGCTCCGATGACCGACGTACCTGCCCCCGCACTCGACTCGCTGGCCGGGCTCGCCTTCGGTGACGCCTTCGGCGACCGCTGGTTCGGCATCCTGCGCCGCGGGGGCTCCGCGCCCCTGGAGGCGCGGGCGCTGCCCGAGGAGCCCGTGTGGCGGTGGAGCGACGACACCGCGCAGGCGCTGGTCCTGGTCCGCGAACTGGCCGAAGGGGACGGCGCCGTGGACCAGGACCGGTTCGCCCGGCGCCTGGCCGAGGAGTACGCCGCCGACACGCACCGCGGCTACGGCGCATCGATGCACGACGTGCTGCGCCGGATCGGCGCGGGCGAGCCCTGGCAGAAGCTGGTGACCGCGCAGTTCGAGGGCATGGGCTCGTGGGGCAACGGGGCGGCCATGCGCGTCGCCCCGCTCGGTGCCTGGCACGCCGCCGACCTGGACACCGCCGTCGAGCAGGCCGCCCGCCAGAGCGCGGTCTCGCACCACCATCCGGAGGCGGCCGCCGGGGCGGTGGCGGTCGCCGTCGCCGCGGCGCTGGCCGTGCGCGGCCGGGGCGGCCCGGCCCCCGAGCGCACCGCGTTCCTCCAGGAGGTCGCCGCGCACCTGCCCGACAGCGATGTGCGCTCGGGCGTCCGCATCGCGTCCCGGATGCCCGCCCACACCTCGGTCCGGCACGCCGCGGAGGTGCTGGGCTCCGGCTACCGGATGTCCGGGCCGGACACCGTCCCGTTCGCTCTGTGGTGTGCGGCGGGGCACCTGGACGACCTGGAGGAGGGCCTGTGGTGCACGGTCGCGGGACGCGGTGACATCGACACCACCTGTGCCATCGCGGGCGGCGTGATCGCCGCCCGTACCGGCGTAGCCGCCCTCCCGCCGGCCTGGCACACGGCCCGCGAACCGCTGCCGGGGTGGGCGGCGCTCAGCGCCTGACCGCGCGCAGCACCACGAACTTCGGATCGCCCGCCACCGTCGCGCAGTTGCCGAAGACGCGGCGCAGGGTGGCGTGGTGGCCCAGGTGGCGGTTGGCGACCACCCACAGCTCGCCGCCCGGGCGCAGCGCGCGCCGGGCCCCGTGGAACATGGTCCGGGCGGTCGCGTCGGTGGTGGCCTGGTGGGAGTGGAACGGCGGGTTGTTGAGGACCAGGTCCGCGCTGCCGGGCTCGGCTCCGGTCAGGCCGTCCCCGACGACGAAGCGGGCCCGGGCGTCCGGCCCGGTGTTGTCGCGGAAGGTCGCCTCGGCCGAGGCGACCGCCTGGTACGACTCGTCGACGAAGGTGAGGGCGGCGTCGGGGTTGGCGAGGGCGGCGGCGAGGCCGAGGACGCCGTTGCCGCAGCCGAGGTCCACGACCCGGTCGGGGCCGTTGCGGTCCGGCAGGTGTTTGAGGAAGAAGCGGGTGCCGATGTCGAGCCGGTCGGCGCAGAAGATGCCGGCGTGGTTGGTGACGGTGTGACCGGCGGCCGGTCCGGCGTCCGCGGGGAGCTCGTAGCGCAGCGGCCAGGGGCTCGGGGTGCGGGACAGGGCCGGGTCCGGGGTGCAGTGGATGAGCCGGGCCTTGCGGACCGCGAGGGAGGTCCGGGTCGGGCCGATGATCCGCTCGAAGAGGCTGAGCGTGGAGGTGTGGATCTCCTTGACCATCCCGGTGCCGACGACGACCGTCCCGGCGTGCACGGCGGGCGCGATGCGGTGGAGCTGGTCCTCCAGGAGCGCGAGGCTCTTCGGTACGCGGACGAGGAGGACGTCGACGTGGTCCGGCGGGGTGTCGCGCGGCGACAGCAGGCGCACCGCGTCGGCGGGCAGCCCATTGCGTTCCAGGTTCGCGGCGGTCGCCCGCTGCCCGAGGTAGGAGTCGCTGATCTGTACGGGGCGGTGCGCGGCCAGGACCATGCTCAGGGCGCCCCAGCGGTCGCCGATGACGACGACGTTCCCCGAGACGTCGACCGCCTCCTCCAGGTGCTGGAGCAGATAGGCGTCGGCCGCGTCCCAGGCACGGAACGGGTCGCGGGGGTCCTCGGGGAAGCGGGCGAGGTCGTATCCGGCCTCTGACGTCGTCAAACGGTTCATTGTGCGTTCAGGCTAACCGAGCGGCGCCCGGCGCCCGTACCTGCCGGTGGCGCGACGGCCGGGGCCGCCGCGCCGTACCGCTGTCTACGGCAGTCGCTTGTCGATGGCCGCCCGGCCCTCCCTGGCCAGGGTGCGCTCCGCCCACTCGAGGTTCGCCGGGGTGAGGTCCTTCCCCGAGGCGAGTACCAGGTCCTCCGGGGACGGGTTGTCGGTGGCGCCGGTGTGCAAGAGGTCGTCCGGAGTCACGCCCCGGGTGCTGGATACGGAATCGGACTCGTCGCTCATGCCGCCTCCTTGTCCTTCCCGTCATTCTCGCCCTCCCCCGGCGCTCCCGCATCCGAGGCCGGGGCGGGGACCCGGAACGGGTTCCGGGTCCTCACTTGACCTGCACATGATAGATACGCCGGGTTCACACATCGTGACGGTGCGCATGGAAGGCTCCCGCGTACACATAGCGGACACGACGCACCGCGGAACCGTCCCCCACCCCGCGACGGCGTCGCGGTGCGCGTATTCCCGGAGAGGACACCCCACATGTCCCGTCGCCACCTTCCCGTGCGCCGCGCCCTGCCGGCCGCGCTCGCCGCCCTCGCGGTGTTCAGCGGCACGGCGGCCGCCGCACCCGTCCCGACGCCACCACGGACCACCGCCTCCTCGCTCACCGCCCTGGACGACACGTACTACCAGGACGCGACCGGCAAGACGGGCGCCGCACTGAAGAGCGCCCTCCACACGATCATCAGCGACCAGAGCAAGCTCACCTACAGCCAGGTCTGGGACGCCCTGAAGGACACCGACGAGGACCCGGCCGACCCCTCGAACATCATCGAGCTGTACACCGGGCGCTCCGAGCCGAAGAGCGACAACGGCGGCAGCCCGGGCCAGTGGAACCGCGAGCACGTCTGGGCCAAGTCCCACGGCGACTTCGGCACGGCCACCGGCCCCGGCACCGACATCCACCACCTGCGCCCGTCCGACGTCCAGGTCAACTCCACACGCGGCAACAAGGACTTCGACAACGGCGGTACGGAGCTGGGCGACGCCCCGGGCAACTACACCGACTCCGACTCCTTCGAGCCGCGCGACGCCGTCAAGGGAGACGTCGCGCGGATGATCCTCTACATGGCCGTGCGCTACGAGGGCGACGACGGCTTCCCGGACCTGGAACCCAACGACAGCGTGTCCAACGGCTCCTCACCGCACATCGGCCGGCTCTCCGTACTCAAGGCATGGAGCGAGCAGGACCCGCCGGACGCGTTCGAGAAGCGGCGCAACGACGTCATATACGAGGACTACCAGCACAACCGGAACCCGTTCGTGGACCACCCCGAGTGGGTGGACGCCATCTGGTGACGGGCCCCTGCTGAGCCACCGCGAGGCCGTCGGCCGTCAGCTCCGCTCCGCCTGGGCGATCCGGGGGAACGACTTGACGCCGGCGGCCTTGCGGCTGTTCGCGTGCTGGCTGACGGTCTTGTCGGTCGGCGCGTCCGGGAAGCCGAGCACCACGGAGTCCAGCACCTTGCCCGAGGCGTCGACGAACTCGACGCGCACGGCGAAGAACGCCTGCTCGCCGCTCCGGTTGGTCACCCGCACCAGGGCGCTGCGGAACTTCTCCCCGGGCGCGACCGCGATGCCGTTGACGGAGACGTCGTCCACCGCGTTGCCCTTGCCCTCGACACCCTTGAGGGTCGCCGCGGCCTTCTGCCGATTGCGCTCGGCGTCGGCGGAGACGGAGGCGGCGAACTCGTCCGGGGTGCGCCCGCTGCGGGTCGGACTCGGGCTCGCCGTCGGTTCGGCCGAGAGGGTGCGGGTGCTTCTGGCCGTACCCGGGGACGGGGTGCCGGAGTCGCCGCAGGCGGCCGCTCCGGCGGCGAGCACCGCGACGAGCGCGGCAGGGGTCAGGCTGCGGATGACGCGGCCTGGGAAGGGGCGCCGCGCGGGGCCGGTCCGGTTCACAAACGCTCCGTCCACTGAAGCGGGCACGGGGAAGCAGGGCTTCCCGCACCCGGGATGACCAACTCGCCCATATTAGGATCAAAAGGTATGAATTGACTCGTTGATTCACCCGCTCCGCACGCAGTGCGCGCGATTCCCCGGGAGGGAACTGATGGACACGGACGCCCTGACCGCCGGCCTGCTGCAGGAGCTCCGCCGGACCCGCCCCTATCCGGCCCTGTCCCTGACCATGCCGACCCACCGGCGCGCCCCGGACAACGCCCAGGACGCCGTACGGCTGCGCAACCTGCTCTCCGATGCCCACAACCGGCTGGAAGCCGATCCGGAGGTCAGCCGGGAGGTCTGCGCCGCGATCAAGCAGCAGCTCGACCGCGCGGCCGGCGAACTCGACCAGCGCCGGGCCCTGGACGCGCTCGTGCTCCTCGCCACGTCCGACGAGTTCCAGATCTGGCGGCTGCCGCGTACCGCACCCGAACGGGTGGTACTGAGCGACAGCTACCTCACCCGCAACCTGGTCGCCGCCAAGGCCCAGGCCCGCCCCTACTGGGCGCTGACCGTGGCCGCCGACCACGCCGCCCTGTTCAGCGGCACCACCGAGTCCGCCCAGGAGGCGCACGTCGGCGGCTTCCCGCTGGCCGCCCCGCGCGAGGAGTTCAACCCGCAGCGCATGGAGCGGATCGGCGACACCGCGAGCAACTTCGCCAGCGAGGACACCCGGAACTTCCTGCGCACGGTGGACGAGAAGCTGCGTACCGTCCTCGCCACCGACCCCCGCCCGCTCTACCTGGTCGGCATCGCGCCGGCGCTCGCCCTCTTCGACGAGGTCAGCGAGTGCGCCAAGGACGCGGTCGGCCGGGTCACCAAGGGCGCGCCGGCCGACAACGCGCCCCGCGATCTGCTCACCGAGCTGCGCCCGGCCCTGGACGCCCGGCGCGCGCACTTCGCCCAGGAGATCGAGGGACGGCTGGACGCGGCGCGCGGCCGCAAGGCGTTCGCCGGCGGCCTGGACGAGGTGTGGGCCGCGGTGCGCGAGGGCCGCGCCGGTCTGGTGGCCGTCGAGGAGCACTACCAGCAGACGGTACGGGTCGACCAGGAGCACCTGAAGCCGGTGACCGACGACGTGGTGGACCCCTCCGACGCGAGCGTCCGCGAGGACATCGTGGACGAGTTGGTCGAGGCGGCGCTGGACAGTGGCGCGGAGGTGTTCTTCGTCGCGGACGACTCGCTCAAGGCGCACGGCCGGATCGCGGCGGAACTGCGCTTCTGAGCGGCCCGGCAGCACGGCGGGGGCCGGGCGGGGTCGTACGGTCCGGCCCCGCCCGGCTGGCGGGGCCCCCCCACCCCGGGCCCCGGGGCCGCCCCGGGGCGGGGGGTTGCGTGGTT
>NZ_JBIBHG010000011.1:0-170322 GCF_042956885.1 Streptomyces sp. NPDC008163 | reverse complement strand
GGCGCCCCCGCCGCCAGCCCCGCGGGCGGGGTCCGGGGGGGCGCGGCGCGGGGGCGCCCCGCCGCCCCGGGGGGGCGCCGGCCCGCCGCGCCCGCCCGGCCCCCCGCCGTGCTGCCGGGCTCAGCCCTCCCAGGTCCAGTCGGCGACCTCGGGCAGGTCGGTGCCGTGTTCGCGGATCCAGGCGTGGTGGCGGGTGCGGGTGTCCGCCATCTCCTGACGCACCGCCACGGCGCGTACGCCCAGGCCGGGGACCCGGTCGATGACGTCCATGACCAGCCGGTAGCGGTCCAGGTCGTTGCGGACGACCATGTCGAAGGGCGTGGTGGTCGTGCCCTCCTCCTTGTAGCCCCGCACGTGCAGCTCCCCGTGGCCGGTGCGCCGGTAGGCCAGCCGGTGGATCAGCCACGGGTAGCCGTGGTACGCGAAGATGACCGGCTTGTCCCGGGTGAACAGCGCGTCGTACTCGGAGTCCGGCATGCCGTGCGGATGCTCGGAGTGCGGCATGAGCCGGGCCATGTCGACCACGTTGACCACCCGCACCGCCAGCTCCGGCAGATGGCGCCTGAGCAGCTGGGCGGCCGCCAGGGTCTCCAGCGTGGGTACGTCACCGGCGCAGGCGAGGACGACATCGGGCTCGCGGCTGCCGTCCTCGGTGCCCGCCCACTCCCAGAGCCCGGCGCCGCGCGCGCAGTGCTCCCGGGCCTGGTCGAGGGTGAGCCAGTCGAAGCTGGGCTGCTTGCCCGCCACGATGACGTTCACGTAGTCCCGGCTGCGCAGGGCGTGGTCGGCGACGGAGAGCAGGGTGTTGGCGTCGGGCGGCAGGTAGACACGTACGACTTCGGGGCTCTTGTTGAGGATGTGGTCCACGAAGCCCGGGTCCTGGTGCGAGAAGCCGTTGTGGTCCTGGCGCCAGACGTGCGAGGTGAGCAGGTAGTTGAGGGAGGCGATGGGGCGGCGCCAGGCGAGCCGGCGCGAGGTGCGCAGCCACTTGATGTGCTGGTTGACCATCGAGTCCACGATGTGCGCGAACGCCTCGTAGCAGGAGAACAGCCCGTGCCGGCCGGTCAGCAGATAGCCCTCCAGCCAGCCCTGGCACAGGTGCTCGGACAGGACCTCCATGACCCGGCCGTCCCGGGACAGGTGCTCGTCGGTCGGGAGGGTGCGGGCCTGCCACGCCTTGCCGCTGGCCTCGTAGACGGCGTCGAGCCGGTTGGAGGCCGTCTCGTCGGGTCCGACGAGCCGGAAGTCCCTGCGGTCGGCCGTCGCCGCCATGACCGCTTCGAGGAGACCGCCCAGGACGCGGGTGGGCTCCCGGAGGGTGGTGCCGGGCCGGTCCACGGGGGCGGCGTACGCGTCGAGATCCGGGACGGGCAGGTCGCGCAGGAGCCGGCCGCCGTTGGCGTACGGGGTGGCGCCGAGGCGGGCGGCGCCCTCGGGGACGCAGGCCAGGACCTGTTCGGTGGGGCGGCCCTCGGCGTCGAAGAGTTCGCCGGGCCGGTAGGACCGCAGCCACGCCTCCAGCTGGCGCAGGTGGTCCGGGTTGTCGCGGACGCCGGGCAGCGGGACCTGGTGGGCGCGCCAGGTGGATTCGACGGGGAGCCCGTCGACCTCGGCGGGCCCGGTCCAGCCCTTCGGGGTCCGCAGCACGATCATCGGCCAGCGCGGGCGCTCCGTCTCGCCGCCGGTGCGGGCGGCGGCCTGGATCTCCGCGATGCGGTCGGCGGCGCGGTCCATGGCGAGGGCCATCGACCGGTGCACGGCGCGTGGTTCGTCCCCCTCCACGTAGAGGGGGTCGTGGCCGTATCCGCGCAGCAGGGCGTCGAGCTCGGTGTGCGGGAGGCGGGCGAGGACCGTCGGGTTGGCGATCTTGTAGCCGTTGAGGTGGAGGACCGGCAGGACGGCCCCGTCGTGGACCGGGTCGAGGAACTTGTTGGCGTGCCAGGACCCGGCGAGCGGCCCGGTCTCCGCCTCGCCGTCGCCGATGACGCAGGTGACGAGCAGTCCGGGGTGGTCGAGGGCGGCGCCGTAGGCGTGGGCGAGGGAGTAGCCGAGTTCGCCGCCCTCGTGGATGGAGCCCGGCGTCTCGGGGGCGACATGGCTGGGGACTCCGCCGGGGAAGGAGAACTGCTTGAACAGCCGGCCCATGCCCTCCGCGTCCCGGCCGACGTCCGGGTACGTCTCCGAGTAGCTGCCCTCCAGCCAGGAGCCGGCGAGGACGGCGGGCCCGCCGTGGCCGGGGCCCCAGATGCACAGCACCGGTGTTCCGCGCGCGCCGATGAGGCGGTTGAGGTGGGTGTACACGAGGTTGAGCCCGGGCGAGGTGCCCCAGTGTCCGAGCAGCCGGGGCTTGATGTGCTCGGGGGCGAGCGGCCGGGTCAGCAAGGGGTTGTCCATCAGGTAGATCTGCCCGACGGCCAGGTAGTTGGCGGCACGCCAGTGCGCGTCCAGCGCGTCGAGCTCCTGGTCGGACGGGCCGGGCGGCGGTGGGGCGTCGCTCATGGTGACCTCTCGGCGGGGCGGGGCGGGTGCGGGGGCGTCGCGGGTGCGGTCACCGGGGCTCGGAGCCGTACCAGACGGTGGTGGCGTTGCAGAATTCGCGGATGCCGTGTCCGGCGAGCTCGCGCCCGTAGCCCGAGCGCTTCACCCCGCCGAAGGGCAGCGCGGGGTGGGAGGCGGTCATGCCGTTGAAGAAGACGCCGCCGGCCTGGAGGTCCCGGACGCAGCGTTCGGTCTCGGCGGCGTCGCGGGTCCAGACGTTGGAACTGAGCCCGAAGGAGGTGTCGTTGGCGACGTCGACGGCCTCGTCCAGGCTGTCCACGCGGTAGAGGGTGGCGACCGGGCCGAAGGTCTCCTCGCGGTGGATGCGCATCTCGGGCGTGATCCCGGCGAGGACGGTGGGGGCGTAGAACCAGCCGTTCTCCAGGCCGCCGCCGAGGCCCTCGGGGCGCCCGCCGCCGCACAGCGCCTCGGCGCCCCGGCCCACCGCGTCGTCCACCAGCTCCTCCAGGTCGGCGCGGCCCTGTTCCATGGCGATCGGCCCGATGTCGGTGGTCTCCTCCAGCGGGTCGCCCACGGTCAGCTCGCGCATGCCGACGGTGAAGCGCTCGGCGAACTCCTCGTACACCTGGGTGTGCACGATGAACCGCTTGGCGGCGATGCAGGACTGGCCGTTGTTCTGGGCGCGGGCGGTGACGGCGGTGCGGGCGGCCTTGGCGACGTCCGCCGAGGCCAGGACCAGGTAGGGGTCGCTGCCGCCGAGTTCCAGGACGGTGTGCTTGACCTCGTCACCGGCGACGGCGGCGACGGAGCGGCCGGCCGGTTCACTGCCGGTGAGCGTCGCGGCGGCCACCCGGCGGTCGCGGAGGATGCCCTCGACGGCCTTGGAGCCGACCAGCAGGGTCTGGAAGCAGCCGGCCGGGAAGCCGGCGCGGTGGAAGAGGTCGCCGAGGTAGAGAGCGGTCTGCGGCACGTTCGAGGCGTGCTTCAGCAGGCCCGTGTTGCCGGCCATCAGGGCGGGGGCGGCGAAGCGCACGACCTGCCACAGCGGGAAGTTCCACGGCATCACGGCGAGGACCGGGCCGAGCGGCCGGTAGCGGACGTACGCGCGCACCGCGCCGGAGTCCTCCACATCGGCGGCGGCGGGGTGCTCGTCGGCGAGCAGGCCCTCGGCCCGTGCCGCGTACCAGCGCATCGCCTTGGCGCACTTCGCGGCCTCGGCGCGGGCGGCCTTGACGGGCTTGCCCATCTCCAGGGTCATGGTGCGCGCGATGTCCTGCTGGTCCTCGTCCAGGAGGTCGGCGGCGCGGTTGAGCAGCCGGGCCCGTTCGGCGAACGTGGTGGTGCGGTAGTCGCGGAACGTGGCGTCGGCCGCGGCGATCCGCTTCTCGATCTCGTCGTCCTCCAGCGCGTCGAACGTCCTGAGTGTCTCGCCGTTCGCGGGATTGACCGTCGCGATGGGCATGACTGTGGCCTCCTTGCCTCGGTACTTCGACCGTGCCGCGCGGTGGGCCCGCCCGCAACGCGGACCGTGACACGGCACCGCCCCCGCCACCGCATACCCGGCCGGCGCGGATCATGCATGCTCGGGACATGCGATCCGCGCCGGCCGGGGGCCTGCGGTGCGGGGGCTGGGCCGTACGCCTCAGACGAGCGCCGGGGCGGCGTCGGGGACGGGGAGGGTCTCGTCGGCGGCGGCCGGGACCGGTTCGGGGATCTCCGCGACCGCGGCGGGCGGGCGGCGGAACTCGCGGACGCCGGGCAGCGGCGGCAGCGGCACCAGCTCGATGTGCTGCGGCTCCTGGGCGTACCGGGTGAACCAGACGACCTTGCCGTCGGCGGTCCGGCAGGTGCCCCAGCTGTCGCTGAGGGCCATGACCCGGCTCAGGCCGCCGCCCTCGTGGAGCAGTCGCGGCATCTCGGAGCCGTTGTCGGCGACGGAGACCGTGAGGTGCCGTCCGGACCACCGGAGTTCGACGACGCAGCGGTTGTCGTCACCGACGTGCCGGTGGACATTGGTCAGCAGCTCCTCCACGGCACGGCACACGGGCCGTACGTGGAGTTCGAGACTCCAGTGGCGCAGGTGGGCAGCGACTATGCGTCGCAGCTGGTCCACACGGTCTGCGGAAACCTGGAGTTCGACCAGATAGTGCCGGTCGAGTGGAACGGTCATCGTCGAGGCTCCTCACATCGAGGCCCACGACTTCGCCTCGTTGAACCAACGACCCCCGAATACGAAGAGTGAGCAGATGTCTCTTCTGGGTCACTCCACAGGGTGACCCGGCTGGGCCGGTCGCGCAACATATCGGTCAGGCCAGGTGGGTGAGCACCCGGTCGGGTGTGAGGGGCAGGGTGCGCACGCGGACGCCGGTCGCGTGCCGGAAGGCGTTCCCGACGGCCGCGGCCGCGCCGACGATGCCGATCTCGCCGATGCCCTTGCTGCCCATGGGGTTGAGGTGGGGGTCGTCCTCCTCGATCCAGTGCGCGTCGACGGCGGCCACGTCGGCGCAGACGGGGACGTGGTAGGAGGCGAGGTCGCACTCGGCGAAGTCGCCGTACACCGGGTCCAGGGTGGAGCCCTCGGTCAGGGCCATCCCGATGCCCATGGTCATGCCGCCGATGAACTGGGAGCGTGCGGTACGGGAGTTGAGGATGCGACCGGCCGCGAAGACGCCGAGCATCCAGCGCACCCGGACCTCGCCGGTGCGGGTGTCGACGGCGACCTCGGCGAAGTGCGCCCCGAAGGCGTGGCGGGCGTACGGGGAGGTCTCGGCGGTCTCCTCGGTGGTGTCGGCGGTGACGGTCACCCCTTCGGCGGGCACCGGCCCGCCGCGCGCGGCGAGTTCCCCGGCGAGCCCGGCGGCGGCCTTGTGCACGGCCCAGCCCCAGGAGGCGGTGCCGGACGAGCCGCCGGCCAGCGGGGCGTCGGGCAGGTCGCTGTCGCCGATGTCGATGGCCACGTCGTCCAGCGGTGCGCCCAGCGCCTCGGCGGCGATCTGGGCGAGGACGGTACGGGCGCCGGTGCCGATGTCCGTGGCGTTGACGGCGATCCGGTAGGTGCCGTCGGGCGCGGCGTGCGCGCAGGCGTGGGCGGCACTGACGTAGACGGGGTACGTGGCCGAGGCGACGCCCGTGCCGAGCAGCAGGGCGCCCTCGCGGCGGACGCCGGGGGCGGGGTCGCGGTCCGGCCAGCCGAAGCGCTCGGCTCCCTCGCGCAGACAGGCGGCCAGGCCCCGGCTGCTGAAGGGCTTGCCGGAGTCGGGTTCGTCGGCGGGGTCGTTGCGCAGCCGCAGCTCCACGGGGTCGACGCCGGTCTCCGCCGCGAGTTCGTCCATGGCGGATTCGAGGGCGTACATCCCGGGTGCCTCGCCCGGGGCCCGCATCCATGAGGGGCTGGGCACGTCGAGGGCGGCGACCCGGTGCGTGGTGCGGCTGTGCGGTGAGCCGTACATGACGCGGGCGGGCACGGCGGCCTGCTCCACGAACTCCTTGATCCGGGAGGTGTGGGTGATGACCTCCTGGGCGACCGAGGTGAGGGTGCCGTCGGCCTCGGCGCCGAGCCTGACGCGCTGCACGGTGGGCGCCCGGTGCCCGACGAGCGCGGGCATCTGCCGCCTGGGCAGGGCGAGTTCGACGGGCCGGCCGGTGTGCAGGGCGGCCATCGCGGCGAGCACGGTCTGCGGGCGCGGGGTGCCCTTGGAGCCGAAGCCGCCGCCGACGTGCTCGGAGACGGCGGTGATCCGGTCGGCCCCGATCCCGAAGGCGGCGGCGAGGCTGTCGCGCACCTTGGTGGCGCCCTGGCTGGAGTCGTACACGGTGAGGTGCCCGTCGGGCGACCAGTGAGCGGTCGAGGCGTGCGGCTCCATGGGGTGGTTGTGGAGCGGTTCCAGGGTGTACGTGGCGTCGATCCGGACCGGTGAGGCCGCGAAGGCCCGGTCGAAGTCGCCGCGTTCGCGCACGGCCGGGTAGCCGCCGTTGGCTTCTTCGGGGGTGTAGAGGCCCGCGTGGTCCTCGGTGAGCACGACGTCGTGCGGGTCCGTCGCGTACGTGATGTGCAGGGCGGCGGCGCCTGCCCGGGCGCTCGCGAGGCTGTCGGCGAGGACGAGTGCGACGGGCCAGCCCCGGTGGGGCACCCGGTCGTCCTGGAGGACGGCGAGGATCGGGTCGTCCGGTTCGGCCAGGCGCGGCGCGTTGTCGTGGGTGAGGACGGAGTGGACGCCGGGGTGGGCGAGGGCGTCGACGGTGCGGACGGCGGTGACCCGGCCGGACGGGACGGAAGCGGGCACCGGCCAGGCGTACAGACAGCCGGGCAGGCCGCGTTCGGCGGCGTAGCGCGCGGCGCCGGTCACCTTGGCGCGGCCCTCACGACGGACGGCGGGCGCGCCGAGCGGCTGGGGGGCGTGGCTCATGGCGGGATCCTCGGCTCTTCAGGTGCGGGCGGTGAGTGCGGCGAGGGCGTCTACGGCCAGGTGGCGGGCCAGGCGGACCTTGAACGCGTTGTCGCGCAGCGGGCGGGCCTGGGCCAGTTCGGCGTCGGCGGCGCGGAGGAAGGTCGCTTCGGTGGCGGGTGCGCCGTGCAGGATCTCCTCGGCGGCGCGGGCCCGCCAGGGGCGGTGGGCGAGCCCGCCGAACGCGAGCGCCGCGTGCTCGACGTGCCCGTCGCGTACGCGCAGGACGGCGGCGACGGAGACCAGCGCGAAGGCGTAGGACGCGCGGTCGCGGACCTTGCGGTAGAGGCAGACCGTTCCGTCGGCCCGGGGTGGCAGCAGTACTTCGGTGACGAGTTCGCCGGGCCGGACGACCGTGTCGGCGTCGGGGTTGTCACCGGGCAGCCGGTGGAAGTCGGTGACCGCGACGGTCCGTTCGCCCTCCGGCCCGTGCAGCACGACGTCCGCGTCGAGCGCGGCGAGGGCCACGGCCATGTCGGAGGGGTGGGTGGCGACGCACTCCTCGGAGTGCCCGATGACGGCGAGGTCGCGGTGGCTGCCGTCGCGGGCCGGGCAGCCGGTGCCGGGTTCGCGCTTGTTGCAGGGCTTGGAGGTGTCCTGGAAGTAGAGGCAGCGGGTGCGCTGGAGGAGGTTGCCGCCGGTGGTCGCGATGTTGCGGAGCTGCCCGGACGCGCCGGCCAGCAGCGCCTGGGACAGGACCGGGTAGCGGGTCCGTACGGCAGGGTGGGCGGCGAGGTCGCTGTTGCGCACCGTCGCGCCGATGCGCAGGCCGCCCTCGGCGGTGTCCGTGACCTGGTCCAGCGGCAGCCGGCTGACGTCGACCAGCATCCCGGGGGTCTCCACGCCGAGCTTCATCAGGTCGACCAGATTGGTGCCGCCGCCGAGGAACTTGGCGCCCGGGTGGGCGGCGCAGGCGCGCACCGCGTCGGCGACGGTCTCGGCGCGCAGATAGGCGAAGGGCTTCACGACGCCACGTCCTCGATGGCCTCGACGATCCGCGGGTAGGCGCCGCACCGGCAGAGGTTGCCGCTCATCCGCTCCCGGATCTCCTCGGGGCCGAGCCGGGCGGGCGTGGCGACGGGGGCGTCGTGCGGGGTGACGTGCGAGGGGTGGCCGTGGTCGGCCTCGGCGAGGACGCCGGCGGCGGAGCACAGCTGGCCCGGGGTGCAGTAGCCGCACTGGAAGGCGTCACGTTCCAGGAACGCCTCCTGGAGGGGGTGCAGCCGGTCGCCGTCCGCGAGGCCCTCGACCGTGGTGATGCGCGAACCGTCCTGGGCGACGGCGAGCAGGAGGCAGCTGTTGGCGCGGCGGCCGTCCACGAGAACGGTGCAGGCGCCGCACTGGCCGTGGTCGCAGCCCTTCTTCGCCCCGGTGAGGTCCAGGTGGTGGCGCAGGGCGTCCAGGAGGGTGGTGCGGTGGTCGAGGGTGACGGTGCGCCCGGTGCCGTTGACGTACAGGGTCAGGGTGGCGGAGGGCAGGTCGCCGGGCGCCTGCGATGCGGCGTCGCCGCCCTCCCACGAACTGGACGGATCCACGCGCGACACCTTTCAGAGAAGTCACATTTGTCCGAGTTCTACCAGATATCGGCGGCACATCGGCGCCCTCGTGACCCCGCGCGGGGCGTTCGGCCTACTTGTTCTCCAGCCGGAGCCGCACTTCCTCCTCCTGATCCCCGGACACCGTGCCCACCACCCGCACGGCGAAGGCGTCGGCCAGCCCGCCCCTGAGCCGGTCCACGGCGTGATAGCCGCCCTGCACGTCGAGCGTGACGGGGGCGCCGAGGGTCACGGACCCCGAGACCACCCGGGCCTCGGAGACGTCGACGGTCGCGGCCCACGCCGTGGGCCGGCTGCCCGCGGCCTCATGGGGCACGTCGGCCGAGGAGCGGTCGGTGGTGAAGGCGGCCCTCAGCACGTCGAAGACGGTGCGGGCGTCCTCCTCGGGGCACTCGCTGAGGACGACCGACACCTCCTGGCCGTAGTGGTCCTCCGTGACCTGTCGCTTGTCCTGTGCGCTGTTCACCGCGACTCCTTCCGAAGGGGCATTGCCGTACTTTCCAGGCTGACCCCGCACACGTGCGACGGCGACAGGAGCGGCCCGGACTCCCCCGCGTGCCCTGCACGGCCTGGGCTCACACCGCCCGAAACATTTTCGATGGCCATATCCACTTAAAACATGAATTCGATCGCCACACCGAGTGACGCCTGTGTCCTGGGGTATCCGGCAAGCATGGACGTTTCGGATGGAGCCCTGAATTCCCTGGCGGTCACTCTCGCGGACGGACGCGGCGCGACGGGCGTCGTGATGGGTGTGATCGGCGTGCTCCTGGTGATCATGCTGATCGGTGCCTTCCTGCTGGGCAAGCGACGGCACGACCAGGAACTGCCCCCGCCCCGGCCGGACGAGCAGCCGGTCGGCCCCGAGCACCGCAGCCACGAGGAGAAGCCGGACGTCCACGGGGACGACCGCTTCCCCGACGACGGCCGGGGCCTTTCGCCGTACGAGCTCGGTGGGCACGGCAACGAGCCGATCCGCCACGAGGACGACGACAAGCGCGACTGACCTCGCCCTTCGGAAGGGGTGCGGGAGCGGGCGTCGCGTTTGCGGGAGCGGCCGCCCCCGGCCAGGCTGGGTGACGGCCCCGAAGCCCGTCGGCACATCTGCCGCACCCCCGATGAAGGCAGTGGCACCATGACCCCAAGCACCTCCGGTACGGCGCCCGCGCGTGCGGCCCTGACCGGGTCCGCCGCTCCCTGCTGGGTCAATCTCATGACCCGCGATCTGGAGTCCGCCCAGAAGTTCTACGGCCCGGTGATGGGCTGGAGCTTCCGCCCGGGCCGGCTCGGTGACGACTTCTCGGTGGCCCGCCGCGGCGATGTGCCGGTCGCCGGCATCGGGGCCGTGGCCACCGCCTTCCGGGTCGCGGTGGCCTGGACGCCCTACTTCGCCGTCCGGGACGCCGATGTGGCCGCCTCCCGCATCCGGGAGCGCAGCGGCACGGTGGCGGTGGGGCCGCTGTCGCTCGGCAAGGGGCGCGGTGCGCTGGCGGCCGACCGGGACGGGGCCGGGTTCGGCATCTGGGAGCGGACCGAGCCGGCGACCTCCCCGGACGGCCACGCGCACGCCTGGCTGCGGCTGCGCACCCGGAGCGCCTTCGACGCCGCGATCTTCTACGGCGAAGTGCTGGACTGGGCGAGCGGGAAGCCGGGGGCCTGCGAGGTGTCGTACGCGAAGGACGAGGTGATCGTCCAGTGCGGGGGCCGCCAGCTGGCCCGGATCAGCTCCGGCGCGGTCGAGGCCGCCCCCGATCCGCTGGTCCGCCCGCACTGGCAGGTCAACTTCCCGGTGGACGACGTGACCCTCGCCGTGGAGCGGGCCCGCGAGCACGGGGGCTCCCTGGTGGAGGAGCTGGCGCACCCCGAGGGCCGGGAGGCGACGCTCCTGGACCCGGACGGCGGGCTCTTCACCGTCACGGACGTCCACCGCGCCTCGGACGCCGGGGCGGCCTGACGAGCCTGGCTCAGGCGACCGGCAGCAGCAGTTCGGGCCGGTCCCACATGACCGCCGGGGGCGCGGCCCGTACGGTGCCCGTGCGTCGCGCGCCCATGGTCAGGTAGAAACCCTCCGCCGGGGGGTGCGAGACGACGCGGACGCCGGACAGCCGCCGCGCCTGTGCCTCCGCCCGCAGATGGCCGATCAGCAGCCGCCCGGTGCCGGTGCCCTGGGCGTCGTCCGCGACGAAGAGCAGGTCCAGTTCGGGCGGGTCCAGGACGAGCGCGTAGAAGCCGAGCACCCGCTCCGTCGCCTCCTGCACGGCCGCGAAGACCTCATGGGCCTCGATGTAGTCGGGGCCCACCCGGTACCCGGCGACCATCGACGCGTAAGGGCCCTCGTAGGCGCGCGACGACCGGACCAGCCGGGTGAGCCGCTTGGCGTCACGCGCGGTGGCCCGCCTGACGCGAACCGGGCCGCCGGATGCCCGGCGGCCCGTCGGCGTGACGCTTGATCTCATGGGGCGAGTATTACGCATCCCCTCCGGGGAGCGGCCCCGGCCTCGTCAGGAGGCGGCGCGCCCGGTGTGCCACTCCGCCACCAGGGCGTCCACGTCGAACGGGCGCAGGTTCAGCAGCGGGCCCGGCGGCGGCCTGCGGACGGCCTCGCGGATCTTGTCGTTCACCTCGTTCAGCACCCGGCGCACCTCGGCCTCGGTCCGGATCCCCGGCAGCGCGGCGACGGCGTCCTCGGCCTCCTTGCGCAGCGCCAGGGCGGGCGGCAGCACGGACACCCCTTCGCGCTGCATCTTCGACTTGATCCACCACGCCTCGTCGTACGGGGCGCTCAGCGCCTCGATCGGCTTCCCGAACCCGGACAGCTTGGAGACGTCGCCCTTCCGTTCGGACTCCCGGATCTGCTGGTCCACCCATGATTCGAAGCTGACACCCGCGGGTTTGCGCTCGGTCACCGTGATCCCCTCTCGGAGTACGCCTGCTGCGGCGTCTCCCACCCTATCGAGGGCGCCTCCGGGGCCCGTCGGGAGCGGATGTCGAAACCGGCGCGTCTCGAACGCGTTCGCGGGGGTACACGAGCGTCACGCCCGGCCGGAAGGCACGCCGGGCAACGAACCCGAAGGGGTGGTGGGAGTGGAACACAGCGACCCGCAGACCGACTACCGCCGGGGGTGGTGACGATGACGACCCTCGTGATCATCCTCGCGGTCGTCGTGGTGGTGGCCGCCGGAGCGTTCCTCGTCTTCGGCCGGAAGAACGGCGGCCACGGCCTGCGGCGGCGTTTCGGACCGGAGTACGAGCGTGTCGTGGCCCGGCACGACGGCGACACCAAGGCCGCCGAACTCGAACTGAACGAACGGCTGAAGCGGCACGGCTCGCTGGACGAGCGTGCGCTGACGCCCGAGGAGCGGGAGCGCTACCTCGCCCGCTGGGCGCAGGTCCAGGACCGCTTCGTCGACTCGCCGCAGCAGGCGGTCGCCGAGGCCGACACGCTCCTCGCGGAGCTGGCCCGGGACATGGGCTTCCCCGACGGCAAGGACTTCGACGAGCAGAGCGACGCGCTCTCCGTCCACCACGCCAAGCACGTCCACGGCTACCGGCGCGTGCACGCCGCCAAGCGCGGCGAGGGCGACACGGAGCAGCTGCGCACGGCACTGGTCGAGGCCCGGGGCCTCTTCGACGTGCTGGTGTCCAACGGCTCGGACCGCCCGGTCCCCCGCGACAAGCACGCTCACACGGACAAGCACCATCACACGGAAGGAAGTGGCACGGCATGACCAAGGACACCGACCCCACCCCGCGGCCCACGGCCGCGCCCACGAGCCGTCCGGCCACCGAGGACGGGTCCGCCCGCGGCGGCTCCCCGTACCTCTCCGACGACACCTCGGCCCGCCCGCCCCGGACGGCGCCCTCCACTCCCCCGGCCGCCGCCCCGGTCCCCCTCGCCGAGAAGGACCTCGGGCACAAGGACACGCACAAGGACACCGGCGCCACGGACCTCGGGCACAAGGACACCGGCTCCACGGACCTCGGGCACAAGGACACGCACAAGGACACCGGCGTTGCGGAACGGCCGCACACCGCCGACCGTACGGAACGCCCGCACACCCCGGACCGCGACGCCCGGGCGCACACCGCGCACGACGGCGCGGAGCGTCTCCTCCCGGCCGGCGACCAGGACAAGCTGGCCCACCGGCTGCACCAGGCCGTGACCGACTTCGTGGAGAGCCCGGCCCGGGCGGTGGAGGAGGCCGAGTCCACGTTCGACGCGGTGGTCGCCGGCCTCACGAGCGCGCTCAAGGAGCGCCGCAGCACCCTGCACGTCGGCGAGGGCGACGGCGGCGACCCCGGGGCACGGACCGAGGAGCTGCGGATCACGCTCCAGCACTACCGCGACCTCACGGAACGCCTCCTGAAGGTCTGACACCCTCGCGGAGACGAAGACTGCCCCGGCACTCGGCGTGCCGGGGCAGCGTGCTGTGCGGGGAGGGCGGCGGGCTACTGGCCGGTGTAGACGACGAGTTCGCTGCGCAGCCGTCGGAGCGTGGGGCCGGGCACGCGCAGGCAGTCGCGTACGTAGCCGTCCAGTCCGCCCCAGCGCTCGTCCATGGCGGCCAGGGCCGTTTCGAGGTAGCGAGGGCGGACCTCGATGATCGCCGACGCGATCTCCGGGTCGCCGCCGGCGTCGAGGAAGCCCTGTACGTACGGCCGTCCGACGACCCGCAGCACCGGGTTCACCGCGAGGAACTCCTGCCGCACGACGTCCCGCGAGGCGCCGAGGATCAGGAGCAGCAGGGCGGCCCCCCAGCCGGCGCGGTCCTTGCCGGTGGCGCAGTGGAAGAGCACCGGCCGCGCGGCGGGGTCGGCGGCCGTGTCGATGAAGGCGCGGTACGCGGCCGCCGCCCCCGGCGAGAGCACCAGCTGCCGGTACGACCGCGCGACCGCTTCCTCCGCCTTGCCGTCGCCCAGCAGCCGTTCGGCCTCGACGGGCTCGGCGAGCAGCGCGCGGAACCGGGCGGGGGTCACGCCCGGGTTGTCGCCCAGCACGTCGGCGACGAAGAGCCGGGCGCCGGGCGGCAGGGAGTCGGGGGCCGAGCCCCGCTCGTCGGCGGTCCGCAGGTCGACGACCGTACGGATGCCGAGCGCGGCCACGGCCGCGGCGTCCACCGGATCGAGGCCGCCGAGCCGGCCGGCGCGCAGCACCACACCCGGCCGGACCTGCCGGCCCGGGCCCAGCGCGATGCCGCCGAGATCGCGCAGATTGAGGGCGGAGACGGTCGGAACGGCCCTGACGGTTTGCACGATGGATTTCCTCTTTTCCCGGCGCGCATCCGAATGATTTCGGCCTGGCCGGATCAAAAATCGCATGATGTCGTCACATCGACAAAGTAAAACGCCGGGGATCGCCGAGCGGCAGGGCGTCGCCGTCTCGCGGGCAGCCGGAAGCGGGGTTACGGGGCAGGCGCCCCGTAACCCTTCACTCACCCGGCCAGCAGTCGTGCCTTCTGGGCCTCGAATTCGGCCTCGGTCAGGATCCCCTGCTGTTTCAGCGCGGCCAGCCGTTCCAGTTGCCCGACCACATCGTCGCCCTGCGCCGCCGGCGGTGCGGCGGGCTGCGGGGCGGGGGGCATCGGCTGCTGGGCCGCGTACTGGTCCGCCTCCTGCTGGGCGAACCTGTTCTGCTGGTGCTGCTGGACCCGTCCGGTGACGGCGGACGCGGTACCGGCGATGACGGCCGTGCGCGCGGCGGCCCCGATGAGGCCGGGTCCGCGGCGGTTCATTCCGGGTCCTCGGAAGATCGGCATGGTGGGTTCCCCTTCCGGTGCGGGCGTCAGCTCTCGTGGCCGGCGGCGGAGGCGGCGGCCTCCGCGACCTCGGCGGGAATCCGTTCGTGGGCGATGACCTGTCCGCCCGAGGCCCGGACGGCCTCGGCCAGCGGGACCGCCCAGAGGTCCTCCCACACGATGAGCGCGGCGGAGCTGCCCGGCGGCACGCGCTCGCCGAGCAGCCGGATGTCCTCACTGTTCAGCATGCCGCTGACCTCGCCCTCGACCGGCTCGAAGGAGACCAGGTCATCGGGGTCGAGATCGTCCAGCTCGACGGCCTGGATCGAGCCGTCCTCGGCCCTCTGCACGAAGGTCAGGTCCAGGATGCGCACCGCCTTGGAGGCGACCGCGTCGGCCAGCGCCGGGGCGATGGCGCCGGTGAACCGGCTGCCGGGAAACGCGACGACGAGGTATTCCACAGGTCCCACGGTCACGGGCGCGTCCTCTCCGCATGAATGGATTGTCAGCAGCATAACTTCGGGTATTTCACCCCGCACCGCGACGAACACACACATACCTATCTCTATGGCGACGCGACCGTGCGTAAAGGATCAAGTGCGCTGGGGGAGGGCAAGGTCACAGGCCGGCGCACTGCTCTTCCCCCGGGGGCTGCCCTAGCATCTGGCCCATGACGGTCCAACCTGCTGACGGGCTTTCACTGGCCGCCGGATTCCCTGACCCCGCCCATGAGCAGTGGCAGAGCCTTGTCGAAGGTGTGCTGCGCAAATCGGGTAAGGACGTGTCGGGATCCGCAGCCGAGGAAGCGCTGTCCACCACGGTGGAGGACGGGCTCATCACCCGGCCCCTCTACACCTCGCGCGACGACGCGCCCGATGCCGGTCTCCCGGGCTTCGCCCCGTTCACCCGCGGCAGCAAGCCCGAGGGGGGTACGGCCGACAGCTGGGGCGTACGGCAGCGGCACGCGTTCACCGATCCCGCCCGGCTCAACGAGGCGGTGCTCGCGGATCTGGAGAACGGCGTCACCTCGCTGTGGCTGGCCGTCGGAGGCAACGACGGCGTACCGGTCGCCGGTCTGGACCGGGCACTCGACGGCGTCCTGCTCGACCTGGCGCCGATCGTCCTGGACCCGGGCGCCGAACTGGACGCCGCAGCGGCCGAGTTGCTGCGGCTGCACGGCGAGCGCGGTGTCCCGACCGAGCAGGTACGGGGCAGCCTCGGCGCCGATCCGCTGGGGCGGGCCGCACGCGAGGGCACCGAGCCCGACCTGACGGAGGCCGTCCGCTGGGCGCGCCGGTGCGCCGAGGAGTACCCCGGGCTGCGCGCGGTCGTCGTGGACGCGATGCCGTACCACGAGGCGGGCGGTTCGGCGGCCCAGGAGCTGGGCGCCTCGCTGGCGACGGGCGTCGCCTATCTGCGGGCGCTGACCGACGCCGGGCTCGGCCTCGAAGCGGCGTGCGGGCAGCTGGAGTTCCGCTACGCGGCGACCGCCGACCAGTTCCTGACGATCGCCAAGCTGCGGGCTGCGCGCCGGCTGTGGGCCCGGGTCGCCGAGGTCTGCGGGGCTCCCGGCGCCGGGGCGCAGCGCCAGCACGCGGTGACCTCGCCGGTCATGATGACCCGGCGCGATCCGTGGGTGAACATGCTGCGCACCACACTGGCGAGCCTCGGCGCGGGTGTCGGCGGAGCCGACGCGGTGACCGTGCTGCCGTTCGATCACGCGCTGGGGCTGCCCGACGCGTTCGCCCGGCGCATCGCGCGCAACACCTCCACGATCCTCCTTGAGGAGTCGCACCTGGCCCGGGTCATCGACCCGGCGGGCGGTTCCTGGTACGTGGAGCGGCTCACCGACGAACTCGCCGAAGCGGCCTGGGCGTTCTTCCAGGAGATCGAGCGGGCGGGCGGCCAGGCCGCCGCGCTGGGCTCGGGTCTTGTCGGGGAGCGGATCGCTGCGACCTGGGCGGCGCGCAGCAAGGACCTGGCGCGGCGCAAGGAGCCGGTGACCGGGGTGAGCGAGTTCCCGCTGCTGGCCGAACGGCCGGTGGAGCGCGAGCCGTTCCCGGCGGCCCCGGCCCGGGGCGGCCTTCCGGTCGTCCGGCGCGCCGAGGCGTTCGAGGCGCTGCGGACCCGCTCGGACGCCCGTCTCGCGGCGACCGGGAGCAGGCCGCGCGTGTTCATCGCCGCGCTCGGCCCGGCGGCGGTGCACACCGCACGGGTCTCCTTCGCCGCGAACCTGTTCCAGGCGGGCGGCATCGAGCCGGTGCACGAGCCGGTGCGGGTGGACGCGTCGACGGCGGCCGAGGCGTTCGCCGCCTCGGGGGCGGACGTGGCGTGCCTGTGCTCCAGCGACGCGCTCTACGCCGAACAGGCGGCGGAGGTCGCCGCGGCGCTGGTCTCGGCGGGCGCACGGCGCGTGTATCTGGCGGGGCGGCCCGGCGCGTACGACGGTGTGGACGAGTACGTCTTCGCCGGCTGCGACGCCGTGGCCGTGCTCTCTTCCCTTCTCGACCGGATGGGTGTGGCGTAATGCGTATCCCCGACTTCTCCGACATCGGGCTCGGGCCGGACGGCTCCCCCGAGGTCACCGAGGACCAGTGGCGTGCCGCGGTCAAGGAGTCCTCCGGCAGTTCGGCGGGCGATCTGCTGTGGGAGACCCCCGAAGGCATCGCGGTCAAGCCGCTGTACACCGGGCACGACCTGGAGGGCCTGGACTTCCTGGGTACGTACCCGGGCATCGCGCCGTATCTGCGTGGCCCGTACCCGACGATGTACGTCAACCAGCCGTGGACGATCAGGCAGTACGCGGGTTTCTCGACGGCCGAGGAGTCCAACGCCTTCTACCGGCGGAATCTGGCGGCCGGGCAGAAGGGTCTGTCGGTCGCCTTCGACCTGCCGACGCACCGCGGTTACGACAGCGACCACCCCCGCGTGACGGGCGATGTCGGCATGGCCGGTGTGGCGATCGACTCGATCTACGACATGCGTCAGCTCTTCGACGGCATCCCGCTGGACCGGATGTCGGTGTCGATGACGATGAACGGCGCGGTGCTGCCGGTCCTCGCGCTGTACATCGTGGCCGCCGAGGAACAGGGCGTTCCGCCCGAGAAGCTGGCCGGGACCATTCAGAACGACATTCTGAAGGAGTTCATGGTCCGCAACACCTACATCTATCCGCCGAAGCCGTCGATGCGGATCATCTCCGACATCTTCTCGTACACCTCGCAGAAGATGCCGCGCTACAACTCGATCTCCATCTCCGGCTACCACATCCAGGAGGCCGGGGCGACGGCCGATCTGGAGCTGGCGTACACCCTGGCCGACGGGGTGGAGTACCTGCGCGCCGGGCAGAGCGCGGGGCTCGACGTCGACGCGTTCGCGCCCCGGCTGTCCTTCTTCTGGGCGATCGGCATGAACTTCTTCATGGAGATCGCGAAGCTGCGCGCCGCCCGCCTGCTGTGGGCCAAGCTCGTGCAGCAGTTCGAGCCGAAGAACGCCAAGTCGCTGTCGCTGCGGACGCACTCGCAGACGTCGGGCTGGTCGCTGACCGCGCAGGACGTGTTCAACAACGTCACGCGCACCTGTGTGGAGGCGATGGCCGCGACGCAGGGCCACACCCAGTCGCTGCACACCAACGCGCTCGATGAGGCACTGGCCCTGCCCACGGACTTCTCCGCGCGCATCGCCCGCAACACCCAGCTGCTGCTCCAGCAGGAGTCCGGCACCGGGCGCGTCATCGACCCGTGGGGCGGCAGCGCGTACGTGGAGAAGCTGACGTACGACCTGGCGCGGCGGGCCTGGCAGCACATCGAGGAGGTCGAGGCGGCCGGCGGCATGGCGAAGGCCATCGACGCGGGCATCCCGAAGCTCCGCATCGAGGAGGCCGCCGCCCGCACCCAGGCCCGCATCGACTCCGGCCGTCAGCCCGTCATCGGCGTGAACAAGTACCGGGTCGAGACCGACGAGCAGATCGACGTGCTCAAGGTCGACAACACCTCGGTACGCGCCCAGCAGATCGAGAAGCTGCGCCGGCTGCGCGAGGAACGCGACGAACAGGCCTGCCAGGACGCCCTGCGCGCGCTGACCGCCGCCGCCGAGCGCGACCCGGGCCCCGGTCTTGAGGGCAATCTGCTGGCCCTGGCCGTGGACGCGGCGCGCGCGATGGCGACCGTGGGCGAGATCTCGGACGCCCTGGAGAAGGTCTATGGCCGGCACGCGGGCCAGATCCGTACGATCTCCGGTGTGTACCGCAACGAGGCAGGCCAGTCACCGTCCGTGGACCGCACCCGCGCGCTGGTCGACGCGTTCGAGGAGGCGGAGGGGCGGCGTCCGCGCATCCTCGTCGCCAAGATGGGCCAGGACGGGCACGACCGGGGCCAGAAGGTGATCGCGACCGCCTTCGCCGACCTGGGCTTCGACGTGGACGTCGGCCCGCTCTTCCAGACGCCGGGCGAGGTCGCCCGGCAGGCGGTCGAGGCGGACGTGCACATCGTGGGCGTCTCGTCGCTGGCCGCCGGCCACCTCACGCTCGTCCCGGCGCTCCGCGAGGAGCTGGCCGCCGAGGGGCGCGAGGACATCATGATCGTGGTGGGCGGGGTGATTCCGCCCCAGGACGTGGACGCGCTCCTGGAGGCGGGCGCCGCCGCCGTGTTCCCGCCCGGGACGGTGATCCCGGAAGCGGCCCACGACCTGGTGACGCGGCTCGGCGCCGCGCTCGGCCACGAGCTGTGAGCCGCTGAGCGATGGCCCCGAGGATCGATCTCGACAGTTACGTGAAGGGCGTGCTCGACGGGAAGCGCGCGCACATCGCGCGCGCCATCACCCTCGTCGAGTCCACCCGGCCCGACCACCGGGCACTCGCCCAGGAGCTGCTGCGCCGGCTGCTGCCGCACTCGGGCCAGGCCCGGCGCGTCGGCATCAGCGGGGTGCCCGGGGTCGGCAAGTCGACGTTCATCGACGCGCTCGGCACCATGCTCACCGGGCTCGGACACCGGGTCGCCGTGCTGGCGGTCGACCCGTCGTCCAGCCGGACCGGCGGTTCCATCCTGGGCGACAAGACCCGGATGGAGCGGCTGGCGGTGGACCCGAACGCCTTCGTGCGCCCCTCCCCCACCGCCGGCACGCTGGGCGGCGTGGCGAAGGCGACCCGCGAGTCCGTCGTGGTGATGGAGGCGGCGGGCTACGACGTGGTGCTGGTGGAGACCGTCGGGGTCGGCCAGTCGGAGACCGCGGTCGCCAATATGGTCGACACGTTCCTGCTGCTGACCCTGGCACGCACCGGTGACCAGTTGCAGGGCATCAAGAAGGGCGTCCTGGAGCTCGCGGACGCCATCGCCGTCAACAAGGCGGACGGCCCGCACGAACGCGACGCGCGGGCCGCCGCCCGTGAACTGGCGGGCGCGTTGCGGCTGATGCACCCGGCGGACGCGGCGTGGACACCACCAGTCCTCACCTGCAGCGCCCGCGAGTCGACGGGGCTCGACACGCTGTGGGAGCGGCTGGAACAGCACCGGGCGCTGCTGGAGTCGACCGGCCGGCTCGCCGCCAAGCGCAGCGAGCAGCAGGTGGACTGGGCCTGGACGATGGTGCGCGACGAACTCCTGGAGAGCCTGCGCGCCCACTCCGGGGTGCGGGCGGTGGCCCCGGACCTGGAGCGCCGGGTGCGGGAGGGGACGCTCCCGGCGACGCTGGCCGCCGAGGAGATCCTCAACGCGTTCCGGGGCCCCGGCCCGGTGGTCTGAGCGGCCGCCGCCCGCCGCGTCCGGTCACATCCGGGTGTGGAGGGCGGCGGTGTGCTTCCGGACCTCCTCCGGGGTCAGGTAGCTGTCGGTGTATTCAAAATTGCGCAGGGTCGCCGCTTTGCGCATCTGGAAGCCGGTGCGGACGAAGTCGTCACCGGCGGCGGCGTTGATCAGCCAGTTCGCCATGACGCGGGCCTTGGCCACATTGGTGCGCAGCGCCGACCAGTGGTAGCCGCGGGCCACGGCCTGGGCGGCGATGCCGTGCATCTCGATGCCGAGGGGCTTCGACACGGCGTCCGTGCCGCCGAGGTCCACGACGAGCCCGAGGTCCTTGTGCACGTAGGGCTGGAGCGGCTCGTTGCGCAGCTTCGCGAGGAGGTTGTCGGCGAGTTTGCGGCCCTGACGCTGCGCGTGCTGGGCGGTGGGCGGGCAGATCGCGCCGTCGCCCTTGGCCAGGTCGGGCACGGCGGCCACGTCGCCGAGCGCGAAGATGCCGTCGTGGCCGGGCAGCACCATCTCGGGCGTGACGGCGAGCCGGCCCTTCACGGTCTCCGCGTCGAAGGTGCCGACCAGCGGGCTGGCGGCGACCCCGGCGGTCCAGATCAGCGTCCGGCAGGGCAGCACCCGGCCGTCGGTGAACGTCACGGTGTCGGGGCCGGCCTCGGCGACGGACACGCCGAGCGACACCTCGATGCCCCGGTCGCGCAGCACCTTGAGGGCGCTGGCGCCCAGCTTGTCGCCCAGCTCGGGCATGAGCTTCGGGGCGATGTCGATCAGGTGCCACTTGATGAGCTTCGGGTCGAGGCGGGGGTAGTGCCGCAGCGCGCTGGTGGTGAGCCGCTGGAGGCAGGCCGCGGTCTCGGTGCCGGCGTATCCGCCGCCGACGACGACGAACTGGAGCCGGGAGGCGCGCTCCTCCTCGTCGTCGCTGGCGTCCGCGAGGTCGAGCTGCGCGATGACGTGGTCGCGTACGTACGCCGCCTCGGCCAGCGTCTTCATGCCGCGGGCGTGGTCGAGGAGCCCGGGGATGTCGAAGGTCCGGGTGACGCTGCCGGGGCTGAGGACGAGGTGGTCGTACCGCTCGTTGACGATCTCGTCGGTGATCTTGCGGATCACGCACACCTTCGCCTCGGGGTCCACCCCGATGGCCCCGCCGGGAATGATCCGGGTGCGGTGACGGCTGCTGCGGCGCAGCGAGAGCGCTACGGACTGCGGGGTCAGCACGCCGGACGCCACCTGGGGCAGCAGGGGCAGGTAGAGCTGGTACGAGAACGGGGCGACGAGCGAGACGTCCGCTTCTCCGGGCCGCAGCCCCCGCTCCAGACGGCGTACGCACTCGACCCCGGCGAAACCGGCTCCGACTACGAGAATCCTGGGTCGTGCCACAGTGATCGTCCCTTCTGGGGGTCTGCACGGTCGTCCGTTCGCCTGCCCCGTCACACGCGCCCGTCACCTCTCATCTTCACGACCGGGAGGCGAGTGCGCCTGCTGGGACGGCAGAACGGACGACCGCGCCGGCTCACCTGGCCAGGTAGGTGACCACGCCGCAGGCGCCGCCCGCCGCGCCCGCGCAGAGCACGGCGGCGGCGACACAGCGGGCGCGCAGCCTGCGGTAGCGCTCGGTGTACTCGCCGCGCAGTTGCAGGGCGCGGGCGGAGATCCGCGCCAGCACCACCCGGGATTCGGCGGTCCGCTCGGCGGTGTAGACCCGCTCCACGTCCTCGCGCTGGGCAGTGGTGAGCCAGGGCAGCTGGTCGGTGAAACGGCGGGCGAGCCTGCGGGCCTGCTCGACCTCGGCGTTCCACAGCAGGTAGCCCTCCATCCGGGCCAGTCCCCGGGCGCTCTCGGCGTCCGGGTCGGCCGGCGCCCGCCTCTTCTCGCCGCTCACTCTTGCTTGTCCCCCGGAGCCACCGTCACGGAGGTGTGGGGCCGGGTGGAGGCCTCCTCCAGTTCCCGCACGGCGGGGTGGTGGAGGTCGAACGCCGGGGATTCGGAGCGGATACGGGGCAGCGTGACGAAGTTGTGCCGCGGTGGCGGGCAGGAGGTCGCCCACTCCAGCGAACGGCCGAAGCCCCACGGGTCGTCCACCTCGACCTGCTTGCCGTACTTGGCGGTCTTCCAGACGTTGTAGATGAAGGGCAGCATCGACAGGCCCAGCAGGAAGGAGGCGATGGTCGAGATGGTGTTCAGCGCGGTGAAGCCGTCCGCGGCGAGGTAGTCCGCGTAACGCCGCGGCATGCCCTCCGCGCCCAGCCAGTGCTGCACCAGGAACGTGCCGTGGAAGCCCACGAACAGCGTCCAGAAGGTGATCTTGCCCAGCCGCTCGTCCAGCAGCTTCCCGGTGAACTTCGGCCACCAGAAGTGGAACCCGGCGAACATCGCGAAGACGACCGTGCCGAAGACGACGTAGTGGAAGTGCGCCACCACGAAGTACGAGTCCGAGACGTGGAAGTCGAGCGGCGGCGAGGCCAGGATCACCCCGGTCAGACCGCCGAAGAGGAAGGTGACGAGGAAGCCGACGGACCAGAGCATCGGGGTCTCGAAGGAGAGGGAGCCCCGCCACATCGTGCCGATCCAGTTGAAGAACTTCACCCCGGTGGGCACCGCGATGAGGAACGTCATGAACGAGAAGAACGGCAGCAGCACCCCGCCGGTGACGTACATGTGGTGCGCCCACACCGTGATCGAGAGGCCAGCGATGGCGGTCGTCGCGGCCACCAGGCCGATGTAGCCGAAGATCGGCTTGCGGCTGAAGACCGGGATGATCTCGGAGACGATGCCGAAGAACGGCAGCGCGATGATGTACACCTCCGGATGGCCGAAGAACCAGAAGAGGTGCTGCCAGAGCAAGGCGCCGCCGTTGGCCGCGTCGAAGACATGGGCACCGAACTTGCGGTCCGCCTCCAGCGCCAGGAGCGCCCCGGCGAGCACCGGGAACGCCAGCAGCACCAGCACGGCGGTCAGCAGGACGTTCCAGACGAAGATCGGCATGCGGAACATCGTCATGCCGGGGGCGCGCATGCAGATGATCGTGGTGACGAAGTTGACCGAGCCGAGGATCGTGCCGAATCCGGAGAAGGCCAGGCCCATGATCCACAGGTCGCCGCCGATCCCGGGCGAGCGGACGATGTCGGTCAGCGGCGAGTAGGCGAACCAGCCGAAGTCGGCGGCGCCGTTCGGGGTGAGGAAGCCGGCCACCGCGATGAGCGAGCCGAAGAGGTACAGCCAGTACGCGAACATGTTCAGCCGCGGGAACGCCACGTCGGGCGCGCCGATCTGCAGCGGCATGATCCAGTTCGTGAAGCCGGCGAACAGCGGCGTCGCGAACATCAGCAGCATGATCGTGCCGTGCATCGTGAACGCCTGGTTGTACTGCTCGTTCGACATGATCTGCATGCCCGGCCGGGCCAGTTCGGCGCGCATGAAGAGCGCGAGCAGGCCCCCGCCGAGGAAGAACGCGAACGAGGTGACCAGGTAGAGCGTGCCGATCGTCTTGTGGTCGGTGGTGGTCGCCCACTTGATGACGACGTTGCCGGGCTCCCTGCTGCGCACCGGCAGCTCGTTGGAGTACGACTCCTCGTCCTCGGCCGTCCCTGGTGTGCCCGTCGTCGTCACGGGGCCGCTCCTTCGCTTGTGCATCCGTGTTACCGGATGCAGCAAACCAGCGAAGCGGGCCCGTCGCGCGGCCCGGCACCCGCCCGGCCGCGACATTCACCCGTCAGGGGGGTTACGGAACGCCGAAGCCCCGGCGCGGCGGAGGCCGGCCGGGGCTTCGGGTGACCTTCGGGTCAGGCGAGGCTCGCGATCGCCTGGTTGAACGTCGCGGACGGACGCATGACGGCCGCGGCCTTGGCCGGGTCGGGCTGGTAGTAGCCGCCGATGTCGGCCGGCTTGCCCTGGACCGCGATCAGCTCGTCCACGATCGTCTGCTCCTGCTCGGCCAGCGTCTTGGCGAGCGGGGCGAACGCGGCGGCGAGCTCGGCGTCGGCGGTCTGCTGCGCCAGCTCCTGGGCCCAGTACAGGGACAGGTAGAAGTGGCTGCCGCGGTTGTCGATGCCACCGAGGCGGCGGGAGGGCGACTTGTCCTCGTTGAGGAACGTGGCCGTGGCCCGGTCCAGCGTGTCGGCGAGGACCTGGGCGCGGGCGTTGCCCGTGGTCTGCGCGAGGTGCTCGAAGCTGACGGCGAGGGCCAGGAACTCGCCCAGGCTGTCCCAGCGCAGGTAGTCCTCCTTGACGAGCTGCTGCACGTGCTTGGGCGCGGAGCCGCCGGCGCCCGTCTCGAAGAGGCCGCCGCCGTTCATCAGCGGGACGACGGAGAGCATCTTCGCGCTGGTGCCGAGCTCCAGGATCGGGAAGAGGTCCGTGAGGTAGTCGCGGAGCACATTGCCGGTGACGGAGATGGTGTCCTCGCCGCGGCGGATGCGCTCCAGGGAGAAGGCGGTGGCCTCCTGCGGGGTCATGATCTCGATCTGGAGGCCCTCGGTGTCGTGCTCGGCGAGGTAGGTCCTGACCTTCTCGATGAGCTTCGCGTCGTGCGCGCGGTCCGCGTCGAGCCAGAAGACGGCCGGGCTGCCGGTCGCGCGGGCGCGGGTCACGGCGAGCTTGACCCAGTCCTGGATCGGCAGGTCCTTGGTCTGGCACATCCGGAAGATGTCGCCGGCGCCGACGGTCTGCTCCAGCACGGCGTTGCCGGCGGCGTCCACGACACGGACGGTGCCGGTGGCGGGGATCTCGAAGGTCTTGTCGTGGCTGCCGTACTCCTCGGCCTTCTGCGCCATGAGGCCGACGTTGGGCACGGAGCCCATCGTGGCCGGGTCGAAGGCGCCGTTGGCGCGGCAGTCGTCGATGACGACCTGGTAGACACCGGCGTAGCTGCTGTCCGGGAGGACGGCGATGGTGTCGGCCTCGTTGCCGTCCGGGCCCCACATGTGCCCGGAGGTGCGGATCATGGCCGGCATGGAGGCGTCGACGATGACGTCGCTGGGGACGTGCAGGTTGGTGATGCCCTTGTCGGAGTCGACCATGGCGAGGGCCGGGCCCTCGGCCAGCTCGGCCTCGAAGGACTCCTTGATCTTCGCACCCTCGGGCAGGGCCTCCAGGCCCTTGAGGATGCCGCCCAGGCCGTCGTTCGGGGTCAGGCCGGCCGCGGCGAGCACGTCACCGTACTCGGCGAAGGTGTTCGGGAAGAACGCGCGCACCACGTGGCCGAAGATGATCGGGTCGGAGACCTTCATCATCGTGGCCTTGAGGTGCACGGAGAACAGGACGCCCTCGGCCTTGGCGCGGGCGATCTGGGCGGTGATGAACTCGCGCAGGGCGGCGACGCGCATGACGGAGGCGTCGACGACCTCGCCCGCGAGGACGGGTACGGACTCGCGCAGGACGGTCGTGGTGCCGTCGTCACCGGCGAGCTCGATGCGCAGGTTGCCGGCCTCGGTGATGACCGCGGACTTCTCGGTGGACCGGAAGTCGTCGACGCCCATGGTGGCGACGTCGGTCTTGGAGTCGGAGGTCCAGGCGCCCATGCGGTGCGGGTGCGTCTTGGCGTAGTTCTTGACCGAGGCGGGGGCGCGGCGGTCCGAGTTGCCCTCGCGCAGGACCGGGTTGACGGCGCTGCCCTTGACCTTGTCGTAACGGGCGCGGACGTCCTTGTCCTCGTCGGTCCGCGGGTCGTCCGGGTAGTCCGGGAGGGCGTAGCCCTGGGCCTGGAGCTCGGCGATCGCGGCCTTCAGCTGCGGGATCGAGGCCGAGATGTTCGGAAGCTTGATGATGTTGGCCCCGGGCGTGGTGGCCAGCTCGCCGAGCTCGGCGAGAGCGTCGTCGATGCGCTGGTCCTCGCGGAGGCGCTCGGGGAAGCCTGCGATGATCCGGCCCGCCAGGGAGATGTCCCGGCTCTCGACGGTGACACCGGCCTTGGAGGCGTACGCCTCGATCACGGGCAGGAACGAATACGTCGCCAGGGCCGGGGCCTCGTCGGTGTGTGTATAGATGATGGTCGAGTCAGTCACCCTGTGCTCCGCTCCACGTCTGCAACATTGCTTGACATCAAGATATCTCGTGAGCGGCGCGGTCTCGACAGGGCCCTGCCCCACACCGGCCGGATCCCGCTACGGACGGCCTTCGGGCGGGATCTCCTCGCCGGGCGGCACGGGTCCGGGCGGGGTGCCGTCGCCGAAGGGGCGGCCGCCGAGCTGTTCGCGGTGGTGCGGGGTCAGCCAGCCGGAGAGGTCGGGGCCCAGGGGCACGATGCCGGTGGGGTTGATGCCGGTGTGCACCCGGTAGTAGTGCTGCTTGATGTGGTGGAAGTCGACCGTGTCCCCGAATCCGGGGGTCTGGTAGAGGTCCCTGGCGTACGCCCACAGCACCGGGTCCTCGGCGAGTTTCCGGCGGTTGCACTTGAAGTGGCCGTGGTAGACGGGGTCGAAGCGGACCAGGGTGGTGAAGAACCGGATGTCGGCCTCGGTGATCGTGTCGCCGACGAGGTAGCGGCGGTCCGTGAGCCGATCCGACATCTGCTCAAGGCGGCGGAACAGTGCCTCGTACGCCTCCTCGTAGGTGTCCTGGCCGTCCGCGAACCCGGCGCGGTACACCCCGTTGTTGACGTCCCGGTAGATGCCCTCCATCACCGCGTCGATCTCCGCGCGCAGCGGCTCGGGGTAGAGGTCGGGCGCGCCGGGACGGTGCAGGGCGGTCCACTCGGTGGCGAGGTCGAGGGTGATCTGCTGGTAGTCGTTGGTGACCAGCTTGCCGCTGGGGACGTCCACGATCGCCGGGACGCTGACGCCGCCCGGGTAGTCGCGCTCGCGGGCGTCGTACGCCTCGCTGAGGTAGCGGATGCCGAGCACCGGGTCCCGGCCGTCCGGGTCGAGCGTGAAGCGCCAGCTGCGGTCGTCCTGGAGCGGGTCGGTGACGGCGAGCGAGAGCGCGTCCTCCAGGCCGAGCAGCCGGCGGGAGACCAGGGCGCGGCTGGCCCAGGGGCAGGCCCGGCTGGCGACGAGACGGTAGCGGCCCGCTTCGACGGGCCAGCCGTCGCGGCCGTCGGCGGTGATGCGGTCCGCGAAATGGCTGCGGGAGCGTTTGAAGGGCTTGTGCCCGTACGAGCTGTTGCCGTCGGTGCCGGCGGAGTCGTTCATCGCGTTCTCCTCAGGATGCGGCTGCGGGAGGCGGGGAGTGCCGTGTACGGCGTCTGCCCCGTCGGCCGCCGCCCACGTCGGCGACCGCGACGAGCAGGGCGCCGACGACGAAGGCGACGGAGACGATGAGCCCGTGGTCGTACGCGTCGGACCAGCCGTCCCCGCCGACCTGGGCGAAGAACACCGCTCCGACGGCGGCGATCCCGATGGCGGAGCCGACGCGCTGCCCGGTCTGGAGGGTGCCGCCGGCGCTGCCCGCGGTGGCCACCGGCACCTCGGAGAGGGTCAGGGTCTGGTTGGGGGCGATGACCAGGCCGCTGCCGAGCCCCGCGAAGAGCAGCGGGGCCGCCATCGCCCAGCCCGCGCCCCGGCCGGGCACCAGGTGGACGGCGAGCGCGGTGGCCCCGAGCCCGATGGCCACGGCGGCCAGGCCGACGACGACGAGGGGGCGGCCGAAGCGTCCGACGAGCCGGCCGCCGGGGCTTGCGGCGACGGCGGAGCCCAGGGCGAAGGGCGTGATCGCCAGACCGGCCTGGAGGGCGGTGTAGTGCAGACCGCTCTGGAGGTAGAGCGTGGTGATGAAGAAGATCGAGGTGAATCCGGCGAAGTACAGCAGGATGAGCAGACAGCCCAGCCAGTACGAGCGCACCTTGAAGAGCCGGAGGTCCACGACCGGCTGGGTGCCGCGCCGGCCGCACCGGGACTCCCAGCCGACGAACGCGCCGAGCAGCGCCACGGCCAGGATCAGCAGCAGCCACTTCTCGTCGCCGGGCCACTGCCGGGACTGGACGAAGGGCAGCAGCAGGGCCAGGACCCCGCTGCCGAGCAGCAGCACCCCGAGCGGGTCGAGGTCGCGCAGCCGGACCGGGCCGGCGGACGGGGTGTCGGGCAGCAGGCGGCGGGCCAGCAGGAGGCAGACGAGCCCGAGCGGCAGGTTGACGTAGAACACCCAGCGCCAGCCCTCCTCCGCTCCGGCCGCCTGGATCAGCAGGCCGCCGAGCAGCGGGCCGACGGCGGTGGAGATGCCGACCACCGTGCCGAACATGCCGAAGGCGCGACCGCGCTCCCGGCCCTGGAACATCTGCTGGATGAGGGCGGAGATCTGCGGCGAGACCATGCCGCCGGCCAGCCCCTGGACCAGTCGGGCGATCACCAGCCACATGCTCGACTGCGCGGCGCCGCAGGCCGCGGAGGACAGCGTGAAGAGCGTGAGCCCCGCCATGAACACGGCGCGCCGGCCGCGGGCGTCGCCGAGCCGCCCGGCCGGGATGAGGAACAGGCCGAAGGCCAGGGCGTAACCGGACAGGACCCATTGCAGATCGGACTCCGGGGTGTGCAGCCCCTCCTTGATGGACGGGAGCGCGACGTTGACGATCGAGACGTCCAGGAGGGTCATGAAGCCGGCGACCAGGCAGACCGCGAGCGCCTGCCACCGTCGCGGATCGGGCGTGTCGTGCCCGTCGGAACCCCGGTCCCCCGCGCTGTCTGCCATGGTTCGCACCCTAGGACGCGCGGGGTGATTCCTCATCCCGGCTGGTCCACCCGGCCGTGCCGCGTACACGTGCCCGCGGGCCGGTTAGGGTACGGCGCATGCAGTCCTACACGATCGGGCAGGCGGCCCGGCTCCTCGGCGTCAGCCCCGACACCGCCCGCCGGTGGGCCGACGCGGGACGGGTCGCGACCCACCGCGACGAGGGCGGCCGCCGCCTCATCGACGGCCGCGACCTGGCGGCGTTCTCCGTGGAGGTGGCGCAGAACGGCACGGGCGACGAGGAGGTCTCGTACACCTCCGCGCGCAACGCGTTCGCGGGCATCGTGACCGCCGTGAAGCTGGGCGATGTGGCCGCGCAGGTCGAGATCCAGGCGGGACCGCACCGGCTGGTGTCCCTGCTGACCAGGGAGGCCGTGGAGGAGCTGGGCCTGGAGGTCGGGGTGCAGGCCACCGCCCGGGTGAAGTCGACCAGCGTGCACATCGACCGCGCCTGACCGGTCAGTCCAGGCCCTTCCGGGCGGCGGCCAGGATCTTCACGACGGTGTGGAAGAAGCGGGTCGTCGCGTCACGGCCCAGGACGCCTTCCTGGAAGCCCTTGGCGGCCGGTGCCTTGCCGTTGATCAGGTGCCAGACGACGAAGGCGTCGTGGTCGGTGTGGCCGATGATCTCCATGTCCTTCTTCGGGGAGAGCATCGGCAGGTCCAGGTCCGACGGGACGCGCTCGGTCGTGAACACGACGCAGAGGCGGATGTCGTCGGTGACGGTGACGTCCTTGAAGGGGTCGAGCGCGATCAGCTCCTCCAGCTCGGGGACCGTGCGCAGGCAGACCGCCACGTCGTAGCCGAGGGCTCCGGCGAGGTGGTCGCCGATACGGGCGGCGAGCGCGGCCCGGTCGGTCTCCTCGGACTCGAAGAAGACGTTGCCGCTCTGGATGTAGCTGCGCACGGAGGCGAGCCCCAGCTCCGTGAAGAGTCCGCGCAGCCGCTCCATCTTCACGGAGCGGCCCGGCACGTTCAGCCCTCGGAGCAGCGCGATGTACAGCAATTACGGTCACCTGTTCCTGCGGGAGGGGGCGCGGGGCGCGGCGGACGCGGACAGCGTAGCCCCGCCGTCTTCGCAGCGGCGCGATCACGGCCTACGGTGGGAACGGTTCACGCCGTCCGGATCCGACAGCCCTCCTGGGAGATTCCGTTGCGCATGCTGATCAACGTCCCCGAAACCGTGGTGGCCGACGCGTTGCGCGGGATCGCCGCCTCCCATCCCGAGCTGACGGTGGACGTGGAGAACCGGGTCGTCGTACGCCGGGACGCGCCCGTGGCCGGGAAGGTGGCCCTGGTCTCCGGCGGCGGGTCGGGGCACGAACCGCTGCACGCCGGGTTCGTCGGCCCCGGAATGCTGTCGGCGGCGTGTCCGGGCGAGGTGTTCACCTCTCCGGTGCCGGACCAGATGGTGCGGGCGGCTGCCGCCGTGGACAGCGGCGAGGGCGTGCTCTTCGTCGTCAAGAACTACACCGGGGACGTCCTCAACTTCGAGATGGCGGCGGAGCTCGCCGAGGAGGAGGGGCTGCGGATCGAGCAGGTGCTCGTGGACGACGACGTCGCGGTGACCGACAGCCTGTACACGGCCGGGCGACGGGGCACGGGGGCCACCCTTTTCGTCGAGAAGATCGCGGGCGCGGCGGCCGACGAGGGCGCCCCGCTGGACCGGGTGGCCGCGATCGCCCGCCGGGTGAACGAGTCCGCGCGCAGCTTCGGGGTCGCCCTCAGCTCCGTGACGACCCCCGCGAAGGGCTCCCCCACCTTCGATCTGCCCGCCGGCGAGCTGGAGCTGGGCATCGGCATCCACGGCGAACCGGGCCGGGAGCGGCGGGCGATGATGACCTCCGGGGAGATCGCGGACTTCGCCGTGAACGCGGTCCTGGACGATCTGCGGCCCAGCGGCCCGGTGCTCGCCCTGGTCAACGGCATGGGCGCGACCCCGCTGCTGGAGCTGTACGGGTTCGGAGCCGAGGTGCACCGGGTGCTGCGGGAACGGGGCGTGGTGGTCGCTCGTACGCTCGTGGGCAACTATGTGACCTCGCTCGACATGGCGGGCTGCTCGGTGACGCTGTGCCAGGTGGACGAGGAGCTGTTGCGGCTGTGGGACGCGCCGGTCGAGACGCCGGCGCTGCGCTGGGGCCGTTGATCCACTGATCCGCACGCGACGGAGCTGGGAGTGCATGTGCTCGACGCCGATTTCTTCCACCGCTGGATGACCGCGACCGCCGTTCTGGTCGACCGTGAGGCGGCCCGCCTGACGGAGCTGGACTCCGCGATCGGGGACGCCGATCACGGCAGCAATCTCCAGCGCGGGTTCGCCGCGGTCTCGGCGGCCCTCGCGAAGGAGCCGCCGCAGACCCCGGGGGCCGTGCTGGCGCTGGCCGGACGGCAGCTGATCTCCACGGTCGGCGGCGCCTCGGGCCCGCTGTACGGGACGCTGCTGCGGCGTACGGGCAAGGCGCTGGGCGACGCCCCTGCCGTGTCCCCCGCCGATCTGGCGCGGGCGCTCGGCGAGGGCGTCGCGGCGGTGGCACAGCTGGGCGGGGCGCAGGCCGGTGACAAGACGATGCTCGACGCGCTGCTGCCGGCCGTGGCGGCGCTGGGGACCTCGTTCGCCGCGGGCCGGGACGCGGCGGCCGCGGGCGCCGAGGCGACCGTGCCGCTGCTGGCGCGCAAGGGCCGGGCGAGCTATCTGGGCGAGCGCAGCGTCGGGCACCAGGACCCGGGGGCCACCTCGTCGGCGCTGCTGATCGCCGCGCTGGCGGACACGGCGGACACGGACGGGGGCGCGGAGTGAGCGCGCAGGTGGGCATCGTGCTGGTCTCGCACAGCGGGGCGGTGGCCGAGTCCGTGGCGGAGCTGGCCCGGGGGCTGGCGGCGGGCGGGGCGACGGCTCCGGTCGCCGCGGCGGGCGGCACCGGGGCGGGTGGGCTCGGGACGAGCTCGGAGCTGATCGCGAAGGCCGCCCGGGCGGTGGACGGCGGGGCGGGCGTGGCCGTCCTGGTCGATCTGGGGAGTGCGGTCCTCACGGTGAAGGCGATGCTCGCCGACGGCGACGAGTTCCCGGCCGGGACGCGGCTGGTGGACGCCCCGTTCGTGGAGGGCGCGGTGGCCGCGGTGGTCACGGCGTCGGCGGGCGGGGACGTCGACGCGGTGGTGGCGGCGGCCTCGGAGGCGTACGACTACCGCAAGGTCTAGGGGGTGTCGTCACATTGCTGTCGTCCGCCCGGCAGACGGGAATGTGACGGCAGGGCCTAGGGGGCGTCTTGCCGATCATGGCCGGGTCCGCGACGCCTGGCACGGCACCTCGCGGCGTTGCCGCGCACACTGGGCGGTATGACGGCCAAGAAGAGCACCCGCCGCAGCGCGGGCCTCCTGCTGTTCCGCACCGGTGCCGGGCGCGGTCTCGAAGTGTTCATCGGCCACATGGGCGGGCCGTTCTGGACGGGGCGCGAGGAGGCCGCCTGGTCGGTGCCCAAGGGCGAGTACGGCCCCGACGAGGAGCCGCGGGCGGCGGCGCGCCGGGAGTTCGAGGAGGAGTTCGGGCATCCGGCGCCGGACGGTGCGTGGGTGGAGCTGGGCGAGGCGCGGCAGGCCAGTGGGAAGACGGTGGCCGTGTGGGCGCTGGAGGGCGACGCCGATCCGGCGACGGCGGTGCCCGGCACGTTCGCGATGGAGTGGCCCCGGAAGTCGGGGACGCTGCGGGAGTTCCCGGAGATGGACCGGTTCGCCTGGTGCACGCCCGAGGAGGCGGCGGTGCGGCTGGTGAAGGGGCAGCGGGTCTTCGTGGACCGGTTGCGCGGGCATCTGGCGGAGGGCGGGGCCTGAGGCCGGCCCCGCCCGCTACGCCTCAGCTCTGCGGGAGGATGACCGCCCGGCCGTTGATTTTGCCGGCGTGCAGGCGCTCGTAGGCGAGCGGTGCCTCGTCCAGCGGGTACGTCTCGACGTGGACGTCCACCGCTCCGGCGTGGGCCAGCTCCAGCACCTCGGCCAGTTCGGAGCGCGATCCCCAGTACGGGGCGGTGACCGTCGTGTTGAACGGAAGGGCGCCGAAGCCCACGGGCAGCGCTCCCCCGCCGATGCCGACGATGGTCACGTCGGAGTCGATGGCGGCCGCCGCGCCGGCGGTGGCGACGGTCGGCGGGGCGCCGACGAAGTCCAGGACGACCTGGGCGCCGATGCCGCCCGTCAGCTCACGGATGCGGGCGGCCGCGTGCTCGTCGGACAGGACGGTCTCGTGTGCCCCGACGGTGCGGGCGAGGGCGAGCTTGTCCTCGGTGACGTCGAGGGCGATGACGCGGGCGGAGGTCAGGGCGCGCAGCAGCTGGATCGCCACGTGGCCGAGGCCGCCGGTGCCGATGACGACGACGGTGGCCCCGGGCACCAGCTTCGGCAGGGAGCGCTTGATGGCGTGGTACGGGGTGAGGCCCGCGTCGGTGAGCGGCACGGTCCGCACCGGGTCGAGGTCGCCGATGGGCACCAGGTGGCGCGGGTCGTCCACGATCATGTACTCGGCCATGGCGCCGGGCGAGCCGAGGCCGGGCGGGTTGATGCCGAGGTCGGCGGCGCGCAGGCAGTAGTTCTCCTTGCCCTCGGCGCACTTGATGCAGGTGCCGCAGCCCCAGGGGCCGTAGACGGCGACGGACTGGCCGGTCTCCAGGCCGGTGACCCCGTCACCGAGCGCGGCGATCGTGCCGACGCCCTCGTGGCCGAGGGTGAGCGGCAGGGGGTACGGGAACTGGTCCGCGGTCCAGCTCATCACGGCGATGTCGGAGTGGCAGACACCGGCCGCCGTGACCTCCAGCAGCACCTGTCCGGGGCCCGGCTCCGGGTCGGGCACGGTGACGACCTCGGGTGCGGCGCCGATCTCGCGGTACTGAACTGCCTTCATGGGGTCCTCCTCGACCTCTGTGGCTGTCTCTTGTGCTGACCCCCGAAACCCCCGATCCCCCGAGATCCCCCGTTCTCCGCGGAGCCCCGCTCAGGAGGCGGAGTAGCCGCCGTCCACCAGGTGGTAGCTGCCGTGGATGAAGGAGGCGCGGTCGGAGAGCAGGAACGCGGCGAGCTCGGCGACCTCCTCGGACGTGCCGAGGCGGCCCGCCGGGTGCAGCGAGATCAGGTGGTCGCGGGCGGGGCCCTCCGTGTTCCGCAGCAGCGGGGTGTCGATGAAGCCGGGGCCCACCGCGTTGATCCGGACGTTCTGGGCGGCGTACTCCAGGGCGGCGGTCTTGGTGAGGCCGACGACGCCGTGCTTGGCGGCGACGTAGGCCGGCGAACCGGCGAAGCCGTTGGTGCCCAGGATCGAGGACATGTTGACGATCGCGCCGCCGCCCGCGGCGACGATGGCGGGCAGTTCGTGGCGCATCGAGTAGAAGACGCCGCTGAGGTTGGTCGCGACGACCCGGTCCCAGTCCTCGACGGCGTACTCGCCGGTCGGGTTGCTGGGGCCGCCGATGCCCGCGTTGTTCACGGCGAGGTGCAGGGCGCCGAAGGTGTCGACGGCGAACCGCACGCCCGCCTCGACGGACGCGGGGTCGGTGACGTCCACGGCCACGGCGGCGGCCCGGCCGCCGGCGCTCTCCAGGGCGGCGGCCGCCTCGCGGGCGCTCTCCTCGTTGTAGTCGGCGACGACGACCGAGGCGCCCGCGCCGGCGAGCCGGTGGGCGAGGGCCAGGCCGATGCCCGAGGCCCCGCCGGTGACGAGGGCGGTCCGGCCGGCGAACTCCTGGTCGGTGGAGGTGGTGCTCATGATGTGCCGTTTCCTTCCGTGGTGCTGGTGGTGCTGGTGGTGCTGTGCGGCGCGGGGCCGGTGAAGAGTTCGCCGGCCAGGGCGTCGAAGGCCCGTTCCACGAGCCGGGGCAGCTCGTCGGGGCGGTCGCCGCGGACCCAGGCGGCCTGGGCGGCGAGGAGGGCGCCGGCTCCGGCGGCGACCGTGACGGCGGGCCGCAGGTCGCTGAGGGGGTCGGTGCCGAGCCGGTCCGCGACGATGGCGACCGAGTCCGCCTGGGCGTCCACCCGGATGTGGTGGAAGGCCGCGTAGAGGGTCGGTTCGCGCTCGGCGAGGACCAGCAGCTCGTAGATGCGCGGGCGGCGGTGCCAGGCCGGGACCCCGGGGTCCGCGAGCCAGTCCTGGACGGCCCGGCGGTACGCGGTGAGCGGGGGCTCGCCGGCCGGGCGGGCGCGCAGGGCGTCGTTGATGCGGTCGCCGTCGCCCCGGACCGAGTCCAGGACGGCGTCCTCCTTGCTCGCGAAGTACCGGCTGAAGGTGCGGCGGTCCAGGTCGGCGCGTTCCGCGATCTCCTCGACCGTGACCTCCCTGAGCCCCCGGTCGAGCACGAGCTCGAACGCGGCCCCGGCCAGCGCGTCCCGGGTCCGGCGGGCCTTGCGGCCCCGCCGGTCCGGAATCTTCTGTTCCGCTTGCATGTCTTTCACCGTACACCCGAAAATGTCCCGGCGCGACAGAAGTCGTGCCGGGACATCGTGAGCCTGTGAGCTGCGCGGATTACCGCCCGCTGAACGCCTCGGCGGGCCGCATCGCCTCGTACACCGTCGGCTCGGCCGGGACGGGGGCCGACTCGGCGACCCGGCTCAGGGCCAGTACGGCGATGTCGTCGCGCCGCACGCCGCCGGAGAACTCCTCCAGGTCGTGTCCGAGCGCGTCGAGCAGTTCCCGGGGGCCCCGCCGTGCCCAGCGGCTCAGCCGGGCGTCGAGCGGATAGAAGCGCCCTTCGGCGTCACGGGCCTCGGTCACCCCGTCGGTGAACATCAGGAGCGTCGCGCCGGACGGGAAGTCGAGCCGCTCCGCGGTGCGGCCCTCGTTGCTGAGTTCCGCCATGCCCAACGGTACCGACGTCCGGCGCAACGGCACCGGGACGGCGACTCCGTCGTGCACCAGGCGGGGCGGCAGATGGCCGCAGTTGACGGCCTGCGCCCGGCCGTCGCCGTCGAATCCGAGGACGAGCGCGGTCACGAAGCGTTCCGTGTCACCGGTCTGGGCGGCGAAGGCGTTCTGCCGGGCGACGGCGTCCTCCAGCCGGTCCACGACACCGATCAGGGAGGGTTCGCGGATGGCCGCCTCGCGGAACGCGCCGAGGACGGCGAAGCCCACACCGATGGCGGGGAGCCCCTTGCCCTGGACGTCGCCGATGATCACGCGGGTGCCGTAGGGCGACTGCACGACCTCGTAGATGTCCCCGCCGACCAGGTGGTCCTCCTCGATCGGCGTGTACGAGCCGTGGGCGGTGATCTGGTCGGTGGGAATGGGCAGCGGGCGCAGGATCTGGCGCTGGAGCGCGACGGCGGCCGAACGGAGCCGGGCGACCTCGATGGCGTGCCGGATGCGCAGCACACAGGCGCCGATACCGAGGAGACACGCCAGGACGGTGAAGACGACACTGCTCGCGATGTCCCAGTTGCTCCCGCCGCTCACCAGTCGCGAGGCGACGGCCACCATCATGACGAAGACGGCGACCCCGGTGGTCTGGGCGATCGTGCCGAACACCGAGACGAAGGCCGGTACCACCACCAGCAGCGGCACCAGACGCAGGTCCTGGCCCGACAGGACGTCCAGGCAGACGATCGCGGCGGTCAGCAGGGCCAGTGCGCCGAACAGCACCCCGTTCCCGACCCGGGGGGCGCGCACGGCGGCCTCTCCGAGGTCGGTGCCGGGAAGCGTCACGCGGGGCGCGGACCGGCTCAGGAGTCCGAACGTCAAGGCCCTCTCCTTCCGGGATCGGCCGGCCGGATGCCGACGTCTGCCTCCATTCGACCCGGTCAGCGGGGTGACGCACACGAGGCTTACGGCCCCGGCGGCCCGGCCGAAGGTCCCGGAAAGCGCGGGAGCGGTGTCCCCGGGGACACCGCTCCGCTCAGCGCGCCGCCACGGACACCCCGGCCGGCACGAGGGCGGCCAGGAATTCGACCCGCCGGCGGAGCTCGAAGCCCAGCGACTCGTAGAGCCGGACGGCTCCGGTGTTGGCGGCCGCCGCGTGCAGGAACGGGATCTCGCCGCGCTGCCGGATCTCGTGGGCGACGGCGCGCACGAGTCCGCCGCCGAGCCCCTGGCCGCGTACCGACTCGTCGGTGCAGACGGCGCTGATCTCGCTCCAGCCCGGCGGGCGCATGCGCTCACCGGCCATGGCGACGAGCGCCCCGTCCCGGCGCACCCCGAGGTAGGTGCCGAGCTCGACGGTCCGGGGCTCGAAGGGGCCCGGCCGGGTGCGGGCGACCAGGTCGAGCATCTCCGGTACGTCGGCGGGGCCCAGCCGGACCGCTCCGGGGAGGGGTTGTGCGGCCACGCCCGCGTCGACCAGCTGGACGCCCCCGGCGTGGAAGGTGATCTCCCAGCCGGCGGGCGGGGGCTCCCGGAACGCGGTGATCGTGACGGCTCCGCCCGGCCCGGTGAGCGCCGCCACATCGGCCCAGTCGGCCGGCCCCGGGTCCGGCGGGAGGGCCACCCAGGGGGCGACCGCGGAGGGGTAGCGCAGCACCCGGCCGCGGCGCTCGGCGAAGTGGGCGTGCGGGCCTCGCAGCGCGCTGCCGACCGGGTCGTCCAGCGGGTGGCCCCGGTCCGGGTGCGTGGTCACGCGGTCACCTCGATCACGGTCTTGCCCAGGGCGTGGCCGTCCTCCACCGCGCGCAGCGCCTCGGCCGCCCGGTCGAGGGGCACGGTCCGGGTCACCCGGGTGCGCAGGACCCCTTCGACGGTCAGCCGCGCCACCTCGTCGAGGACGGCGGCGGTACGGGCCCGCCGGACGGGTTCTCCGCCGAGCTCGGTCACCAGGGGCTTGCCGCCGGCGCTGATGAGCGCGGCCGGGTCGGTCAGCGCCGCCACCTCGCGCAGGGTGTCGCCGCCGACCAGGTCGAAAACGGCGTCCACGCCCTCGGGGGCTACCGCCCGCACCCGGTCGGCGAGGCCGGCGCCGGACGGGATGTGCTCGGCGCCCAGGGACTCCACGAAGTCCTTCTTGGCCGCGCTCGCGACGCCGAGGACACGGAGGCCCGCGTGGCGGGCGAGCTGGACAGCGGCGCTGCCCACGCCGCCCCCGGCCCCGGTGACCAGGAGCGTGGCGCCGGGGGCGGGGCCGAGCTGGCGCAGCCCGTCGTAGGCGGTGGCGGCGGCGACGGGCAGGACCGCCGCGTCGGTGAAGGACAGGGCGGCCGGCTTGTGGGCGGTGACGGCGACGGGCATGAGCGTGTACTCGGCGTACCCGCCGGTCAGCGGGTTGCCGAACACCTCGTCGCCGGGGGCGAAGCCCTCCGCTCCGGGGCCGGTCTCCACGACGGTGCCGGCGGCCTCGCTGCCGAAGACGGCCGGGAACGGCAGCGGCTCGCTGCCCGGCCGGGTGTAGCCGGTGCGCAGCTTCCAGTCGACCGGGTTGACGCCCGCCGCCCGGACGGCGACCAGCAGTTCGCCGGGGCCGGGTTTCGGCCGTTCCAGATCGGCGAAGCCCTCCACCTCCGGGCCGCCGTTGCGGGTGAACACGTACGCCTTCGGCATGAACTCCTTCTCCCCTGTTGGTGCGCCGGCGCCCTGCTGACGGGCACCCCGGCTGCGGCAAGGACACGTGGCGCCCGGGTATTCCCGTACCGTCGATTTCGACTCAATCACGGCCCGGTACCCGCCGGCCGGCCCCTGCGGCGGGCGGTCCTGTGGCACGCTGAGGGCGGCCGTCCCACCGGGCTCCCCCGTACCGGTGGGGCGGTCTCGCGCCGTTACGGGGTCCTTGCCCCGGTCCGGTCAGCCGCCGTCCCGTTCGGGGGCCCGGCCCGCGTAGTAGGTGGCGACCATGTCCTCCTCGCCGTGTCCGGCGGCCTCGGCGCGCTCGAAGCGGGCGGCCGAAGCGGCGGCCAGGTCCAGCCGGACACCGGCCTGAGCGGCCGCGTCGAGGATGAGACGGGTGTCCTTGAGGGCGGTGGACAGGGCGAAGCTCGGCGTGAGGTCGCCGTCGAGCACGGCGGCGGACTTGGCCTGGAGGTAACCGGAGTCGAGCGGTCCGCCCTTGACGAGGCCCAGGAACGTACGCGGGTCGACGCCCAGCCCTTCGGCGAGGTTCAGGCACTCCGCGACGCCGCCGACCATGTTGACGACCCAGGCGTTGACCACGAGCTTCAGCCGGGACGCCGCTCCCGGCTCCTCGCCGGCCCAGACCGTGCGCTGCCCGATCGCGTCCAGCACCGGTTCGACGACCGGGCGGGCGGCCTCCGGGCCGGAGAGGAGGACGGTGAGCGCGCCCTGCTCGGCGGGCTGCCGGGTGCCGACGACCGGGGCGTCGAGGTGGATCAGCCCGAGGTCGGCGGCGCGCTGGGCCAGTTCGACGGCGCCGTCCGGGCCGACCGTGGAGGTCTGGAGCAGCACCTGGCCCCGGTGCAGCCCCTCGGACGCGGCGGTGAGCGCGGCGGCGACGGCGGTCGTGTCGGTGAGCGCGGTGAGCACGACATGGGCGCCGCGCACGGCCTCGGTCGCCGTGTCGGTGACGGTGGCGCCGTCGGCGGCGAGCGGGGCGGCCTTGGCCTGCGTACGGTTCCAGGCCCGGACCTCCAGACCGGCGCGGAGCAGGCTGCGGGCCATGGCCGCGCCCATGATCCCGGCTCCGAGTACGGCGACGACCGGCCGCTGGGGCGCGGTGGGGACTGCTGACGTCATGGGGTTCCTTCCGTCGGCCGCGCGCCGGAGTGCGCGGCGGCTTCGGCTTGTTGGGGGTGCCGCAGCGCGCCTTCCAGCACGGCGGCGTGTACGGCTCTGGCGAGGCGCGCGCCCCAGCGGGAGCGCGGCCCGGCGAACGGTTCGGCGGCGCCGGTCCGCGGCCCCGGTTCGGGCGCGGCGAGGCAGACGGCGTCCGTGGGGGTGCCGGAGCAGTCGAGTCCGGCGTCCAGGAGCGCCTGCACCTTGGCCTCCGTGGCGGTGGCCACGGCGTTGACCAGGGCGGCGTCGGACAGCGGTACCGGGAAGGTCACCACGATGTTGACGGTGCCGGGGCGCGGCGGTCCGCCGGTGCCCTCGGCCGGTGCGGCGGCCCAGCCGCGTACGCCCAGACCGCAGGTGGCGGTGGCGTGCACGTCCTCGTCGTCGGCGGTGGTGTACGCGGTGACGTCGGCGGCGGTCATGAGGCCGGCGCCGGGGCCGGTGAGGTGGGCGGCGGCGGCGATCTCGGCGAGGTGGCGGTCCGGGTCCGTGCGGGGGTAGCCGCCGGGCACCTGCGCGTTGAGGATCCACTCGCGCGGGCCGATGCCGCCGCCCAGGACCGCGCTGCTGCACACCCGCCAGCCGGGTCCCAGCCGCCACACGAGGTGGTGCAGCTCCGCGCCGTCCTCGCGCCGGGCGAGCAGTTCGCCGCGTTGTGCGGGGAGCCGGATGCGTACGGAACGGATGGGGCACCCCCGGATGGCGCGGCGGGACGCCGGTCGGCGTGGACCCGTTGATCATATGCGGCGGGGCCGGGGCGTCCGAGGACCGGCCCGTTCACCCGGATGGCGTAACAGGCGCGGAAGCCGCGCAGCCGCGTGACGCGGGGGCTGCGCCGGTCCGATGCGGACACGGCGCGCCGCCCCCGGTGGCCGGGCGGTTGCAGCGTCCATCCGGGTGAGGCGCGATGGAATCCGGACGCGCCTTCTCTGCTGGACCCACCCACAGGACGCGCCCGGGCGAGGAGGATTCGGATATGGGAGCCGCTGACGGTTTCACGGATTCCGGAGAGCTCGACGGCCTGACGGTGTACGACACCGAGGGCGAGAAGATCGGCAACGTGGGCCGCGTGTATGTCGACGACAGCACCGGCCGCCCGGACTGGATCACGGTGAAGACCGGCCTGTTCGGCATGAAGGAGAGTTTCGTGCCTCTCGCCGGAGCCCGTCGAGTGGGCTCCGACCTGCACATCTCCCACGGCAAGGACCAGGTCAAGGAAGCCCCCCGGGTGGACGCGGACGCGCATCTGTCCGTGTCGGAGGAGGAGGAGCTGTACCGGCACTACGGCCTGACCAGGAACACCCGGGGCAACCTGGGCGACAAGTCCGGGACCGGCGCACCGACCACCACGGGCACCGGCACCATGGGCGCGGCCGGGACCGGCGCGGCGGCCGGGGCAGGGGCCGGGGCCATGGGTGCGGCCGGCACCTCCGGCACGGACCGCACGCAGTCGGCCGGCACCGGCAGGCACCGGGACACCGAGGCGGCGGGCACGGGCGCGGGACGCCCGCTGGCCGGAGCCGGCGCGGGTGCCCAGCGGTCCGGGGCCGACCTGGGCGGCAAGGAGGAGATGATCCGCTCCGAGGAGCAGCTGCACATCGGCACCGAGGAGTACGAGAGCGGCAGGGCCCGCCTCCACAAGTACGTCGTCACCGAGAACGTCACGCGCAGCGTTCCGGTCTCGCACGAGGAGGTACGGGTGGTCCGTGAGCCGCTTCAGCCGGGCGACAAGACGGCGCGCACGGGCGATCTGACCGAGCAGGACGTGGAGGTCACCCTCCACGCGGAGCGCGCCACGACGCGCAAGGAGACCGTCCCGGTCGAGCGCGTCCGGATGGAAACCCAGAGGGTGACCGAGCAGAAGGAGGTCTCCGCCGAGCTGCGCAAGGAGCAGATCGACTACGCGGACGGCACCACCAAGGGCGGAAAGGACATGGGCGGCCAGGACATGGGCGGCAAGGACACCGGCGGCGACCTCGGCCGCGGACGCCACCGCTGACCCCCCGCCGGCATGACTGCCGCACCGCACCACAAGCGAAGGGCGGGCCCGCCGACGGGCCCGCCCTCTCGTGTGCCCGGCGCCGTCAGGGCAGGAAGCGCACCGAGGGCCGCCCCTGCGGTCCGTCCGGCGTGACGACGGACCGCACCCGGTAGACGTCCTCGATCAGTTCCTCGGTGACGACCTGCGCGGGGGTGCCGCCCGCGACCGCCCGGCCCCCGCTGAGTACCACGATCCGGTCGCAGAACATGGCGGCCAGGTTGAGGTCGTGCAGGGCGACGACGGCGGTCAGCGGAAGCGAGGCGACCAGGGCGAGCAGTTCCAGCTGGTGCTGGATGTCCAGATGGTTGGTCGGTTCGTCGAGGAGGAGTTCGCGCGGCTGCTGGGCGAGCGCGCGGGCGATCTGGACGCGCTGGCGCTCCCCGCCGGACAGCGTGTGCCAGGACTGGTCGCGACGGCCGGTGAGCCCGGTGCGTTCCAACGCCTCGTCCACCGCCGCCGCGTCCGCCCCCGTCGGTGCCGACCAGGCGCGCCGGTGCGGGATGCGGCCCAGGCGTACGACGTCCAGGACGCTCAGCTCGTCCTGGGTGGCGGCGTGCTGGTCGACGACCGCGACGCGCCGGGCCACCGCGCGGCGGCCGACGTCGGGCAGCGGTGCGCCGTCCAGGGTGACGACGCCCGTGTGCGGGGCGAGGACCCCGGAGAGGATGCGCAGCAGCGTGGACTTGCCGGAGCCGTTCGGTCCGATCAGGCCCACGGTGGTGCCGGGCTCCGGGGCGAGCGTCACGCCGTCCAGGAGGAGGCGGCCGCCGGCTTCCCGGGCGACCCTTTCGGCCCGCAGGCCCTCGGCCGTCGTCCCGGTCACGCGGGCCGCCTGGTGCGGTAGAGGACGGCGACGAAGGCGGGCACGCCGATCAGGGCGGTGACGACGCCCACCGGGACCTCCTGGGGGTCGAGGACGGTCCGGGCGAGCGTGTCGACCCAGACGAGGAAGACGGCTCCGGCGAGCGCGGTGACCGGCAGCAGTCTGCGATGGCCCGAGCCGGTGAGGGCGCGGGCGGCGTGCGGCAGGACCAGCCCGACGAAGCCGATGGCCCCGGCCGAGCTGACGAGCGCGGCGGTGAGCAGCGCGGTCGTGCAGAGCAGAACGGTCCGCACGCGGGCGACGTTCACCCCGAGGGCGGCGGCCGCGTCCTGCCCGAAGGCGAAGGCGTCGAGCGTACGGGCGTGGCCCAGGCAGATCAGCAGGCTGACGGCGAGAACGGCGGAGCAGACCCACACATCGGTCCAGCCGACCCCGCCGAGCGAGCCGAGCAGCCAGAACAGCACGCCCCTGGTCTGCTCGGCGTCGGCGGCCGTCATGACGACGAACGAGGTCAGCGCCGAGAACAGCTGCATGGCCGCGACGCCGGAGAGGACGACCCGGTCGGTGGAGCCGCCCAGGGTGTGGCTGAGCAGCATCACCAGGGCGAAGGAGCACAGCGCCCCGGCGAACGCTCCGGCGGGCAGTGTCACCGCTCCCCCGCCGACGCCGAGCACGACGACGAGGACCGCGCCGGTGGACGCGCCGGAGGAGACGCCGAGGACGAACGGGTCCGCGAGCGGGTTGCGCAGCAGGGACTGCATGACGGTTCCGCAGACCGCGAGGCCCGCCCCGCAGACGGCGGCGAGCAGCGTACGCGGCATGCGCAGGTTCCAGATGATGCCGTCGCGGATCGGGCTGAGCCGTACCTCGCCGACGCCGAGGTGGGCGGCGACGGCGGACCAGACGTCCACGACGGAGATCCGGGCGGGTCCGATGGTGACGGCGACCGCGACGGAGAGGGCGAGCAGCACGACGCCACCGGTCCACAGGAGGCCGCCGCGCAGCCGGGAGCGTGCGGGCGCCGCTTCCGGTGCCCGGTCACGCGGGGCCTTTCCGGGTGGGGCGGCGAGCCGGTCGGTGGCCGTCACCCCGCGAGCCCGAAGTCGCGCAGCCCGGCGGCCACCAGCTCCACGCCCTCGACCGTGCGGATGGTCGGGTTCATGGCCTGGCCGCTGAGCAGTACGTAGCGCTTGCGGCGTACGGCGTCCATCGTCTTCGTGACGGGGTTGGACTCCAGGAAGGCGATCTTCCCGGCGGCGCTCTCGGCGGTCTGGGACTTGCGGGTGAGGTCGCCGATGACGAGGACGTCCGGGTTGCGGTCGGCGACGGTCTCCCAGTTGATCTGGGGCCATTCGTCGTGCGTGTCGCCGAAGACGTTCTTCAGGCCCAGTTCCCGGCTGATGATGCCCGGCGCCCCGCAGCAGCCCGCCAGGTAGGGGGCCTCGGAGTTGGCGAACCAGTACATGACGGAGGTGCCGGATCCGCCGATGCCGTCGGCGGCCTCGCGGATACGGTCACGGAGCCGCCCGACCAGCTTCTCGCCACGCTCGGGCACGCCGAACACCCGCGCCAGGTCGCGCACTTCGGCGTAGACGCTGTCCATGGTCAGGGCTCCGGTGCGGACGCCGTCGCCGTCCTTGGTGTTGTCCTTGGCGGTGCAGTCGGCGGGCGCGACATAGGTGGGGACGCCCAGCTTCTCGAACTGTTCGCGCGGGGCGACGCCGCCCTTGGCGAGGGTCGACTCGAAGTCGGCGGCGACGAGGTCGGGTTCCTGGTCGAGGACCTTCTCGGAGGAGGGCCGGTTGTCGGCGATCCGCTTCACGCCCGCGTTGGCCTTCTCCAGGCCCTTCATCACCGGGTCGGTCCAGGTGGCGGTCGCGGCGATCCGGTCCTGGAGGCCGAGCGAGAGCAGGATCTCCGTGGTGCCCTGGTCGACGGATACGGCACGCCGGGGCGGGGCGTCCACGGTGACGGTGCGCCCGCAGTTCTTGAGCGTGACCGGATAGCCGTCCGACTTCCCCGTCGCGTCGGTCTGTTCGGAGGGCGGCCCCCCGCAGGCGGTCAGCAGGAGGAGGGCGGCGGTGAGCAGGGCGGCGGAACGGGCGGGGCCGGATATCGGCGGCACGGGGTACCTCGGCGTCTCTGGGCCCATGCGCGGGGCCCGCTGTACGGAACCCGCCGCCCGGTCCCGGACGGCGGTCGCCAGCAGGTCTTCGGACTCGGGTTCGTCCGGGCGGGACGCCTTCCCGGGAGACGCCGGGTCTCCCAGTGGCCGTGGCCCCGCCCGTCCCCCTCACCGCTGCGCGTCAGTTCCGGATTCGCACCGGATTCCCTGACCCCTACGTGGAGTTCGACTGGCTCGGGCACGCTACCACGGGCTTACGCGCAGATCAGCCGCGCCCTCGTCCGCCCGGGAACGGCAGCTCACGGGCGCTGGAGCGCCACCACCGCGTTGTGCCCGCCGAAGCCGAAGGAGTGGCTGACGGCCCGGCGGACCTGCCGTACCAGCGGCACCTTGGTGACGCAGTCGATGTCGAACCCGGGCGCGGGCGCGTCCAGATTGGCGACCGGCGGGACGACCCCGCGCTGGAGGGTGAGGACCGTCAGCCCGGCCTCGATCGCCCCGGCCGCGCCCATGCAGTGCCCGAGCACGCCCTTGGGGGCGGTGACGGGTGGCCGGTGCGGGTACACCCGGCTGATCAGCGCGGCCTCGGCGGCGTCGTTGCGCAGGGTCGCGGTGCCGTGCGCGTTGACGTGCTCCACCTCGTCGGCCCGCCAGCCCGCGTCGCGCAGGGCGGCCTCGACGGCGGCCCCGGCGACCCGCCCGTCGGGGTTCGGGCTGGTGGGGTGATGGGCGTCCGTGGTGGCGCCGGTGCCGGCGAGCAGGGCCCGTGGTTCGGCGCCCCTGGCCTCCGCGTCGGCCACGCGCTCCAGCACCATGACGGCGGCGCCCTCGCCCATGACGAGTCCGGCGCGGTCGGCGGCGAAGGGCCGGCTGAGCCGGGACAGGTCGCCGTCCGCGCGGGCGGCGGCCCCGGACCGGGCGAAGCCGGTCATGGCGATCGGGAAGACGGTCGACTCGGTCGCCCCCGCGATCGCCACGTCGCACTGCCCGGCGGCCAGGAGGTCCCGGGCGACGGACAGTGCGGTGACGCCGGAGGAGCAGGCCGTGCAGGGGGCCATGCTGGGGCCGGTGGCCCGCATCTCGATCGCGATCTCGGCGGCGGGCATGTTGGGGATGGTCAGCAGGACCCCGGCGGGCGAGGTCGCCTCCGGGCCCCGCCGCTCCAGGACCAGCGCCTGGTCGGTGAGGTGCGCGGATCCCCCGCTGCTGGTGCCGACGACGACCGCGACCCGGCTGCCGTCCCAGCCGGCCGGGTCGAGCCCGGCGTCCGCGACGGCCTCCCTGGCGGCCAGGACCGCGAACTTGACGTACCGGCCCATCCGGAAGGCGGTACGGCGCCCGATCTCGGCGTCCAGGTCGATGCCGTCGACCACGCAGGCGAAGTCGACCGCGCACCCGGCGAGCGCGGGGACGGTGCGGGCCGGGCTCACGGCGGCGCACACGCCGTCCCAGGTGGACTCGGTGTCGTTGCCGACCGGGGTGATCATGCCGAGCCCGGTGACGGCGATGGCCGGCGTCCTCATCGGGCGCCGGCCGACGCCTGCAGGTGCGCCGTGAGCTCGGCGAGAGTGGTCCCCCGGGTCAGGGTCCCGTTGTCCAGCTCGACCCCGGTGGTCTCCCGGAGGACGACGGCGAACTCGGCGGCCGCGAGGGAGTCCATGTCCAGGCTGTCCATCGTGGAGCCCGGAAGGATCTCGGCCACGGGCACCTTGAAGGTACGGCTGAGTACGTCGGTGATGCGGGGGTGGATCGTGCTCATGGTCTTCCTTTCCTCATGCCCATCCGGTGGGGTGTCCGGCGCCGGCGCGCACGGCCCCGACGCCGGAACAACTGAGCAGCGTCGCTCCGGTTACGCCTTGCGGCGAACCGATTCGCCAACGCCCGTCCGGGGCGCCTCGCACCATCGCGCGCACACGGCGACGGTCGTCCAGTAGGCGAGGAGGACGGCCCCGGCCCCGAGCCCGCGCACGGCTCGTGCCGCACGGCGGGCGAGGGTGCCCGTCATCGGCCCTCCTCCGTGTGCCAGTGGGCCTCCGGATCGTCGTACGCGTCGGCGTAACCGGCGCCCGTGATCGGCCAGTCGGCGAGCAGCTCGTCGGGGAGGGCGAAGGAGCCGGCGAGCTCCGGGAGGTGGGGGGCCACCGCCTGGATGAGCCGTTCGGTGTGGTCCGTCAGCGCCTCCGCCTGACCGGCGCTCAGATGACCGGCCGCGAGCAGGTCTCCGCCGTCGCGCGCGACCCGGCCCAGGGCGAACAGTCGGGCCAGCTCGCCGAGCCGGTCCCGGTCCGCCCCGGCGGGCAGCGCCTCGACCGCCTCCGCGTACGCCTCGGCCGCCTGCCTGCAGGCATGCGCCTCGACCCCGCGCAGGGCGGGGCCCGCCGCCGCGTTCCACCGGCCGAGCGGGTCGCCCGGCGCCGTGCGGGCCGCCCGGGCCCCGGCGCGCGCGAACCACAGCTCCTCGGCGCACCCCAGGAGCCGGACCAGGAAGCGCAGGTCGGTGAGGTCGCCGTGCGCGGGAGCGGGTTCGTGGGCGGGGCGGTCGGCGAGCAGGGCCGCGGCGGCCCTGGCGTGGACGGCGAGGTTGTCGCCCTCGGCGGTGATGGCGCCCTCGACGCCGGTGACGAGCGCGGCCATCCCGTTGTTCTCCAGGAGGCCCTGGGCGCCGCAGCGTTCCCGGGACTCCACGATCACGGCCCTGGCCCGCCAGGTGATCCAGCCCTTGGCGATGTCCACCAGCCGCTCGGCCGCCTCCCGCCCGGCCTCGGGCCCCGCCTGGGCCGCCTCCCAGCGGTCCAGGACGCGGCGGTGCAGCAGGCTCATCGCGAAGACCGTGGCCATCGCTTCGGCGAGCGGCCCGTAGTGGGTGCGGTACGCGAGCACCGGCAGCCGCGCCCCGCGTCCGGCGGAGACCTGGCGGTGGCCGCCGTACCGGACCGCGACGGCCAGCGTGGCGCGGGCCGAGCCGACGGCGCTGGCGCTCATCGAGATCCTGCCGGTGACGACCCGGGCGATGGAGGCGAGGAAGCGGCGCCGCCGGCCCTCGATGGCGCTGCGGAACTCCCCGTCGCCGTCGATCCACCCCTGCGGGCCCGTCAGCAGCGCCTCGCGCCCCACGAAGACGTGGTCGAACGAGGTCAGGCTGTGGTCGACGGGGCTGCCCATGCGGGCCGGCAGCCCGCGCACCCGTACGCCCGGCAGCGGCCCGGTGGCACCGGTGAGCGGCACGAGCAGCAGGAACACCCCCCGGTCGGCCCCGCCGGCCAGCAGCCGCGCGGCGACGAGCCCCGACTTGGGGCCGCCGGGCCGTCCGGTGTTCGGCATGAACTTCTGCGCCCCGCAGTGCGGGGTGTGCAGCACGAACCCGTCGCGTACGGGGTCGTAGGAGGCGGTCGTCTCGACGGCCGCCGCGTCGTTGCCGTGCGCCACCTCCGTACACAGGAAGGTTCCGGTACGCCGCAGCGTCAGGAAGTCCGACAGGTCGCGGGGGCTGTCGGCGATGTGGTCCAGGAGGCTGCCGAGGAAGAGGTTGTAGTGGATGCCCGCGATGGTGGCGAGCGCGGGGTCGACCGGGGCCAGCCACTCGTGCAGCGCCGCCAGCGCCCGGAAGTCGGAGGCCGGGCGGGCGGCGCTGTCCAGGGCGTCGTTGAGGGTGCGCAGTCGTGCGTAGGCGCGGGCGAGCCGTTCGTCCGGGGTGCCGCCGGCGGCGGGACCGGGCGGCAGCCGGAACGGTTCGGTGGCGACGAGCCGCCGCCAGAATCCGTGCTCGCGGCGGGCGTCGGCGCCGAGGAGTACGGAGGTGAGCGGGCGTGCGAGGGGATCGACGCCGGTGAGCGTGGTGGTCATACAAAGCTGAACGACCGGCGTACGGTCAGGACACCGCGCTCGTGCAGATGTTCACCGTCCGGAGGGGCGAACCCGTTCGAAGCAGAGGGCGACGTTGTGCCCGCCGAAGCCGAAGGAGTGGCTGACGGCCCGGTCGACGCGCAGGCGGCGCGGCTCCTTGGTGACGCAGTCGATGTCCCAGTCGGCGGGCGGCGCGTCCAGGTTGGCGACCGGCGGGACGACGCCGTGTTCGAGGGTGAGCACGGTGGCGGCGGCCTCGATCGCACCGGCGGCGGCGAGCGTGTGCCCGAGGACGCCCTTCGGGGCGGTGACCGGAGGCCGGTGCGGGAAGAGGCCGGCGATCAGCTCGGCCTCCATCGCGTCGTTCAGCGGCGTGGACGTGCCGTGCGCGTTGACGTGGCCGACCTCGTGGGCGGCCCAGCCCGCCGCGTCCAGGGCGGCCTCGACGGCGCGCCGGGCGCCGTGGCCGCCGGGGTCCGGCGCGGTGGGGTGGTGGGCGTCCGTGGCGGCCCCGGTCCCGGCGAGCACGGCCCGCACCCGGGCGCCCCGGGCCGCCGCGTGCGCGCCCCGCTCCAGGACGAGCACCCCGGCGCCCTCGCCGAGGACGAAGCCGTCGCGGTCGGGTGCGAAGGGGCGGGAGGCGGCGGCCGGGTCGCCGGTGCGCGTGGAGAGCGCGCCCAGCTGCGCGAAGGCCGCGGCGACCAGGGGCGTCAGGACGGATTCCGCGCCGCCCGCGACGACGAGGTCGCAGCGGCCGGTGGCCAGGAGGTCGTGCGCGGTGGCGAGGGCGGTGGCGCCCGAGGCGCAGGCGGTGGCCGGGGCCAGGCTGGGGCCGTGGGCGCCCAGGTCGACGGCGATCTCGCCGGCCGCCGCGTTGGGCATCATCATCGGCGCGAGGAGCGGCGATACGGCCTGCGCGCCGCCGCCGTCGAACCGGCGGACGTTGTCCACGAGGGCGGAGACCCCGCCGACGCCGACGCCGAGCACGACGCCCACCCGGCCGCCGTCCCAGCGGTCCGGGCGCAGCCCGGCGTCGGCGACGGCCCGGCGCGCGGCGACCAGGGCCATCTTCGCGAACCGCGCCATCCGCCAGCCGGTCCGGCCCCCGATGGCCTCGTCCAGATCTGTCCGGTCGGCCCGGCAGGCGAAGTCGGCGGGCAGTCCGGCCAGTTCCTCGCAGCGCCGGGCCGTGGACCGGCCCGCGCACAGCCCGGCCCAGAAGGCCCGCTCGTCGTCGCCCGCGGGGGTGACCAGCCCCAGCCCCGTCACCACGGTCGCCGTCCCCGCGTCCCGCACCATGCCCCGGCCCCTCCCCTGCGTCGTCGGTCCTCTGAAGGGGAACGCGCCGGAGGGGGTCGAGGGTGCGGTCCTGACCGGATGTCAGTCCAGTCCCAGCGCCCCGCGCAGCTCCGCCTCGTCCGGCGGGTTCGCGCCGGCCCGTGCCACCGTCACCGCCGCCGAGGCCGCCGCGTGGCGCAGTACGTCGCTCACCGTGCCCCGCTCCGGGGAGCGCAGCCGCTGCCGGCCGGACGCGCCGAGCAGGTCGTGGGCGGCGAGCGCGTGCAGGGTGCCGGACATGAAGGCGTCCCCCGCGCCGACCGTGTCGACCACCTCGGCGGGCAGCGCGCCGATGTCGACCTGACCGCCGGGCAGGACCGCCGTGGCGCCGTCGCCGCCCCGGGTGACGAGGACGAGGGCGGGGCCGGAGCCGAGCCAGCGCCGGGCGGCCTCGGCCGGGTCCTGGCCGGGGTACAGCCAGTCCAGGTCCTCGTCGCTGGCCTTGACGACGTCGCTGAGACCCACGCACCGCTCGACCCGGCGCACGGCGGTCCCGTGGTCGCCCATCAGCGCGGGCCGCACATTGGGGTCGTAGCTGACGGTGGCGGCCGTGCGCAGCGATTCGACGGCGGCGAGCACCGTGGCCGCCCCGGGTTCGGTCACCGCCGCGATCGATCCGGTGTGGACGTGCCGGGGCTGCCGGTCGAGGGCCACCTGCCCGAGCGTCCAGGTGATGTCGAAGGCGTACGCTGCGCGGCCTTCGCCGTCCAGGGTGACGACGGCCGACGGGGTGGCGCCGGGGGCCCCGTCCGTCAGCACCTCGACGCCCGCCCCGGTGAGATGCGCGCGGATCAGCCGTCCGTTGTCGTCCCGGCCCAGCTGGGTGAGCAGCTCCGCGTCGTGGCCGAGCCTGGCCAGGCCGTACGCCAGGTTGGCCGGACTGCCCCCGGGGTGCACCCGGTCGGGGGCGTCCGGGACGCGGACGATGTCGGCGACGCATTCACCGATGACCAGGAAGTCGGGGCGGTCGGGCATGAGGGCGGGGTCTCCCGGGGTGCGGCGGAGGGGTGACGGAACGTCCGGCCCACCGTACGGCCCCGGCCGACCAGCGGCTCTACGTGTCCAGCGCGTCGGCCACCAGGTCCAGGAACCGGGCGTGGGCGTGGGCGCTGCACACCGGTTCCGGGTTCCACGGGACGACCCGGGCCGTCGCGGCGACGGCCGCCCACTCGGCGTTGCCGCGCAGCTCGGCGAGCGGGGTCGCGTTGCCCCGGATGTCGGCGAGGACGACGTCGGGGCGCAGGGCGGCGGCCTCGGCCCAGCCCGCCGTGGACCAGTTGGCCCCGGGGCCCTCGGCGGGTTCGATCAGGCCGACGCCGAGGTCCGCGAGGACCCGGAGCTCGGGCCACATGCGGGGGCGGGCCAGGTATGCCTGGTCCTGGTCGGCCGGGGACAGGGCGAGGACCCTCGCCCGGTCCGGGCCCTCGGTGAGGGCGCGCAGCCGGTCCCGGGCGGCGTCCAGTTCCCGGCTCGCCGAGGCCGGTTCCTCGGCGCCGAGCGAGCGGGCCAGCTCCGCGAACCGGTCGCCGATCCCGGCGAGGGTGCGCCCCTGGCCGACGTCGATGACGACGACCGGGACGTGGCCCTCCAGGTGCTTGGCGGTCTCCGGGTCGAGGCCGTAGACCTGGCCGCCGCCGTAGCTGACGGCGACGACGAGGTCCGGTGCGCAGCTCAGTAAGGCGTCCACGTCCAGAGTGGCCCCGGCACCGGCGTACGCGATCCCGTCGAGCGGGAGCGACCCGGTCTTCGCGGGGTCGGGGGCGGCCGGGTCGTCGTGGCCGGAGCCGAAGAGCCCGGCCGGGCGTATCCCGTGGTCCCCCAGGGTGGCACCGGCCTGGATGTACGCGAGCACCCGTTGCGGTCGCTCGCCGGATGCCGACAACTGCCCCCGGTCGTCGGTGAATTGCCACACGGTGCGCTCGTTCACGTCACACGCCTCCCAGCCGGAATCCGCCGCCCGGCGGCGGCGGTCGGTCAGTACCTGCCCAGCAATCGCGGGCCGCACCCTCCGGAGGGTGGACGGGTGCTACTGATCCGTCCGCGTGTCGCGTACGAGATAGCTGACGGGGCCGGGGGCGGGGACCTGGATCTCGGTGAAACCGAGCCGGTCGTAGAAGGCCCTGGCGGGTGTGTTGGAGGTGAGCATGGAGAGGTGGACGCCCTCGACCCCCTTGGCGTCCAGGGCCGCGAGGAAGGTGTGCATCAGCTCCTTCCCGTACCCCTTGCGCTGCCAGTCGGGCAGCAGGTCGATGTGCAGGTGGGCGGGGTGGCCGGCGAGCTCGGGCAGGACCATGCGCTCCGGGTTGTGCAGGAGGGCGGCCATCTCGTCGGACGGGCTCAGCGGCGGGCCCTCGGGCCGCGGGAAGCGGTCCGCGACCCTGGGCAGCCAGCTCTCGCGGTACTCCTTCACGAAGCGGGGCGTGTCGGCGGTGCCGAGGATGTAGCCGACCGCGCGGCCCGTGCCGTCGTCGAGGACGAAGGCGAGGTCCGGTTCCAGCTCGGCGTAGGGCGTGGCGAAGATGGACGGCACCAGGTCGTGGTCCGGGTAGATGTCCCGGGCGTCGCCGCCGCCCGCGGCGGTGCGTATGCATATGTCGGAGAGGGCGGCGCTGTCTTCGGGGCGGTAGGGCCGGAGGCCGGGAAGCGAGGTCACCGGCCCATCCTGCCTACTCTGAGAGCGCTCTCACAAGAGGGTGTCAGGGGTTGACCGCGGTGAGGAGGACGACCGCGTCCTCCAGGGCGAGCAGCCCGTGCCGCTCCTGGGGGACCGGGTGCAGCCGTCCGGGTGTCAGCTCGACGTCGCCGGAGGCGGCGGTGAGCCGGACGGAGCCGCGCAGGACAAGGAGCGAGGCGGCGGGCGGGGCGTTGTGCTCGTCGAGCGCGGAGCCCGAGGTGAGCGCGATGACGGACTGCCGCAGCGGGTCCTGGTGGAGCACGAGGTGGGCGCTGCGGCCGTGCGGCGCGTCACGGGCGGCGGCCAGATGCTCGGCGGCGAGGGCATTCAGATCGTTCGGAGCGTCCATAAGCCCACTGTGCCGCAGCCCCGGCCCGCCCGCGAACCTGCCGCACGGGCCTGGACGCGCTCCCATGCGTCCCGGCCCGTGCGGCGGATGCGGCCCCGCCGGGGCGTCGGTCAGGCGCGCAGCCACACCGCCGTGTCCTGCGGGAGGCGCCCGGCCTCGTCCAGGGGTCCGCTGGTGAGCAGCACCGCGCTGTGCGGGGGCAGCTCCGCGGCCTCGGCGGCCAGGTTGACGACGCAGAGCAGCCCGTCGGTCCTGGCGAAGGCGAGCACCCCGGGGGCGGCGTCGAGCCAGGTCAGCCGTCGGATGCCGGGCTCTCCTCCGGTCCCGAAGCCCGGCTCGGTGCGCCGCAGCCGCAGGGCCTGGCGGTACAGGCTGAGCATGGAGTCCGGGTCGCCGTTCTGGATGTCGGCGGCGTAGCCGGACCAGCCCTCGGGCTGCGGGAGCCAGGGCTCCGTGGTGGCGCCGAAGCCGGCGTACGGTTCGCCCGCCGCCCAGGGCATGGGCACTCGGCAGCCGTCCCGGCCCGGGTCGGTGCCGTTCTTGCGGAAGTGCATCGGGTCCTGGATGCGGTCGAGCGGGATGTCGGCCTCGGGCAGACCCAGTTCCTCGCCCTGGTAGAGGTAGGCGGCGCCGGGCAGGGCCAGTGAGAGGAGGGCGGCGGCGCGGGCCCGGCGGGTACCGAGGGCGAGGTCGGTGGGGGTGCCGAAGGTCTTGGCGGCGAAGTCGAACCCGGTCTCCTGGCGGCCGTAGCGGGTGACGGTCCGGGTGATGTCGTGGTTGCAGAGGACCCAGGTGGCGGGGGCGCCGACCGAGGCATGCTCGGAGAGCGTGTCGTTGATGGCGGTCCGCAGCTTCTCCGGCTCCCAGGGGCAGGCCAGGAAGTTGAAGTTGAAGGCGGTGTGCAGCTCGTCCGGGCGCAGGTAGCGGGCGAAGCGCTCGGTGTCGGGGAGCCAGACCTCACCGACGAAGACCCCGCCGTACTCGTCGGCGATGGCACGCCACGAGCGGTAGATGTCGTGGAGTTCGTCCCGGTCGACGAAGGGGTGCGGGTCGCTGCCGATGACGAAGTCGGGGAGCGCCGGGTCCTTGGCGAGCAGGGCGGCGGAGTCGATGCGTACACCGGCGACGCCGCGTTCGAACCAGAAGCGCAGGACGTCCTCGTGTTCGCGGCGGACGGCGGGGTGGGCCCAGTTGAGGTCGGGCTGCTGGGTGGCGAAGAGGTGGAGGTACCACTCGCCGTCGTCCAGCCGGGTCCAGGGGGTGCCGCCGAATTCGGAGACCCAGTCGTTGGGCGGGATCTCGCCGTTCGCGCCGCGGCCCTTGCGGAAGTGGAAGAGGTCGCGCTCGGGGCTGCCGGAGCCGGCTTCGAGGGCGGCGCGGAACCAGGCGTGCTGGTCCGACACGTGGTTGGGCACGATGTCCACGATGGTGCGGATGCCCAGTTCGCCGGCCTCGGCGATCAGTTTCTCGGCCTCGGCGAGGGTGCCGAACGCGGGGTCGATCGTGCGGTAGTCGGCCACGTCGTAACCGCCGTCGGCAAGCGGCGAGAGGTACCAGGGGGTGAACCAGAGGGCGTCCACGCCCAGTTCGACGAGGTAGGGCAGCCTGGCCCGTACCCCTGCCAGGTCGCCGGTGCCGTCGCCGTCGCCGTCGGCGAAGCTGCGTACGTAGATCTGGTAGATGGCGGCGTCGCGCCACCAGGATTCGGTGGCCTCGGACGGACGGTTGGCTGCCACTGACGTTCCTTTCGGGCAGGTGGGACTCCGCCGCCGGCCCGGTAAGCGGGGCAGGATGGAAGGGCCGGCGGCGGAGTGCTGAGGGGAGGGCGGTTTCGGGGGGCGGGCGTCAGCCCTTGAGGCCGCCCGCGGTGAGACCGCTCATGATGTTGCGCTGGAAGAGCAGGAAGATCAGCAGCGTCGGGATCGACGCGATGGTGAGCGCGGCGATCAGGACGTTCTCGGGGACGCCGCTGGCCAGTGAGTAGATGCCCACGTTGAGGGTCTGCTTGCTCGGGTCGGGCAGCGTGAGCATCGGCCAGAGGAAGTCCTTCCACACGCCGACGACGGCGAAGATGGAGACGACCCCGAGGATCGGCCGGGAGATGGGCAGGATGATCGAGCGCAGGGTGCGCAGGGGTGAGGCGCCGTCCATGGCCGCGGCGTCGAGGAGCTCGCCCGGGATGGAGTCGAAGAACCGCTTCAGCAGGAAGATGTTGAAGGCGTTGGTGACCGACGGCAGCCAGATCGCCCAGGGCGAGTTGACCAGGTTGCGCTGGACCAGGGGCACGTCCAGGACCGTGAGGTACTGCGGGACGACGAGCACCGTGGCCGGGATCATCAGGGTGGCCAGCATCATGCCGAGGATGACCTTGCCGAAGACCGGCCGCAGCTTGGACAGCGAGTAGGCGGCGGCCACGTCGAAGATCAGCTGGAAGGCGAGCGCCCCGAAGGCGTAGTACAGGGTGTTGAACAGCAGCTTGGACAGGTCCATGACCGTCCATGCCTGGCTGTAGTTCTCGGTGTGGATGGAGCTGGGGAAGGCCGTGGGCGGGCTCTGCACCACTTCCTGGGTGGTCTTCAGGCCGCCGGTGACCATCCAGTACAGCGGGCCGAGGAAGACCGCCGTGAACAGGACCATCACCAGGCCGAAGACGATCCAGTAGACGGCCTTGCCGCGCGGCCGGCCGAGCTGGGCCGGCGAGATCAGGGTGCGCTGGCGGGCCCGTTCGGCGCCGCCCTCGGACCTGCGGCGTGCGGACTTGCGTGACGTGCTCCCGTGCCGGGAGACAAGCGTGTTCGATGCCATGGTCTTGGCTCCCGTCCTAGTCTTCGCTGTTGCGGCTCAGTCGTACGTACACCGCGGAGAATCCCGCGAGGACGACGAGCAGGACGAGGCCGAGTGCCGCCGCGCTGCCGTAGTTGTTGAAGTTGAAGGCGTACTGGTAGATGAGGTAGACGACGGTGGTGGTGGAGCCCTCGGGGCCGGCGCCGTTGGTGAGCAGGAAGGGCTCGGTGAAGACCTGCATCGTCGCGATGATCTGCATGAGCAGCAGGAGCGAGAGGATGAGGCGGGTCTGCGGGATGGTGACGTGCCAGATCTTGCGCAGCAGCCCGGCGCCGTCGAGCTCGGCGGCCTCGTACAGCTCGCCGGGGATGCCCTGGAGCGCGGCGAGGTAGATGAGGGTGGCTCCGCCCATGTTCATCCAGGTCGCCGCGATGACGACGGAGAGCATCGAGGTGCTGGTGTCCTGGAGCCACTGCTGTTCGGGCAGGTGGAAGATGCCCAGGATGCGGTTGAAGAGCCCGTAGCCGGGGTCGTAGAAGTACTTGAAGAGCAGGACCGAGGCGACCGGCGGCAGCATCACGGGGAGGTAGACGAGCAGCCGCAGGTAGCCCTGGCCGTGCCGGAACTCGTTGAGCACGACGGCGACGGCGAACGGGACGACGAAGCCGAGGAGCAGGGCGAGGACCGTGAACAGCAGGGTGTTGCGCCAGGCCTGCCAGAAGGCCGGGTCGTTGAAGACGTACGTGAGGTTGGACCAGCCGGCCCAGGTGGTGGTGCCGTCCTCGTTCTTCTGGAAGGCCAGGATGAATTCCCGGACCATCGGATACCAGGAGAAGAGGGAGAAGCAGAGCACCGCTCCGATCAGGAAGCCGTGCGCTGAGATGTTGCGGCGCAGGGCGCGCAGGAACTCCTCGCGGGCGGAGTCCGGGCGGGCGGAGCTTCGGTGTCCTGGGCGAGGCCTGGTCGCCTTGCGGGGGGACAGGGTTGGGGCCGACATGGTGTCTCCTCGGTGCCGGTGTACGACGAGCGCGTAGCGGACGGGGTCCGGATGCGGGGCCGGGTCCGCGTGACCCGGCCCCGCGCGTCCGTTACTGGTTCGCCAGAACCTGGTTGACCTGCTGCTCGGCGGTGGAGAGCAGCTTGTCGACGTCGGCGTTCTTGTTGGTCAGAACACCGGACATGGCGTTGTCGAGGATCTTGTAGATCTCCTGGGCCTTCGGCGGCTCGGCCTTGCCGGGGACGGGGTTGTCCATGAACGCCTTGAAGTTCTCGACGGGCATCGTCGCGTTCTGGGCGCGTGCGGCGTCGTCCTTGGTCTTGCTCTCACCGAGGAAGAAGTTCGGCTGCGGCAGGCCCACGGGGAGCTTGTCGGCCTTGGTGCGGGCCCAGTCGAACTGACCCTTGCCGGGGGTGAGGTTCTTGAAGTTCAGCCAGGCGATGGCGGCCTTGATCTGGTCGGGCGAGCTGCCCTTCTTGATCAGGTAGTTGTTGCCGCCGAAGAGAGTGCCCTTGCCGCCGGGGATGGGGCCGAGGCCGAAGGTCTCGTACTGGGCGCCGAGCTGCTGCACCATGTACGCGATGTCGTCGGGGGCGGCGAGGAACATGCCCAGCTTGTCGCTGGCGATCTGCTTCTGGAGGTCGCCCCACTTGAGCAGCTGGGTCTTGCCCATGCTGTCGTCCTCCCAGCGCATGTCGTGCAGCTGCTGGAGGACCTGCTTGCCGGTCTCGTTGTTGAAGGCGGCCTTCTTGCCGGAGGCGTCGACGATCTCCCCGCCGAGGCCGAACTGCGTCGCGGCGAAGTGCCAGCCGCCGTTGTTGCCGGCGCTGTACTCGCCGTAGCCGGAGATGCCCTTGCCGAGGCCCGCTATCTTCTTGGCGGCGGCGCGCACCTCGTCCCAGGTGGCGGGCGGGGTGTTCGGGTCGAGACCGGCCTGCTTGAACAGCTTCCGGTTGATCATCAGGCCCATGGTGTAGTTGCTGGTCGGCAGGCCGTAGAGCTTGCCGTCCTTGCGGGCCACGTCCACGACCTGGGGCTGGATGTCCTTCAGCGCCGGGACCGTCTTGTCGTTGACGTACGCGGAGATGTCCTCGGCCCCGTCGTTGTCCAGGACCTGCTGGAGGTCGCTGAAGTAGGCGTAGAAGACGTCGGGCTGCGACTTGCCCTTCAGCATGGCGGTGAAGCGGGGCGGCTCGTTGCACTGGCCCGGGGTGGACTTACCGTTGATCGTGACGTTCGGGTACTTCTGGTTGAACGTCTTGATGTCCTCCTTCCACTCCCGCAGCTCCGCGGCCTTGGCAGCCGGCGGCATGCAGTCGATGGAGATCGTCACCTTGGTCTTCGGGTCCAGCGGAGCCGAGGGGTCGGACGAACCCTTGGACGAACTGCTCGAGTCGTCGTCCTTGCTGCTGCTCGTGCCGCAGGACGCGAGCGAGGTCAGCGCAAGTGCGGTGACAAGGGCAGCCGCGGAGGCACGGCTGATACGGCGTGTGCGGCGCAACCCAGCACTTCTCATCGATGGTCCCCTTCGGGCATGAGCGTGGATGGCCCTCGGCCGACTGACTGCCGGGGCGAGGCACACTCAACCAGCGTCGACATGTGAACGCAATATCTCGCGCAGTTTTCGTAAAAGTTTGACAGCCACGGGTACGCCGCATGCGGAATCCGGCGTGAGCGCAGCACGGGGCGCCGCCCGGCGGACCGGACGGCGCCCCTGTGTGCGGTGGTTGCTACGGGTTGATGTTGATCTTCATGGTGGACGTCGTGTTCTTCACGTCCTGCGCGTTGTCGCTGAACCTGAGCCCGTTGAAGGTGACCTCACCGACGGCGGGTCCCTGGCCGGCCTCGGGCATCTCGTTGGCCCACAGCCCGAAGCCGGACTTGGCGTCGAAGGCGTCGCCGCTCTTGTGGGCGCCGGAGATCGAGATGTCGGTCAGGATGGTGTCCTTGATCGGGAACTGCGGCTGGCCTCCCACGTAGTTGGTCTGGAACATGATGCCGCTGTACGTCGGGTCGACGATGTCGACGTGGTTGATCCGGATGCCCTGGAAGACCTTGGAGGCGGAGAACAGCCAGATGCCGGGGAAGGTCTGCGTGCCCCAGAAATGGCCGCCGGAGCGGACCACGGAGACGTTCTCGACCGTCGTCGGGCCGGTCCCGAAGCCGTTCATCGGGTAGCCGAAGTCGAGCGAGCTGACCGTGATCCCCGAGTACACCAGGGTGTCCGCGATGCGGATGTTGCGGAAGGTGTTGTCGTAGCCGCCGTAGACGGCCACACCGGCCGCGCGCCAGGTCAGGAGCGAGGTGAGGTTCTCGTAGACGTTGTTCTTCATGTCCGCGCCGCCGGCGTCGATCGCCGAGAACAGCGCGAAGCTGTCGTCACCGGTGGCCCGCGACTCGTTGTTGACGACGTGGTTGTCGGTCGAGCCGTTGGTCATGTTGATGCCGTCGGCGAACGTGTCCCGGATACGGGAGTTCTTGATGGTGATGCTGTCGGTGTTGGCGCCCCAGTAGAGGCACACCGTGTGCTCGTTCCAGATGTTGTCGATGACCATGTCCGACACGTTGGAGAAGTCGAACACCTTGCCCGGTCCGTCGATGCGCGAGGTGTAGTTCCCGAAGTACGCGAAGTTCGCGAACGTCGAGCCCTTGGCGCTCGCCTCGGCCCGGAAGCCGATGTCGGTGTTCTCCTGGGTCGAGGGCGCGTGGAACCTGGTGTACCAGGGCCCCGCGCCGATCACCTTGACGGCCTTGCCGTACACCTGGAACTTGCTGGCGGTCTGGTAGTCGCCCGCCGGCAGGTAGACGCCCACCAGCTTGCCCGTGGTGTCCATGCGCACCTTGTCCAGGGCGTTCTGGACGTCCTGATGGGTGAAGCCGGCCGGAACGGCGTAGGCGGCCGGGTCCGGGTTGGCGATCTGGGTGGCCTGCTCCAGGCTGACGAAGTCGATCGCGTAGGTGCTGGTGTTCGCCGCGTCCTTCTGGAGCCGGATCCTGCTGCCCGCCGGGACGGTCTTGCCCAGCATCACGTTGGCCTCGTCGTAGATGTGCCGGGGTGAACCGGAGCCCGGGGAGTTGCCGGGGCCGGTCTCGGCGCCGTACAACCAGGCGTACTTCGAGGTGAGGTCGATCGTCTTGAGGAAGGTGCCGTCCACGTAGACGCTGAGCGTGGAGTCGATGCCGCCGCCGCCCGCGGAGTCCGGGATGGAGTATCGGGTCACCAGGGTGTTGGTGCTCGCCCGGGTGGTGAATTCGACGTAGTTGCCGGTGCTGTTCAGCGTGACCGCCTTGCGGCCCGACGCCTCGCCCGCGACATCGCCGACGGTCCTGTTCGGTCCGACGACCTTCGCGCCGCCGCCGGTGACGCCGTCCTCCGCCTCGTAGGTGTCGTACGGCATGTTGGCGCCGCGCCCGACGAAGAAGGAGCTGCTGACGGTGTTGTTCTCGCGCTTGACCGGGAGTTCCTCGGCGTCGTCGGCGACCACCGTCTTCACGGTGTACGAGCCGTTGGCCGCCGTCCAGGAGCCCAGGTTCACCGGGGAGCTGGTGGCGCCCGCGGCGATGGAGCCGTTGTAGCTGCCGGTGAGCGTCTTCACCGTGGCGCCCTTGGCGTCGAGCAGCGTGACGGTGACGGCGTGACCGCCCGAGGCGGAGGCGACCGTGCCCTGGTTCCGGATGGCGACGGAGAAGGTGACGTTGTCACCCTGGGCCGGGGCCGAGGGCGAGGTGGTGACCGCGGTGGGCACCAGGTCGGAGCTGGCGACCGGCTTGACGACCAGGCCGGAGGCGCTGGTGTAGGTGTTGTCGGTCTCGTTCTGCTCGATGATCTGGTTGTCCGGGTCGGCGACCGCGCTCAGCGTGTACGTGCCCGCGCCCCGCGCCCCGATGCCGGCGCTGACCTGCGTGGAGGCCCCGGCTGCCAGCGCGTCCACGTTCGCGGTCGCGACCTTGGTGTCACCGAGCCGGAATTCGAGCTTGCCGGCCGGAGCGGCGACGGCGCCGGTGTTGCGCACCGTCGCGGTGAGCGTGACCGGGTCCGACTCGACGGGTGCGGCCGGGCTCACCGTCAACGCGCTGACCTGGAGGTTCGGGTTGGGAGCCGGGGCTCCCAGCACCTGGAACTCCGCGACCTGCCCGGCGGGCGCGCCGGTGTTGGAGGTGAACTTCAGCTGGACGTCGGCGACCCGGGCGTCGACCGGGATCGTCACCGTGTTGGCGCTGCCCGGGCTGAACGCGTAGTCCTTGGCGGCGACCAGGCTGGTGAAGGACGAGGCGCTCTGCTCACGGCCGAGGACCTGGATGTTCTGGGTCCTGGCCCCCCAGCTGCTGTCCGGGTTGAGCTTCACGACGACGCTCTGGGTGTCCGCGTTGGCGCCCAGCTTCACCGTGAGGGTGTTGGGGTAGCTGCCGCCTGCGCCCTCCCAGTAGGTGGAGAGCTGGTTGTCGTTGGCGTTCTCCGCGACGAAGGTGTGCACCACGGAGGAGGCGGTGATGGGCTTGCCGACGGCGAGGTTGGAGGCCGCGCCGGTGGAGCCGTTGCGGGTGACGGTGTTGCTGTCGCCCGAGACGTTGCCCGCCGCGTCCTTGGCCCGGACGACGTACGACACGGTGGTGCCGGCGGACTGGGTGTCGGTGTACGTGGTGACATCGCCGGCCACGGTCTTGCGCAGCACGTTGTTGGCGTAGATGTCGTACCCGGTGACGCCCTTGTTGTCGGTGGACGCCGTCCAGGTCAGCTTGATCTGCCCGGAGGCGGGCTCGGTGAAGCTCAGGTTCGCCGGTGCGGTGGGTGCCTGGGTGTCACCGGAGTCCCCCTTGCGGGTGACGGTGTTGCTGTTGCCCGAGACGTTGCCCGCGGCGTCCTTGGCCCGTACGTAGTACGAGACCGTGGAGCTTGCCGGGCGGGTGTCGGTGTACGTGGTGACGTTGCCGGCGACGCTGGTGAGCAGGGTGTTGTCGGCGTAGATGTCGTAGCCGGTGACGGCGGTGTCGTCCGTCGAGGCCTTCCAGGTCAGCTTGATCTGCCCGGTGGCCGGTTCGGTGTACGCCAGCTGCGTCGGGGCGCTCGGTGCCTGGGTGTCGCCGGTCTCGGGGCCGTAGATCTCCAGCTCGGAGACCTGGGCGCCGGGCTGGACGCTGTTGGCGGTGACCAGGACGCGGACGTAGCGGGTGGTGGTGGCGTCGAAGGTGACCGTCGCCGTCTCGGAGCCGGGGCTGAAGGTGTACGCCTTCGCCTGGGTCAGGTCCGTGAAGTCGGAGCCGTTGGCGCTGCCCTGGATCTTCAGCGTCTGGCTGCGGGTCTCCCAGCCGTCGGGCAACCGGAGCACCACGCGGTCGACGCGCACCGAGGAGCCCAGGTCGGCCTGGAGCCACTGCGGGAACTCATTGTTGCGGCTCTCCCAGTAGCTGGCCCGGTTGCCGTCGTTGGCGTTGGCCGCGATGTACGTCTGGGTGTTGCTGCTGGCCGTGAGCGGGCGCCCGGCGGCGAGGTTCACCGAGGACTCGGCGGCCGCCCGGACCTCCAGTTCGGCGAGCTGGCCGTTGTCGGAGGCGGTGTTCGCGGTGATGTCGGCCCGGACGAAGCGGGTCCGGGTGGCCGGGAGGCTGATGGTGACCTTGTTGGAGCTGCCCGGTGCGAAGGAGTAGGAGGCCGAGGTCTTCAGCGTGGAGAAGCTGGTGCCGTCGACGCTGCCCTGGAGGGAGAGCGTCTGGCGGCGGGCCGACCAGTCGGCGGGGAGCTTCAGCGTGACCTGGTCGATGCGAGTGACCTTGCCCAGGTCGCTCTGCACCCACTGGGGCAGGGACTTGCCCGACCCCTCCCAGTAGGTGGACTGCTGTCCGTCGGCGATGTTCCCGGCGGACTTCCCGCTGCTCGCGGCGGCGCGGTGGCCGGCGGCGATGTTCGGGCCGCCGGCGGCCGAGGCGTTCAGCGCCGGCCAGGCGACCATCATCAGGCTGGTGGAGACGGTCGCGGAAAGGATCCGCCATCTCCAGCGTCGCGTTCTCATCTGTCCCCGATCTGCTGCCTCGGCGCAGGGCGGCCGAGGCGCGGCTCAGTCTGCGACCCCGCCAGTACATGAGTTTCTGCACTGCCGGGATGACCTTTTGCGTTTTGCGGTCAGAGAGTTGCAGAGAATTGACGTGGAGTCCACCACTCCGGCAGAAGTTCGCAGCCGTGCGGACAGTGCCCCTGTGGCTCAACTGGCCTGACAAGAAGGGCATTTGTTGACGGACCGGTCCAGGCGGCCGGAGCCGCCCGGGCCCGCAAGGAATTTGCGCGAATATGCAAGCCGATGAAAGGTGCCAGCTCGGACGGGGTGCCCGCATCGGGCCGGGGCTACTCGGCCCAGGCGCGTTCCAGCAGCGTGCGGAAGGCGGTGGGTTCCCGTCCGATCAGGCCGGCCAGGGCCGGGTCGACGGCGGTGAACTCCCCGCCCCGCGCCGCCGCGAAGATGCTCAGCATGAGGTCGGCGACCGGAGCGGGGGCCCCGTGCGCCAGGACCTGCCCGCGGAAGGCGTCGCCGGGGACGACGGTACGGGTGAAGGGCCGCCCGGTGACCTGGGCCGCCAGCGCGGCGACGGCGTCGAAGTCGAGGGCCGCCGGACCGGTGAGCGGCGGGGTGGGCCCCTCGAAGCGGCCCTCATCGGCCAGGATCGCCGCGGTGGCCTCGGCGAGGTCGTCGTGGCCGGTCCAGGCGACGGGCCCGTCGGCGGGGAGGGCGATGTCACCGGTGCCGCGGGCGGCCTCCAGGAACCGCAGGGCGCTGGCGGCGTAGAAGCCGTTGCGCAGCGAGGTCCAGGGCAGACCGGTGGCGCGCAGCAGGTCCTCGGTCCGGGCGTGGTCGCGGCACGCCTGGAAGCGGGAGTCGTGGGCGGCGCCCATCTGGCTCGTGTACAGGATGCGGTCGGCGCCGGCCTTCACCGCGGCGTCGATCGCGGTGCGGTGGCCGGTGACGCACTCCTCGCCCGTGCGGTCCAGGGAGACGAGCAGCACCTGCCCGGCGCCCTCGAAGGCGTGGGCGAGCGAGGCGGGGTCGTCGAAGCTGCCCTGCCGGACGCGGACGCCGCGGGCGGCGAGGTCCGCGGCCTTGCGGGGGTCGCGGACGCTGACGCCCACGCGGTCGGCGGGGACGCGGTCGAGCAGGCGCTCGACGGTGCGGCGGCCGAGCTTTCCGGTGGCTCCGGTAACGATGATCACAGGGTTCTCCCAGCAGTGCTTCCAGCGGCATTTCCAGTGGAATCACTTTCACGGTAACACCGGAACTCACACCGATAGCAAACTGTCGATATCATCGATACATGCCTATCCGTGAGACCCTTGCCGACCCGCGCCGGCGCATCATCGAGGCAGCCGTCGAGCTGCTGGAGAACGGCGGGCCCGGCGCGGTGAGCACCCGCGCGGTCGCCGCGGCGGCCGGGATGCAGCCGCCGGCCATCTACCGCCACTTCGGCGACAAGGACGGGCTGCTCGAAGCGGTCGCCGAGCACGGCTACGCGCAGTTCCTGGAGAGCAAGCGCGCCCGGCTCGACCCCGCGCCGGAGGATCCGGTGGAGGAGCTGCGTCGTGCCTGGGACACCGTGGTGGAGTTCGGGATCTCGCGCCCGGAGCTCTTCGCCGTGATGAACAGGGCCACCGGTTCGGCGTCGGACGCGGCGCACCGTGCGGGCCTGGAGATCCTGCGCGGCCGGGTGCGCAGGCTGGCGGCCGCGGGGTGGCTGCGGGTCGATGAGGAGCTGGCCGCCCAGATCATCCGGGCCACCGGCCAGGGCGGGGTCACCACCTGGCACGCCACCCCCGTGGAGCACCGCGATCCGGCCCTGCTGACCGTCCTGCGCGAGTCGATGATCGCCGCGGTCACCCGCGCCGAGCCGGTGGTCCCCGCCACGGAGTCCGGCCCCGCCCCGGCGGCCCGCGCGCTGCGCGCCGCCCTCCCCGACGACTCCGGCGTCCTGAGCGAAGCCGAACAGCGCCTGCTGCACGAGTGGCTGACGCGCCTGGCGGAGGACGGCGGCAGGCCGCAGCGCTGATACCCGTCGGCCGGGCTCAGCCGGGGTGGTTCACTCGCCGGGCGCCCACCGGTACCGGACGTCCGGCTCCTGCTCCTCGTTACGGCTGCCGTCGTCGAACGCGACCGCGGTGAACCCGTGGCGCTCGTAGAAGGAACGGGCACCGCTGTTGCGCTGGAAGGTGTACAGGGAGAGTCCTGCGGGGCTGGCCTCCTTGGCGGCCGCCAGCAGGAGCGAGCCGATGCCCCGGCGGCGCAGACCGGGGTCGATGTAGAGGTGTTCCAGCTCGGAACCGGCCAGCGAGAGGAAACCGGCGATCCGCACGTTCCCGCCCTCGCGGGTCTCCGCCACCCGCACATCGGTGCCGGGCAGCACCACATGGGTCAGCCAGGCGAGGGTCGCCTCGTCGCTGTGCACCCGCGCCAGATACGGCATGGCGGCGGCGCGGGAGGCGAGGAAGAGCCGCGTCAGGGGCTCGGCGTCGTCCGCGCGGGCATCCCGGAGCACGGCGGGACGGCTGTCCGACGGCATGGGTTGTCTCCTGTCCGAGGGGGCCGCCGCCAGGAGGGCGGGGCGCACGGTGATCGAACATACGTCGGGCACGTTCCGGATCTCCATAGGATAAGAGCGCCCTGCCCCGCCGGTGCCCGCCCGAGGCGCCCGTCCCCGCCGAGGAAACGACGTAACGGTGTACCAGCCCCACGTGTTCACGCTGACCGAGGACGGCTACCGGGGGCCCGCGCCTTCCTGGAGCTCCGGCGTCCCCTCCCTCTGGCTGGTCGACACGGAACGCGCGGCCGAGGCCGCCCGGCTGCTGGCGCCCAGGATCCTCGACGCCTCGGAACTCGCCCGGGCGGAGCGGCTGGCCTTCCCCGCGGACCGGGCGTGCTACACCGCCGCCCACCTGGCGCTGCGGCTGCTCCTCGGCGCCCACCAGGGCGTCGCCCCGGAGGCCGTACGGCTGACACGGGAGCGCTGCCCCTCCTGCGACGGCCCGCACGGCCGGCCCGCGACCGGCGGCGGCACGCACTTCTCGCTCTCCCACACCCGGGGCGTCGCGCTGCTGGCCTTCGCGGGTGTCCCGGTCGGGGTGGACGTGGAGCACGTCCCCGAGGCGCGGGTGGTCCAGGAGGTCTCGGCGCAGCTGCACCCCGCCGAGGCGGCCGAGCTGGCGGCGCTGCCGCAGGAGGAACGGCCCGCCGCCTTCGCCCGGGTGTGGACCCGCAAGGAGGCGTACCTCAAGGGTGAGGGCACCGGCCTGGCGGGCGGCCTGCACCGCGAGCACGTCGGCACCGGCCCACGCCCGCTCGGCCCGCCGGGCTGGGCCGTCACGGATGTCGCCGTCCGCGCCGGGTACGCGGCGGCGGTGGCCGTACGGGCGGCGGGGCGACCGCCCGCCGAGGACGATGACCGGCGAAAATGACCGCACGGGCACATCGCACCGACCGACCGATACGGAGGAGTGGCAGATGCCGCACGCACGAGCCGGACAGCAGGCGCGCCCCGAGGATCTGACCGACGTGGCACGGCTGGTGACGGCGTACTACGCGCTGCACCCCGATCCGGCCGAGCCCGGCCAGCGGGTGGCGTTCGGCACTTCCGGGCACCGCGGTTCGTCGACGGCCACCGCGTTCAACGAGGACCACATCGCGGCGACGAGCCAGGCCATCAGCGAGTACCGGGCCCAGCAGGGCACGGACGGGCCGCTGTTCCTGGGGGCGGACACCCACGCCCTGTCGGAGCCGGCCCGGATCACCGCCCTGGAGGTGTTCGCCGCCAACGACGTGCGCGTCCTCATCGACTCCGAGGACGGGTACACCCCGACGCCCGCGGTCTCGCACGCCATCCTCACGTACAACCGCGGCCGCACCTCCGGCCTCGCGGACGGCGTCGTGGTCACCCCTTCGCACAACCCGCCGGGCGACGGCGGGTTCAAGTACAACCCGCCGAGCGGCGGTCCGGCCGGGTCGGACGCGACCGGGTGGATCCAGGACCGGGCCAACGAGATCATCACGGGCGGGCTCAAGGACGTCCGCCGGGTGCCGTACACCCGGGCGCTCGCCGCCGGCACGACCGGCAGGTACGACTTCCTCGGCACCTATGTGGCGGATCTGCCGTCCGTCCTGGACCTGGACGCGGTGCGCGCGGCCGGGGTACGGATCGGCGCCGACCCGCTGGGCGGCGCGTCGGTCGCGTACTGGGGGCGGATCGCCGAGCAGCACCGGCTCGACCTGACCGTGGTCAACCCGCTGACCGACCCCACCTGGCGTTTCATGACGCTGGACTGGGACGGGAAGATCCGGATGGACTGCTCGTCGCCGCACGCGATGGCCTCGCTGATCGCCCAGCGCGACCGCTACCAGATCGCCACCGGCAACGACGCCGACGCCGACCGGCACGGCATCGTCACCCCGGACGCCGGGCTGATGAACCCGAACCACTACCTCGCCGTCGCCATCAACTACCTGTACGCGCACCGGGAGAGCTGGCCGTCCGGGGCGGGCGTCGGCAAGACCCTGGTGTCGTCCGGCATGATCGACCGGGTCGCCGCCGACCTCGGCCGGGAGCTGGTCGAGGTGCCGGTCGGCTTCAAGTGGTTCGTGGACGGGCTGGCCGACGGGTCGCTGGGCTTCGGCGGCGAGGAGTCGGCCGGGGCATCGTTCCTGCGCCGGGACGGCTCGGTGTGGACGACCGACAAGGACGGCATCCTGCTCGCGCTGCTGGCCTCCGAGATCCAGGCGGTCACCGGCGAGTCGCCGTCCCAGCACTACGCCGCGCTGACCGCCCGCTTCGGTGAGCCCGCCTACGCGCGGATCGACGCCCCCGCCGACCGCGAGCAGAAGGCGGTGCTGGCGCGCCTCTCCCCCGAGCAGGTCGGCGCCGACACCCTCGCCGGGGAGCCGGTGACCGCCGTGCTGACCACGGCACCGGGCAACGGGGCAGCGATCGGCGGGATCAAGGTGACCACGGAGAACGCCTGGTTCGCGGCCCGCCCCTCGGGCACCGAGGACGTCTACAAGGTGTACGCGGAGTCCTTCCGGGGCGCCGGGCACCTGGCCCAGGTACAGGAGGAGGCCAAGTCCGTGGTCTCGGCGGCGCTGGAGGCCTGACCCGGCGCGGCGCCCGCCCTCCCGGTGGCGGTACCGGGAGGGCGGGCCTCAGCTCACGGCGTCCACACCGTGGGCCTCGGGGCGGTCGCCATCCCGTTCCCCAGGTGGAAACCGGGGTGCGGCGGCTGGTTGTACGCGGTGTTCTGCCAGGCCAGCGCGGTGCGGTAGGTGGTGTCGTGGAGCAGGGTGGTGATCCTGGTGGTGGTCTCGTACGGCGTGGAGTAGATCCGCAGCGCGGTGTTGTTCGTCGTCGCCCAGACCACCTCCTCGCGCCAGTCGCCGAAGAGGTCGCCGGAGATGACCGGGGTGGCCTTGGTGCCGTTGTCGGAGTGGACGGAGGCGCCGGTCAGCAGGCGGGTGTCGCCGGAGGTGCCGTACTTGTCGATGTGGGTGCCGTCCAGCAGCTCCCGGGTGGTGTCACCGTCCCACCAGGTGAGGAAGTTGGTGCTGGAGGGCTTGCGGCTCGCGACCACCGTGCCGTGCGGGTCGCGTATCCCGGAGGCGGCGGACGACCAGGACTCGGCGCCGGGGCTGCCGGCCCAGATGTCGTCGCTGACACCGCGTCCGTTGTCCCCTCCGGCGGGCGTGGACCAGATGATCCGGCCCGTCTTGGCGTCGGCCATCCAGGACGAGGGCTTCGAGCCGTCCTCGTCGACCTTGAACTCCTCCAGGCCCGGGCGCGCCGGGTCCAGGTCGCCGACGTGCATGGCGTCGCCGTGGCCGTTCTTCGTGGTCCACAGGGAGCTGCCGTTGTCGTCGACGGCCATGGCGCCGTAGACGATCTCGTCCTTGCCGTCGCCGTCGACGTCGGCGACCGACAGCTGGTGGTTGCCCTGGCCGTCGTAGCCCCGGCCGGAGTTGGTGGAGCTGTTGGTGTCGAAGGTCCAGCGCCGGGTGAAGGCCCCGCCGCGCCAGTCCCAGGCGGCGATCACCGTGCGGGTGTAGTAGCCGCGCGCCATGATCAGTGAGGGCCTGCCACCGTCCAGGTAGGCGGTGCCGGCGAGGAAGCGGTCGACGCGGTTGCCGTAGCTGTCGCCCCAGGAGGAGACGGTGCCGCGTGCGGGGACGTAGTCGACCGTGCCCATGGCGGCGCCCGTCGAGCCGTTGAACATGGTGAGGTATTCGGGTCCTGACAGGACGTAGCCCGAGGAGTTGCGGTGGTCGGCCGACGCGCTGCCGATCACGGTGCCCCGGCCGTCGACGCTGCCGTCGGCGGTCTTCATCGCCACCTCGGCCCGGCCGTCGCCGTCGTAGTCGTACACCTGGAACTGCGTGTAGTGCGCCCCGGAGCGGATGTTGCGGCCCAGGTCGATCCGCCACAGCCGGGTGCCGTCGAGCCTGATTCCGTCCACGACCGTGTTGCCGGTGTAGCCGGACTGGGAGTTGTCCTTGGCGTTGGTGGGCTGCCACTTCAGTACGAAGTCGAGCGCTCCGTCGCCGTCGAGGTCTCCGACGGAGGCGTCGTTGGCCTCGTAGGTGTAGGCGACGCCGTCGGGGGTCGTGCCGCCCGGGGGCGGGCTGACGGGCACGTCCTTGTAGCCGGCGCGGAACTGGACCGCGTGCACGGAGTCGCTCTGCTCGACGCCGTCGACGACCGCGCGCACGGTGTAGTCGGCGGAGTCGGGGGCGCCGGTGTGGAAGTAGTTGGTCGAGCCGGTGACCGGCGAGGAGTTGACCTTCGTACCCGCGCGGTAGACGTTGAAGGCCACGGAGTCGGGGTCGGTGGCGAGCCAGCGCCAGCTGATGAGGTTGCCGGAGTCGGTGTGCACGCTGACGACGCCCCGGTCCAGCGCCTCCACCTGGCGCGCGGTAGCGGCGTGCGAGGTGTGGCCGGTGACGGCCAGTCCTGCGGCGGCGAGGATTCCGGCGGTGACGGCGCCGAGCAGGGTCCGGGTACGGGTGGTACGGCGTCTGCGGGAGGTGCGGGCATGCGCGAGAGCCACGGTACGAGCCTTCCGGAGTGGGGGTGCGGTACTCCTGAGTGGCCGCCGGGCGCGGAAAGGTTGCCGCCCCCTGCGCTCTCGTACGCCCTCACCCGTTCGGCGCCGCGCGGTGGCGGGCGCGGCCCGGGGACGCGCAGGCTGTCCGGAAAGCTGCCGATCGCCAGGGGCGGCGGAGCCCGTTGGGGGTGCGACGTGTCGGACACCGGTACCACGGCCCCTGGACCGGACCCGGGCGACGCCATGGCGGGGGCGCTGCTGGACACCCTTTTCAACCAGTCCGCCGTCGGTCTGCACGTCCTGGACCTGGAGCTGCGGGTCGTCCGCGTCAACGCCCTCACCGAGCTGGTGGACCCGGAGGAGATCGTCGGCCTGCATTTCACCGAGGCCTACCGGCTCGACGACCCGGCCGAGGCGGAGCGCCTGTTGCGCCAGGTCCTGAAGACCGGTGCGCCGGTGACCAACTTCGCGGTGCGCGGGCGCGTTGCCCGGGCCCCCGGTCCCGACCGCAACCTGAACGTCACCCTGCACCGGCTGGACGCCGAGGACGGCCGCCCTCTCGGGCTGCTGGCGGCCGTGGTCGACGTCAACGAACGGGACAAGGCGCATGTCCGGGCCGATGTGCTGGCGGCGGTGCGCCGGGGGGCGGGCCACTCCCTGGATGTGGCGGCGACCTGCGAGGGCCTCGTGTCGGCACTGGTGCCCGCCTTCGCCGACCTGGCCGTGGTCGAGGTGGTGGACGAGGTGCTGCGGGGGGCCGATCCGCCGCTGAGCCCGCTGGGCCGGGACGTCCCGCTGCGGCGTGCGGCGGTACGGGGCACGGAGACGGCGTCGGACAACCTGGTCGGTGAGCTGCGCCGGCTGCCGGAGGGGACCCCGTTCGCCCTCGCCGTCACGGATCTTCGGCCCCGGCTGGTCCAGCTGGGCCCGGACACGCCCTGGCTGGACGCCGACCCGGCGACGCGCCGGATGATCGAGACGACCGGGGCCCACTCGATGATCGTGGCGCCCCTGAAGCTGCACGGCTCCGTCCTCGGCCTGGTCAGCCTGTTCCGGCACCGGGGCGATCCGTACAACGAGCGCGATCTCACCCTCGCCCTGAACGCCGCCGCGCACGCGGCGCTGAGCATCGAGAACGCGCTCCGCTTCGCCCGCGAGCACGTGATCGCCTCGACCGTCCAGCGCCGGCTGCTCCCCCAGCACGAGGGCGACCGGGTCGCGATCGAGACCGCGCAGGTCCTGCTGCCGGGGCGCAACAGCGGCTGCTGGTTCGACACGATCGGGCTCTCCGGCGCCCGCACGGCGCTCATCATCGGCAATGTCGCCGGGCACGGGCTGCAGACCGCCATCACGATGGGGCAGCTCCGCACCGTCATCCACGCGCTGGCGGGGCTCGACCTGGAGCCCGACGAGGTGCTGGCCCGGCTCAACGACACGGCGGACCGGCTGGTCGACGAGCGGCGGTCGCTGCCGCCCGGGGACTCGCTGCACCGCCAGCCGCTGACCGCGACCTGCCTGTACGCGGTCTACGACCCGTTCACGCAGCTGTGCACGGTGGCGCGCGCCGGGCATCCCGCGCCGGTGGCCGTCGGGCCGGACGGGCGCCCGCTCGTGCTGGACGTGCCGGAGGGGCCGGCGCTCTTCTCGGCGGACAGCGCGCCCTTCGCGACGGGTTCGGTGCGGCTGGAGGAGGGCAGTGTGCTGGCGTTCCTCACCGGTTCGCTGGTGCCCGAGGAGCGGTCGGTGGAGCGGGTGCGGGAGGCCCTGGCCTTTCCGGAGCGCCGGCTGCGGGACCTGTGCGACGCCATCGTGTACAACCTGCCGGCCGAGGCGGATCCGGACGGAGCCGCGCTGCTGCTCGCCCGGACGGGCGTGGTGCCGCCGGACCGGGTGGCGACCTGGGAGCTGGCCCACGACGGCACCACGCCGGCGGTCGCCCGCACCCTGGTCCGGGACCGGCTGGAGGGCTGGGACCTGGACGAGGACACCGTCGAGGCGACCGAGCTGATCGTCAGCGAGCTGATCACCAACGCGGTCCGCTACGGTACGCCGCCCCTGCAACTGCGGCTGCTGCTGGACCGCGTGCTGACCTGCGAGGTGCACGACACCAGCCCGGTCGCCCCGCATCTGCGGCATGCGCGGACGGTCGACGAGGGCGGGCGCGGCCTGTTCATCGTGTCGCAGCTCGCCAACCACTGGGGCACCCGTTACGGCCCGAACGGCAAGGCGCTGTGGACGGAGCAGGACCTCCGGGACGACGATCCCGACGTCTGACGGGCATACGGGTGCGGCGCACCCCGGCCCGGTGGGCCGGAATGCGCCGCGATGAGCCGTCCGCGGGTCAGCGGCGGGGGCCGTGGTGGCGGTGCCCCCAGGACTTGGAGTCGACCTTGTGGCCGTGCGCGTCGCGCAGGGTGGCCGTGTCGCTGTCGTCCCAGACGTAGCTGCGCCGGTCCTGGTAGACGTCGTGGCGGGTGTCGCGGCCGACGCCGGTGTGGACCCGCACCGAGGAGCGGCCGGGCAGGCGCAGGTCGAACTCGTAGGTGCGGTGGCTCTCGTCGCTGAGCGTCCAGCCGCGCAGGTTCACCGTGTGCCGCCCGGTGTTGGTGACGGTGACCCACTCACCGTTCAGGCTCCGGTTCGAGCCGTTGTCGCGACCGGGGCTGTCGTACTGGATCTTGCCCAGGACTACGGCCGAACGGGGGGCGTGGTGGCCCCGGCCGTGGTCGCGGCCGTGGTCACGGCCGTCGGCGGCCGCGGGGAGGGCGGCGGCGGCGACCAGTGCGCCGGAAGCGAGGACGGCTGCGGTGATCCGCCGTGCGGAACGGGACATGAAGACCCCTCAGGTGCAGGCCCGGACCGGTGGGATCCGGGCGGTTCAACGTTCCCGGCGTCCTGCCGGGAGCCACACCTTGGACCCGCCGGCGACCCGGCGGGAACCACATCGGGGCGTGTTACGAAGTGCGGACATTTCCGTCACACACGGCTGTAGGCGGCATGGAGGGAAATCTGCGGGTACCTGTCAATCCCTGTCCGCTGCAACCAGCCGTGCGGTGCCGGATTGACGGGGTCGACCGTGCGGGCGATGCCGCGGGGCGCCCCGCCGACGGCCCCGCGCTCGGGGCCTGCGGGTTCGTAACAAACAGACCGCGAGGCCTGTTGAACGCCCGTTCCGTTACCGCCGGAACGGGCGCACGGATGTTCATTCGAACGCCGGGGGTGTGCTCAGGCCGTGGCGTCCGACCAGGCGTAGGGCGGTGGCACCGGGCCGTCCGGGCGGCCGGCACCGGCCTCGCCGATGGCGCGGTCGGCCACGCTCATCAGCTGTCCGGCGACGTCGTGCATCGCACGGCTCGCCGCGACCTCGTCGCCGATCGTGGGGACGTCGGGGTCCTGGGGGCTCAGCCGGGCGATCCCCTGGCCGGTGAGTCTCGCGGCGCCTGTGTCCAGCACCGCTTCCGCCCTGGTCGTCCCGCCCTCCTCGGAGAGCTCGACGCGCACCGTCCATTCCAGCGTGCGGTTCATCGCATACCTCCCGGCCCGCACCGGCCGGCGGGCGCGGGCCGACGCACGGGTCCACCTCCAGCATCCACCCGACCGGCCTCCGCCGCCGCCCGGCCTGCGCCCGGCCCCCCGCCGAAATAAGATGCAGGGACCCGGCCCGCCATCCCCCGTCCCGCGGAGCGGCCCATGAACCGGCGTCGTCCTTCCCGGTCGGCCAGCTCCGACGAACTGCTCACCACCCTCCACGACCTCACCTCCCGGGCCCGCCGCGAGGTGGAGCTGCACCAGGCCAGGGTGGAACTGGCCGAGGCGCTCCAGCGGGAGATGCTGCCCCCCGGCCTGCCCTCGCTGCCGGGCCTGCGGACAGCCGCCCGGTACGCACCGGCGCGCAGCGGCCTGGACATCGGCGGCGACTGGTACGACGGGTTCGTGCTCCCCGACGGGGCGCTGGCGTTCGCCGTCGGGGACGTCCAGGGGCACGATGTGGAGGCCGCCGCCTTCATGGGCCAGATCCGGATCGCGATGCGGGCCTTCGCGCTCACGGCGGAGAATCCGGGCGAGGTCATGAGCCGCACCAACGACCTGTTGCTCGCCGCCGACACCGGGCTGCTGGCCACCTGCACCTTCGTACGTCTCGACCCGGCCACCCGGGAGCTGCGCAGCGCCCGGGCCGGTCATGTGGCCGCCGTCCGGGCCACCGCCGACGGCCGGGCGGGCGCCACGGACGACGAGGGCGGGCTGCCGCTCGGGGTGCAGCCGGGCGAGGAGTACCCGGTCACCGCGCGCTCGCTCAGCGGTGAGGGGGCGTTCGTGCTGCTGACCGACGGGGTGGTCGAGGGTCCCTCGTACTCCCTGGACGAAGGGCTGGACGAGGTGGTGCGGCTCGTGCGTTCCCGGGTGACCGAGGACGCGGACGCGCTGGCCGACGCCGTCATGGGCTCCGCCGAGCGCACGGGGCACCAGGACGACGCGGCGGTGCTCGTCCTGCGGCACGGGGGCTTCGGCCCCCGCGGAGGGTGAGGCGGACCGCGGCCGTCCGTGCGTGTCACCGCACCGTGCGCCCCGGTACCGGTGTCTGATGAGAGGCGTGATCCACAGCGAGAGGAACCGCCGGTACCTGGTGGCGGTCCTGCGTGCCGTGGGCGTCGCCGCCGCCTATTACGGGGCGGCAAGGCTCGGCCTGCTGCGGGAGGTGACGGTCCATGGCGCGGTGGTGACGCCGCTGTGGCCGCCGACCGGGATCGCGCTGGGCTGCCTGCTGTACCTCGGGGTGCGCGCGCTGCCCGGGATCGCGGTCGGCTCGCTTGTCGTCGTGGGCATGCTGGGCGGCACGGTGACGCCGTCCACGCTCGTCGTCGCGGCGGGCAACACGCTCGCACCCCTCTGCGCGTACGCGATGCTGCGGCGGACCGGTTTCCACCGGGAGCTGGACCGGCTGCGCGACGGCGTGGTGCTGGTGTTCCTGGGGGCGATGGCCGCCATGGTGATCAGCGCGACCGCCGGGACGGCGATGCTCGTGGTGGACGGCAAACTGCCCGCCGGGGACTTCTGGTCCGTCTGGGCGGCGTGGTGGGCCGGTGACGTGATGGGGGTCCTGGTGGTCACGCCCGTCGTGCTCGTGCTCGGCCGGGCACGACCGCCCAGGGTCACGGACCGCTGGGCGGAGGCCGGGGCGCTGTCGGCCGTCGCGGTCGCCGGAACTCTGGTCGCCACCCGGAGTTCGCTGTCGATGCTCTATCTGGTGTTCCCGATCGTCATCTGGGCGGCCCTGCGCTTCCGGCTCGCGGGGAGCGCGCCCTGCGCCCTGCTGGTGTCCGTCCTGGCGATCATGGCGGGGACGGACCGGGCCGGACCGTTCGTGGGGCACACCATCGTGGAAGTGATGATCAACCTCACGGTGCTCAACGGGGCCGTCGCCCTCACCGCTCTGCTGCTGGCCGCCATGGTCACCGAGCAGCAGAACATCCGGCATCGCATCGAGCGCGCCTGCGAGGAGCTGGCCGAGGTGGTCGACCAGCTCGCCCCGGGCCGCTCTGCCGCCGCCTGGCCGTCCCGGGCCGAGGACGAGCGCGGCAGCCGCTGACCACGCGGATCAGCGGCGGAAATACCGGTCCAGGAACGCGTTGCGGAAGGTGCCCTCCGGGTCGTGGCGGGCCATCAGCTCCTCGAAGTCCGGGTAGCGCGGGTACAGCGTGCGCAGCACCTCCGGGGCCGTGGAGAAGACCTTGCCCCAGTGCGGGCGGGCGCCGAACGGGGCCAGGGCCTCCTCGATCGCGGCGGCCACCGGCGCGACGGCCGCCGCGTCCGGGACCCACGTGAAGTGGAAGGCCACCGAGTCCCGGCCGTGGGCGGGGCTCAGCCACAGGTCGTCGGCGGCTACGGTGCGGAGCTCGGAGATCTGGAGCACCGGGGCGATCCGGTCCCGCAGCCGGGCCAGGGCCTCGTACGCGGCGACGGCGTCCGCGCGGGCCACGAAGTACTCCGACTGGAGCTCGTCGCCGTTGCTCGGGGTGAACTCCATCCGGAAGTGCGGCAGCCGCTCGTGCCAGGGGCCCGGCACACCCTGCTGCGCGGTGCAGTTCCCGGCCGGCACGCCGGGGATCGGGTGCCGGGGGCCGTCGGCGAGCCGTGCGCCCAGCCACTCGGCGGGCATCGCGGCGGCGGTGCCCTGGTCGCCGGTCCGCTGCTTCAGCCACACCTGGCCGACCGGTCCCGGACGCCAGTCCGTGAAGACGCTGACGCTGTAGGCGGCGGACATCACCTCGTCGAAGCGCGCGGTCAGTGTCGCCTCCGGCAGGTCCTCGTACACCCACTGGCGCACCTCGAAGGCGGGCACCAGATCCAGTTCCAGCGAGGTCACCACACCGAGCGCACCGAGGGAGACCACCGCACCCGCGAAGTCCTCGTCGGTGCGCCGCAGGGTGCGCTGCTCGCCGTCGGCCGTCACCAGGGAGAGGGCGCGCACGACACCCGCCAGTGAGCGGTTGCCCACACCCGAGCCGTGGGTGCCGGTCGCGACGGCCCCGGCGGCGGAGATGTGCGGGAGCGAGCCCAGGTTGGCGAGGGCGAGACCGCGCGCGTGCAGTTCGGCGGCGAACTCGCCGAAGCGGAGTCCGGCGGACAGGGTGACGGTCCGGCCGGGGACGTCGATGTCCACGACGCGCGGGAGTCCGGCGAGCGACACATGGTCGCCGCAGGTGTCCGCGACGGTGTTGAAGGAGTGCCGGGTGCCCAGGGGGCGGACCGCGTCGGATGCGGCGACCGTCTCGCGCAGTTCGCGGACGGAGCGCGGCACACACAGCCGCTTCGCACCGAAGGTGATGTTGCCGGCCCAGTTCTTCTCCGCGGGGGTCACCGTACGTCCCTCTTCCACTCGTGGCCGGGTATGTGCTCCCGACACCGCATTCTCCCAGACCGCCCGGTGGCCGCCCGAGCCGAGCAGGCCGAATACCACCCGCGCAACCGCGCGAGCACGTACGGTAGTTGGCGACCGAGGTACATATCCGCACACCAACCCTTTGGCCCATGGCACACATACCAACAGGTGAGCACAGAACCTGTGATCCGGTACGGATCGGGACGAGTCACGGAACAACGTGCCTGTCTGAACTTCACCGGAACTCCAGCGAAATGCCATGTGTGTGGATATCGTGCACCGAGCGAGGGCGCGTCCGTCAGTCCACTGGATCGGCGGATGCGCCCCGTTTGTGGCGATGCGACTGTGACTGGGGGGTTCATGGGGCATGTCGAGCTACCCGAATCCGATATACCGAGGCCCGTGGGACTGGCGGGGGCGCCACGTCCGCGGACCTCTTCAGGAATGCCGCGCGGCCAGGACATCGGCCGGCCGCGGCAGCTTCCGGACGTACGGCGGGAACGCGGCGCCGGGGCGCCCGGCAGGCGTCCGGGCCTGCTGCCCCTGGTGGTGTGCGCCGAATCCGCCGGACTCGGCGTACCCGCCTGGCTCGTACTCCGCGCCGACGGGCAGCCCGAGGCCCTGGCCGGGGCGCTCGCGGCCACGGTGGTGTGGTGCGGGGTCCGGGCCGCGCGGGGACGGTACGTCTTACGTGTGCCGGGCCGCCCGCCCGGGGCTCTGACCACACCCGGCGACTGGCTGCTGCTCATCGGTGTGCTGGCGGTGCTGTGGACCGCGCTCGGCGCACCGATCGATCCGGCGACGGCCGTCGTCGCCCTGATCCCCGGGCTCCTGGTGGGGGCGGGCACCTCTGGGGCGCGCCGGCTGGCCTGGTCCGGGAGGCGCCGGACGACGCGCCGGGTGCTGGTGGTCGGCGAGGCGGCGGGGGTGGACCGGGCGGTGCGGCTGCTCACCTCGCGGGAGGACCACGGCTATCGCGTCGTGGCAGCCCTGCCGGTGGGCGCGGCGGCGCTGAGCTGCGAGGTCCCGGTGCCGGGGCGGCTGGCCCCGGCACCGGCGGGGGACGACGCCTCGACGGTGCTGGGCGCGTCCTTCGCACACGAGGCGGACCTCGCGCTGGTGGTCCCGGGTCCGGGGCTGGCCGAGGAGCGGTTGCGGCAGCTGACCTGGGGGCTGCACGACGGCGGTCTGGAGGTGTCGGTGCTCTCGCACCTCTCGGAGACCGCCGCGGACCGGATCCGGCCCACGTCGGCGGCCGGGCTCACCCTGCTGCACATCGTGCCGCCGCTGCGCCGGGGTCTTCAGCCGGCCCTGAAGGCGGCGGTGGACCGGACGGGTGCCGCCTGCGGGCTGGTCGCACTGGCCCCGCTGCTGCTGCTGATCGCGGTGGCGGTCCGGCTGACCTCGGCCGGGCCGGTCTTCCACCGGCAGGTCCGCCAGGGGCAGCACAACCACCCGTTCGTCATGTGGAAGTTCCGCACGATGGTGGTGGACGCCGAGCGGCACAAGGCGCGGCTCACCGAGGCCAACGAGAACGACGGCCCGATGTTCAAGATGCGCCGGGACCCCCGGGTGACCCGGCTCGGCCGGCTGCTGCGGCGCTCGTCGCTGGACGAACTGCCCCAGCTCATCAACGTACTCAAGGGTGACATGTCCCTGGTCGGCCCCCGTCCGCCGCTGCCGGACGAGGTGTCCCGGTACGACGAGCGGGAGTTGCGCAGGCTCGCGGTGAAACCGGGGCTGACCGGCCTGTGGCAGGTCAGCGGCCGGTCCGACCTCTCGTGGCAGGAGACGGTGTCACTGGACCTCTGGTACGTCGACAACTGGTCGGTGGCCACGGACATGGGGCTCATGGCCCGGACGCTGCGCGCCGTCACCGACGGCCGCGGGGCGTACTGAGGGCGGGGGCGGATGAGTATCGGGGAAGGGGGCCGGGTGGTCCGCCCGTCGTGGACGGGGACGGGCCGCCCGGCCGGGCGGGGGCGGCTAAGCGGCCTGCTGCCGCAGCCACCAGGAGTACGTCTCCGCGATGCCCTCCTTCAGCGGGACGCGCGGTGCGAAGCCGAGGGAGGTCAGCCGGGAGACGTCCAGGAGTTTGCGCGGGGTGCCGTCGGGTTTGCCGGTGTCCCAGCGGATCTCCCCTTGATAGGCCGTCACCTCGGCTACCTGGGCGGCGAGTTCGCGGATGGTGAGGTCTTCGCCGCAGCCGACGTTGACCGGTGCGTCGTCGTCGTAACGCTCCAGCAGGAGCACACAGGCGGCGGCGAGGTCGTCCACGTGCAGGAACTCGCGGCGGGGGTTTCCGGACCCCCAGAGCGTGAGGGCCGGTGCGCCGGACTCGCGGGCCTCGTGGAAGCGGCGGATGAGGGCGGGCAGGACGTGCGAGGTCTCCAGGTCGAAGCTGTCGCCGGGGCCGTAGAGATTGGTCGGCATGGCGCTGATGTAGGAGGCGCCGTACTGGCGCCGGTAGGACTGCGTCTGCACGATGCCGGCGATCTTCGCCAGTGCGTACGCCTCGTTGGTGGGTTCCAGGGGTCCGGTGAGCAGCGCGCTCTCGGGGATCGGCTGGGGGGCGTGCTTCGGATAGATGCAGGACGAGCCGAGGAAGAGCAGCCGCTCGGTGCCGGCCGCGTGCGCGCCCGCGATCACGCTCAGCTGGATGCGCAGGTTGTCCTCGATGAACTGCACGGGATACGTGCTGTTGGCCATGATGCCGCCGACCCGGGCGGCGGCCAGCACCACGGCGTCCGGGCGTATGCCGCGCAGGAAGGCGGCGGTGCGCTCGGCGTCCCGGAGATCGAGGCGGTCGCGGCCGCGGGTGACCACCTCATGCCCGTCGGCGGTGAGGCGGCGGACCACCGCCGACCCGACCAGGCCCCGGTGACCGGCGACGAACACGCGGGCGCCGGGGCGTAGCAGGGACGGGACGCGTTCCCGGGGAGGGCCGGGGAGATCAGTCGTCATGTTTTCGGATTGTGCCAGCAGCCGGGAGAAACGGTGATGTTTTGCCCCGGATCCCTCAGACATTGACATTCCATGACCAACTGCCTTACGGGCGACCGCAGAAGGGGGAAACGTGGCGAAGACCGCGCTCATCACCGGGGTGACCGGACAGGACGGCTCGTACCTGTCGGAGCTGCTGCTCCAGAAGGGGTACACGGTCCACGGCCTGATCCGCCGCTCGTCCAGTTTCAACACGGAGCGGATCGACCACATCTACCAGGGCCCGGAGCAGGAGCACCGGTCCTTCGTGCTGCACCACGCGGATCTGGCCGACGGGGTCGCGCTGGTGAACCTGTTGCGGGACATCCGGCCCGACGAGGTGTACAACCTGGGTGCCCAGTCGCATGTACGGGTCTCCTTCGACGCACCGCTGTACACGGGGGACGTGACCGGTCTGGGCACGATCCGGCTGCTGGAGGCGGTCCGGGCGAGTGGCATCGACACCCGGATCTACCAGGCGTCCTCCTCGGAGATGTTCGGCGCGAGCCCGCCCCCGCAGAACGAGCTGACACCGTTCCACCCGCGCAGCCCGTACAGCGTCGCCAAGGTGTACTCGTACTGGGCGACGGTCAACTACCGTGAGGCGTACGGGATGTTCGCGGTGAACGGCATCCTGTTCAACCATGAGTCGCCCCGGCGCGGGGAGACCTTCGTGACCCGGAAGATCACCCGTGGGGTGGCCCGGATCAAGGCGGGTCTCCAGTCCCGGCTGCATCTGGGCAATCTGGACGCGATACGCGACTGGGGGTATGCCCCCGAGTACGTGGACGCGATGTGGCGCATGCTCCAGTGCGACACCCCGGACGACTACGTGGTGGCCACCGGGGAGGGCGTCAGCGTCCGTCAGTTCCTGGAGTACGCCTTCGAGCACGCCGGCCTCGACTGGCGCGAGTACGTCCGCTACGACGCGAAGTACGAACGGCCCAGCGAGGTCGACGCGCTGATCGGGGACGCCTCGAAGGCCGGGCAGCTGCTGGGCTGGAAACCGGCCGTGCGGGCCCGGGAGCTGGCCCGGATCATGGTCGACGCCGATGTGCGCCGGCTCTCCGACGAACTCGCGGGGGCCGCCGTGCGCGTGGACAGATAGGACGCACCCCAGGACTCCGGCGCGCACCCCCACCCCCACCGGCGACGCGGTGGGGCCGCACGCGCCGGTTCGGGCGGGGCACCGGCCCCTCCCACTCGACCGCGGCCAACGGGCCGCAGCTCGTTCTCACCTTCGGAGCTGAATGATGAACCGAACCACAGGGCGCCGACGCGGCCGGACGCGGGCCGCGGCCGCGGCGCTCGGCCTGCTGGCGGGTGCCCTGAGCGCCGCCGCCGCGGGCAGTCCACCGGCCGCCGCCCTCACCGCACCCATCGCGATCACCGCGGACGACCTGTCCACCTGGCAGACCAACGGCATCGTCTGGTCGATGGCCGCGTCCGACGACGGTGTGGTCTACGCGGGCGGCACCTTCTCCACCGTACGGCCCCCGGGCGCGGCCGCCGGGACCTCCGAGCAGCCCGCGGTGAACTTCGCCGCCTTCGACACCGCGACCGGGGCGCCCACCGGCTGCTCCCTGTCGTTCACGCTCTCCTCGGGGACCGCGACGGTACGCGCGCTGGCCCTGTCGCCGGACGGTGAAACCCTGTACGCGGGCGGGCAGTTCGGTGCGGTGAACGGGGTGGGCGTCAGCAACATCGCCGCCATCGACACCGCCACCTGCACCCCGCGGCAGGACTTCAAGGTCGCCGTCTCCGCCACCGTGCGGGCGCTCGCGGTCACCGACGACACGGTGTACCTCGGGGGCGACTTCAAGAGCGTGGCGGGGCAGCCCCGCAACTTCTTCGCCGCCGTGACCACCGATGCCGCGCTGAAGCCGTGGGCGGCGAACGCGGACGAGGTGGGCCGGGCGGTGGAGGTCACACCGGACGGACAGCACGTGGTGCTCGGCGGGGACTTCTTCACCGTGAACGGCACCGGCTCGCACGCGCTGGCGGTGGTGGACGCCACCAGTGGCGCGCTGGACAAGAGCTACCCGGGCTTTATTCCGAACACCTCCACGGTGCAGGACCTCACCAGCGACGCCAAGCAGTTCTACACCGCCAACGAGGGCACCGGCGGCGGGGTGTTCGACGGGCGGATCGCCCTCGACCTCACCACGTTCAACCAGGTGTGGCGCGACACCTGCCTGGGCGCCACCCAGGCCCTGCTGGTGCACAACGGGGTGCTCTACAGCGGCAGTCACGCGCACGACTGCGCGTCCATGGGCGAGTTCCCCGACCAGCCGCGCAAGCATCTGCTGGCCCAGTCGGTGAACGACCCGAAGCTGCTGCCGTGGTTCCCGGACACCAACGACGGGATCGGCGAGCCGGTCGGCCCGCGGGTGATGGCGCAGACCGACAAGGGCGGCCACCACTACCTGTGGGTGGGCGGCGAGTTCACCACGGTCAACAGCAAGGCGCAGCAGGGGCTCACCCGGTTCGCCGACGGCCCGGACACGGGGGCGCCCTGGGTGCCGAACGTGAGCGTCTCCACGGTCGCCCCGGACAAGGTGGACGTGAACTGGCAGACCAGTTTCGACACCGACGACGGGGTGCTCACGTACCGGATCTACAAGGACGGGGCGACCACCCCGGTCCACACGACCACGGGGTACTCCGTGTTCTGGGACCGTCCGCAGCTGCGGTGGACGGACACCGACGTGGCGCCCGGTGAAACCCACACGTACCGGATCACCGCGAGTGACGGCACCAACACCAGCGCCAAGTCGCCGGCGGTGAGCGCGACCGTGGCGGCCAAGGCGGAGAGCTATCCGGCGAAGGTGGTGGCCGACGGGGCGAGCCTGTACTGGCGTTACGACGAGGGCACGTCCACCTTCGCCGCCGACACCGGGCCGGGGCTGGACAACGGCTTCCTGCGCAACTCCCCCGCGTACCGGCAGACCCCGGCAGCGGTGGCCGGGCCCTCGACCGCCATCGGGTTCAACGGGTCCACGCAGTACGCGTACAGCAACCGCGGCCGGCCCCAGCCCACGGCCTTCTCGGTGGAGACCTGGATCAAGACCACGACGACCCGGGGAGGGAAGATCATCGGCTTCGGCAGCAACACCATGGAGCTGAGCGGCAAGTACGACAAGCATGTGTACATGCTCAACAACGGGCGTCTCACGTTCGGCACCTCCAACGGCGGCGGCCAGACCGTGAGCACGACCGGGGCGTACAACGACGGTGCCTGGCACCATGTCGTCGCCACCCAGGGTTCCGGTGGCATGGCCCTGTACGTGGACGGGCAGCTGCGCGCGTCGAACTCGCGGTACACCAAGAACCAGAGCTACACCGGCTACTGGCGGGTGGGCGGGGACAACCTCGCGTCCTGGCCGAACCGGCCGACGAGCGACTTCTTCGCCGGCCAGATCGACGAGACCGCCGTCTACCCGACCGCGCTGACCGCCGCCCAGGTCAGTGCGCACTACGCGCTGAGGAACAGTGGATGAGGAGCACGTTCCTGGCCGGCGCCGCCGTCGTTCTCGCGACGGCGGCGCTGGCCGCCTGCGGCTCGTCCTCCGGTGACGGGGGCGGGGGCGGGACCGGCAAGGCCGCGCGCCCCGCGGTTTCGAGCAGCGCGGCGCCGTCCGCGCCCGCGGCCGGAGCGGAGGCCGGCTCCTCCGCGCCCGCCGGCCCGGAGGACACCCGGAGCAGCGAGCCGCCCAAGATCCCCACCGACCGGCTGACGCCCGCCACCGGCACGTTCACCAGGAAGCAGAAGGAGTACCTGACCGACCGGGTGCCCGTGGGCATGGACCCGGCGGCGGTGCTCCAGACCGGACAGGAGACCTGCGACCGCCTCGACTACCTGGTCAAGGTGGACCGGGACACGGCGGTGGGTGCCGTGGTGACGGGCGAGATCAACGGCGCGGAGCCCGCCGTCGCCCATCTGTGCCCCCGGCACAAGGACCTGGTGGAGCGGGCCTCGCACGGGTACGCCGACGGTGCGCACCGGGACGGGAAGGTGCGGCCCGGCCGCTACCGGGACGTCTCCCCCACCTCGAACTGCACCTGGGAGGTCACCGGCCCGGGCGGGAAGGTGCTGGGCTCCGGCTCCTCGCACGACGGGAAGCGCACCACGATCACGATTCCGGAGGCGGCGCTCGCCTTCACCTCCACAGGCTGCTGGGCCTGGCTGCCCGAAGGGGACAAGGGATGAAGAAGCTGCCGATAGCCGTGGCGATCCCCACGAAGAACGAGGGGCTGAACATCGCGGAGGCCGTGCGGTCGGTCATCGACCACTTCGAGGCGGTGGTCGTCGTGGACTCGCACAGCTCCGACGACACGGCGAAGATCGCCGCCGAGTGCGGCGCCGAGGTCGTCCTGTACACCTGGGACGGCGGGCACCCGCGCAAGAAGCAGTGGTGCCTGGACCAGGTGCGCACGGACCTGGACTGGATCCTGCTGCTCGACGGGGACGAGCGGCTGAGCCCCGGGCTGCTGGGCGAGCTGCGGGGGATCTTCGCCGATCCGGACACGCCGAAGCCCGCCGCGTACGACATCCCGCTCGGCTACTGGTTCTCCGGGAAGCGGCTGCGGCACGGTTACACCATCCGCAAACGTTCGCTGACCGACCGGACGCGCTGCCACTACCCGGAGGTGGGCGATCTGGACGCGCCCGGCATCGGGGAGGTGGAGGGGCACTACCAGCCGGTCGCGCAGAGCACGGCGGCGCTGCGCCACCCGATCGAACACCAGGACCTGGACCCGGTGACCGCCTGGTTCGAGCGGCACAACCGCTACTCGGACTGGGAGGCGTGGCTCAACCACCATCCGGAGGTCAAGGAGCAGGTGCGCCGCGCCAAGTCGCGGCAGGGGCAGCTGTTCCACAAGGCGCCGTTCAAGCCGCTGATGTCCTTCGCCTACATGTACGTGTACCGGCGGGGGTTCCTCGACGGGCGCGCCGGGTTCGACTTCGCCCTGGCGATGAGCTTCTACCGCTGGCAGATCGCCCTCAAGTCACGGGAGAAGCCCTCTCCTTGACACGTCGCTCCTCCGGCGGACCACGTCCTCGTAGGTCCGCCGGAGGGTACGGGTGACGACCTCGATGGTGAAGTGTTCGTTGACCAGTTCCCAGGCGGCCTTGCCGGCCTCGGCGTTGGCGCCCGGTTCGAGGAGTTCCAGGACCGCCCGCGCCACCTTGTCCGCGTTGGCCGCGTCCTCCCCGACTCGGCTGTCGATCACCCGGCCCGCCCCGGCCCGCGCCACATCGGGCCCGAGCCCGCAGGTGCGGGTGATGACGGCCGGGGTGCCCACGGACATCGCCTCCAGGATCGAGACGCCCAGGGGCTCCTCGATGGACGGCAGGACGTACACGTCGGCCTCGCGGCCCGCCGCCAGCACCTCCTCGTGGCCGAGCGGCCCCACGTGGTCCAGCGAGTCCGTCACGCCGAGGCGGTGCGCGAGTTCGAGGGTGCCGCGCAGGGCGCCGGTGTCCGGGCCCGCGAGGACGAAGCGGGCGTCGGGGTGTTCGGCGAGGACGGCCGGCATCGCGGCGACGAAGTCCTCGGGGCGCTTGCGCTCCTGGATGCGGGCGAGGAACAGCACGGTCGGCGGCCGGCCGGGCTCACGGGCCGGTTTGAACGGCTGCGGGCGCACCCCGTTGACCAGGCGTACGGTCCGGGTCAGCGGCACGGGGGCGGCGACCGCGTTGACGTCGACGCGTTCGGCCTCGGTGAGGTGGAGCACCGCGTCGGCGCCGCGCAGCACCCGGCGGACGCCCAGGAGGTCGGTGAGCTGGGCGACCCGCTTCTCGGTCGGGTCGACCATGCCGTGGGTCTGGACGACCAGCGGGGTGCCGGAGGCCAGGGCGAGGAGGGCGGCGGGCAGGGTGACCAGGTCGCGCATCAGGTGGACGTGGACGAGGTCGGCGCCGCGCATCATGCGGCGGGCGGTCCGCAGCAGGGCGGCGGAGGTGATCCCGCTGACCTCGAACATCGGCAGCGGATGGCGGGCCTGGAAGAGGTGGACGGGGACGCCCTCCACCTCGCGCGGCAGGGGCCCGTCGAAGCCGTCGCCGAGCGCCATGATCCTCGCGTCGTCGCCCCCGGCGCGCTGGACCTTGGAGAGGTTCAGGGCCACCCGGGTCGGACCGCCGAAGGCGTGGTCCGGGGTGTGCAGCGTGACGATGTGCAGGATCTTCACCAGGGTCCCCCTTGCCCTCGTTCCGGCCCTGCCCAGACTAGTCGTCACATCTCCTCACGTGTGGTGATTCGTTAATGTGTGGTCAGACAACCAAGCTTCGGGGACGGGGAGTTGATGGCATCCGTGCATGAGGGTGCGGCGCCCTCCGCGACGGCCCGCCCGCTGTCCTGGGCGATGCTGTCGCGGGCGCTGGCCGTGCCGATCCTCCTCGGCCTGGTGTGCTTCCTGCCCGCGCTGATCGCCGCCCAGCCCGGGACCGGGGTGCGGGACACCGCGTACTGGCTGCAGCTCGTCCTGACCTGTTACTCGGGGGCGCGGCTCGCGACGATGATCCTGTCCACGCGTCGGCGGCTCCTCCAGGGCGTCTTCTGGATGTTCGTGTACATCGCGATGGGGGTGGCGCCGTTCGCGCAGGTGGTCATCGGCCAGACGCCGACGCCCGCGGTCGGGCCGCGCGCCGACCTGGTGACCGCCGTCGCGCTGGTGCTTGTGGGATGCGCGGCCTTCGACCTGGGGGCACTTCTGGCCTCGCGGCGCCCGCTGCGCCGCCGCCGCACGGCGCGCGGGGACGGGCACGGTGCCACCGCGCACCCGGTGCGGCTGCGGCTGCTGGTGCTGGTGGCGTTCGCGGCGAGCGGGTACTACGTGCTGAAGCTGGGCGGGCCCGCGGTCTTCTTCTCCAGCAGGCAGGAGATCAGCGCCTCGGTCGCCGAGAGCGGAGTGGCGTCGGGCGAGTCCAATGTGGGCTCGGCGTTCCTCAAAGGCTTCGGCACGGTGCCGGCCCTCCTTGCGCTGCTCTTCTACACGCGCAGGCTGGTGACCTCGCGCCGGGCCAGGCGCTCGCCGTCGACCGTGCTGGTCTGGTGCGGCCTCGTGGCCGTCAACCTGGTCGTGAACAACCCCATCTCCAATGCCCGTTACTGGTTCCTGACGGTGCTGGTCTCGGTGCTGTTCACGGCGTTCCCGCGCAGTGCGGCGATGTACCGGTCGGTGCTGGCCCTCGGGGTGATCGGGGCGCTGGTGCTGTTCCCTTACGCGGACCGGTTCCGGTACGACGACGAGGGGTACCGGCCGGTCCAGTCGTCCTCGGTGTTCGAGCCGCTGGCCACGAAGGACTACGACCAGACGGTGATGTTCGCCAACACCGTCACCTGGGTCGGCACCCGTGGACACACCTACGGGCGGCAGCTGGCGGGGTCCGCGTTCTTCTTCGTGCCGAGGGCGGCGTGGAGCGGGAAGCCGGAGGACACCGGGGTGCGGGTCGGTCAGTGGATGGGGATGAACATGACCAACCTCTCCGCGCCGCTGTGGACGGAGCTGTGGGTCGACTTCGGGATGGTGGGCCTGGTCGGCGGGCTGGCGCTGACGGGCTACGGGGCCGCGCGCACCGACCGGCGTTACGCGCGGGCGGTCTCGCGGGACGGGCCGGGTCCGGGGAGTGTGCTGGCCATCGCGGCGCCGCTGATCGCCGGGTACACCTTCATCCTGCTGCGCGGCCCGTTGTTGCAGGCGGCGGGGAAGCTGGCCATCGCGGCCCTGTGCCTGGCCCTGGTGACGAGCTTCAGGTCCGGGCGGCGTCCGCGCTGACCGGCTCCGGCGCCCGCGCGCCGCCCGCCCGGGTCAGCCGGGCCACCCGGCTCCAGGTGGCGACGGCCTTGCAGACGGAGCCCAGGCACAGGCCCCAGGCGGCCCCCGGCACCCCGCCGATCGCGTAGCCCGTGGCGAGGAAGGCGACGGCGGCGAGCGAGAACACCACCTGGATCGAGAGGGTGGTGCGCGGGTCGAGGAGCCGGAGGGCCAGCAGCCCGCAGGTGCCGGCGGCCATCGCCGCGTACTGGCTGCCGGTGGCCGGGAGCAGCGCCGCCGCCGTGGGCCAGGTGGCGCCGAGCAGGTGGCGGCCGACGGAGCCGGGCAGCAGGGCGAGGACGGTGGCCCAGGCGGCGGCCGTCAGGGCCAGGACGGCGGCGAGCGCGGCGGTCGCACGGACCCGGAGCCGGTCGGTCGTGAGCCGTCCGAGGAGCGGGGGGCCGAAGCCGGTGGCGGAGGTGAACAGCACGTTGAGCGGGCCGAAGAGGGTGGTGGCGCCGCGCAGGGCGCCGACGACGAGGGGGTTGCCGACGGTGCCGAGGCCGAGCACGGAGAGCTGGGAGGTGGCGTTGCCGACGCCGAACTCGACCACGAACCTCCGGCCGAGGTGCCCCTTCGCGAGCATCGGCCTCAGCACCACCGGGGTGCCCCTGGTCCTGCGGTGCAGGGCGGCCGCGGACAGCAGCAGTGCGGGGAGGGCGGAGAGCCCCCACACCGCGACCAGCCGGGCGGCCGGCGCCCCGTGCGGCTGTACGGCCAGGGCGCCGATGACCCCGACCAGCCGGAGGGTGTCGGCGGCCAGGGCGAGATGCTGGGCGTGCAGCGTGGCGAAGGCGTAGCGGGCGATGTCCTGCCCCAGCACCACCGGCAGCACCAGGCCCAGTGTCAGCAGGGCGCGTGCCGTGGAGCCGGGCAGCAGGACGCAGACGGCGGCGAGCAGGCCGCCGAGGGCGGTGGCGGCGAGCAGCGTGAAGCAGACGGCGGACCGGCAGGCGGACCGGGTGTCCTCGCCACCGCCCCGGCGGAGCACGAGCGGCTGCCCCGTGAAGGCCCCGGAGACGCCGAGCAGGACGGTGAAGACGAGGTAGACGGCGGAGAAGCGGGCGAAGCCGGCCACGGTGGAGAGCCGGGCGGCGGCCACCAGCACCAGGATGTTGGTGAGGGCGGCCACCCCCTGGTCCGCGACCGAGCAGACGATCGCGGTACGGGCTCTCATCGGTGTCCGGCCGCGCTGTTGTGGCCGTCGCGTCCGTGGCCGCCGTCCACGGTGCGCAGGCCCAGCGTCTCGGCGGGGTCGCCGGTGCGGCCGGTCACGTCGGGGTCGCCGTAGCGGCCGCCGGGGGTGGCGGGCCCCGGTCCGGCGGGACGGTGTCCCGCTGCCCCGCCGCCGCCCCGCTTCCCGCGGGCCCGCCGGTCCAGCCTTCCGTGGCCGGGGTGGAGCAGGGTACCGAGGACGGAACCGCCCGCCGCGCCGATGATCTCGCGGATGCGTTCGAGGTCGCTGCGGTGCACCTCGCGCGGCTGGCAGACGATGACGACGCCTTCGACGCGGTCGACGAGGGCGACGGCGTCCGCGTACGACAGGACGGGCGGGGCGAGCACGATGACGACCGCGCCGGGCCTGCCGCCCTCGGCGATGATGCGGCCGACGGGGGCGGAGGTCAGGGCGCGCGGCACGTTGTCGGTGCGGCGGCCGGCGACCAGGGTGAAGGCGCCGGACCCCGGCACGTCGACGTTGGCCCGGCTGTCGGAGGGCCAGCCCCGGTCCTGGCCGCCCGTCGCCCAGCGGGGGCTGCGGCCCGGGTGGGCGGCGCCGAGGTCGTCGGCCAGCGACGGGGTCCGCAGGTCGGCCTCGACCAGCAGGACGTCGCGGCCCATCTCGGCGAAGGCGGCGGCGAGGTTGGCGGCGGCGGCCCGCGCCATGTCGTTGTCGCCCCGGGGCGCGGTGACCAGGAGGCGGCGGCGTTCGGCGAAGGACGGGTCGTAGGCCAGCCGGAAGGCGACCGCCCGGTACTCCTCGGCGAGCCTGCTGCCGGGACGGCCGATCGCGAGCAGCGTGCCGGCGGTCCCGCGCTCCCGGGGCAGGGTGCCGAGCAGCGGGGCGCCCAGGGAGCGGACGAGTTCCCTGGTGGAGCGGACGGCCGGGTCGAAGACGAGGCGCACCCATGACATCAGCAGCCCGAGGGCGAGTCCGACGACGCCGCCGAGTCCGAGGAGGAGCGGCAGGCCGGCCCCGGTGGGGTGCTGCGGGGCGACGGGCTTCTTGTTGAGGTAGCCGGGTGTGGTGTCCAGGGCGCGGAGTTCGGAGATCTTCTGGTTGAGCGCGGAGATGGCGACGATGAGGTTGGCGCGGGCGCTGGTGACGTCGTTGCCGGTGCCGGTCTCCTGCTCGGCGAGCCGGTCGCGCTGTTCGGTGAGGGGTTTGAGCTGGGCGCGGTAGCCGTCGATCATGTTGTCGATGCTGTCCTCGGTGCGCTCCCGGCGTATCTCCAGGTAGGCCTCGGCGAGGGCTTCGGCCCGGGACCTGGCCTGCTCGGGAGTGCGGCCGGTGTAGGCGAATTTGAGGACGAGGGTGTTGGGCGGGTTGGTGACCTGGAGGCCGGAGAGCAGGGCGCCGACCTCGACGGTGTCGCCCTGTTTGGCGAGGGTACCGGCCGCGATGGTGCCCACGGCGTCGCTGACGGCGGTCTGGCGTTCGGAGCCGATGTTGATGCCCTTGTCGGCGGAGGACCCGGCGGCGAAGGGGTCGGAGGTGGCGGACCGTACGGACACCTCGCCGGTGGCCGCGTAGGTGTCGTCCCCGGTGAGGGCGAGCCAGCCGCTGCCGAGGAGTCCGAGGAGCACACCGGTGACGAGCAGCGTCCGGTAGCGCAGGAGCTGGCGGAACTGGTCCCGGAGCAGGGCGGGTTCGTCCTGCTCGTCCAGGGTGCGGATCGCTTCGGTCATCGGCGTGGGCCTTCCCGGCCGTCCCGCAGGGCCTCGGTGAGCAGGGCGTCGAAGCGGGCCAGCGCCGCTTCCCGTCCCAGATGGCGGGCCACGTAGCGCGGCCCGTGGGCGCCGAGCGCGTCGGCCTCGGCGGGTGACTCGACGAGTTTGCGTACGGCCCCGAGCACGGCGGCCGGGTCCTCGGGCGCGACCAGGAGCCCGGCACCGGAGCGCCGCACCTCCTCGGCGGTGCCGCCCTCCTCGGCCACCGAGGCGACGACGGGGCGCCCCGACACGAAGTACGAGGTGAGCTTCGAGGGGACGCTCATGTCGAGCACCGAGGCGCGCTGGGTGACGGCGAGGACGTCGGCGGCGGCCAGGATGTCGGTGAACTCCTCCGCGTCGGCCGGGGGCAGGAAGTCCAGGTTGGGCAGCCCTGCGGCACGGGCGCGCAGGGCGTCGCGCTGATTGCCGTCGCCCATCAGGACGATCCGGATCTCGGGGGCGAGCCGGGCCGCGTCGACCAGGACCTCCAGCCCCTGTTTGAGGCCCATGTTGCCGGAGTGCAGGACGACGGGGGTGCCCTCGCGCCAGCCGAGCCGGGCCCTGGTCGCGGCCCGGTCGGCCGAAGGGGTGCTCACATGGCTCCAGTTGGGCACGACGCGGATGCGCTCCGGGTCCACTCCGTAGGCGGTGACCCGGGGCACGAAGCTCTCGTGGATGACGCCGACGAGGGTCGCGGCGCGCAGGGCGAACCGCTCGGCCTTCGAGGCGAGGGCCGCCGCCCCGTCCCCGCCCCGGATGCCGCTCTGGGCAGCGGCGGCGCCCATCAGGTCCTGGACGACGGGGATGTACGGCACCCGGTGGCGGCGGGCGAGGCGGGCGCCGATGACCCCGCCGGCGAGGCTGGGCATCTGGGAGACCACCGCGTCCGGCCGGACGCCGGGCGGTGCGAGGAGGCCGTGCGCCAGGACGCTCCCCTCGAAGGCGGCCCGGCGCAGGGCGCTCTGGCGGGGCGGCACGTAGTGGCGCCTGCGGTGCACGGTGACGCCCGCACGCCGCTCCTCGGTGCGCCACACCCCCCGGTAGGCCGCGTCGGTCCGCCAGGCCGGGTAGTGCGGCATGCCCGTGAGCACATGGGTGTCGGCGCCGGACGCGGCCCAGTGCTCGGCGAGCTGGGCGGCGTACGGGCCGATGCCGGTCAGCTCCGGCGCGTAGTTCGTGGAGACCACCAGCAGGCGGCGCCGCTCGAACGGTCTGTGGTGCTCTTCGTCTGCCATCGGACGATCGCCTTCCCCCCGGAGCCACCTGTGTTCCACCGGCTGTGTCCACCGAGGAACAGCCCCAAAAGCGAGCTTATCCGTTCATGAGATGAGCAAGTGGTCTTCACAGTAAGGTCGTTGGACTATCGCGGACATCGCGTTCACCGTGGGGGGAGAGAACGGATGGTGCACAGGGTCGGTTACGCGCCGGGGGTCTACGACCTGTTCCATGTGGGACACCTCAATATCCTTCGTCATGCGCGCAGCCAGTGCGACTACCTGGTCGCGGGGGTCGTCTCCGACGAGATGGCCACGCTCGCCAAGGGACACCGGCCGGTGATCCCGCTCCCGGAACGGCTGGAGATCGTGCGGAGCGTGCGGTACGTGGACGCCGCCTTCGTGGAGACCGTGCCGGAGAAGGTGGAGACCTGGCAGCAGGTCAGGTTCGACGTCATCTTCAAGGGGGACGACTGGCGGGACACGGACAAGGGCAGAAAGCTCGAACGCGACTTCGCCGAGGTGGGGGTCGAGGTCGTGTACTTCCCGTACACCGTGCACACCTCCAGCACCCAGTTGCGCCGGGCGCTGGACACACTCGTCAGTGCGCCCGGAGCGCTTTCAGCTCCCTGAACCACTTGCCCAGGAACAGGACGAGGAACAGCGCGTGCACGGCGGCGAGTACGGCGTATCCGATCCGGAACGCCGTCTCGTCGCCGAGCAGCAGGAACACCAGGCAGAACACGCCGTAGTCGGCGGGCAGCAGCGCCACGGCCCGCAGCCGGGACGGCGGGGCGGCGGGTCCGGGGGCCGGTGTCGCGCCGTGCGCCGCCGCCTTGCCGAGCTGTTCGCGCAGCAGTCCCGCGCAGAAGGTCAGCACGGCGACGAACAGGAAGCCGAGCGGCAGCAGCAGCCAGCCGTCGCCGGGCAGGGCGAAGTGCCGCTGGAACGCGATCAGTACGGCGGTGTGGACCAGGATCATCTTGGCGCAGTCGACCACATGGTCCAGCCATTCGCCGTCGGGCCCGCCGCGCCCGGTCAGCCGGGCGAGCTGCCCGTCGGCCGAGTCCAGGGCGAAGCCCACGGCGAGCCCCAGGTACACCAGGACGGCCACCCCGTGGCCTGGGGCCGCCAGCGCCACGCAGGCGATGGCGGCGAAGGTGAACGACGCACTGGTCAGGGTGACCTGATTGGGCGTCATGCCGAGCCGGTACGCGGCGGCCGCGAAGACCCGGCCGGCCGGGCGGTTCACGTACCGCGAGTAGAGCGAGACCCCCTTGGCCGTCTTCTGCGCCCCGCGCAGTCGGCCGAGCACTGTCGTCGTGGTATCCATCCGCCCCCCAGGCGTCCCGGTGTCGCCACCGCTCCCCCGGCGGCGCTCCCCGCGCACCGCCGGAGCGCATCATGGCACGGGGAGGTCCACCGCGCGGGCGGAACGCCCCATCTGGTGGGCTTACGGGGGCAGTTGGCCGGGAACAGCAGCCCTCAGGCGGAGGCGGTCCGGCACTCCGGGTGGCCCCAGCCGTGGTCGTTCTTCGCGATCATGTCCTTGGCCGCGTAGGGCCGTCCGCAGTGGCAGCGGCCGGCGAACTTGGCCCGGATGGTGGCCCCGCTCCCGGTCTTCCGTGCCGTGGTCTTCTTCGCCGTTGCGCCGGTCCGGCGGCCCTCGGTGGCGCGGGAGGGGGCCGGGACGGGGGTGGCCGAGCCGTGCGCGGTGCCGGCGGCGCTCTGGCTGACGGCGACCTCGCTGGCGGCCTGGTCGGCGAGTGCGTTGAGCGGGTCGCCGTCGACCTGGTGGGCGGGCACGTAGACGAAGGTCACCGCGCGCCCGGTCAGGAGCGCGTCGATGCGGGTCACCAGCTCACGGTTGGCGACGGGCTTGCCGCCCGAGGTCTTCCAGCCGTTGCGCTTCCAGCCGGGCAGCCACTTGGTGACCGCGTTCATCGCGTACTGCGAGTCCATCCGGACCTCCAGCGCCACGGCGGGGTCCACGGACTCCAGGAGCTCCTGGAGAGCGGTGAGCTCGGCGACGTTGTTGGTGGCGGTGCCGAGCGGCCCCGCCTCCCACCGCCGGGGACGGCCCTCGGCGTCGGCCACCACATAGGCCCAGGCAGCCGGCCCCGGATTACCCTTCGACGCCCCGTCACACGCGGCGATCATGCGCTCGTTCATACCCTCGATCATGCCAGCGCGCGGGACCGGTTCCGTCCGCCCGCCCCCACCTGCGGCCTTCACGTTGTGTGATGCTTCGGCGTGCGTCGGTGACGGGGCGCTGCTTCTCTGAAGGGGCCCGCTCTCCCCTACCGTCCCCGAGGAGTGACGATGAGCGTTGCACGAGAGGTGAACCGAGCCCAGCAGATGCGCGAGAAGGCGCGGCACCTGACCGAGGCCGCGGAGCGCACCAGCGACCCGGAGCAGCGCCGCCGGCTCCAGGAGAAGGCCCGCAAGCTCCAGGAGCAGAGCGAGCGCCAGGACGGCATGCCCGTGTGAAGCAGGGCGCACAGACCGGTGGACTGTCACTCTTCCATGAGTGGGTGACAGTCCACCGCCGCGTTCCGGCCCCCTCCGGGGTGGACGATCACCCGCGCCTACGATGGCTCCGCAAGCGAGTACGAGGAAAGTGGGGCCTGCCATGAACGGTCAACCGGTCACCGTGGTCACCGGAGGCAGCCGCGGCATCGGTGCGGCGGTCTGCCTACGACTGGCGGATGAGGGCCACGACATCGCGCTGGCCTACCGCTCGGACGCCGAGGCGGCGGAGAAGGTCGCCGAGGCGGTACGCGGGACGGGGCGGCGCTGTGTGACGGTCCGGGTGGACACGGCGGACGAGGCGGACGTGGACCGCCTCTTCGACACCGCCGCCGCCGAGCTGGGCCCGGTCACCGGCCTGGTGAACAACGCCGGCATGAGCGGCCCGGTCGGCCCCCTGGCCGAAGCCGACGCGGCGGGCATGCGGCGCGCCCTGGAGGTCAACGTCCTCGGCTATCTGCTCTGCGCACGCCGCGCGGTCCGCTCCATGACGGCCTCGGGCGGCGGCGCGATCGTCAACGTGTCCTCGGCCGCCGCCACGCTGGGCAGCCCCGGCGAGTACGTGCACTACGCCGCCGCCAAGGGGGCCGTCGACACGATGACCGTCGGCCTGTCCAAGGAGGTCGGCCCGTCCGGCATCCGCGTCAACGCGGTCGCCCCCGGCGTCATCCGCACCGAATTCCACGCGGACCCGGCCCGCCCCGACAAGCTGGGCCCCGCCACCCCTCTCGGCCGCCCCGGCGAACCGGAGGAGATCGCGGGCGCCGTCGCCTGGCTGCTCTCCTCGGACGCCTCGTACGCGACGGGGACGGTGCTGCGGGTGTCGGGCGGGCGCTGAGGGCCGGTGGGGCGCGTTCGCCACGGCACACCGGTTTCCGGTGGTTTCGCGGCGGGGGTGCGGCTGTTGCAGTAGAAGTGGTGGTGCACCGGAACCGACAGGAAGGGGCCTGCCATGTCAGCGGGACGAGGTCGCACCGCCGCCGCCGTGTTCGACGCTCTCGGCACCGATTACGAGGCGGCGTTCGCCGCTTCGGCCCCGCATCGTGCCTCGCTGGAGCGGCTTCTGGAGGTACTGCCGCCGCACGCGCGGGTGCTGGACGTGGGCAGCGGCACGGGCCGGCCGACGGCGCAGACCCTGGTGGACTCCGGACACGAGGTGCTGGGGGTCGACGTCTCGCCGGTGATGGTGGACATCGCCTCGCGCCAGGTGCCGGGGGCGGAGTTCCGCTGCGCCGACATCCGCACGCTCCCGCTGGAGGACGGCTCCTTCGACGCGGTGTGCCTGTACTTCGCGCTGTTGCAGATGCCGCGGGAGGACCAGGGCGAGGTCCTGCGCCTGATCGCGCGGGTGCTGCGGCCGGGCGGCCATCTGGCCGTGGCGACGGTGCCGTTCGACGTGGAGGGCGTCAGCGGGACGTTCATGGGTCAGCAGGTCGAGGTGACCAGCTTCGGCGAGGACGCGTTCGCGGCGCTGGTGGAGGACGCCGGGTTCACCGTCCTGTCCCGGGAGAGCACGATGTTCGTGCCCGCCGTCCCGGCGGCCGTGCCCGAACCGCAGATGTTCCTGCTCGCCCGGCGGCGCTGAACGGCCGGACATGCCGTGCGGTCCGCACCGGCCGACAATGAGTTGGCCGACCCGCCGTGGGTACCCGGCACCGCGAGGCTACCGATGCCCCGCCGGCTGCCCGCGGGGACGACGACGGAGGATCTTCCATGACCGACCGCAGACCAGAGGGCCCTGTCCACGAGGGCGCTTCCCCGAGTCCCCCTCCGGTGCCCGCGGACATGCCCGACCAGCAGGTCCAGGAGGGCGAGGACCCGATGGACGTGCAGGCGCCGCCGCGCACCGGGGGCGACGCGGACGACGGCGGGGACGAACTGCCCGACCCCGACGAGTCCGGCTCGGGACACGGTTCGGCCCGTAACGCCGGAGTGCACCCGGAGCATCCGGTGCCGGACGAGTCACCGGGCTGAGCCGTGCCCCGTGAGCGCCGGGCCGCCCGGCGCGTCCTGGCGCTCGCGGTGGCCCCGTGCCTCGCCCTGGCGCTCGCCGCCCCGGCGGCCCGAGCGGACACCGGGGCGGGGCGCGCCACCGCGTGCGACCCGGACCATGAGCGCTGCCTCGACGGCAGGCGCCTGCTGTACTGGTACGGCTACGGGCTCGGCGTACACCCGTTCACCACGCCGGAGGCGGTACGCCGGCAGCTCACCGACAACTTCAAGCTGTTCCCGGTGAGCGGGAGCTGCCCGGGCCGCGTCCGCACGGGCGACACCTGCGATCTGCTGGGCGGCAATCCGGTGCGGGTGCAGTCCGCCGCCGGGGACCACCTCCAGATCGCCACACTCCCGGGCCACGACCTGGGCAACGGCCTGCACATCCGGTTCACCTTCACCCGCTCACTCGGCTTCCACTACCTGGACGTCGCCGCGTGGCAGGACCGGGAGACGGACTGCACCAGGCAGGTGCTGTGCGGCGCCGCGAGCCGTGCGGGCGCCTGGGCCCTGTGGCAGGTCCTGGCCCAGACCCTGACCGTGTCCGCCTGGGCGGCGTAGGCCTCTCCGGACACGGCCCAGGACTCGGACTGCGGGGAACCGCCGCCCGTTCGATCATGGAGGCTATGGCCCCCATCCCCGCCGACGCCTCCGGGGCACCCCCGTGGATCGCACCGATGCTGGCCGTGCCCGGCCCGCTCCCCGTACCGGACACGGAGTGGGCCTTCGAGGCCAAGTGGGACGGTGCCCGGTGCGTCGTCGCGACTCCGGGCGACGGCACTCTGCGGCTGACCTCGCGGGCCCGCAACGACGTCACCCCGACCTATCCGGAGCTGCACGCGCTCGGCGAGGTCCTGCGCGGCCGCAGCGTGGTCCTGGACGGCGAGATCGTGGCCCTGGACGCCTCGGGGCGGTCCGACTTCGGGCTGCTCCAGCGGCGGATGGGCATCCTGAACGCGCGCCGCGCCGCCCGCCTGGCGCTGGACGTCCCCGCCCACCTGGTGGTCTTCGACGTGCTGTACCTGGACGGCCGGAAGCTGTCGGCGCTGGGTTACGAGGAGCGCCGCGCGGTCCTGTCCGGCCTGCTGTCCGGGGGGCCGCACTGGTCGGTGCCGTCCTATGTGCGCGGGCAGGGTGCGAAGGCGTGGGACACCGTCGTGCGCGGGGGCCTGGAGGGGGTGGTCGCCAAGCGGCTCTCGTCTCCGTACACGCCGGGTCTCCGCTCACCCGACTGGCGCAAGACCAAGCGGGTCGAGACGCTTGACGTGATCATCGGCGGCTGGACCCAGCGCAAGGGCGCGCCCACCGGTGTCCCCGGGGCGGTGCTGGTCGGGCTGGACGACCCGGCCGGGCTGCGGTTCGCGGGGTCCGTCGGGTCGGGGATGTCCGACCAGGAGCTGGGCGAGCTGAGGGAGTACTTGACGGTGATCGCGCGTCCGGACTCCCCGTTCGCGGGGCCGGTCGACGTGGCCGGGGCGCACTGGGTGGAGCCGAGGCTCGTGGCGGAGGTCAGCGCTTCGCAGTGGACGGCGGCGGGGCGGCTGCGTCATCCGGTGTGGCAGCGGCTGCGGCCGGACCTGACCCGCCTGGACTGACCGCGGGCGGCCCCTCAGCCGGGCAGCGTGAGCCTGCGGGACACACTGACGGCGGCCGAAAGGAGCTCCGCGCGGACCCGCGAGGTCCGGTACATCCGGTCGGACCGGAAGGAGATGCCGAGGGAGCCGATCTGCTCGCCGCTGTACACCGGGACCGCCACACAGGTCGTGCCGCGTACGTACTCCTCGCGGTCCATGACCACCGGTGCGTGCGAGCCGTCGAGCTGCTGGACCAGCTCGTCCGGGTGCGTGATGGTCCGGGGGGTGAGCCCGGTCAGATCGTGCCGGGAGAAGTAGTCGGCCCGTGCCTCGTCGTCGAGCTCCTTCAGCACGGACTTGCCGAGCGCCGTGGCGTGCCCGGCCTCCTCGAGGCCCACCCACAGGTCCACGCGCGGGGTGCGCGCGCTGTCCACGATCTCCATGACCCGGATCTCGCCGTCCACGTAGAGCGTCAGATAGGCGGCCGCCCACAGGTCGTTGCGCAGGGCGGTGAGGGCGGGCCGTACCCGGGCGGGCACCGGCTGCGCGGCTGGGCCGCCGCCCGGGGCGTCGGCGGCGAGGACGTAGGTGTGGTCCTCCAGCTCCCGCAGGTAGCCGTCGCCGATCAGCATGGGCAGCAGTTCCCGCACGGTGGCCGAGGGAAGCCCCGCCTCCCGGGCCAGCTGCTGCGCGGTGGCCTCGCCCCCGTGCGCGCCCGCGGCCTCCAGCAGGCGGAGGGCGCGCCGGACGGCGGCGACGGGTTCGGGGCCGGCGTGGTCGGCCATGCCCACCAGCATGGCCCCGCTGCCGGGAACCGGCAAAACGTCGCGGCGGCGGGACTGCGTACGGGGGACGTTTTGGGGCGTGACGCAAGCCATCTTTTGCGCTCGCGATCTCGGGGGAACTCTCCGGTACGGTGTCGAACGCTCCGTACCCGGCAGGTCACGGAGCACCTCGCCACCGTCGTACGGTCTCCGACGCGGAGCAGCGTGTCCGTGCCGTACCGCCCGTCCTCGACGCCACACAGCCGCGACACGACTGGGGAGTTTGATGTTCGACAAGGTATTGGTCGCCAACCGCGGGGAGATCGCGATCCGCGCGTTCCGCGCGGCCTTCGAGCTGGGCATCTCCACGGTGGCGGTGTATCCGCACGAGGACCGCAACTCGCTGCACCGGGCCAAGGCGGACGAGGCGTACCGGATCGGTGAGCCGGGGCATCCGGTGCGGGCGTATCTGTCGGTGGACGAGGTGGTGAAGGCCGCCCGCAAGGCGGGGGCGGACGCGATCTACCCCGGTTACGGCTTCCTGTCGGAGAACCCTGACCTGGCGGCGGCGTGCGCGGAGGCCGGCATCACCTTCGTCGGGCCCCCGGCTTCGGTGCTGAACCTGACGGGCAACAAGTCGCGTGCGGTGGCGGCGGCCCGCGAGGCCGGTGTGCCGGTACTGAAGTCGTCCGAGCCGTCCGAGGACGTGGACGCGCTGGTCGCGGCCTCGGAGGAGATCGGCTTCCCGGTCTTCGTGAAGGCGGTGGCCGGGGGCGGCGGGCGCGGCATGCGGCGGGTGGCGGAGGCCGGTGAGCTGCGCGAGGCGATCGACGCGGCGATGCGCGAGGCGCGGTCCGCGTTCGGTGACGCGACGGTGTTCCTGGAGCAGGCGGTGATCAACCCCCGCCATATCGAGGTGCAGATCCTGGCCGACGCCGAGGGCAACGTGGTGCACCTCTACGAGCGGGACTGCTCGCTCCAGCGCCGCCACCAGAAGGTGGTCGAGATCGCGCCGGCCCCGAATCTGGATCCGGAGCTGCGGGCGCGGATCTGCGCCGACGCGGTCGCCTTCGCCCGGCACATCGGATACGTGAACGCGGGCACCGTCGAATTCCTGGTGGACGAGCGCGGCAACCACGTCTTCATCGAGATGAACCCGCGCATCCAGGTCGAGCACACCGTGACGGAGCAGGTCACCGGGCGCGACCTGGTGATCGCGCAGCTGCGCATCGCGGCGGGCATGACGCTGTCCGAACTGCGCCTGTCCCAGGAGACCATCACCCTCAACGGCACCGCGATGCAGTGCCGCATCACGACGGAGGACCCGGTCAACGGCTTCCGTCCGGACACCGGCACCATCTCCGCGTACCGCTCCCCCGGTGGTCCGGGTGTGCGTCTCGACGGCGGGACCGTGCACACGGGTGCGGAGGTGTCGGCGCACTTCGACTCGATGCTGGTCAAGCTCACGTGTCACGGCCACGACTTCGCCAACGCGGCCCGCCGGGCGCGCCGGGCGATCGCCGAGTTCCGCATCCGCGGGGTGGCGACCAATCTGCCGTTCCTGGGCGCGGTCCTCGACCACCCGGAGTTCCGGGCGGGGCGCATCACGACCTCGTTCATCGACGAGCACCCGGAGCTGATCCGGGCCCGGCCGTCGGCCGACCGGGGCAGCCGGATGCTCAGCTATCTGGCGGAGACCACCGTCAACCGCCCGTACGGGCCCCGCCCTTCGGTCATCGACCCGGCGGACAAGCTGCCCGCACTGCCCCTGGGCACGCCGCCGCCCGGTTCGCGGCAGCGGCTGGCCGAGCTGGGTCCGGAGCGGTTCGCCGCCGAGCTGCGGGCGCAGTCGGCGGTCGCGGTCACCGACACCACGTTCCGCGACGCCCATCAGTCGCTGCTGGCGACCCGGGTGCGCACCCGGGACCTGCTGGCGGTGGCGCCGCAGGTGGCGCACAGCGTCCCGCAGTTGCTGAGCCTGGAGTGCTGGGGCGGGGCCACCTACGACGTGGCGCTGCGGTTCCTCGCGGAGGACCCGTGGGAGCGGCTGGTCAAGCTGCGTGAGGCGGTGCCCAACATCTGTACGCAGATGCTGCTGCGCGGCCGCAACACGGTGGGCTACACGCCGTATCCGACGGAGGTCACCGAGGCGTTCGTCTCGGAGGCGGCCTCGGCCGGGATGGACATCTTCCGGATCTTCGACGCCCTCAACGACGTGTCGCAGATGCGTCCGGCGATCGACGCGGTACGCGCCACGGGGACCTCGCTCGCGGAGGTGGCGCTGTGCTACACCGCCGACCTGTCGGACCCGGGCGAGACCCTGTACACGCTGGACTACTATCTGCGGCTGGCCGAGCAGATCGTGGAGGCGGGTGCCCATGTGCTCGCCATCAAGGACATGGCGGGGCTGCTGCGTCCGCCGGCCGCGCGCACCCTGGTCACGGCGTTGCGCGAGCGGTTCGACCTGCCGGTGCACCTGCACACCCATGACACGGCGGGCGGCCAGCTGGGCACGCTGATCGCGGCGATCGACGCCGGGGTGGACGCGGTGGACGCGGCCGTCGCCTCGATGGCCGGGACGACCAGCCAGCCGCCGCTGTCGGCGCTGGTGGCGGCCACGGACCACACCGAGCGCGCGACGGGCCTCTCGCTCCAGGCGGTCGGCGATCTGGAGCCGTACTGGGAGGCGACCCGCAAGGTGTACGCCCCGTTCGAGTCGGGGCTCGCCTCGCCGACGGGCCGGATCTACCACCACGAGATCCCGGGCGGCCAGCTCTCCAACCTGCGGCAGCAGGCCATCGCCCTGGGCCTCGGCGACCGGTTCGAGCTGATCGAGGACTGCTATGCGGCGGCCGACCGGATGCTGGGCCGGCTGGTGAAGGTGACGCCGTCCTCGAAGGTGGTCGGTGACCTGGCGCTGCACCTGGTGGGCGCGGGCGTGGAGGCCGCGGACTTCGAATCGGACCCCGGGAAGTTCGACGTACCGGACTCGGTGATCGGGTTCCTGCGCGGTGAGCTGGGCGACCCGCCCGGCGGCTGGCCCGAGCCGTTCCGCACCCGGGCCCTCAAGGGCCGCCCGGACAGGGCGAAGACGCCGCATCTGTCGGACGAGGACCGCCGGGCGCTGCGCGAATCGCCGCGCGCGACGCTGAACCGGCTGCTGTTCCCGGGCCCGACGAAGGAGTTCACCGCGCACCGGGAGGCGTACGGCGACACCTCGGTGCTGCCGACGCCGGACTTCCTGTACGGGCTGGAGCCGGAGACGGAGCACCCGGTCGAGCTGGAGCCCGGGGTCACCCTGCTGTTCGAGCTGGAGGCCATCTCCGAGGCGGACGAGCGCGGCTTCCGCAGCGTACTGGCCACGCTCAACGGGCAGTTGCGGCCGGTCTCGGTGCGGGACAGGTCGGTGGCGACCGAGGTGAAGGCGGCGGAGAAGGCCGACCGGACCGATGCGGGGCAGGTCGCGGCGCCGTTCGCCGGGGTGGTGACGCTCCAGGTGGAGGAGGGCGCGTCGGTGTCGGCCGGGCAGACGGTCGCCACGATCGAGGCGATGAAGATGGAGGCGTCGATCACCGCCCAGTCCGCCGGTGCGGTGCGCCGCCTGGCGATCGGCCGGGTCCAGCAGGTGGAGGCGGGCGACCTGCTCATCGAGATCGGCTGACCCCGCGCGGGGCCGCCCGCCGGCGGAGGGGAACTTCTCCCGCCGGCGGGCCTCTTCTTGTCCAAAACCGAGCCAATTAAGGTTAGGCTAAGCTAAATGGAAGAGGATTCGGGACCGGTCGTCGTCATCAAGTTCGGCGGCAACGCCATGGTCGACGCACAGCTGCAACAGGCCTTCGCCGAGGACGTCGTGGAGGTGCGGCACGCGGGCCTGCGCCCGGTCGTCGTGCACGGCGGCGGCCCTCAGATCAGCGCCATGCTCGACCGCCTCGGCCTGGAGAGCCACTTCGAGGCGGGCCTGCGGGTGACCACCGCGGAGACCATGGAGGTCGTCCGCATGGTGCTGTCCGGCCGGGTCCAGCGCGAACTCGTGGGTCACATCAACAGCCACGGTCCGTACGCCGTGGGCCTGACCGGCGAGGACGCGCACACGATGACCGCCGTGCGGCGGCCCGCCTGGGTGGACGGCGCGCCGGTGGACATCGGCCAGGTCGGGGACGTCGTGGAGGTGAACCCGGGCATGGTGCGGGCGCTCCTGACGCAGGGTCACATACCGGTGGTCTCGCCGGTGGCCCGGGGTGCGGACGGTCAGGTCTACAACGTCAACGCGGATCTCGCCGCCTCCGCCCTGGCCGTGGCGCTCGGCGCGGAGCGGCTGGTGGTCCTGACGGATGTGGCGGGGCTGTACGCGGACTGGCCGGCCGGCACCGAGGTGATCGGTCGCCTGACGGCGGACGCCCTGGACGGGCTGCTGCCGGGCCTGGCGAGCGGAATGCTGCCGAAGATGGAGGGCTGCCTGCGGGCGGTACGGGGCGGGGTCGGCCGGGCGGACGTGCTGGACGGCCGGGTGCCGCACGCGGTGCTGCGAAGCGTCCTCGGCGGGGACGGTGCGGGAACCACGGTGGTGCCGGACGAGGACCACGCGGTGAGCCCGGTCTGACACGGGGGAGGGCGCCGGGCCGGGCTCACGTGCGGCCCGGCGCCCGGTTCAGAGGGTGCGGGAGAGGATCAGCGCGTTGCGCCGGGGGTCCAGGGATTCGGCCCAGACAGGCGGTGCCTGACGCACCGTCACGGGCACGAAGCCGTACCGGCGGAACAGCCGGCCGTCCCCGGTGGTCGCGGTGAAGAGGGCGCCGAGCGCCTGGGCGCGCCCCAGGGCCAGGGCGGTCCGCAGGAGGGCGCCGCCGACTCCGCACCCCTGCCGGTGGCCCGCCACGCAGAAGTTGTACAGGACACCCGCGCGGCCCCTCTCCCCCTCGTGCACCCGCAGGCCCGCACAGCCCTCGATCCCGCCGTCGGAGCCGACGGCCACGAGGAATTCGGCGGCGCGTGCCGCGTAGAGGGAGTCGGGGCGTTCGCGCAGGGCGCCCGAGCGGGCGAACGGCCGGGACAGCTCGGCGAGCGCGGCGGCGTCGCCGGATCCCGCGGTCCGGACGCGCGGCGCCCGCCCGGGCGACGGGGACAGGGATACGGGGCGCGGCGCGGCCGTGGTCACGGGCGTCAGGCGTCCATCGACGCGGCGAGCGAACGGGGCCTCAGATCCGTCCAGTTGGCCTCGACGTACTCCAGGCACGCCTCGCGCGTGTTCTCTTCGAAGGCGACCGTCCACCCGCCGGGAACCTCGGCGAACGACGGCCACAGGGAGTGCTGGCCCTCGTCGTTCACCAGGACCAGGAAGCGGCCTTCGGGGTCGTCGAACGGGTTGGTGCTCATGCGGGCAGTGCCTCCTCGTCAAGGACAACAAGCTTAGGTTAGGCTCGCCTAACAATCTGTGAGCTTAGCCTTTTCCTTTCCTTCTGCACAAGGAGACCTCTGATGCCCTCCGGTGATCGCACGGGTCAGCTCCTGGCCGCCACCGGCAGCCCCTTCGCCGCATGCGGGCTGCCCGGTGAACCCGGCACCGAGGCGTTCTGGGCGGCGGCCCGGACGCCGGTGTCCCGGCCCGGTGGGGGTGGCGGCTGGACGACTCTCTTCCTCTGGCGCGGCGGCCCGGCCGACCTGGCCTTCGAGAGCTGGAAGCGGGAACCGCTGCCGCTGCGCCGGTGGGGCGCCACGGACTGCTGGTACGCGGAGGTGGACATGCCCGAGCGGCTGCGGGTGACCTACCGCTTCCTCACGGACGAGGGGGCGCACGCCGACCCGTTCAACCCGTCCGCCGCCGGGGGCGACCGCTCGATCGCGGCCACCCCGGACACTCCGGCGCAGCCGTACTGGCCCCTCGTCGGGGCCGACGACGTCCTGCCGGTGCCCCGCACCCGGCTGCGCTGGGCCTCCGCGCGGCTCGGCGGGCGCCGCACGGTGCGCGTGCACCCGGTGGCCGGTGGCGGGCCCGTGGTGCTGCTGCTCGACGGGGACGACTGGCTGTATCTGCACCCGGCCATGACCGCGTTCGAGGCGGCCGTGGCGGACGGGGCGCTGCCGCCGGTCACGCTGGTCTTCCTGCCGGCCAAGGACCGGCTGGGCGAGTTCGCCTGCCGGCCGGAGCTGTGGGAGGCGGTCCGCGACGAACTGCTGCCCCTGGTGGCGGAGTCCGGTGTGCCCGCCGACGTGGGCACGCTGGTGGTCGCCGGGCAGAGCCTCGGCGGGCTCAGCGCGCTGTACGCCGCGTTGGAGTTCCCGGATCTGGTGTCGCGGGTCGCGTGTCAGTCGGGGTCGTTCTGGTGGGCCCCCGACCGCACGGGCCGTACGGACCCGCTGGACGGCCCGGTCGGCGGCGCCCTCGCCGGCCGGCTGCGGGAGCGCCCCGACCTGTCGGGCCTGCGGATCGCGTTCGACCTGGGGGAACACGAGACGCGGATGCTCCCCCACTGCACGGCGGTGGAGGCCCTGACCGAGCGGGCCGGGGCTGCTGTACGCGTGTCGCGGTCCCCCTCGGATCACGACCGCGCGGGCTGGCGGCACGCGCTGCTGAGGGACGTCGCCTGGGTGCTCGGCTGAGTCACCGCCGCGTCACCGCGCCACGGCCAGGCAGTACGCCTCATCCCGGGAGAGCAGGTTGCGGTGGGTGTCCTGCGCCGTGATGAGGCCGTCGTCCAGGACGAGGACCCGGTCGGCGGCGTCCAGGACGGCCGGGCTGCTGGTGACGACCACGGTGGTCCGGCCCCGGCGCAGCTTCGCGATGTTGCGGGCGATGAGCTGTTCGGTGACCGCGTCGACGGCCGTGGTCGGGTTGTGCAGCACCAGGATCTCCGCGTCGGCGGCCAGGGCGCGCGCCAGGGAGAGCCGCTGGCGCTGGCCCCCGGAGAGGTTCGCGCCCCGGTCGCGGATGGGGTAGTCGAGGCCCTCGCGGTGGAGGGCGACCACGTCGGTCAGCAGGGACGCCTCGACGGCCTCGGCGAACATGGCGCTGGTACCCGAGGGGTCGATGTTCGTACGGAGGGTGCCCGCGAAGATCTCCCCGTCGTACGGGTTCACCAGCAGGTGTTCCCGGACCGCCTCGGCCGACAGGTCCGCGAGGTCGCGCCCGCCGGCCCGTACCACTCCCCCGTACGCCTCCGGAGGCACCGCGAGGGCGAGGACCGCCGCGAAGTCCGCAGCGGCGCGCGGCTGGTAGGCGGCGACGGCCACGAACTCCCCGTCCGCCACTTCGAACGTGAGCCCGCGCAGCGTCCCGTGCCGCAGGCCGTCGATCTCCAGCGTTCCGCCCGCCGTCGGGCTCCCCGTCCCCGGCGTGGTGACCGGGGGCGCGGAGAGCACGAGGGCCATGCGCTCGGCCGAAGCGCGCGCCATCATCACGTACTTGGGCATCTCCGAGAACAGCTTCAGCGGTTCCATGATGAACTGCGCGAGGCCCACCGCCATGACGAGTTCCCCGATGTTGATGTGCCCGGCGAAGGCCAGGTATCCGGCCGTGAGCGTGACGGCGGTGGCGAGGGCCGCGTTGAGGGCCAGGGCCGTGCCCGCGTACACCCCGTTGACCCGGGCGACGGTGATCGACTGCTCCTTGGCCTCGGTGCTGACCCGGAGGTAGGAACCGAAGGCAGCGTGGTTGCCGCCGAAGCCGTGCAGCGGGCGCAGGCCGGTGATCAGGTCCGCGACCTTGGCGCCGGCGCGCGCGACCCGGGCCTGCTGCTCCTGCGTACTGGCGCCGATCCGCCGGGACATCACGCTCAGCACGGACAGGATCGCCACGGTGCCCACGATCACCAGCAGCCCGAGCCGTAGGTCGGCGAGCCCGAGCGCGACGGCCGCGACCAGGACCGCCACCATCGAGCTGATCAGCAGCGGCACCACCTCGATGATGTCGGCGGTCTGGTCGGCGTCCTCGGTGGCGATGGTCAGCACCTCGCCGGACTTCAGGTCCACGTCCCGGGCCACCGGCTGGAGTCCGCAGGCCGCGACCCGCACCCGCCACCGGTGCGCCTCGGTGGTGTTCGCCTTCTGCAGGATGCGCATCCCGAACCGCCAGGACAGCGAGACGGTCGTGATGATCACGGCCAGCGCGCCGATCGACAGGCCGAGCGCGCCGGCGCTGCGGTGCTGCAGGGTGTGTTCGACGATCAGTCCGAGCGCGATCGGGAACGCGGTCTCCCCGGCCTGGTAGAGGCCCATGAGGACGGTGCCCCAGGCCATGGCGCCGATGTTGCGCCGCAGGGCGGTGCGCAGGATGGCGGCGCCGCGGCGGGGCCGGGGGGTGTCAGGAGTGGTCATCGATGTGGCCGGCAATCGCTTCGGGGGTTCGCAGGGTGAACAGGTCGCGGATGGTGATCACTGGACCGTACTCCCGCCGGAGCAGCCCGGTCAGCCGGACCGCCAGCATGGAGTGTCCGCCGAGGGAGACGAAGTCGCTGACCGCGCTCACCTCGTCGTCGTCCAGGTCGAGCGCTTCGGCGAAGAACTCGCACACCGTGATCTCGGTGTCGGTCTCCGGTGCGCGCTCCCCCGCCCCGGCCAGGACGCCGAGGGGCTTGGGCTCGGGCAGGGCCTTGGTGTCGGCCTTGCCGTTCACCGTGAGCGGGATGCTGTCCACCTCGGCGTAGTGGGACGGGCGCAGGAAGTCCGGGAGCGCGGCGCCCACTTCGGCGGCGACGGTGGCCGGATCGGCGCCGTCGAGCACGAGGTAGGCGGCGAGCCGGTACGCCCCGTCGACCTGGGGATCGGGCTGGGCGACGGCCGCGGCGAACCGGACCGCCGGGTGCGCGGCGAACGCGGCCTCCACCTCGCCGAGTTCGACGCGGTGGCCCCGGATCTTGACCTGCTGGTCGGTGCGGCCGAGGTAGGCGAGGTTTCCGTCGGGCCGCCGGACGACCAGGTCGCCGGTGCGGTACATGCGCTCGCCGGGCGCGCCGAACGGGCAGGCGACGAAGCGGTGGGCGGTCTGGGCGGGCTGCCCGAGGTAGCCGCGCGCGATGCCGATGCCGGCCACGTACAGCTCACCGGGAACCCCGTCGGGCAGCGGTCGCAGCCAGGGGTCGAGGACGTACACCTCGGTGTTGTCGATGGCCACACCGACCACCGGGGCCTGGCACTCGAAGGTGCCGACGCCCAGGGTGTTGATGGTGTATTCGGTGGGCCCGTAGAGGTTGTAGCCGACCGTGCCCTCCGTGTCCGCGAGCCGCTGCCACAGGGCCGGGGTGACGGCCTCGCCGCCGAGCAGCACCAGGGCGGGCCGCCGCCCGGGGCTGTCGAGCAGCCCCTCGGCGACCAGTTGCTGCGCGTAGGTCGGGGTCACGTTGATGACGTCGATGCCGTGGTCGAGGCAGTACGCGACGAGCCGGGGCGCGTCGCGGCGCAGTTCCTCGTCGCAGATGTGCACCTCGTGCCCGTCGGCGAGCCAGAGCAGTTCCTCCCACGACATGTCGAAGGCGAACGACACCGTGTGCGCGATCCGGAAGGTGCGGTGGCCGTGCTCCGCCAGGACGGGTTCGAAGATCCGGCGCTGGTGGTTGACGAGCATGTTGGTGAGCCCGGCGTACTCGGTGACCACCCCCTTGGGCCGGCCGGTCGAGCCGGAGGTGTAGATCGTGTACGCGGGGTGCCGCAGCCGGTCCGGGTCGCCGGGCGCGAAGGTGGTGTACGGCGCGGCGACGGGCAACGGGCGGTCCAGCTGGATCAGTTCGCCGGTGAGGCGGGGTGCGACGGCGCTCACGGTGAGGATCACCTCGGGCCGGGCGTCCGCGACGATCGTCGCTATCCGCTCGTCGGGGTGGTCCAGTTCCAGCGGGACGTACGCGGCTCCGGTGCGCAGCACGGCGAACAGCGCCACGATCGAGTCGAGCGAGCGCGGTACGGCGATGCCCACCGCCTGCTCCGGTCCGATGCCGCGCCCGGCGAGCACTCCGGCCACCTCGCGGCTGCGGTCCCGGAGCTGCCCGAAGGTCATGGCGGCGCCGTCGGCGACGAGGGCGACGCGCTCGGGGTGGCGGTCGGCCGCCCGGTCGAAGCGGTCGACGACGGTCTCCGTGCCGACGTCCGTGCGTCCGGCCGGTTCGGGTGCCCGCTCCGGGCCGGGCAGGGCGCCGAGCGGGCCGGTGGCCCGGGCCAGGTCCCCGAGGAGCCGTACGTAGTCGTCGAGGAGACGGCGGGCGGCGGCGGGGTCGTCGTCGCGGTGCTCCAGCTTGACGGTGAGCCGGTCGCCGGGGGTGACGACCCAGGTGTACGGGTAGTGCGTCGAGTCGTCGGCGCGTACCGAGGTGATGCCGTGCCGGGCGTTGATCCCGGCGAGGGCGTCCAGGTCCAGGAAGTTCTGGAGGACGAAGAGGTTGTCGAACAGGGTGTCGTGGCCGCCGGCGCGCTGGATCTCGCCGAGTCCCAGGTGCTCGTGCTCCATCGCCTCGACCCGGGCCGCCTGGACGCTTGCCAGGTACTCCCCGGCCGTGTCACCGGGCCGGGCCCGGGTCCACATGGGCACGGTGTTGAGCAGGACGCCCACGATGTCGCCCAGGCCCTCGCCCTCGCGCCCGGAGACGGTCACGCCGAACACCGCGTCGCTGCGGCCGGTGTGCGCCCCGAGCAGCAGGCCGAACGCGCCGGTGAGCACGGTGTTGAGGGTGACCCCGTGCGCCTTGGCGGCCTCACGCAGCAGGTCGGAGAGTTCGGCGGACAGGGTGTGCAGGAGCGCCTGCGGCAGTTCGTCGGTGCGGGGCGGCCGGGGCCCGGCGAGCAGCGTCGGGCCGGTGAGGCCGCTCAGGTGTTCCGCCCAGAAGCGCTCCGCCACGGCGGGGTCCTTCGCGGCGAGCTCGCGGGCGTAGTCCTCGAAGCCGGGTGTACGGGGCGTGGCGTCGCTCAGGGGTCCGCCCGCGACGAGGGTCGCGTAGGCGTCGAAGAGGTCCCGCAGCAGGATCTCCCGGGACCAGCCGTCCCACAGCAGCAGGTGGTAGCTGAGCAGCAGCCCGTCGCGGCCGTCGGGCAGGCGGAGCACGGTGAGCCGGACCAGCGGTGGCTCGCCCGGGTCGAAGCCGGTGTCGCGGTCCCGGGCGCGCAGGGCGTCGGCCTCCGCCTCGGAGGCGACGCCGACCGTGCGGACGGGGACGCGGGTCCCGGGCCGCAGGATCTGGACCGGGTCGCCGTCGTCGTCGGTGGTGAAGCCGGCGCCGACGACCGGGTGCCGGGCGATGACGTGCGCCATCGCGTCGGCCAGGGCGTCGGTGTCGAGGCGCCGGTCGAAGGTGAAGTGGCTCTGGGCGACGTAGTGCCCGGTCGCGCCGGTCAGCTGGGCCTGGAAGTACAGGCCGCGCTGCAGCGGGGTGACCGGTGCGGTGCGCTCGGCGGTCGCGGCGGTGTCGGCGAGGCGTTCCAGGGCCGCCCGCCAGTGGCCGGTGAGCTCCTCGGGGACGCCTTCGGCGAGCACGAACCCGGCGTGCAGGCGGCCGGTGGCGGCGTCGGTCCAGGCGTTGACCTCGACGGCGTACGGGCTGTCGCCCTCGCCCCCGGTGATGCGCGGGACGTCGGACTCGCCGCCCCGGCCGAGGTAGTTGAACAGCACCTGCGGGCGGGCGGTCAGCAGGGGCGCGGTCTGCGGGTTGAGGTACCTGAGCCTGCCGTAGGCGGCGTGCCCGTCCTCGTCGGGCTGGCGCGCCGCGACTTCGCGGGCGGCGGCGACGGGGTCGGTGTGCGGGCCGAGCCGTACGGGCGCGATCGAGGTGAACCAGCCGACGGTACGCGTGTAGTCGTGGCCGTCCAGGGCGGGGACGCGGCCGTGGCGCTCCAGGTCGACCGCGAGATCGGTGGGCTCCGGCTGGACGCGGGTCAGGGCGGTGCGCAGGGCGCCGCAGAGCAGTTCGGTGAGGCCGATGCCCAGGGCGGCGGGCGCGGTACGCGTCACCCGGTCGCTGGCCTCGGGGCCGAGGACCACGGTCGTCTCGCGCAGCTCGCCGGCGTCGGGCAGCGTGGCGGGGGCGTCGAGCACCGTGATCCAGTCGCCCAGGTCCTCGGTGGTGTGCGCGGCCCGGGCGGTGAGCGCGTCGGCGTACTCGGCGTAGGACGTGGTCGCGGGCGGCAGGGGGGCGCCGCGCAGGACGGTCGCCAGGTCGTCCAGGACGATCAGCCAGGACACCGTGTCGACGGCGAGGTGGTGCGCGGTGACGACGAGGGTCCGGGTGGCGGCCAGCCAGGTGAACGCGACGACGTCGCCGGTCTCCGGGTTCAGGCGTGCGGCGGCCGCGGCGGCGGCGAGCGCGGGGTCGCCGAAGTCCGCGTGGACGACGGTGGCCTCGCGGGCGGGCTCGATGCGCGGGGTCCAGACGCCGTGCGTGGTGTCCAGGCTCATCCGCAGAGCCGGGTGGGCGGCCACGACGGCGTGCGCGGCGCGTTCGATGTCGGCGGGCGTGATCCCCTCGGCCACGACCATGGTCCGGGCCTGGGCGAACCCGTCGAGGCTGCCGCCGAGTTCGCGTCGGCGCAGCATGACCGGCGTCGGCGCGAAGGGCCCGTCGTCGCGTCGGCTGGGCTCGGGCGCGGCGGCCTGCGGGGCGCGCGAGCGCAGTTCCCCGGCGAGGGCGCGCGGCGTCTTGCGGAGGAAGACGTCCCGGGGCGCGATGGCCAGACCGAGCGCCCTGGCCCGGTTGATGACGGTGATCGCGAGGATGCTGTCGCCGCCCGCCATGAAGAAGTCGGTGTCCTCGTCGACGGCGGTGCCGGGCAGTACCTCCGCGAAGATCGAGGTCAGCGCGGCGAGCGGCGAGCCGTCCTCGGGTGCGGGGACGGTCTCCGGCTGCGTGGCGGCCCGGACCGTCAGGGCCTTGCGGTCGAGCTTGCCGTTGACCGTGAGCGGCAGCGCGTCGACCGTGAGGACCCGGCCGGGCACCATGTGCACGGGCAGCTTCGCGGCCAGCCGTGCGGCGAGGTCACCGGGTGCCCGGCCCACGACGTGTGCGACGAGCTGGTCGCCCTCGGCGGACGGGGTGACGGCCACGTCGACGACTCCGTCCAGCTCCCGGACCGCCGCCTCGACCTCGCCGAGCTCGATCCGGAAGCCCTTGAGCTGGACCTGGTCGTCGGCGCGTCCGGCGAACTCCAGCTCGCCGTCGAGGGTGCGGCGGGCCAGGTCGCCGGTGTGGTACATCCGGGAGCCGTCGTCCGCGAAGGGGTCGGCGAGGAACCGCCCGGCGGTGAGGCCGGGGCGGCCCAGGTAGCCGAGCGACACCTGGTCGCCGGCCACGTAGATGGCGCCCACCGTGCCCGGCGGGACCGGGCGGAGCCGGTCGTCGAGCAGATAGGTGGTGAGGCCGGGGACGGGGCCGCCGATCGGGCTGACGTCGGCACCGAGGTCGTCGTCGGTGAGGACCCGGTGGGTGACGTGGACGGTGGTCTCGGTGATGCCGTACATGTTGACCAGCTCGGGCGAGCCGGTGCCGTACCGCTCCGCCCAGCCGCGCAGCCGTGCGGGGTCCAGCGCCTCGCCGCCGAAGATGATCCGGCGCAGTCCGGTGACCCGTTCCCCGGCGTGCCGGTCGGCCTCGATGAACTGGTAGAAGGCGGACGGGGTCTGGTTGAGCACGGTCACCCCGCGCTCGCGCACCAGCCGGTGGAAGTCGACCGGGGAGCGGGTCAGCGCGTAGTCCGGGACCAGCAGCTCCCCGCCGTGCGCCAGCGCGCCCCACAGCTCCCAGACGGCGAAGTCGAAGGAGTACGAGTGGAACTGCACCCACACGTCGTCGGGCCCGAAGTCCATGTCGGCGCGGGTGTTCGCGAGCAGCGCGACCACGCTGAGGTGCGGGACGACGACGCCCTTGGGGCGGCCGGTCGATCCCGAGGTGTAGATGACGTAAGCGGGGTCGTGCGGGGCGGGACCCGCCGGGGTCGCGGGTGCCTCGCCGGTCGCGGCCGGTTCCTCGCCGAGGACGAGCACCCGGGCCGGGACGCCCGCCCGCTCCAGGAGCCGGGTGAAGCGCTCGCGCTCCTCGGGGCCGACCAGGACGGCCTGCGGGGCGGCGTCGCCGAGGATGTACTCCAGTCGCTCGTCGGGGTACGCCTGGTCCAGCGGTACGTAGGCGCCGCCGGCCGAGACGATGGCGATCAGCGCGGTGACCTGCTCCAGCGAGCGCGGTACGGCGACGGCGACACGCAGCCCGGGCCGGACCCCGGCGGCGCGCAGGGTCGCCGCCAACCGGTCCTTGGCGGCTGCGAGTTCGCCGTAGGTCAGCGCGTCGGTGGTGCCGTCGAGCCCGCACCGGGTGACGGCGGTGGCGGCCGGGTCGCGCCGGGCGGCGGCGTCGAACAGGGCGTCCAGCGTGGTGGGGGCGAGGGCCGCAGGGCGCGCGGTGTCCTCGGCCGGCAGCTCCCGGACCGGGGTGGAGGGCCGGGTGAGGAGCCCGGTGAGGGTGCGGGTGAAGGCGTCCAGGATGCGCCGGGCCGCCGGTTCCCGCAGGAGGGCGCCGTCGTAGATCAGGTTGAAGCGGGGGCGGCCGTCGGGGGCGCGCTCCACCACCAGGGTCAGCGGGTAGTGCGGGGCGCCCTCGTTCACGAGGGCGGAGACGACCAGCTCGTCGTCGGGGCCGCGCAGGGCGGCCACATCGGTGGCGACGTCGAACACCACCAGGGTGTCGAACCGGGCGTCGGTGCCGGCGAGCCGGCCGATCCGTGCCAGGGAGACGTGCTGGTGCGCCAGGACCGCGCTCTGGTGGTCGCGTACGGAGGCGAGCAGGTCCCCCGCGGTGGTGGAGGCGTCCCAACGGGCTCGTACCGGAATGGTGTTGATGAGGAGGCCCACCATGTCCGCGATGCCGGGCACATCGGCGTCCCGCCCCGAGACGGTGGAGCCGAACACCACGTCCTCGCGGTGCAGCAGGCCGCCCAGCGTCACCGCCCAGGCGCTGTGCACGGCCACGCTCAGCGGCACCCCGGCCTCACGGGCGGCCGTGTCGATGTCGTGGGCGGGCTCGACGGCCGTGTCGGCGAACGTGTCGGACGGGGTGTGCCCCTCGGCGACGAGGGAGGGGCCGGGCAGTCCGGCGAGCTGCTCGCCCCAGACCCGGTCGCTCTCCTCGTCGTCGCGCCCGGCGAGCAGGCGTACGTAGTCGGGGAAGCCGCCCGCCCGGTAGGCCGCGCCCGGCCGGTGGTACTCGGCCAGCAGCGCCCGGAGCATCGGTGGCACGGACCAGCCGTCCGCGACGATGTGGTGCACGGTCTGTACGAGCACGGTGCGGCCGGGGCCGCCCCGCACGAGGGTGTACCGCATGAGCGGCCCCGCGGCCAGGTCGAACCCGGCGCGGCGGTCGCGCTCGGCGAGGTCTCGGATCTCCCCGTCGGTGATGCCGGGCCGGTCCAGGACGGTGAACGGGGCCTCGGTGCCGCTCTCCAGGACGGAGACGACCCGGCCGTCGGCGAGGGCCGTGAAGCGTGCGGCCAGGTTCGGGTAGAGGGTGAGCAGCCGGGTGGCCGCCGTCGCGAGGCGTTCCGGGTCCACCTCGCCGTCCAGGGTGAGGAGTTGCTGTTCGACGTAGCTGCCCGCCGAGTCGTCGTCGTAGACGGAGTGGAAGTACAGGCCTTCCTGGAGCGGGGTCAGCGGCAGGATGTCGCGCAGGGCCGGTCCGTCGAGCGCGTCGACGTCGGCCTGGGTGAGCGGGACGGGCGCGAAGTCGCTGGGCGAGTGGCCGCCGCCGTCGAGCGCCGCCAGGCCGGTCAGGGCGTCCTGGAAGTATCCGCCGAGGGTGTCGATGTCCTCGTCGGTGAACATGCCCTCGGGCCAGGAGACGGTGGTGGCGAGGGAGTACGCGCCGCTGGCACCGGGTTCGGCGATGGCGTTGAACTCCAGGGCGCGCGGCAGCCGCATCCGCGGGTCGCGCTTCTCGCCCAGCTGCCCGGTGGTGCCGGCGAGCTGCCAGTCCCCGCCGGTGCCCGCGTCGAACCGGCCCAGGTAGTTGAACAGCACCTGCGGTGCGGGCGACGCGCCGGGCGTGCCGTGGAGGTGGCGCAGGACGCCGTACGAGAGGCCGTGGTGCGGTACGCGGGCGAGGTCCTCCTTCACCGCCTTGAGGGCGGCGGCGAGGTCGGCGGCCGGGCCGGGGTCCACGGTGACGGGGAAGAGGGTGGTGAACCAGCCCACGGTCCGGGACAGGTCGGGCTCGAATCCGGCGGTGTCCGCGACCGCCCGGCCCTCGCGGCCGTGTCCTTCGAGCTCGATGTGCGCGAAGGTCTGGTCCTGGCCGAGGTCGCGCCGCCACCGGGCGAGGGCGACGGAGAGCCCGGTGAGCAGGACGTCGTTGACGCCCGCGTGGAATTTGGCGGGAATCTCGCCGAGCAGGGCGGAGGTGGTGGCGGGGCCGAGGGTGAAGGTCCGTTCGCGCTCGCGGGCGACCGTGTCGTCCTCGGACAGGGGGCGGCGGCCCAGCGGTGCGTCCGGGCCGGGCAGGGGGCGCGCGACATGGTCGCGGTCGGCGTCGAAGGCGGTGCGGCCGAGGAGTTCGGCCCAGCGGCGGAACGAGGTTCCCTCGCGGGGCAGTTCGACGGGGGCGCCCGAGACGGACTGCTCCCAGGCGGTGGCCAGGTCCTCGGTCAGGACGCGCCAGGAGACGCCGTCGACGACCACGTGGTGGGCGACCAGGACCAGTTGGCGGGCCTCGCGGCGCCAGACGGCGCGCAGCATGACGCCGTTGTCCGGGTCGAGTCCGGCGGTGGCGCGGGCGACGCAGGCGTCGAGCGGTGCGCCGCTCTCCTCCCAGGCGGCGACGGCGCCGTCCGCGCCGGGGATGTCGAAGCTCCACCGCTCGCCCCGTACCAGCCGGGCGCGCAGCATGTCGTGGCGGCGGACGAGGGCGGTGAGGAGGTCGTCCAGCGCCGCGGCGGTCAGGCCGGCCGGGGTGTTCACCACCACGGACTGCACGAATCCGTCGATCGCGTCGGTGGTGTCGCCGAGCCACCGCACGATGGGCGTGCCCGCGACGGGGCCGGTCGGCTCGTCGTCGTCCCGTGCCGTGGCGGTGTCCTCGCGGCTCGCGACCGCCGCGAGTTCGCCGATGACGCTGTGGGTGAAGATCTGGCGGGCGGTGACGTGGAGGCCGGCCCTGCGCAGGGTGCTCAGCAGGGAGATCGCCAGGATGCTGTCGCCGCCGAGGCGGAAGAAGTCCTGGTCGGTGCCGACCTCGTCCAGCCGCAGCACCTCCGCGACCGCCGCGCACACGGTGCGCTCGTCGTCGGTGGCGGGCGCGGTGACCGGGCCGCCGGTGAGCACCGGCTCGGGCAGCGCGGCCCGGTCGGTCTTGCCGTTCGCGGTGAGCGGGAAGGCGTCCAGGACGACGGTGTGGGCGGGCACCATGTACTCCACCAGGTGCGCCTCGGCCCAGGCCCGGACATCCTCCGGGGTCAGCTCCTCGTGTCCGGCGGCGGGGATCACGTACGCCACCAGGTAGGTGCCGCCCGCCGTGTTCTTCCGGGCGACGACACAGGTGTGCCGTACGCGGGGGTGCTCGGCGAGACCCGCCTCCACGTCCTCGATCTCCAGCCGCATGCCGCGGATCTTGATCTGGTTGTCGGCGCGGCCGAGGAAGTCCAGCGAGCCGTCCGGCATGAACCGGGCGAGGTCGCCCGTGCGGTAGAGCCGGGAGCCGTCCCGCGCGAAGGGGTTGGCGACGAAGCGGGACGCGGTCAGCCCGGAGGCGTTGACATAGCCGCGGCCCAGCAGGAGCCCGCCCGCGTAGAGTTCGCCGCCGACGCCGACGGGGACCGGGCGCAGCTCGTCGTCCAGCACATAGAGCTGGGTGTTGGGGTTCGCCCTGCCGATGGAGGTGGACAGGCGCTCGGCCTCGCCCCGGTAGATGACGTGCGAGACGCCGATCGTCGTCTCGGCGGGGCCGTAGCCGTGGTAGAGCGGGATGCCGAGGCGGGCGCGGAACCGCTCGTACAGCTCGGGGGTCAGCAGCTCGCCGCCGCACCACACATGGCGCAGGCTGTCGAGCCGGCCGGAGTCGCCGGCCATCTCCAGGAGCACGTCGAGCATGGAGGAGACCAGGTACGTGAAGGTGACCCGGTGTTCGGCGATGACGTCCAGCAGGTGGTGCGGGTCGCGTTCGCCGCCCGGCCGGAGGACCACCAGCCGGGCGCCGGTGACCAGCGGCAGGAAGATCTCGTTGATGGAGATGTCGAAGGAGAGCGGGGCCTTGAACAGCGAGGCGTCGTCGTGGCCGAAGCCGAGGATCTCGCGGGACTGCCACAACAGGCGTTCGCTGATGGCTTTGTGGCGGATCATCGCGCCCTTGGGCCGGCCGGTCGAGCCGGAGGTGAAGATCACATAGGCGAGGGACTCCCCCGCGACGGCCACGACGGGCGGGTCGGCGGGGTGGGCGGCGAAGGCCCAGTCGTCCAGGTCGACGCCGACGGCATCCGGCTCTCCCGGCGTCCGCTCGCCCGAGGCGTTGAGCTGGAGCGCGATCCGGGCGTCCTCGGCGACGACGGCGCGCCGGGCGGCGGGCCACAGCGGGTCGAGCGGGACGAACGCGCACCCCGCCTGGAGGGCGCCGAGCAGGCCGATGACCATCTCGGCGGAGCGGCCGAGGGATATCCCGACGACCTGCTCGGCGGTGAGACCCCGCCCGACGAGGTCGTGCGCCAACTGGGCGCTCAGCTCAGCCGCCTGGCGGTACGTCAGTGAGCGGCGCTCGTCCACGACGGCGACGGCGTCCGGCCGCAGCCGCGCCTGCTCGCGGAACATCTCCACGATCGTGGGGCGGTCCCGGTCGGCGCCGGTGTCGTTCCAGCGGGCCAGCTCCTCGATCCGGGCGGCCGGACCCGAGGGGGCGATGGTGCCGAGCGGCCGGTCGGGGAAGTCGGCGAGGTCGTCCAGGGCGAGCTGCGCGTCGTCCCGGTCCACGCCCTCGGGAAGGGCGATGAGGCCGTCAGGGCCGGTCTCCCAGCCGGCCGGAGCCGTGCCGCCGCTGTCGGCCCAGGCGAGCACATCGGCGAAGAGGGTGGCGGGGGTCAGGTCGATCCCCTCCGGGCTGTGGCCGCCGGCCCAGTGGGCGAGGCCGATGGCGCACGCTTCGCCGAGGGTCCGGTCGTCGCGGTCGCCGGTCCGGCGGCGCAGTTCGGCCAGTCCCTGGGGAGAAAGCCGTACGTGGTGACCGCTCGGTTCCGACATCGAGGACTCCGCTTCTCTCCGAGACATTTAGGCGAGCCTAACCTAACTAACGATGGTCTAGCTTCCTTCGCGCCACGCACGCCACAGACGGGCGTAGCGGCCGCCCAGAGCGACCAGCTCCTGGTGGGAGCCCTGCTCCACCACGCGCCCGGCGTCCAGGACGGCGATACGGTCCGCCGCCATCGCCTGGGTCAGCCGGTGCGCGACGAACAGCGTGGTGCGGCCGGCGCAGGCGGCCAGCACGGCGCGCTCCAGCTCCGCGGCGCCCTCGCTGCCCGCCTCGGCGGTGGACTCGTCCAGCACCACGACGGGTGACCGGGCCAGCACCAGACGGGCCAGGGCGACCTGGGCCACCTTGGTGACGTCCAACCGCTCACCGCCCTCGCCGACGGCGGTCCGCAGCCCCTCGGGCAGGGCCTCCACCCAGTCGGCGGCGCCCACCGTCCGCAGGGCGTCCAGCAGTTCGGCCTCGCCCGCCCCGGGCGCGGACAGCCGCAGGTCCTCGGCGAGCGGACCGGAGAACACATGGGTCTCCTGGGTGAGGATGCTCACCAGGGCCCGCGCGCCCGCCTCGTCCACCTCCGCCAGATCGGTCGTCCCGATGCGCACCGACCCCGACTGCGGGGTGCCGATGCCGGCGATCAGTGCGGCCAGGGTCGACTTGCCGGCTCCGGTGGCGCCCACCAGGGCGAGGGAGCCGCCGGCCGGGACCGTCAGGCTCACCTCGCGCAGGACCGGCGCCTCGGAGCCGGGATAGCGATAGGTCAGGCTCTCCACCGTCACCTGATACGGGACGTTCTGAGCGGGCGTCACCTCGGGGTCGCCGACCAGTCTCTCCTCGGCGTCCTCCCCCAGGACCCCGACCAGCCGGGTCAGACTCGCACCCGACTTCTGCGCCTCGTCGAAGGTGAACATGATCGCGCCGAGCGGGGTGAACAGCCGGTGGAACATCAGCGGTGCGGCCGCGACCTCGCCGAGGGTGGCCGCGTCGCCCTCCAGCAGGGCGTACCCGACCAGGAGGATGAGGACGAGGCCGATGAACTCGGCGCGGTTCTCCCGGCCGACGAACCGGCCGAAGAACCGGAACACCTCGACGCCCAGATCGCGCACCCGCCAGGACTCGGTGGTGACCTTCTCGCGGAACGCGCCCTCCAGGCGGTATGCCCGGACCGTGTCGATCCCGTTGAGGCCGCTGATCAGCGCCTGGGCGCGGTCGGCCTGGGCCGCGCGCTGCTTGCGGTAGAGGGGGGCTGAGCGCGGCAGATACCAGCGCAGCGCCAGCGCGTACGCCGGCAGGGCGCCGGCGCCCGCGAGCCCGAGCCGCCAGTCCAGGCCGAACATGCCGACGGTGGCGATGGCGACGAGCACGCCCGCCGAGAACACGGTGGGGATCGCGCTGCGGATGCCCCGGGAGAGCACGGCGACGTCGTCGCCGACCCGGGAGAGCACATCGCCCCGGCCGACCTGTTCCAGCCGGGTGCTCGGCATGCCCAGCACCGCGCGCACGGCGCCTTCCCGCAGGGTGGCGAGCAGGTCGGCGCCGAGCCGTCCGATGAGATACGTCGATGCCGCGGTGGCCGCCGCGCCGAGCAGCACGGCGGCCACCATCAACGCCCCGACCCGAACCAGCACCGTGCGGGACTCGCCGTCCACGACCCCGTCGACCACTTGGCCGAGCAGCAGCACGGGCAGCACCTGGAGTGCCGCCCCCGCCACGGTGGTGAGGAGGGTCGCGGCCGTCAGCCACGGCACCGCTCGGCAGTGGGAGACGAGCCAGCGGGTGGCCTCACCGCCCGTCGCCGTACGCAGGGTGGGGGCGGCGAGGGTCACTTGGCGGCCGCCGCCTTCACCAGCTCGTCCACCGCGTACGGCATGGACAGCAGCGTGCCCTGCGAGATGGCCGCGCCGACCGCCGGGCCCTCGCTGTCGAGCAGGTAGGTGACCCGGCCCTCCTTGAACGCCTTCAGGTTGCTGAAGAGTTCGGACTTCTTCAGGGCCTCCGTGTCGGCCTTGTCATTGATGACGAAGACGCGGTCGACGTCGACGAGGTCCATGCGTTCCGGGGAGAGCTTGGTGTAGAACTTGCCGCCGGCGATCTTGTCGATCTCGGTGTCGCCCTGGTAGCCGATGCCGGTCAGCAGCCGGCCGCGCACGTCGGTGGTGGTGAACGGCGCCACCGAGTTGTCGTACCAGGACAGGGAGACGGCGGTCTGCTCGGCGAACTCGGGGTGCGCCTTCTTGGCGGCGTCCAGCTGCTCCTGGATGCCGGCCACCATCTCCTTGCCCTCCTTCTCCTTGCCGAGGGCCTTGGCGATGTGCACCGCGTTGTCCTGCCACGGGGCGCTGAAGGGCTCCTTCTCGCCCTTGGTGCGTGCGACCGTGGGGGCGATCTTCGACAGCTTGTCGTAGGCGGCCCGGTCGATCTCGGAGTAGACGGCGACGATCAGATCGGGCCGCAGGGCCGCGATCTTCTCGTAGTTGGGGCCGGAGTCACCGTTCTTCATGATGACCTCGGGGCGGGTGTCGCCCCACTTGTCCTTGGTCCAGGGCCACTGGGTGTTGATGTCGGGGGTCTTGCCCTCGGGGTTCGGGTACTGGTCGACCATGCCGACCGGCTTGATACCGAACGCCAGGATGTCCTGGTCGTCCGTGTAGCCGACGGAGACGACCCGCTTCGGGGCCTCGGTGATCTTCGTGGACCCGAAGGCGTGCTCCACGGTGACAGGGAAGGCGCCGCCGGCCGAGGCGGCCGGGGCCTTGTCGGCCGCCTTGTCCTCGGAGTCGGAGCCGCAGCCCGCGAGGAGGCCGATGCCGAGGGCGGCCGCGGTCATGACCGCCGCGAGCCGCCGGCGCGACCTGGTGGGCGTGGTTCTGTCGAGGAGCATCCGAATCCCTTGCTTTCACACAGTCTTCTGGGCCCTTTATAAGGGCAGCCAAACCTTACCCTGGCCGAGTGAGGCCAGCCTAGCCTTACTCAGCCAGTTCCTTGATTCTGGAACTACTTCAGACGTACGTGGGTACGGCCGATGGGCACGATGAGCGGCCGGTCGCCGACCGGGTCGTCGATCACCATCGCCCGCAGCCCGAACGCCTCTTCCAGCAGCTCGGCGGTGATCACGTCGCGGGGGTGGCCCTGCGCCAGGACCGAGCCCTCCCGCATCACCACGAGGTTGTCGCTGTAGCGGGTGGCCAGGTTGAGATCGTGCAGGACCATCACCACCGTGCACCCGGACTCGTGCAGGTCGTCGACCAGGTCGAGCACGTCGATCGCGTGCGCCAGGTCCAGATAGGTGGTGGGTTCGTCGAGCAGCAACAGATCGGTGCCCTGAGCGAGGGTCATCGATATCCACACCCGCTGGCGCTGGCCGCCGGACAGCGAGTCGACGGGCCGGTCCGCGAGATCGGCGACCCCGGTCAGCGCGAGCGCGCGCCGTACGATGTCGGCGTCGTCCGAGGACCACTGCCGCAGCCAGCTCTGGTGCGGGTGCCGCCCCCGGGCGACCAGGTCCGAGACCGTCAGCCCCTCGGGTGCCACGGGCGCCTGGGGCAGCAGCCCGAGTTTCTTCGCCACGTCCCTGGTGCGGAGCGAGGCGATGTCCTCGCCGTCCAGCACGACGGCGCCGCCGGCCGGTTTCAGCAGCCGGGTCAGCGTGCGCAACAGGGTCGATTTGCCGCAGCCGTTGGGCCCGATGATGGTGGTGACCACCCCGGACGGGATCTCGACGTCGAGACCGTCGATGACGGTCCGTCCGCCGTAGCCGACCCTGATGCTCCTGGCGGCGAGCCGTGGGGTGTCACCGGCCGGCGCCCTGACTGCTTCGGCGGTGGTGGTGAGATGCGCGGCCACTGGCCCTCCTCTGCTCGGGTTGTCCGAATCGTCTGTCATTTACCTGAGGTTCGCCCGGACCAGCAGATACACCAGGAAGGGCCCGCCGATCGCGGCGGTGACCACACCGACCGGCAGGCCGTCGGGCAGGGCCGTGCGCGCGACCAGGTCGGACCCGGTCAGCAGCAGCGCGCCGACCAGTCCCGAGGCGGCCATCGGCGGCGTCGGGTGGCGCGCCAGACGCATCGCCACCTGCGGTGCGACGAGCGCGACGAACGGCACCGGGCCTGCCGCGCTCACCGCCGCCGCGGCCAGCAGGACCGCGCACAGCAGCATGACGGCCCGCACCCGGCCGAACCGGACGCCGAGCCCCGCGGCGACCTCGTCCCCGAGGTGCAGCGGCTTGAACTGGAAGGCCAGGCAGACCACCACGGCCAGCAGGACCAGGGTGCACCAGAGCGCCACCCGGACCTCGCTCCACGACCGGTTGTCCAGGGAGCCGACCAGCCACGCCTGGGCCCGGGCCACGTCCCGGATGTCGGCCGACGTCAGGAGCCAGGTCGTGATCGCTTCCATCGCCGCGCTCACCGAGATGCCGATGAGGATGAGCCGGAAGCCGTCGATCCCGCGCCGCCAGGCGAGGAAGTACACCAGCAGCCCGGTGCCGAGGCCGCCCAGGAGCGCCGCCGCCGACAGGCCCAGGGAGTCGGTGATCGCCGTGGCGGCACCGCCCGAGACCGTCACCAGGAACACGGCGACCGCACTGGCGCCCCCGGTGATGCCGAGGATGTCGGGGCTTGCGAGGGGGTTGCGCGCGACGGACTGGGTGATGGCGCCGGACACCCCGAGCGCGACGCCCACGAGGACGCCGGCCAGGGCGCGCGGCATCCGCAGGTCCATGATGACGAAGCGGTCGACCTGCTCGCCGCCGCCGAGGACCGTGGCGATCACCCGCGACAGGCCGATCGGGAAGTCACCGACGCCGATGGACAGGCAGAACACCAGGAAGGCCGCCGCCGCGAGGAGCAGGGTGACCAGGACGAGCCAGGGCCGCCAGACGAACGAGGCGCCGCCGACGCGTACGCCCGGCGTGACCGATGCTTTCAACTCCGTGCCGTTCATGCGCTCCTGAACTTTCCTCGCCATACCAGGACCGCGAAGAACGGCGCGCCGAGCAGCGAGACGACGACCCCCGCGTCCAGTTCCCCGGGCCGTACCACCAGGCGCCCGACGATGTCGCAGACCAGCAGGACGATCGCGCCGAGCAGTGCCGCGTACGGCACCAGCCAGCGGTAGTCGGGCCCGGTCAGATACCGGGCGACGTGGGCCACCATGAGCCCGAGGAAGGCGATGGGACCGCAGGCCGCGGTGGCGGCGCCCGCCAGCAGCGTGACGGCGACGATGCCGATCGTCCGGCTCAGCGCGATGTTGACGCCGAGTCCGCGTGCCACGTCGTCCCCGAGGTTGAGCAGATTCAGGGAGGGCAGCACGACCGCGGCCAGGACCAGCCCGACCGCGACGAACGCGGTGACCGGCCGGATGACGTCGAAGCCGACGCCCGCCACCGAGCCCGCGTTCCAGAACCTCAGCGCGTTCAGGGACTTCACGTCGGACAGGGCGACGGCCGTGGTCATCGCGGCGAGGAAGACCGTGACCCCCTGTCCGGCGAGGGCCAGGGTCAGCGGGTTGCCCGCTCCCCTGCCGATGCTGGCGAGGCCGAACACGACGACGCCGGCGACCGCCGATCCGAGGAAGCCGAACCAGACGTACTGGAGCGGGTCGGTGAACCCGAACACGGCGATCACCGACACCACGGCGAAGGAGGCGCCGGCGTTGACCCCGACCAGCCCGGTGTCGGCGATCGGGTTGCGCGTGTACCCCTGGATCAGGGCGCCGCCGGCCCCGAGCGCGATGCCCGCCACGATGCCGAGCACGGTACGCGGCACCCGCACGGTCCGCACGACGAGCCGGATGTCGGAGAGCCGCTGGTCGGCCTCCGGCCCGGCGAACAGGCCGTGCCACACCTCCCCGGGGTTCAGCGAACGCGCCCCGATCATCAGCGACAGCGCGCCCACGACCAGGACCGTCACCGCGAGGGCGGCGAGTCCGGTGACCCGTCTGCGACGGGCCACCGTCACGCCCCCGGGTATGGGGCGCTCCACTGCAGTTGTGCTCATGTCCGCGTACGTCATCTCTCTGGCCCACCGGTCCCGGACGGCGGTCGGGCCTGCTAGCGGGTGCCGTCCCCGGCGACCGGACGGGCGGCGTCGGGGGCGGACTTGACGCTCCGGTCCAGCAGCGAGTCCAGGATCTCCCCGACCCTGATCGCGGTGTTGGACAGCAGGGCCGAGGTGATCCCGTGGGTGTGCTCCGTACCGCCCTGCAGGTAGATGCCGCAGTTCAGGGCGGCGTCCGTGGCGATGCGGTAGTCGCGCTCGACGCGGACCCGGCCCGCCTCGTCGCGCAGGCAGTGTTCGGCGGCCTCACCGAGAAGGCCCAGCGGGTCGGCCGGGCTGTATCCGGTGGCGAACACCACGACGTCGGCGTCGAGCACGGTCTCCTCGCCGGTGACGAGGGACCTCACGGTGGCGCGCACCGTGTCCGGCGTCTCCTCGGCCGCGGTGAGCCGGGACACGTTGAGGAAGCGCAGCCGCTCGGTGCCGAGGACCTTCTCCTGGTACATCTGCCGGTACAGGTCATCGATCAGATCGATGTCGACCACGGAGTAGTTGGTGTTCCCGTGGTAGTCCATCAGCCGGCGCTTGACGTTCTCGGGCGCCGCGTAGAACTCGTCGACCGCGTCCGGGTCGAAGATCTTGTTGGCGAAGCTGCTGTCGTCGGCCGGGCTGTAGCCGTAGCGCGAGAAGACCGCGCATATCTCGGCCCCGGGGAAGCGGCGGTGCAGATACGCGACGTTCTCGGCGGCGCTCTGTCCGGCGCCCACGACGACGAAGCGGGAGGGCGAGGTGCCGTCCAGCTCGCCGACCCGGGTCAGCAGTTCGGAGTTGTGCCAGACGCGGTCGCCGCGTTCGATGCCCTCGGGCACCAGCGGGCGCAGTCCCGTGCCGATGACGAGGTTGCGGGCGCGGTGGACCGTCAGCCCCTCGCCCGACCGTACGGTGACGTCCAGATACTCCACGACCCCGTCCTCGACCACCTGGGTCACCCCGACGACCTCGTGGTCGTACGAGACGAGGTCGTCCACCTGGGCGGCGGCCCACTCGAAGTAGTCGTGGAACTCGACCCGCAGCGGGAAGAGGTTCTTGTGGTTGATGAAGTCGATCAGGCGTTCCTTGCTCTTGAGGTAGCAGAGGAAGCTGAACTCACTGGCCGGATTGCGCAGCGTCACCAGGTCCTTGAGGAACGAGACCTGCATGGTGGCGTCGTCGATGAGCATGCCCCGGTGCCAGCCGAAGGCCGGTTGCTGCTCGAAGAACTGGGCCGTCACCGCTTCCCGCGTGCCGGAGCGCGCGTTGTGCTCGCTGATCGCGATCGCCATGGCCACATTGGACGGGCCGAAGCCGATTCCAATGAGGTCGTGGACCGGTGCTGCGTCGCCAGGACGAGCCTGTGACATGTCACTCCCATCGTGCGGGGAAGCCGCCTGTCGGATGCGGGGGAACGGGCGAAGAACGGGAACGCCTCAACAGCGACCCGATGAACTTAGGTGAGCCTAAGCTAATCCGTCAACGCTTGTCGATAGGCGCGATTCGGACACCGCTGGCCCGGGGTCGCCCAACTGGGACACTCCACGCCTCCGTTGCGAGATAAGGTAAGCCTTGCTTTACTTACCTGTCTCTGTTTCTGCGTCGAGGAGGAACCCCATGCGGGTCGTCATGTTCGGTTACCAGACCTGGGGCCACCGCACCCTGCAAGCCCTCCTGGACTCCGAGCACGACGTGGTGCTGGTCGTCACCCACCCCAGGAGCGAGCACGCGTACGAGAAGATCTGGAGCGATTCGGTCGCCGATCTCGCCGAGGAGCACGGCGTCCCGGTCCTCATCCGCAACCGCCCGGACGACGACGAACTGTACGAGCGCCTCAAGGCCGCCGAGCCCGACGTCATCGTGGCCAACAACTGGCGTACGTGGATCCCGCCGCGCATCTTCGCGCTCCCCACCCGGGGCACCCTCAACGTGCACGACTCGCTGCTGCCCAAATACGCGGGCTTCTCGCCGCTGATCTGGGCGCTCATCAACGGCGAGAGCGAGGTCGGCGTCACCGCGCACATGATGAACGACGAGCTGGACGCCGGCGACATCGTCCGGCAGGAGTCCGTCCCGGTCGGCCCGAAGGACACCGCGACCGACCTCTTCCACAAGACCGTCGACCTCATCGCCCCCGTCACCACCAAGGCGCTGGCCCTGATCGCGGACGGCCAGACGGAGTTCACCCCGCAGGACCGCTCGCAGGCCACCTTCTTCCACAAGCGCGCCGAGGAGGACATCCGGATCGACTGGAACTGGCCGGCCGAGGACCTGGAACGCCTCGTGCGCGCCCAGTCGGCGCCGTACCCCAGCGCCTTCACCTTCCACCGGGGCAAGCGGATCGAGATCGTGGCCAGTGCGGTCTCCGAGGGGCGTTACGGCGGGACGCCCGGCCGGATCTTCTACCGCGAGGGCGACGGCGTGGTCGTCGTCGCCGGGGCCGATGCCCGCACCGGCCGCAACCACGGCCTGGCCATCACCCGGGTCCGCACCGAGGACGGCCGCGAACTGCCCGCGACGGAGTACTTCACCTCCATGGGCGGCTACCTGACCAACCGCCCCTGATCCCGTGCATGGGTGTGCCCCCGGCCGAGGCCGGGGGCACACCCATGTGTCCTGCCGCTCATCCCTTCCGGGGCCGGGTACGGGGCAGCCGCGTCGCCGCGGCCGCGGCGAACAGGCAGAAGCCGAGCACCCACCAGAAGGTGGCACCGAAGGCCGCGGGGACGTCCGCCCCCGTCGCGGCGAGCCGGTTCTCCAGGATCACCGCCACCGCGGCCGTCCCGACCGAACCGCCCACGGTGTTGAGGAGGTTGAGCGCGCCGGCCGCCCGGGGCAGCTGCTCCGGCTCGATCCGGCTGTAGACGATGTTCATCACGGGCGCGCCGACCATCGACATCCCGAAGCCCCGCACCACCAGCGCCGAGGCGATCACCGCGTCCGGGACCCCGTGCCCCAGCCAGGTGAACGGGGCGGTCCCGGCGACGATCAGCACGATGCCGGCCACCACCAGGGTCCTCGGCGCGAGCGTGCTGATGGTCCGGTTGACGAGCACCGAACCGGCGGCCGCGCCCAGCCCCTGGGGAGCGAGCAGCAGGCCCGCCTCCCAGGCCGGCATCCCCCGCCCCGACTGGAAGTACAGCGGCAGCAGGAACGTCGTGCCGAACACCGAGGCCCCGAGCACCACCAGCGCGAGCGCGGCGGCCCCGAAGGGCGGCCTGGCGAACAGCCGGGGGTCGACCAGCGGAGTGGACCGGGTGCGCAGCCCGTGCACGGCGAACGCGGTCAGCATGACCACCCCGGCCACCACGCCGGTCGTCGCCGGGACGGCACGGTCGTGGGCGACCTCGGTCAGCCCGTACACCAGCACCGCGAGCCCCGGCGAGAGCAGCAGCGCCCCGCGCAGGTCGAACGCGGTCCGCTGCGGGGCCGGGGGCACCACCGGCACGTACCGGCGGGCCAGCAGGACCGCCGCCGCACCGATCGGCAGGTTGACCAGGAACAGCCAGGGCCACGGCGCGACCGCGAGCACGGAGCCCCCGGCGAGCGGCCCGAACACCGGGGAGAGCAGCGGGACCACGGCGACGACGCTGATCACCCTGCCGGTGCGGCCGGGGCCCGCGACCCGGGCGAGCAGCGCCTGCCCGGTCGCGGGAAGCAGGCCGCCGCCGAGCCCCTGGATGACGCGGAACACGACGAGGCCGGTCGCCGACCGGGCCGACGCGCACAGCACCGAGCCGATCAGGAAGACGCCGATGGCCGCGAGCCAGACCCGCCGGCCGCCGAACCGGCCGGCCAGCCAGCCGGACGCGGGGACGGCGGCGACGACGGCGAGCAGATATGCGCTGGAGACCCACTGGATCTCGGCGACGGACGCGTCGAACTCCTCGGTGAGCCGGTCGAGTCCGACGCTGACGATGGTGGCGTCGAGCGTGGCCATGAACGTGCCGAGGACCAGGATGAACGCGATCCGCAGCAGTTCCCGGTCCACGCGCTCGGCGGGCGGGGCCGGTGCCTCGGTCATCGTTCCCCCAGGAGGGCGCTCACATCGGCGTCCAGGTGCTGCTCCATGTTCCGCAGCAGGTCCACCAGTTGGCCGGCGAGCCCGTCGGTGTCGGTGCCGGCCCGGTGGGCGAGCACACCGGTCCAGCCGTCGCCGTCCGGCATCACGGTCAGCGTGGCGGGGTGGTGGGTCGACTCCCGGAAACGCGTGGCGAGCACGGTGAGTCCGGGCGCCGGTTCGCGCAGGCGGTCCGGGTCGACCGGGTAGTTCTCGAAGACCACCATGCTGTCGAAGAGCCTGCGCCGGCCGGTGAGCCGTTCCAGGTCGGACAGGGCCACGTGGTGGTGCTCGGCCAGGTCGCGCTGGCGGGCCTGGAGACCGGTGAGCGCGGCGGCCAGGGTGCCGGTGAGCCGGGCCCGTACCGGCACGGTGTTGGCGAGCAGGCCGATGATCTCCTCGACGCCCTCCAGAGCCGGGGGCCGACTCGACACCATGGCGCCGAAGCAGACGTCCCGCAGCCCGGACCGCCGGGCCAGCAGCACCGACCAGGCGCCCTGCACCAGGGTGTTCGGGGTCAGCCCGCGCCGCGCGGCGAGCCGGGTGAGCCCGGCCACGAGCTCCGCGTCGAACGTGATGACCTCCGGCTCCTGCCAGGCCGGGCCGCTCCCGTCGCCGCCGAGGTAGTCGCCCTCCGGCAGCCCGTCCAGCTCGGCCGCCCAGGCGTCGAGGTCCGGCTCGTTCTCCGCGCACCAGTCGAGGTAGTCCGCGAACGGGACGGGTTCGGGCAGTCCGTGCGCGCGGTTCTCGGTGCGCGCGGTGTACAGGGCGAACAGCTCGCCCAGGATGCGCGGGGCGGACCAGCCGTCGGACAGGGCGTGATGGCTGGTCAGGACGAGGTCGGCGCGCTCGGGTCCGAGCCGGATCACGGTGATCCGGTAGAGCGGGCCGTGTGCCAGGTCGAAGGGTTCGGCCAGGTCGGCGGCCAGCACCTCGTCGGCCGGGGCGTCGGTGACCCGGAACGCGGGCCGGGGCGCGTCCGGGACGACCGCGAGCGAGGCGGGGAACACCGCGCCCAGGTTGGGGTGCCGGGCCAGCAGGTCGTCACCGGCGCCGCGCAGCGCCCCGGTGTCGAGCGGTCCGGCGAGCGAGACCACCGACTGCACGGTGTACGGGTCGGGGCACTCGGTGCGCGAATGCCGCAGCATCACCTCCTGCAACGGGCTCAGCGGCTGTACGGCGGCGACCGGCCGGTCCCCGAGCGCGACGGACTCCGGCGCGGCGGCGACCCGCAGCAGCGCGGCCCTCAGGTGTTCCGCCAGCTCCTCGATCCCGGCGCCGGTGAACAGCGCCCGGGGCCAGGTGAACCGCACCCCGAGCGCGTCGTCGCGCACCAGGGCGTTGACCATGAGGCTGTACGGCAGGGGCATCGGGCCGGAGGCGTCGGAGCCGAGCGGGTCGGCGTCCGGGGCGGGCTGCCAGGGCGTCTCGGTCTCCGGGGCGCCGGGGTACTGGCCGAGGTAGTTCCAGGCGAGTTCCGGGCGGACCGGGTCGAGCAGCCCGGCCGTGGTGAGGATGGAGTGGCCGAGGCCGTCGCCCTGGGCGCGCAGCCGGTCCCGGACCGCGCGCACCTCGTCGGAGGTGTCGAGCCGGACGGGGTGGATCGCGGTGAACCAGCCGACGGTCTGGGAGAGGTCGACTTCGCGCGGCCGGCCGTGGCTCTCCAGGGCGACGAGCAGTTCGGGGACGCCGCGCCAGTCGCGTACCGCGTGGGCGAGCGCCGTCAGGAGCACGGCGTCCGGGGTGGTGCGGTGCGCGGCGGGCAGGGTGGTGACCAGGGCGCGGGTGGTGACCGCGTCGAGCCGGATCTCGTGGTGCGCGGCGGTGGCCACGGTGTCCCGGGCGGGATCGAGCGGCTGGGCAAGGGGCTCGGTCGCCGTCATCCGCCGCCAGTGCGGGAGTTCGGCGCGGCGGTCGGCCTCGCGCAGCGTGCGGGCCCAGCCGAGGAAGGACTGCCCGTGCCGGGTCAGCTCTCCCCCGTCGTGGGCGTGCCGGAGGTCGTCCAGGAGGATGCGCCAGGAGACGCCGTCGGCCACCAGGTGGTGGGCGATCAGGACGAGCCGGCCGGGGCGGTCGGGCCCGGCGTCCACCCAGACCGCGCGCAGCATCGGTCCGGTGCGCGGGTCCATCGCCGCGCGTGCGGCGGCGGTCGCGGCGTCGGCGGCGGCGCGCGGGTCGTCGCGCGCCGGGACGCGGGTCAGGACGTCGGCGCCGGTGAGTTCGCCGGCCGGCGGGATGTGCAGGGTGTCGTCGCCGAGGCGGGCGCGCAGCACGTCGTGCCGGGTCAGCAGGGCGTCGAGCACGGCCTGCCAGCTCCTCTCGTCGCCGCCGGCCGGGACGCAGACCTCCACCCACTGGCAGAAGCCGTCGGCGGCCTTCCCTGCGCGGTGCAGCAGGTCCCGCATGACCGGAGTCAGCGGGGCGTCCCCGACGGCCGGGGCGGCCTCGCCGTCCAGGGCGCGGGCCCGGGCCGCGATGCCGGCGACGGTCTCGCCGTCGAACACGTCCTTCGGGCTCAGTCCGAGGCCCTGGCGGCGGACCCGGGAGACCAGCTGGAGGGAGACGATGCTGTCGCCGCCGACGTCGAAGAAGTTGTCGTCGGGGCCGATGTCGTCGCGGCCCAGCACGTCCCGGAACACGGCGAGCAGCAGTGCCTCCGCCTCGGTGGCCGGTTCGCGCCGGGCGGCGGAGACGGTGGCCGGCGCGGGCAGCGCGGAGGCGTCGAGCTTGCCGCTGGGGCTCAGCGGCAGCCGGTCGAGCGGTACGAGCGCGGTCGGCACCATGTGGTCGGGCAGCCGCTCGGCGAGGTACGCGCGCACCTCGGCGGTGTCCAGGTCGGCGCCGTCGGCCGGGATGACGTAGCCGACGAGCCGGCCCTCGCGCATCACGACGGCGCCGGCGCGGACGTCCGGGTGGCCGGTGAGCGCGGTCTCGATCTCCCCGAGTTCGACGCGGAAGCCGCGCACCTTGATCTGGTGGTCGGCGCGGCCGAGGAAGACCAGTTGCCCGTCGTGGCGCCACCGCACCAGGTCGCCGGTCCGGTACACGCGGGTGCCGGGCGGGCCGTACGGGTCGGCGACGAACGCGCCGGAGGTCAGCCCGGGGCGGCCGAGGTAGCCGCGGGCGACGCTCGGGCCGCCGAGGTACAGCTCGCCGGTGACGCCGACGCCGACGGGCTGGAGTCCGCCGTCGAGCACATAGGCGCGGACGTTCGGGTCGGGGCGGCCGATGGGCAGCGGCCCCTCGTCGTCCGGGTCGTAGTGCCAGGTGGTGGAGTTGATGGTGACCTCGGTCGGCCCGTACGCGTTGAACAGCGCGCGGCGGCCCCGGCCCCAGCGGTGGGCCAGTTGCGGGTCGAGCCGTTCGGCGCCGACGACGAAGAGTACGTCGGGGTCGACGGTGCGGTCGTCGGGCATCGCGGCGAGGAACGACGGGAGCAGGTTCACCCCGGTGACCCGGTGCTCCGCGATGTAGTCGAGGAGTTCGTCGCCGGGTACCCGCACCTCCTCGGGCGCGATCACGGACGTGCCGCCGGACAGCAGCGGCACCATGGTCTGCCAGAACGCCACGTCGAAGCCGGTCGACGCGAAGTGCAGATAGCGGTCGTGCTCGGTGACGCCGACGACCTCCTCCTGGAGGGCGATCAGGTCGGGCACGCCCCGGTGGGTGACGCCGACGCCCTTGGGACGGCCGGTGGTGCCCGAGGTGTAGATGACGTACGCGAGGGCGTCGTCGGTGAGCCGGGCGCGGGCCCCGGCCGGGTCGGTGTCGGGTGCGCAGGCGAGGGTGGCCGGGTCGTCCAGGCGCAGGACGGGGATCTCGCGGTCGACGGGCAGTTCGGCGCCGGTCGTCACGACGGCCACCGGTGAGATGTCGTCGAACATGAACGCGAGCCGTTCGCGCGGGTAGGCAGCGTCCATCGGCACGTACACCGCACCCGCCTTGGCGACGCCGAACAGGGCGACGGTCATCTCGATGTCCCGGCCGATGAGGACCGCGACGGGGTCCTGCGGCCGGACGCCGTGTGCGATGAGCGCGTGCGCGAGGCGATTGGCCCGCCGGTCGAGTTCCTCGTACGAGAGGCTGCGGTCGCGGCAGACCAGCGCCTCGCCGGCGGGCTTGCGCCGGACCCATCCCGCGAACTCCTCCAGCCAGTGGCCGCGTTCCTCGACGGAGACGGTCTCGGTGCCGGTGCGCAGCATGCGGGCGCGCTCGCCGGCGTCGAGGGCGGGCAGCGCGACGGCAGGCCTGCCGGGGTCCTCGGTGATCTCGTGGAGCAGGTTGCGCAGCCAGCGGCCGTAGTCGCGCACGGTGTCCGCGTCGAAGGCGCCGGGCTGGTAGCCGAGGCCGACGGTGATCTCGTCGCCCGGGATCACGATGACGGTGAGCGCGTAGTGGGTGGCGTCCGTGATGTCGACGCCGGTCAGGTCGAGGCCGGGGTCCAGGGGGGTGCGGGTGCGGCTGGAGAGCGGGAAGTTCTCCATGACCAGCATGGTGTCGAAGAGTTCGCCGATGCCCACGGCCCGCTGGATGCCGGGCAGTCCGACGTGGTGGTGCTCGGCCAGCGCGACGCTCTCCGCGTGCACCTGGGCCATCAGGTCGGTCGCCGTGCGGTCCGGGGTGTACCGGACGCGGACCGGGACGGTGGTGCCGAGCTGGCCGATCATCGATTCGACGCCGTCGACCTCGGCGGGCCGGCCGGAGACCGGGCAGCCGAACACGACGTCGCGGCGGCCGGTGAGCCTGCCGAGGAGCAGGCCCCACGCCGTCTGGAGGACCGTGGTCAGGGTGATGCCCTGCTCCCGGGCGAAGGCCCGCAGCCGGTCGCTGAACTCGCGCCCCAGCTCGACGGTCTCCCGCCCCGGCCGTTGCACGGCGTTCCCGGTGCTCGCGGGGGCCAGCCGGGTCGCGTCGTCCACGCCCGCGAGGGCGTCGCGCCAGGCGGCCACGGACGCCTCCCGGTCCTGGCTCGCCAGCCAGTGGAAGTACTCGGACAGCGGCGGGGAGACGGGTGCGGCGGGGCCGCCGCCGAGTTCCGCGTAGATCGCGAGGAGGGTGCGGCCGACGAGGGGCATCGACCAGCCGTCGAGCAGGGCGTGGTGGTTGGTGATGACGAGCTTGTGCTCGGCGGGCCCCACCCGGGAGAGCAGGAAGCGGATGAGCGGCGTCCGCGCCGGGTCGAAGGGGCGCGCCAGCTCGGCGCGGGCCGCTGCGGCGAAGTCGTCGTCCTGCCGCCAGTCCAGGGCGACGTCGGCCGGGACGACCTGCACGACGTCGTCCCCGACGGTGCCCAGGTGGACGCGGAGCGCGGGGTGGCGGCACAGCAGCTCATGGGCGGCGCGGGCCATCCGGTCCGGGTCCAGCTCCCCGGACAGGGTGGTGACGGCCTGGACGACGTAGACGTCGGTGTCCGTGTCCTCGCGGACCAGGGTGTGGAAGGAGAGGCCGAGCTGGAGCGGGGTGGCGGGCAGCACGTCGCTGACCCGGCCGGCGCTCTCCAGGGCGTCGATCGCGTCCTGGCGGAGGGCCACCAGCGGCAGGTCGGAGGGGGTGAGCCCGCCCGTGGTGTGCAGGGCGTGCGCGGCGAGCGCGTCGAGCGCGGCGGCCCAGCAGTCCTGGAGGGCGGCCAGGGCGTCGGGCCCCAGGACCTCGCCCGCGGCGGTCCACTCGACGGCGAGCCGGGGTGCGTCGCCCTCGTGCACGAAGCAGTTGAGGGCCAGCACCTGTTCGAGGGACTTGGCGTCGGGCTCGGTCACCGAGAACGCGTCGTGCTCGGGGAGCCGCCAGCCCTCGGCGGCAGGCGGGGCGAACCTGCCGAGGTAGTTGAGCAGGACGTCCGGAGGCGGTGTCGCACCCAGCTCCGGGGCCGTCTCCGGGTCGAGGTGGCGCAGCACCCCGTAGCCGATGCCGTTGTCGGGCACGGCGCGGCGGGCCTCCTTGGCGGCGCGCAGCGTGGCGCGGACGTCGTCGAAGGCGGGCACGCGGACGGGGTACTCGCTGGTGAACCAGCCGACCGTGCGGGCCAGGTCGAGGTGTTCGCGGCCGTGGCCCTCCAGGGTCACGGTGACGGAGTCGTCCCGCAGGCCCCAGCCGCGCAGGGCGAGGACGAGGGCGGCGAGCAGAACCTCGTCCACACCGGCCCGGTAGGCGGCGGGCAGCGTGGTGAGCAGGGCCTCGGTGGCCTCGGGCGAGGCGGTCGTGACCGAGCGGTGCGCGGTGGCCACGGTGTCGCGCGCGGGGTCCAGGGGGCGGGCTCCGAGCCGGGACGCCGGGTCCAGTGCCGTACGCCAGTGGGCGAGTTCACCGCGCCGGGCACCGGTCCTGCCCTGTTCGGCGAGGACCTGGGCGTGGCGGCGCCAGGAGGTGGTGACGGGTTCGAGGGCGCCGCCGGAGCAGGCGGTGTGCAGGTCAGGCAGGAGGACGCGCCAGGAGACGCCGTCCATGGCGAGGTGGTGCACGACGAGGACCAGCCGGTCCGGTGTGCCGTCGTCCGTGCGGAGGAGGGCGGCGCGCACCAGGTCGCCGGTGCGCGGGTCGAGGTCACCGGCGAGCCGACGGGCGAGGGCGGTGGCCTCCTCGCCGGTGACCTCCTCGACGGCGGCCCGGACCGTGCCCCGGGGCAGGACCTCCGGCTCGCCGGCCACCCGCAGCCGCAGCGCGTCGTGGTGGTCGAGGAGGGCCTGTACGCCCCGGGTCAGCCGGTCCGGGGTGAGCTCGTCCACGTACAGGGCGGTCCACTGGGCGTATCCGGCGACCGTGTCGATGTCCGGGTGCGGGTCGAGCAGGGCGCGCACGATGGGCGGGGCGGGCACGGGGCCGACCGGCTCGTCCGCCGGGCCGGCCGCGCCGTCCAGCAGTTCGGCGGAGGCGGCGAGCGCGGCGAAGGTGCGGCGGGCCAGCAGCTCCTTGGGGCGCAGGCCGAGGCCGAGGGCGCGCAGCCTGCTGCTGACGGTGATCGCGGTGATGCTGTCGCCGCCGAGGGTGAAGAAGTCGTCGTCCACGCCGACCCGTTCGATGTCGAGCGCGTCGGCGAGGACGCCGCACAGCAGCCGTTCGCGTGCGGTGCTCGGTTCCCGGCCGCCGCCGGGCAGCGCGGGCGCGGGCAGGGCGGCGCGGTCGAGCTTGCCGTTGGGCGTGACGGGCAGGGAGCCGAGGACCACGACGGCGGCGGGCACCATGTGGTCGGGCAGCCGCTCGGCGAGCCGGGCGCGTGCCTCGTCGCCGGTGACGGAGGTGGACACGATGTAGCCGATGAGCCGGGACGACAGGACCCGGGCGGCGGCCGCGGTGACCCCGGGCAGGGCGGCCAGGGCCCCCTCGACCTCGCCGGTCTCCACCCGGTGGCCGCGGATCTTGACCTGTCCGTCGCCCCGGCCGCCGTACTCCAGGCCCCGGCCGGGCACCCAGCGGGCGCGGTCGCCGGTGCGGTACATGCGGTCGCCGGGGGCGCCGAAGGGGTCGGCGACGAAGCGTTCGGCGGTGGCCCCGGGCCGGCCGAGGTAGCCGCGGGCCAGGTGCGGTCCGGCCAGGTGGAGTTCCCCGGCCGTGCCGGGCGGGACGGGCTGGAGGGCGTTGTCCAGGACGTAGACCCGGGTGCCCGCGAGCGGGTGGCCGATGACGGGGTCGCCGCCGTCGATGCGGGCGGAGGTGGCGTCGACGGTGGCCTCGGTCGGCCCGTACATGTTGCGTGCGGCGATCCCGGAGGCGGCGACGCGGTGCCACAGGGCGGGCGGGGTCGCCTCGCCGCCGAGGAGCAGCAGCGCCGGGGGCAGGTCGAGCAGCCCGGCGTCGATGAGGGGGGCGGCCATCGAGGGCGTGGTGTCGATGACGTCGATGCCGTCGCGGGCGTACGAGGCGAGCAGGGCGTCCGCGTCGCGGGCCGTCTCGGCGTCGTACACGTGGAGTTCGTGCCCGCAGAGCAGCCAGATGAGGTGTTCGAAGGCGGAGTCGAAGGCGAAGGAGTAGGTGTGCGCGGCGCGCAGCCGGCGGCCGGTGGTGCGTTCGGCCTCGGCGACGACCGTGGACCGCTGGTGGTGCAGCAGCGCGGCGAGCCCGCCGGCGCGGCCGAGCACGCCCTTGGGGCGGCCGGTCGATCCGGAGGTGTGGATGACGTAGGCCAGATGGTCGGGGTGGCGGGGCCGGGAGAGTTCGGCGGTGGTCAGCGGGGCGCCGGACAGGTCGGCGGCCTCGTCCAGGAGGGCCTTCCAGGGCAGTCCGTCGACGGTGCCGTCGGTGAGGACGAGGACGGGGCGGGTGTCCGCGATGAGTTCGCGCAGCCGCTCGGGCGGGTGCGCGGCGTCCAGCGGCAGGAAGGCGGCGCCCGCGTCCAGCACGGCGAGCAGGGCGACGACGGCGTCGGCCGAGCGCGGCAGGGCGAGCGCGACGATGTCCTCGGCGCCGACGCCCCGGGCGCGCAGGGCGCGGGCCACGCGGTGCACCCGGTCGGCGAGTTCGGCGGCGGTCAGCCGTTCGCCGCCGCAGACGAGGGCGGTGTTGCCGGGTCCGGCGGCAGCCATGGCGTCGAAGGCGGCGGGCACGTCGAGGGGGGTGCCGGGCAGGGCGGCCGGGCTCCACTCGGCGAGCTGGGCGACGGGGTCGCCGGTGAGCGCGATCCGGGCGACGGGCAGGCCCTCGACGAGCCCGGTGAGCAGGGCGCGCAGCCCGGTCATCAGGCTGTCGACGGCGGCCTGGTCCTTGGCGCGGGCGTCCACCTCGAAGCCGAGCAGGAGCCCGCCGTCGCGGGTGGGCAGCACGCTGAGGCCCATGTCCTCGGGCGGTCCGCCCGCGACGTTGCGCATGACGCCGGCCGCCCCGGCGAAGTCGAGGGTGAGGTCGAACGCCTTGAGGTTGATGCCGCGTCCGTGCAGCAGCGCTCCGGCGCCGGGCACGCCGAGGTCGCGGGGCAGGTCCTCGCCCCGGTAGCGCTGGTGGTCGCGCATCTCGCGCATGGCGGTGGCCACGCGGCGGCTGAGCGCGCCGAGCCCGTCGTCGCCGCGCACGGTGACCCGCATCGGCAGCACGTTGACCGCCATGGCCGGGGTGCGGAGCGCGGCGGAGCCGGTGCGGCACATCAGGGGCAGGGCGAAGACGACGTCGGTGCGGCCGAGCATCCGGTGCAGGAAGGCGGCGTAGCAGGCGATCAGGGCCTCGCCCCAGGCGACGCCCTCCGCGTCCGCGAAGGCGCGCAGGGCGGCGGTCTCGTCGGCGCTCAGGACGGCGCGTGCGGTGAGCGGGCGGGCGGGCGCGCCGTCGGGTCCGTCGTGGCCGTCGACGTCGGGCAGCGGGGTGAAGCGCTCGACCCAGTAGGCGCGGTCCTCGGCGGCCCGGTCGCTCGCGCGGTACGCGGCGTCCTCGGCGACGAGCGCCGCGAAGGCGCCGAACGTGGAGCGGGGCGGTTCGGTGCCGCGGACCAGGGCGGTGTAGCGGGCGGCGGTGCGGCGGGCGAGCTGGGCGGCGGTGTAGCCGTCGAAGACGAGGTGGTGGCCGAGCTGGGTGTACCAGACCTCGCGGTCGGAGAGCCTGATGACGGTACGGGAGTACAGCGGGCGGTCCGTCATGCCCCGGCATGCCTCGGCGAGCCGGGCGCGTTCGGCGTCGACCAGCGCCTGGGCCGCCGCGACCGGGTCGGCCTCGGCGCTGACGTCGACGAGCGACGGCAGGGCGACGGGGTCGGCGCCGACCGCCTGGCGGGGGCCCTCGGGCGTCTCGTACACCCTGAGCCGCAGGCTCTCGGCCTCCTCGGTGGTGGCCCGGACGGCCTGCGCGAGCGCGTCCGTGTCGACGGGTCCTTCGCCGGCTATCTCGATCACGTCGCCGACCACGTAGTACGGCGAGTCGGGTTCGATGCGCTGGGCGTTCCAGATGCCGAGTTGGGCGCCGGTCAGCGGAAGGAGGCCGTCCGGGGACACGCTCGCGGTGGTCAACTTACTCTCCTCGCAGTGTGGGTACGACCATCGGAGTGCCGGTCACGGGGTCCGGGACGACGACGCTGGGGAGGTCGAAGACGTCCTTGATCAGCGTGGCGTCCACGATGTCCGCGGGGTCGCCCTCGGCGACCACCTCACCGGCCTTCATGGCCACCAAGTGGTCGGCGAACCGGCACGCCTGGTTGATGTCGTGCAGGACCGCGACGACGGTGCGGCCCTCGTTGCGCAGCCTGGCGAGCAGGCCGAGCAGTTGGTACTGGTGGGTGATGTCGAGGAACGAGGTGGGTTCGTCCAGCAGCAGGTAGGGCGTCTGCTGGGCCAGCACCATCGCCATCCAGACGCGTTGCCGCTGCCCGCCGGAGAGCTCCTGTACGGGCCGGTCGGCCAGGTCCGCGACACCGGCGGCGGCCATCGCGCCGTCGACGGCCTCCTGGTCGCCCTGCGACCACAGGGCCAGCAGGGACTGGTGCGGGAAGCGGCCCCGGGCGACGAGTTGGCGAACCTTGATGTCCTCCGGCGCCGTGGGGTCCTGGGGCAGGAAGCCGAGCTGCTTGGCCAGCGCCCTGGTGCCGAACGAGCCGACCTCGCGGCCGTCGAACCCCACCTGTCCGGCGTGCGGTCTGAGCAGCCGTACGAGCGCGCTCAACAGGGTCGACTTCCCGCAGGCGTTGGGGCCGACGATGGCGGTGAACGCGCCGTCGGGTATGTCGAGGGTGAGCCGTGTGGACACGACGCGGTCTCCGTAGCGCAGGGTGATCTCCCGCGCCGTCAGGCGTGCGGTCATGCGCGCCTCACCTCCTTGGTCAGCAGCCAGATCAGATAGCAACCGCCGATCGCCGTGCTCACGACGCCCACGGGCAGCGCCACCGGGGCCAGCAGCATCTGCGCCAGCAGGTCCGCGCCCTGGAGCAGGACCGCCCCGGTCAGCGCGGCCGGGAGCAGCGGGATGCCCGGGGCGCCCACGAGCCGGCGGCCGATCTGCGGCGCGGCCAGCGCGATGAACGCGATGGGTCCGGCCACGGCGGTCACCGTGGCGGTGCAGCCGACGCCGACCAGGACCATGAGCAGCCGCAGCCGGTCGAGTCCGACGCCGGTGGTCACGGCGACCGGGTCGCCGAGCGCCGCCTGGTGCATGGCGTGGGCCCGGGTGGTGATGAGGGCCAGCAGGACGGCGATCACGGTGAACGGGATGCCGAGGTCCTCCCAGCCCACGCCGTTGAGCGAGCCGGCGCTCCAGCCGACGGCGGCGATCGCCACCTCCAGGTCGGCGCGGAGCACGATCCACGAGTTGATCGCGGTGACCATCGCGTTGACGGCGATGCCGATGACGACGAGCCGGAGGCCGGAGAAGCCGGTTTCGAGCGACAGCAGGTAGATGGCGGCCGCGACGACGAGTCCGCCGGCCACGGAGCCGACGGCGAGCTGCGCGGAGGTGCCCGACAGTACGGTGAGGGCGACCAGGGCGCCGGTGTAGGCGCCGGCGTCGAGACCGATGACGTCGGGGCTGCCCATGGGGTTGCGGGTGAGGTTCTGGAAGAGGGCGCCGGCGACGCCGAGCGCGGCGCCGAAGACGAGGCCGGCCAGGACGCGCGGCAGCCGCCAGTCCCGGACCACCACGGAGTGCTCGGAGCCGGTGAGGACGGCGAACACCTTGCCGGGCGGGGCCCATGACGCCCCGTAGCACAGCCCGAGCAGGCCGAGGCCCAGCATCAGGGCGACCAGGACGGCGACGAGTATCGCCGTACGCCGTTCGACGTGGAATCTCAGCGCGTTCACAGGGACCCCGCCCCGTAGCGGCGGACCGCCCAGATCAGCATGGGGCCGCCGAGGAACGCGGTCACGATGGCCACCGGCACCTCGCCGGTGGGCAGCAGGACTCGCGCGGCCATGTCGGCGGCGAGGAGCAGGACGGGGCCGAGGACCATGCTGTAGGCGATGAGCCAGGGCACCGATCCGGAGGCCGGTTTGCGCACCAGGTGCGGCACGATCAGCCCGACGAACAGGATGGGGCCCGCCACCGCCGTCGCCGCGCCGCTGAGCACGGTGATGAGGACGAGGGCGGTGACGCGGACCCGGCCCACATCGGCGCCCAGGGTCTGGGCCACGTTCTCGCCGAGCGTCAGGGCGTTGAGCGCCTTGCTCAGCAGCAGCGCACCGGCCAGGGACACCGCGATCGCGGCCAACGGCCACCCCAGGGAGGCCTGTTCACGTCCGGCGAGCGTCCCCACCGACCAGAACCGGTAGAGGTCGAAGGTGTCGGGGAGCATGAGGCGCAGCCCGAGGGCGACGCCGTTGAGCACCGCGGTCACCGCCACACCGGTGAGCACCAGGCGCAGCGGTGAGGTGCGGCCGACCGCCGCGACCAGGAGCGCCGCGGCCACGGAGCCGACGACGGCGAAGCCGAGTTCACCGGCCTGCCCGCCGGCCAGGCCCGCCGCCGACCCGAGGGTGACGGCGAACCCGGCGCCCGCGGTGACCCCGAGGATGCCGGGCTCGGCCAGCGGGTTGCGGGCCAGCGTCTGGATGAGCGCGCCGGCCACGGCGAGCGCCGCGCCGACGGCGACGGCGAGCAGCGCACGCGGTGCCCGCACGTCGCGTACGACCACGTGGTCGTCGGTGCCCTGGTAGTCGAAGAGTGCGCGCACGACTTCGCCGGGGGCTACGTGGCGGGCCCCGACGCCCATGCTGAGTACGGCGAGAACGGCCAGCAGGATCAGTCCGCCGAAGAGCAGGGCGGTCTGCGGGACGGCCCGCCGGTTCTTTTCCGCCGTCTCGGACGCGCGGCCCGCGACGGTCACGGCTTCAGCAGCGGAGCGAGCGACTTGTCGATCGCGTCCAGGGTCAACAGGCCCTCACCGTAGGTGGCGGCTTCGGTGCAGCGGTACGGGAACGCCTTGCCGGCCTTGACGGCGGGCAGGTTCTTCCAGAGCTTGGAGTCCAGGACGTACTTCACGGAGGGCGGGACGCTGCCGTCGGCGTTGACCGAGTACGTCAGGACGTCGGCCTCGCGGAAGGCGGCGGGCAGTTCCTCGATGGAGGGGTACTCGCTGACGGCCGCGGACCCCGGGCCGGCCTTCTTGACCTTGCCGTAGTAGGTGGCGCCCAGGTCCTCGGCGATGTTGGTGCCCCAGGAGCCGTTGAACTCGCGCTGGAAGGTGCCCTTGGCGGCGTCGCCGTAGGCGCCGACGTGGCCGAGCTTCAGCTTCGGCAGGACGTCCTCGTACTTTGCGGCCAGCTCGGCGGCCTTGTCGCCGTACGCCTTCTTCTGGGCGTCGAACTGCTTCAGCGCGCCGGCCGCGTCGGACTGCTTGCGGGAGAGGTCGCGCCAGGCGGACGGCAGGCTCGGGCCGATCGCGACGACGGGGGCGATCGACTTCAGCCGCTTCATGTCGATGTCGCCGAGCACGGGCGCGGGGACACCGATGACGATCAGGTCGGGCTCGGCCTCGGCGATGGCCTCGTAGTTGGTCTCGGTCGCCTGCTCGCCCGCGATCTTCTTGAGCTTCTTGTAGGTGGCGAGGTCGTCCTTGGTCATCATCGGCTCGCCGCGCTTCCACGACGAGATGCCGACCAGCGGTGCGTCGGCCTCGATCAGCGCGGGCACGGCGTAGCCGGTGGCCACCACACGCTTCGGGTTCGCCGGGATCGTGATCTTGCCGTTGTCCGCGGTGAACACCCGGGTCTTGGTCTTCTCCGAGGCGGAGTCCGATCCGCCGTCCGAGGATGACCCGCATCCGGCCAGGACGAGGGCCAGCGCGACGGCGCCGACCAGGCCGGACGATCTGCGTATGGACATTCCGAAGCTCCTTGCTACTTAGGTAAGGCTCACCTTACTTGATGGCCTTTCGGGGGGACAACTCGCAGGTAGTCCGCCCCCTGGTTCCGCGATGGGTCAGTGGTCGTCGCTGTGGTCGTGACCGTGCTCGTGGTCCTCGTCGAAGTCCGCGACGCCGCGCTTCCAGTAGCCGGTGATGTCGTAATCGGCCTTGTCCAGGCGCAGTTCGTCCCGGACCCAGCGACGCAGCGGCTTGATCTGACCGGCCTCGCCGGCCACCCAGACATACGCCCGCTCCCCCTCGGGCACGGTGACGGACATCGCGGCCCGGGGCAGCGCGTCACCGGAGCCGGCGGGCACGCCGTCGCGGTGCAGCCAGCGCACCTCGACACCCTCCGGCGCGGAGAGCTCGATCTCCTCGGCGGCGTCCGCGACTTCGATGAACACCCAGCCCCTGGCGGTCCTCGGCAGCTCCTCCAGCCATCGCGCGACGGCGGGCAGGGCGGTGAGGTCGCCGACGAGCAGATAGCGGTCGTAGGTGTGCGGGACGATCAGCCCGCCGGGCGGTCCGGCGACGTGGATGACGTCACCGGGCCGCGCCTTGCCGGCCCAGTCGGAAGCGAGCCCGCCCTCGTGGACGGCGATGTCGATGTCGAGCTCGCCCGTGACGGAGTCGTAGCGGCGCACGGTGTATTCGCGCGAGGTGGGCAGGGGCCTCGGCCAGCGCAGCATCGCGCCGTCCCGCTCCGGGAGACGCAGAGAGCCGTCCGCTTCCCGGAAGATCAGCTTCACGTGCTCGTCGGGCGCGTGGGCCTCGAAGCCCTCGGTGCCGGACCCGCCGAGCGTCACCCGGACCAGGCCCGCGCCGACGGCGGCCGTGCGCACGACCTCGGCCTCCCGGATGCCGATCGGATAGCCGACCTTCTCGGCGTGCAGCCCGGCCCGCACCTCGGCGATCCGGTCCAGGTGGCGCTCGCGGTGGCCGGTGCGGCTCATGCGGCCTCACCCGCCAGCAGCGCCTGCCAGCGCCCGAGTTCGGGCAGCTCGAAGAGGTCCGGGAACTCCAGCGCGGTCGCCCCCGCCGCGCGCCAGCGCTCCACCAGGACCATGATCCGCATCGAGTCGAGACCGAGGTCGACCAGGTTCTCGTCGGGCGCGATCTCGCCGGGCTCGCAGCCCAGCAGTTCGGCGATGTCGGCCCTGACACGGTCGGGCGACAAGGTCTGACTCATCGGAGTACTCCTCAGTGGGTGAGCGCCGACGACGGGTCGGAGCGAAGGTGACGGTGCTTACGGGGCGCGGCGCGGCTGATGCGCACGCGTGAGGACCCGCCCGGAGCGGGTCCGTTCACGGGGCGCGCGAGGGCGCGGCTCGGCCCACCGGCGGGCACGGCGGACCGCGGCGAAGACTGATGGAGTCGACCACCGCCCCCCCTTGTGAGGCAAGGCTAACCTAACATCGACATGGACGACGGGAGCACCCACCCCATCAACCAGCCCGCCGGAAAGGGAAGTTCGGATCCCGGATCCATGACCCGAACCCCCACCGCCTCCCTGCGCGACCATCTTAACTTAGGTTACCCTTACCTAACCTATCGTAGGTGCTGCTCCGGGTGAAGACCCGCCGCAGGCATGCCGCCGCGCCGAACCCGGCGCAGCTCCTCAGCGCATCCTCATCCCTGGCCCCGCCCATGGGGCCATCGAGAACGGAGTCCCCGTGTCGACGGCATCCCGAGTCGCCACGCCCATACCCACGGCCCATCCGGCCACCGGGGCGGCCACCTCTCTGCTGGACGCCTACGCGCCCGGCGCCCGCTTCCTCGCCACCCCCAGACGCACCCTCCTCGCCCGGGGCGCCGCGCTCCAAGTGCCGCACGGCGCACAGCCGGTGGACCGGCGCGTGGCGGACACCCTGGCGCAGGCCGCCGACGCCGGGCAGCGGGCGCCGGTCGTGATGGGCGCGATCCCGTTCGACCACACGGAGCCTGCCGCGCTGAGCGTGCCCACCGCGCTGCGCACCGCGCCGCCGCTCGCCTCCGACCCCCTCATCGCCCTGCCCTCGCCGGGTGCGGACTCGCCCGGCTGGGAGATCCGGCCGGTCCCGGAGCCGGAGGTCTACGCCAAGGGCGTGGCCGCGGCCGTGGAGCGGATGTGGCGCGGCGAGTTCAGCAAGGTCGTCCTCGCGCGCACCCTCGAACTCACCTCGCCCGCACCGCTGGACGTGCCCGCCATGCTTCAGCGCCTGGCCCGCCGCGACCCTTCCGGCTACACGTTCGCGCTGCCCACCGGCCCCGGCCGCACCCTGATCGGCGCCAGCCCCGAACTCCTGGTCTCCCGCCGGGGCCGCCGGCTGGTCGCCAATCCCCTCGCCGGGTCCGCCCCGCGCAGCGACGACCTCGCCGAGGACGTCCGCCGGGCCGCCGCGCTCCTGGAGTCCGCGAAGGACCTCCACGAGCACGCCGTCGTCGTGGACGCCGTGCACCAGGCGCTCGCCCCGTACTGCTCCGGGATGACCGTGCCGCCCCGGCCGACGCTGATCCGCACCGCGACCATGTGGCACCTGTCCACCACGGTCACGGGCACGCTCACCGGCCCGGACACCTCCGCGCTCACCCTGGCCTGCGCCCTGCACCCCACCCCGGCGGTGTGCGGCACGCCGACGGCGACGGCCCGGCAGGTGCTGACCGAGACCGAGCCGTTCGACCGGGGCTACTTCACGGGCATGGTCGGCTGGGGCGACGCGAACGGCGACGGGGAATGGGTCGTCACCATCCGCTGCGCCGAGGCGGAGGAGCGCACGCTGCGCCTGTACGCCGGCGCGGGCGTCGTCGCGGCGTCCGAACCCGAGGCCGAGACCGCCGAGACCGCAGCGAAGTTCCGCACCTTCCTCAGCGCGGTGGGCACCGAGCTCTGAGCCGCCCGTTTCCGGGCCCGTTCACGCGGTCGGGGCGGCGGGTTCGCCCAGCCGGGCGGCCGCCGTACGCCAGGCGGCGGTGACCGCGTGCCGGGCCTGGGCGGTGGCCGCCGGGCCGTCGCCGTCGAGTCGCAGCGGCGGCCCGACGTGGACGTGCAGCCGGGGCCGGCGCAGCGGGGCGGTGGCCAGGCCCGCGAGCTGCTTGGCGGCCGGACCGGAGACGACGCGGCGGGCCCCGGCCTGGCCCACCGGGATCACCGGCGCGCCGGTGCGGTGCGCGAGCCGGGCGAGCCCGCGGTGGAAGGCGCCGGGCGCCGCCTCGGCCGCGTCCCCGCGATCCGGCAGGCCGCCCTCCGCGTAGATGAGGATGTGCCGGCCCTGCTCCAGCGCCTCCTGGGCGAGGACGACGGCCCGGCCGGCGCGGGGGTCGCCGCGGTGCACCGGGATGTGGCCCTCACGCGCGAGGGCGCGGCCGAGCACCGGGACGCGCCAGAGCCCGGCGGCCGCCATGACGACGGGCCGGGCACCGAGGCGGCGCAGTGCCGCCAGGACGATCGCGGGGTCCGCGAGCGAGGTGTGGTTGGCGGCGATGATGCCGGCCGGGGGCAGCACGGCGTCCGTGTCGGTGGTGAGCGTCAACCGCCCGAAGGCGGGCACCAGTTGACCGGCAAGACGGCTGAGCATGGGGATCTCCGGTTCGCTCGGGCGGAGTTCCATCGTTCCGCGCCGGACGGCCGCCCGGCTGAGCGGTGGTACTCATCCGCCGTGGGTACCCGGACGGTCCCGCCGCCCGCACCTCACCGCCGTACGACGTCGGCGAGCACCGTGGTCACCAGTTTGCCGACCGCCGCCGCGTCCGGCGGACCGGGATCGCGGTCCGCGAAGAGCAGATGCCCGCCCCCGACCAGGGACAGGGTGAGCGAGTCGATGTCGGCGCCCTCCGACACCCGGCCCCGCGCGCGCTCCTGCGCGAGGTAGCCGGAGACGGCGGTCGTGATCTGGGCGAGAATCGCGATGCCGCCCCCGGGTGTCGCCTCCCTGAGCCGCGCCCGCAGCTCGTCCCGGAAGGTGATGAGGGGGATGATCGCCACCGGCACCGGCCCGAAGAGGGCGGTCAGCGCGTCGGTGAGATTGCCCGCCACGGTGCCGGTGCCGGCACTCTCGCCCAGCGTCCGCGCCCGCGCGTCGAGGTCCGCCGCCCGGTCGAGCACGAGATCGGTGAGGAAGGCGTCGAAGTCGGCGAAGTGCCGGTGCAGGACGCCCTTGGCGCAGCCCGCCTCGTCGGTGACGGCCCTGCTGGTCAGGCCGTTCGCGCCGTCCCGCAGCAGGACGCGCTCGGCGGCGTCGAACAACTGCTGCCGGGCGTCGCGAAGGTGCACTCCGGTCGGCACGTACCCACTCCTCACGTCGTCCGCGTCCCTGCCGCACCTTGGCGTGTGGGCACTTGCCCACTAAGGTGAACGCATGCCCACTCTACCGCGAGAACCTCATCACGCCCGCCGGACCGCCGAGTCCTTCGGCGCGGACGCACGGCGGTACGACGGGGCCCGCCCCGCCTATCCCGACGACCTGGTGGCCCGCGTCGCCGCCGGGAGCCCCGGGCCGGATGTGCTCGACGTCGGCTGCGGTACCGGGATCGCGGCCCGCCAGTTCCGGGCGGCCGGCTGCGTGGTGCTCGGTGTCGAACCGGACGCCCGGATGGCGGAGTGGGCGCGCGCGCACGGTGTCGGGGTGGAGGTGGCGACCTTCGAGGCGTGGGACCCGGCGGGCCGGATGTTCGACGCGGTGACCGCCGCCCAGTCGTGGCACTGGGTGGACCCGGCGGTGGGCGCCGCCAAGGCGGCCCGGGTGCTGCGGCCGGGCGGGCGCCTTGCGGTCTTCGGCCACGTCTTCGAACCGCCCGCCGAGGTGGCGGAGCCGTTCGCGGCGGCCTTCCGCCGGGTGGCCCCGGACTCGCCGTTCAGCGGTCAGCCGGCCCGGCGCCCGCTGGAGGCGTACCGGGCGGGGTACGCGAAGATCGCCGAACAGATGCGCGCGACCGGGCAGTTCCACGAACCGGAGCAGTGGCGGTTCGACTGGGAGCGCCCGTACACCCGGGACCAGTGGCTGGACCTGCTGCCGACCACCGGAGGCCTCACCCGGCTCCGCCCCGAGCAACTGGCGGAGATCCTGACGGCGGTGGGCGGGGCCATCGACGCGCTGGGCGGCCGCTTCACCATGCGGTATGTCACCCTGGCGACGACCGCCGTGCGCGTCGGGCCCTCTCGTTTTCGTTTGGATCATGCTGGGCTCGCGTGCCACGCCCCGCGAGCCCAGCATGATCCGAACGAAAGGCCCTAGGGGGTGTCTTGCCGATCATGGCCGGGTCCGCGACGCCTGGCACGGCACCTCGCGGCGTTACCGAAACGCCCCAATAGCTCCGCTATCAAGACGCTCCGGCGCCTTGCGATGCACCGCACCAGACGCCGCGGCCTGATCCGGCCCTGATCGACAAGACACCCCCTAGCCGACCAGGTCCGGGGCGCGCAGCATCTCGTCCGGGATGCCCCAGGCGTCCACGAGGCCGGCCGCGAGCGGGCGGACCTTGCGGCAGAGGTCGTTCACCTCGCGGCTGATCGCCTTGGAGCGCTGGACGGTGAGCCGGCCGTGCTCCATGAACCAGGCCCGGTCCGCCTCGATGACGGAGAGGGCGAAGAGGTCGCAGAGCAGCCGCAGCGCCTCCTTGTTCCCGCCTTCGGGCAGGGCGCGCACCCGGTCCGTGAACGCCTCCAGGACGAGCCGTTCGACGTGCGCGCGGGCGACGGCGATGACGTGGTCCTGGACCCGGGAGAAGACGGCGCCCGGGTCCTCGTGCTCGTCCATTCCGCGCTTGAGCCTGCGGGCCACCCCGGCGAGCATGTGCTCCTCGCGGAAGCGGACCATGGCGAGCTGGTACTCCGGGTCGAGCAGCCCGGCCTCGCGGTCCCACTCGTCGCCGCCCGGCAGCAGGTCCCGCACTCGTTCGAGGAGCTTGTGGGCGGAGGTCTTCTCCAGGACCGTCTCGACGGCGAGCCCGGCGACATGGCGGACGGTGCCGAGCTGGTCGAGGTCCTCGAACTCACTCGCGTAATGGGTGAGCAGGCCCTTGGCGACGAGCTGGAGCAGGACGTGGTTGTCGCCCTCGAACGTGGTGAAGATGTCGCTGTCGGCCTTGAGCGCGGCGAACCGGTTGACGCTCAGGTAGCCGGCGCCGCCGCACGCCTCGCGGCACTCCTGGACGACCCGGGTCGCGTGCCAGGTGGCGAGCGCCTTGGTGCCGGCGGCCCGGGACTCCAGGAGGCGCCGGGCCTGCGGTTCGTCCCCGGTGCCGGAGAAGACCTCGTGCAGCTGGGTGCGTACGACGTCCTGCGCGAAGTGCAGCGCGTAGGTACGGGCGAGGAGCGGCAGCAGGCGGCGCTGGTGCAGTCCGTAGTCGAGGAGCAGCTGCTCCTCCGTGTCCGGGGCGGCCGCGAACTGCCGCCGCCGCAGCGCGTACTTGGTGGCGACGGCGAGCGCCACCTTGGCGGCGCCGACCCCGGCTCCGGCGACGCTGACCCGGCCCTGCACGAGGGTGCCGAGCATGGTGAAGAACCGCCGCCCGGGGTTCTCGATGGGGCTCTCGTAGACGCCCTCGGCGGTCACGTCCGCGAACCGGTTGAGCAGCGCCTCGCGTGGCACGCGCACCCCGTCGAAGCGGATGCGGCCGTTGTCGACGCCGTTGAGGCCCATCTTGCGCCCGTCGTCCTCGATCCGGACGCCGGGCACGACGTCGCCGTCCTGCCGGACCCGAACGACGAAGGCGTGCACGCCCTCGGCCTGTCCGCCGACCTCCAGCTGGGCGAAGACGACCGCGAGTTCCGCGTGCCGGGCGGCGTTGCCGATGTAGTCCTTGCACGCCGCGTCGTCCGGGGTGGTCAGCACGAACTCCCGGGTGCCGGGGTCGTAGCGCGCGACCGTCCCGAGCGACTGCACGTCGGAGCCGTGCCCGGTCTCGGTCATCGCGAAGGACCCCATCAGGCGGCCGGTGATCAGGTCCGGCAGATACGCCTCGTGGTGGCGCTCCGTGCCCAGCTGGAGGACCGCCCCGCCGAACAGCCCGAACTGCACCCCCACCTTGACCAGCACGGACAGGTCCCCGAAGGCAAGCGTCTCGAACGCGGCGATGGACGCCCCGACGTCCCCGCCCCCGCCGTACTCCTTCGGGAACCCCATCCCGGTCTGCCCGGTCGCGGCCATCTCGACCACGATCTCCCGCACCCGCTCGCGGTAGGCGTCGGTCCCGAGCTCCTCGGCCTCCTCCAGCACGGAGGCGCACGCCACCAGATTGCTCCGGACCAGATCGCGGATCCCGGCGTACTCCCCGTCGAGCACCCGGGTCAACGCCTGAACGTCGACCTCGGGCTGTACGTATCCCCCACCGGCGAATGTGTTCTCAGTGCCCATGCCACTTCGCTACCCCGCCCCGGGACGATCAAGCGACACCGGGGGCGTCTCCCCCGCCACACGGGAACGCCGCCGGGCCGGAGACGGCACGAGGCCGTTCCGGCCCGGCGGCGTCCGCCGGGCTGTGCCGTTCGCTCAGTGGCCGACCATCGCGGTCGGGTCCGCCGCCTTGACCTTCCTGCGGGGCAGCAGCAGGGCGGGGACGAGGCAGACCGCGATGAGGACGGCCGCCACCAGGAACACCGAGGCGAACGCGTCGCCCATCTGGTCCTTGATGCCGTCCGGGGTCCGCGCGGTGATGTCCTTGAGGCCGTTGGTGAGGAGCACCGAGAACAGGGCGGTGCCGATGGAGGCGGCGACCTGCTGGACGATGTTCATCAGAGTCGAGCCACGGGCGACCGTGTGCTCCCTCAGGGTGGCCAGCGCCGAGGCCATGATCGGCATCATCGAGGCACCCATGCCGAGGCCCATGATGAAGAGCGCGGTGATGATGTACGCGTAGGACGTGTCGGCGGTGAGCTGCGTGAACATGCCCATGCCGGCGGTGATGACCACGATGCCGGTGATGACGATCTTGCCGGGGCCGATGCGGTCGGCGAGCATGCCGGCGATCGGCATGGTGATCATCGCGCCGATGCCCTGCGGGGCGAGCAGCACGCCCGAGTCGAGCGCCGACTCCCCGCGCACCTGCTGGAAGTAGAGCGGGAAGAGCAGGCTGGCACCGAAGAACGCCATCGCGAACAGCGACATGGCGATGACGGCGACGCTCAGGTCGCGGTTCTGGAAGAGCCGCAGATCGATCAGCGGGTGGATGTTGGCGGGCCGCAGCGCCCACGGCACGAACGCCGCGACGAGCACCAGACCGATGATCGCGGGTACGAGGACCTTGGTGGCCCAGACGGTCCCGGTCTCCGGGATGGAGGAGACGCCGTACAGGAAGGACGCGAGGCCCGGCGAGAGCAGCAGCACGCCGACCCAGTCGAAGGTCTCGGACGGCTCGACATGGTCCTTGGGCAGCACGAGCGCCGCGTACACGAGCGCTATCGCGCCGATCGGCAGGTTGATCAGGAAGATCCAGTGCCAGGAGGCGATGTCGATCAGCCAACCGCCGAGGATGGGACCGAAGATGGGGCCGAGGAGCATCGGAATGCCGAGCACGGCCATCACCCGGCCGACCCGCTCGGGGCCGGCCGCACGCGTCAGGATCGTCATACCGAGCGGCATCAGCATGCCGCCGCCCAGGCCCTGGATCACCCGGAAGGCGACCAGCATCTCCAGCGAGTTGGCCGCGGCGCAGAGCGCCGACCCGGCCGCGAAGAGCGCGACCGCGAGCAGATAGAGACGTTTCGTCCCGAACCTGTCGGCCGCCCAGCCGGTGAGCGGGATGACGCTCGCCAGGGCCAGCGTGTAACCGGTCATCGTCCAGGCGACCTGGGCCGAGGTCGCCTCGAACTCCTTCTGGAACGTCTGCAGTCCGACCGAGACCACGGTGATGTCCAGGATCGACATGATCCCGCCGAGCACGACCACTCCGGCCACGAGGAGGACCTTGCTGTCCAGCTTGTCGCTGGAGGCGCCACCACCTCCCCCCGGAGGGCTCGACTCATTCTTCTGCAACGTGGTCATGACTCACCTTTCGGAGAAGCTGCGGGGCCACCCGGGCCCGCTCGATCTGTCCACCCCCCGCGACCTCCGGCTGGTGGCAACGGTGCGCTCCGGCGGGCGTGGATGCGGAATCCGCCCTTCCATCGGGCGGCCGGAGCTCCACCGGGGCATGGTCCACGACGGACGACTCACCGGGCGGGATTCATGCGATCCGTTGTGGAACATGAATGTACCAGCGCCGGTAGGCCAGTATCTTTTGGATTGATGACAAGAAACGTGCACCTGCGCGATCGCGTTGCGGTCGCGATCCTCGACGCTGCGGCGATGCTGCTCGCCCGACGGGGCGAGAGCGTCAGCATGGCGGACGTCGCGGCGGCCGCCGGCGTGGGCCGCACCACTCTGTACCGCCACTTCCCCAGCCGCGAGACCCTGTTGGACGCCCTGTCCCAGGAGGCGTGCGCCGAACTGATCGGCAAGCTGGCGGACGCCGGCCTGGACCGCGTCGCCGTGCCCGAGGGTGTGGCGCGGGTGAGCCGGATCGCGATGAGCCAGGCCGCCAAGTACCAGGCCCTGATGCGCATCCACGGCAAGCCCGCCATGCCCGACGAGACCGCCCGCCGGCTCATGGCGCCCCTCACCGCCCTGTTCGTCCGCGGCTCCGCCGACGGTACCTGGCGCACGGACCTCGGCCCCGAGACCCTCCTCGACCTCTACAGCGCGCTCCTCCAGGGCGCCCTGGGTCAGGCCCTGCACGCGAAGCTGGGCGTGGAGCCCGCTGCCGCCGCCGTCACCTCGGTCTTCATGCACGGCGCGGGCCCCCGGCGGCCGGCCGACGAGGACCTGGTGAAGAGCCCTTCCCCGGCGGGCTTCTGAGGGGCGCGCCCGGAGACGGCGGCGGCCCGCTTCCTCGGGGCGACCATCTGCGCGGCTGCAGAACCCACCCGCGCGTGTGCCCGGCGCGACGACGTGTCGGGCCGGGCACACGCGGTTCACTTGCCGTACGTCAGCGGAGGGCGATGACTCCCGTCGTGGTCTGCTTGACCCGGTTGCCGTCGGTGTCCCACGCCTGGGCCCGCAGGTCCACGGAGCCCGAGGTCTTGTCGAGCCCGGGGACGTCGATCGTGGCCCGGTACGTGCCGGCCTTGCCCTTCGCCAGGGCGGCGCGCTTCCAAGTGGTGCCGCCGTCGGTGCTGTAGTCGAGCTTCAGACCGGCGACCGCCGGCATCCTCCCGGTCGACGGGGGGTGGCCGACGCTGACCGTGAAGTGTTGTGTTCTTCCGGCCTGAGCCTTGTTGAAGGTGTCGACCGTGCCCCTCAGGTCGTAGCCGACGTAGAGCAGCGGCTGCGGGTTGCACGCGCCGGAGTCGTTCCCCGTCATGCACAGGTATTGCCGGGGAACGGTCGGCTTGTCCCGGCCGCGGGAGTGGAACGTCCAGTCACTGGTGTTGCCCGCACCGCTCTGGACCAGGCGGTAGGCACCGTCCTCTTCGGGCAACCGGAAGGCCGGCAGACCGGGATAGGGCGTGGTGACGCGTTCGATCTCGGTGCCGTCGGCGCCGAACAACCGGGCGTCGGCGTTGTAGTAGCCGCCCGGGTCCGCCTCGGTTCCGTCACCCGTCACCAGCGTGTAGCCGGTCGTGAAGATGTCGCCCTGCCGGCAGAAGGAGCACAGGTACCGCTGCCGCACGCCCGGGACGTCCGGTGCCCGCTGGACGCCCGGGGTGACTCCGGGCAGATACCAGTCGAAGGAGGAGCGTTCCGGACGGTCGAGGACGTGGGCCACCCGCCGATCCCCCACGGTCTCCTCGCGCAGCACGTCGCGATAGAGACCGCCTCGGTATTCGGTGTAGGACGCCGGGGTCGGCAGCAGCACCCCGGAGCCGAACGTCGCCGGTTCCAGCGGGTGGAAGCTCGTCCAGACCACACCCTTCTCACTCACCCCTTCGGAGGAATGGATGGTGGTGCGCACGCGGGCGAGGTCCTTGTCGCGGACCGTGTACGTGAGGTCCTCGGGGATCCGGCCCTCCTCGTAGTCGAGCAGCTTGTAGAGGTAGTCGACGCCCGGGTCGCTGTCGATCTCGATCCTGACGGGACCGGACTTCAGCCGGGTCCGCAGTCTGTTGCCCTCGGCGGGCAGCACCTGGGTGAGCGGCAGCGCGGTCGGCTTGCCGTGCGCCTCCCACGTGGGCAGGGTGCAGCCCGGGTGGACGACCTTGGGGAAGAGAACGACCCCGACAGCTCCGGCTCTCTTGAGCTCGGCCACCACCCGGTCGTTGTCGACGGTGCAGCCCCAGTAGGGCCCGTCGTCCGGGTCGGGGCTCATGGCGAGCAGGGCGATCCGGCCCTTGAGGTCGGCCCGGGCGATCTCCTCGGGGCTGCCGAGGCCGACGTAGGCCAGTTCGCGCTTCTGCTTGCCCGCCGGAAACGGCGGGGTCGTCCCGTCGAACGTGTGGAGCTTCGTGCGTTCGGGGCCGGTCACCGTCAGGGACAGCGTCGGGTTGAGGAACATCATGTGCCGCGAGTAGAGGAACTCACCCTTGGTCACGCGGCGGGTGGGCGTGACGTACTCGCGACTCGACGAGGTACCCAGGGTGCCGCTCAGGATCGACGTGCCGTCCCAGGCGGTGCGCACGGTGGTCGTCGAGTAGGGCACCCAGTCCTTGTTGACGGGACGGGGTGTGCGGTAGGCGACCCGCGCGGCCTTGCGCGCGTCGAGGGTGATCTCGGTACCGCCGTCGCGGAGGGTGACCTCGGGAGCGAGCATCGAGAAGTCGTCGAAGGGGCCGCCGTCCGAGGAGTTCATGATGACCGACCCGGTGACGCTGTACGTGCCCGCCGGCGCCCGCATGACGTAGGTGCCGTCACCTTCGTAGGTGTAGTCCACCACTCCGTACACATCGGGTACGTCGACCGCTGAGGCGCCGATGCCGGTCAGGGCCGGATCAGCGGGTTCACCGTCGCGGTCCAGGACGTGGACGGTGAGCGGCACCTTCTTCGGTCCGCGGTCCAGGCCGACCGGAACGGCCGCCCGGCTGCCGGAGTCGTCCGTGGCGACCAGGCTGCCGGTGTAGCGCCCCTGGGGCAGCTCCGCCGGGTCGAGGGTGACGGTCGTCCCGGCCGTGCCGCCGGCGGGAACGGTCAGCCGGGGGTCGGCGACGGTCAGCGCGCCCTGTGCGGCGCCGCCGCCGACCCTGCGCAGCTCCGGCGCGAGGGTGACGGTGACGTCCTTGTCCCCGTTGTTGGCGAAGTCGACCTGTTTCTCGACCGGACCTCCCTCGCCGACCGGGATGGACCGGAAGTCGACGTTGGCGGTGGTGGCGACGAACTGCTGCGCGGTGGCGCGGGCCACGTCCACCCGCCCCGCACCCTGCTCGTACACGGTGAAGCCGTCGTCCTTGGACGTCGACATCAGCGTGGCCTTGAGCCGGGCGCCGGTCCAGTCCGGATGCTGCTGGGCCAGGATCGCCGCGGCACCGGCGACGTGCGGGGTGGCCATGGAGGTACCGGAGGCGGTGGTGTAGTTCTCGTCGACGACGGCGCCCATCGCGGTGCCCTGGGCGCGGGCCGCCGTGATGTTCACGCCCGGAGCGGCGATGTCCGGCTTCAGGGCGCCGTCGACGCGCGGTCCGCGACCGGAGAAGTCGGCGAGCCGGTCGGACTTGTCGGTGGCGGCCACGGTGAGGGCGGCGTCTGCGGCGCCGGGGGCGTTGATGGTGCCCGCGGCGGGACCGTCGTTGCCGGCGGCGATCACGAACAGTGCGCCGGTGGAGTCGCTCAGCTCGTTCACGGCCGCGGAGAGCGCATCGGTGCCGTCGGACGGCTGGCCGCCGAGGCTCATCGAGACGATCTTGGCGCCGGCGTCGCGGACGGCCCACTGCATGCCTTCGATGATGCCCGAGGTGTCACCGGAGCCGGAGTTGTCGAGGACCTTGCCGACGGCCAGTTTCGCTCCGGGGGCGACACCCTTGCGGGAACCGCCGGAGGCGGCCCCGGAGCCGGCGATGGTGGAGGCGACATGGGTGCCGTGGCCATGACCGTCGGCGACCTCCTCGCCCGGCACGAAACTGCGGCTGGCGGTGATCTTCCCGGCCAGGTCGGGATGGCCGGCGTCGACCCCCGTGTCCAGCACGGCGACGGTGGTGCCGGAGCCGTCCAGGCCCTTGCCCCAGGCTTCCGGCGCGCCGATCAGCGGGACGCTCTCGGCGAGGTTCACCGTGACCTCGGCGTCCAGCTCGACCTTGCGGATGCCCCCCTTCAAGGTCTTCGGAAGCAGGTCGCGGCCGGTGGACGCAGCCGTGCCGGCGTCCAGTGCCTTCCAGAAGTCCTGTGCCCCGTCCTTGTCCAGGCGCAGGGCGGCGCCGTTGATGCTGGACAGCGACCTCTCCTCGGTGGAGGACGGCAGTGCACGCGCGTTGGCGGTGACGGTCGCCTGCGGGGTCCTGCCCGAGTACCGGACGATCAGCGGCAGTTCACCGGTCGCGCTGTCGGCGTACCCGTGCTCGGCCAGGTACTGCACGTCGAACAGCCGGCGCTCCACGATTCCGGCGTCGACGGCCGGCTGGGCCCCGGCGGGGATGACGAAGATTCCGTCGGGACCTGCCTGGGTGCGGAAGAGCGGCATCCCGCCGCCAGGTCTCTCCGTGCCGGTCACGGCGTACTTCCCGGTCGCATCACGCGTGAGGCGGACGGTGTCGCCGGTGATCAGGGTGACGTTCCAGGTTCTGGGTGCCTGTCCCCCGGTGAAGGTCTTCACATCGTCGCCCGGGGACGGGGTCGGCGCACCGGCTCCCGCGGCGGGCGGTGCGAGGAGCCCGGCGACGAGGGCCGCGAGCGTGACCGCACCGGCCATCAGCCGCCGGTGCGGTCCCGGTCGATGACGATCGCTCGGGGCGGAGCGGGTGGGACGGGTCATGTGGGTGTACCTGCCTTCCTGCGCGGAGTGCGTGGTGCGGGGAGACGGTTCGGGGGAAGTGGTGGTGACGCCGTTCAGGCGGGCACCCAGCCGTCGTCGTCCGGCGGATCGTCGTGGTCATACGCGTCGCCCATGGTGTGGCCGTGGTCGGCGGGTGCGACGTCCGGCGGATCGGCGGAGGCGGCCGTCGTCGTCCCGCTCCGAGGGCCGGATGCCTCGGACGGTGTGGTGGAATCGCTCACGCCTTGCAGCGTCGCAGCGCACGTGGGGGTGCGAACACGCGCGAAAATACGTGTTGTTGGTGCCGCGCTACGTGCTCGTAGCCGTGCCGGCTCCCGTGCGCGCGCCGCCGTCGTCGGTCCGGCCCAGGTGATGGGCGAGTTCGGTGCGCGAGCGCAGGCCCAACTTACGGAGCACGGAACGCAGATGGCCCTCCACCGTGCGCACCGACACGAACAGCGCCTCGCTGATCTCCCGATTGGTCCGGCCCGTCGTGGCGAGCTCGGCGACCTGCTGCTCGCGCGGGGACAGCCCGTCGCCGTAACCACGCCGGGTGCGGCGGGGGCGCGGGGGCGTGGTCAGCCCGTTATCGCGGGCCACTTGCGTGGCGCGGTCGTGGTCCCAGTGCGCGCCCAGTGCTTCGAAGGCGGCGATCGCCTCCCCCAGCCGGGCCGGACCCGCCGGATCGCCCGTCGCCAGATACATCCGGGCCGCCTCCTCCCGGACCTGCGCGGCCGCGTACGGTCTCGGGAATCCGTCGTAGCTCCGGGCCGCCTCGTCCAAGAGACGGGCCGCGGTCGCGAGATCGCCGCCATGAGCGGTCAGCAGGCCACGGGCGTGCTGGATCGCCGCGTCGGCGAGGGGCGCCTGGAGAGGCCGTAGGGCCGTGGCGAACCGACGCAGCCGCCGATCCGCCTCCGCCGTCCGGTCCGCGGCGATCAGCGCGCGCACCAGCGCGGGCAGTGACTGCACCGCCAGCGGCCACAGGGCCTTCACTTCCCAGAGCCGGAAGGCCCCAGCGGTGTCGTCCACGCCCTGTTGCGGTCGCTGTCGGAGCACATCCAGGCGCAGCAGGTCCGTCACTATCGGCGGGACCACCTCGAAGGCGTTGGCGGACAGTGCCGTGCCCAGCGCCTCCACGAGGCGGGGCCGCACCTCGCTCGACCCGCAGCGGGCCAGTCGCAGGCTTGCGGCCACGGACTCGGCCGCCACCCACATGTAGCGGCGGCCGCGCAGGTCCTCCAGCAGTGCGGCGGCCTCGTCGTCAATGCCCTGCCACGTGCCCGACGCGTAGTCCAGGAGCAGCGTGATGGCCCGTCGGGCCAGTTCGGCCTGGGGGCCGATACGGGCATCGGGCACGATCGCCAGGACCCGGCGCGCGAAATCGTCGTGGCCGGCCAGACATGCCTCGCCCAGGGAATACAGTGCGCTGCCCTCGGCAGGATGGGCAGGAGAGCCGTCAATGCGGGCCAGGACCAGGTCGGCGGTCTCCCGCCAGCGCGGGTCGCCCAGCAGCACCAGCTGCATCGCCGTCTTCCCGCGGACCAGGGTGGCGGCGCGCGGATCGTCCAGTACCGCTGCCGACGCCAACGCCCGGTCCAGCCAGGCGGCGTGCTCAGTGGCGGGTACGTCGGCGCCGATCGGGAATCCCAGGCCGGCCATGGCGTGTGCGGCCTGCTCCGAGCGGTCCCCGAGATTCTCCACCGCCGCCTTCAGCTCTCCTCGGAGAAGTTCCGGAGCGGCTCCGGCCGCCTCGTGCTGGAGGGCGGCCCAGAAATGCAGGCGGCCTCGTACGTCGCGTGGCAGGTCGAGAGCCTGTGCCTGCTGAAGCAGGTCGAGAACGTCGGGCGGGCGCCGCGCGATGATGGCGAACTGCCCCAGCTTGTCCGTGAGCGCACCACGCCGCTCCGATTCGGGATCTGCGGTGCGCAGCACGTCCTCCAGCAGCTGGGCCGCCGCCGTGTGGTCGCCCAGCGCGGCTGCCTGGTCGGCGGCGCGCTCGGCGACCTCGCTCCAGACGTCGTACCGGTGCGCCTCACGCAGATGGTGGGCCAACTGACCGAGAGGAGTGGGCGATTGCTCGGCCACCGCGTCTGCGGCCCGGCCGTGCAGGGTCTGGCGACGCGGCAGGGGTATCTGGTCGTAGACGGCCTGCAGGGCCAGCGAGTGGCGGAAGGCGATCTGGGGACCCTGCTCCCTTATCAGGCCGGCCGCCAGAGCTTCGGTGAGCCCGTCCGCCGTCGCGTCGGCCGGAAGCGGGCTGGCGGCGGTCAGGGTGCGCAGAGGAACCGGCACGCCCAGGACCGCGGCGACCTCCGCGACGGTGCGGGCCGTCTGCGAGAGGCGCCCCGTGCGTTCCAGGACCGAGTCGCGCACGCCCACGGGAACATCGAGGGCGTCCAGGGTGCGGCGGGCCCAGCCGCTGCCCCGCCGGACGAGGGTGCCGCGTTCGCTGAGCAGAGCGATCAGCTCACGGATCGCGAAGGGAAGGCCGGACGTACGTACACACAGATAAGCGGCGAACTCGTCGGTGATGGGCCGGTCGGCACCGAGCAGGGCGGTGGCCAGCGCGCCGGTCTCGTCGGCGGTCAGGGGAGGCAGCCCCAGATGGACGTGGAAGAGACCGTCGGGAACGCGGGCGGTCACGGTGCGCAGCGTGGCGTCGGCCTCCTCGGAACGGTAGGTCACGATCACGGAAAGCCCGCGCGGGGCGTCGTCCAGGAGGTAGCTGAGGAAGTCGACGGTCTGTTCGTCGGCCCAGTGGGCGTCATCGATGACCAGGAGGGTGTCGCCCAGTGCGCCGAGCAGGTCGGTGAGACCGCGGAAGACTCGGTGGCGTGCGGCCGCGCGGTCGTCCAGCGGCTCGGGTGCCGGCGGAAGCCGGTGAGCCAGTTCGGGGAGCAGCGGGCGCAGGGCACCGGTGACGGGTGACAGGTCGTGGGCGTCGAGGAGTTCACCGACCGAGCGCAGGGCGTCGAGGATCGGTCCGAGGGGAAAGGGTTCGCGAATGCGGCGGCCCGCACCGGTGAGGATGCGATGCCCGGCCAGACGCGGGTCGGCGAGGAGTTCGGAGACCAGGCGGGTCTTGCCGATCCCCGCCTCTCCCTCGACCACGGCGACGCCGGGTGCCCGGAGCACCGCCTCGGTCAGCCGGCGAAGCTCCTCGCCCCTGCCGACGAGAATGGAGTCGGCTCGGTGCGCCGGAGTCGGCGGGAGCGGCATCGCGGCAGGTCACCCACCTTCACACGAGAGAGGACAGCGGTGCCGGGCACGCATGCCCAGCCCATCGGCGAGGAGCACGTGCGGGCCAGAGGGAGCGATGCACCGCCTCCGGGCGCATCCGTCGCATCCCAGCAGACCATGCGCGGCGGGGGCGCATTGGACGAATTACCTTTCCCGTAGGCCGCGTGTTTCCCATGGGCCACATGCCTCCTCGCTTCACCAACGCCCCTGCCGCGCCGGGTTTCGCGGAGCCGGCCCGCTTTCATCACGGCTCCCGGAACGGCCCGGACGCATCTGTCGTAGTGGCCCCACGCACACCCCGCCCGAGAACTGTGGTGTCCCGCCACATACGCCCCTGACCTGCCCCTTCCTACGGTGTGGCGACACGTCCCCGTCCCCGCCCGGAAGTGGTACCCATGGCCGACGCAGCATCCGCTCCCCCGCCCCCCTCGCACCTCCGGCGCATCGTCGCCGCCAGCCTCATCGGCACGACCATCGAGTGGTACGACTTCTTCCTGTACGGCTCGGCGGCCGCGCTGGTCTTCAACAAGCTGTTCTTCCCGGACTCCGAACCGCTCGTCGGAACACTGCTGTCCTTCCTGACGTACGCGGTCGGCTTCGCCGCACGGCCCATCGGGGCGCTGGTGTTCGGCCACTACGGCGACCGGCTCGGGCGCAAGAAGCTGCTGGTTCTGAGCCTGCTGATGATGGGCGGGGCCACCTTCGCGATCGGGCTGCTGCCGACGCACGCCACCGTCGGTGTGGCCGCGCCCGTGCTGCTCACCCTGCTCCGGCTGGTGCAGGGGTTCGCGCTCGGCGGTGAGTGGGGCGGGGCCGTCCTGCTGGTGTCGGAGCACGGGGACGCCGAGCGGCGCGGGTTCTGGGCGTCGTGGCCGCAGACCGGTGCGCCGGCCGGGCAGTTGCTGGCCACCGGGGTGCTCTCCGCGCTCACCGCGCTGACCTCGGACGCGGCGTTCGAGTCGTGGGGGTGGCGCATTCCGTTCCTGCTGTCCGGGGTGCTCGTGATCCTCGGTCTGTGGATTCGTCTCTCTGTCGATGAATCGCCTCTGTTCAAGGAGGCCCTGGCCCGCGCCGACGAGCGGAAGGCCGCTTCCGGGGCCGCCGAGAAGATGCCCGTCGTGGCCGTATTGCGGCACCACTGGCGCGATGTGCTGGTCGCCATGGGGGCGCGGATGGCGGAGAACATCAGCTACTACGTGATCACCGCGTTCATCCTCGTCTACGCGACGACCGCGGCGGACCTGAGCAAGCAGACGGCGCTCAACGCCGTGCTCATCGCGTCGGCCTTCCACTTCGCCGTGATCCCGCTGTGGGGCGCGCTCTCCGACCGGGTGGGCCGCAAGCCCGTCTATCTGGTGGGCGCGGTCGGCGTGGGTCTGTGGATATTCCCGTTCTTCGCGCTGATCGACACCCGCGGCTTCGGGAACCTGCTGCTGGCCGTCACGGTCGGGCTGTTCTTCCACGGGGCGATGTACGCGCCGCAGGCGGCGTTCTTCTCGGAGCTGTTCGCGACCCGGATGCGCTACTCGGGCGCGTCGATCGGCGCGCAGTTCTCGTCCGTCGCGGCGGGCGCGCCCGCGCCGCTCATCGCCACGGCCCTGCTCGCCGACTACGACAGTTCGACGCCCATCGCCCTCTACGTGATAGCCGCCGCGCTCCTCACGGTGCTGGCCCTGGTCTGCGCGAAGGAGACCCGCCACCGGGATCTGGCCGAGGTCGGTCCGGGGTCCGTCGCGGGGCCGGAGGCCGAGGCGCCCCGGGACGCCGCGCACACCGTCTGATCCAGGCACGGGAAAGAGCGGGAGCCGGGCGGTCCGCCCCGCTCCCGCTTCGTGTCTACTGCTGCGGGGCGGTGGCCTCGAACCAGGTGGGACCGTCGGTCAGCGCCTGCTTGATCCGGAAGAGCGCGAACTCGGCCAGGTCGGGCAGCGCGTCCACGGGGAACCAGCCCACCTCCAGCGACTCGTCGTCGTTGACCCGGGCGGTGCCGCCGGTGGCGCGGCAGCGGAAGGTGATGTCGAGGAACTGGCAGCGGTCGCCGTTCTCGTACTGGATGGGCGGCAGCGCCTGCGTGAGGACGACCCGCTCCGCCACGCAGCGCACGGCGGTCTCCTCGTACACCTCGCGCTCCGCCGTCGTCGCGGGCTGTTCGCCCGGCTCGGAGATGCCGCCGATCACGGACCACTCGCCGGTGTCGGCGCGCCGGCCGAGGAGCACTCTGTCCTCGTCGTCGAAGACGACGGCGGTGACACCGGGCAGCAGGAGCAGCTGCTGCCCGGCGGTGGCACGGATGTCGCGGATGAAGTCAGGAATCGCCATGGGACGACCCTACGCGGGGTGCCACCCGTTCAGCGGACCCGCCGGGCGCGCACCGCGAGGGTGCCCGCCCAGCCGAGCGCGCCGAGCGCGAGCAGGACCAGGATGCCCTCGGGCAGCGGTCCCATCCGGGTGGCGGGGGTCAGCGAGGAGCGCAGCGGCACCTCGTCCACCAGGGCGTCCGGGGTGAACATCTTCGTCTTCTCGGCCACCGTGCCGTCCGGGCGGATGATCGCGCTCACGCCGCTGGTGACGGGGACGACGACGGACCGGCTGTGCTCGACGGCGCGCACCCGGGACATGGCGAGCTGCTGGTAGGTCATCTCGCTGCGGCCGAAGGTGGCGTTGTTGCTGGGGACGGCGATCAGCTGGGCGCCGTGCTCGACGGTGTCGCGTACGGCGTCGTCGAATGCGGCCTCGTAGCAGGTGACGAGCCCGGTGTAGGTGCCCGCGAGGTCGAAGACGCCGACCTTCTTGCCGGGGCCGAAGTCGCGCTGCACCCGGTCGACGTCCGAGCTGAAGATGCGGACGAAGGAACGCATCGGCATGTACTCGCCGAACGGCTGGATGTGCCGCTTGTCGTACGTGGCGACGGGGCCCTTGTCCGGCTGCCACTGGATGAGGGTGTTGCGCAGGGGGCCCGAGTCGGGTTCGACCACCGCGCCGATGACGGTCGGTGCGCCGATCGCCTTGACGGCGTCGTCGATGACGATCCGGGCGTCCGGGTTGCGGTACGGGTCGAGGTCGGAGGAGTTCTCCGGCCACAGGACGAAGTCCGGCTGCGGGACCTTGCCGGCCTTCACGTCCCGGGCCAGCTGCTCCGTACGCTTCGCGTGGTTGTCCAGGACCGCGCGGCGCTGGGCGTTGAAGTCGAGGCCGAGGCGGGGCACGTTGCCCTGGACCGCGGCGACGGTCGCGGTGCCGTCCTCGGCGGAGTCGTCCACGAGCGGCAGCGCCGCGAAGGCCGCCGCCACGGGGACGAGGACGGCCGCCGCGGCGACGGCGGTCGCCCCGCGACGGAACTCACCGGCGGACCGGTGGCGGGCGAAGCGGCGCACCGCCTCGAAGAGGCCGAAGCCGCAGAGCACCACGGCGAAGGAGAGCAGCGGAGTGCCGCCGAGCGCGGCGAGCGGCAGGAAAACGCTGTCCGCCTGGCCGAAGGCGATCTTGCCCCAGGGGAAGCCGCCGAACGGCACCCGGGCGCGGACCGCCTCGTCCAGCGTCCAGACCGCGGCCGCCCACAGCGGTCCGCCGGGGAGCCGGGAGACGGCGGAGATGCCGATGCAGCCGACCGCGACGAACAGCGCCTCGGCGGCGGCGAGGGCCAGCCACGGCACCGGGCCGACCTCCTCGCCGGTCCAGTGCAGCAGGGGCAGCATGAAGCCGAGCCCCGCGAGCAGCCCGAGCCCGAACGCGGCCCGGGCCCGGCGCTCGTACAACACCCAGCCGAGCAGGGCGAAACCGGGCAGAACCAGCCACCACAGGGGCCGGGGCGGGAAGCTGAGATACAGCATCACGCCGGAGAGGACGGCGGCCGCGGGCCGCGCGAGGCGCTTCGGCAGCCCGCCGGTCCGGGAGGCGGGGGCAGGGCTCTGCGGTTCGCCGACCTGGGCGATGGTGGTGCTCACCCGGCGGAGTCTACGGTGACCTCCGGGCAGCACGGGAGCCCCGTCCCGATGGCGGAATCCCGACCACCGCATCATTTCTCCGCATGTTCCGCCCATATGACCGATGCGGCCGTTAACCTGTGCGCCAGTCCCCCGCCGACGGACCGGCTCCGGCCCTCGCGTACGGGACGGTCACAGGCCGGGGGACGGACGTGATGGCTGAATCAGTGGGGCGGGGGCCCGAGCGGGGGAACGCTTCCGATGCCGCCGGGGCGCTGATCCTCGCCGCCTGCGCGGTCTGGTCGCTGATCAGCGCGGCGGGCCGGGAGACCCGGCCCGAGGGGGTGCTGCTCGCTCTGCTCGCCGTCGCGGCGGGCTTCGCCTGCGGGCGCATCTGCGGCACGCTGCTGCCGGTGGCGACGGCGACCTGCGCCGCGCTGACGGGCCTGCTGCTCGCCCTGCTCTGGCGGCACGGCATGCCGGGTGCGACGGCCACCGCGGAGCACACGCCGGGGCAGACCGGTGGCGCCGCCGCACTGCTGGTCCTCGCCGTCGGGGCGGCGTGCTGCGCGGCGGCGGGGGCCGGGCGGCGGGGGGTGCGTACCGCCCTGCGGCTGCTGGCACTGGGCACCGCCGGCGCCTCGTTCGCCCTGGACTCGGCGGCCGGGTTCGCGGCGGCGCTCGGGGTGCTGGTGTGCTCGTTGGCGGCCGCCCGGACGCGGCGCCGGCTGCTCGCGCTCGGCGGCCTCGCGCTGGTGGCCGGTCTGGTCGTCGGTACCTCGTGGGCCATGGCCGAGGAGGTGCTGCCCGAGGGGCTCTCGGTCTCGCTGGAGGGCCAGCTCACCCGGAACCGGGTCGAGCTGTGGCAGGACGCCGCGCGGCTGGCCGAGGAGCATCCGGTGTTCGGGATCGGTCCCGGCCGGTTCGACGAGCTGAGCCCGACGGCGCAGCAGAGCCTCGGTTCGGACGGGAAACCGCACTCGGCGCCGTGGCAGCAGGCCGCCGAGCAGGGGTTCGTGGGGGTGATGCTGCTGGGCGCCGCGTTCGGCTGGCTGCTGTACGCGCTGTGGCGCTCGCCCCGGCCCACGGCGGTGGTCCTGGCGGCGGGGGCCGCGCTCACGGCCCTGGCCGTGCTGGCGAGCGTGGGCAACGCGCTGAGCTTCACTCCGGTGACGGCGGGAGCGGGGCTGCTGGCCGGGCTCGCGTCGGCCAGGCGGCCGATCGGCACGGGCGAGCCCGGCGGGCCCGACGGGAAGGAGGGCGGGGAGGCGGACGGGGTCAGGCCCCGGCCGGGAAGCCCGAGGACGGCAGGTGCAGCCGGGCCCGGATGAACCGCACGCCCGCCTCGGCGTCGTCCACCGTGATGGTGAACGTGCGGCCGTCACCGAGCCGCAGTACCAGCCCCTCGCCCCGGCGCACGACGACGGCCGTGCCCTTCTCGGGGCGCCAGCGGTAGCCCCAGCCGCCCCACTGCCGGGGGTTCACGTGGGGCGCGAAGTCGGCGGCCACCACATGGGTGAGCAGGATGCGGCGGCGCGGGAGCCCCATGTGGCCGCAGCGCACCTCCAGGGCGTCGCCGTCGACGCGGACGGCCACGTTCACGAAGGCGAGGGTGCCGAACAGCATGAGCAGTCCGGCGGCCACGCAGCCGATCACCGACATCAGCAGCGGGGCGATGCCGGAGGTCCAGTTGGAGCTGACGGCGAGCTGGATGCCCAGGGCCAGGCAGGCGGCGCCCAGGGCCGCGAGGACCCACTGGGTGCGGTTGGTGGCCCGGCCGACCCAGACCTGCGAGTGGGTGCCGGCTCCGGTGCGCTTCGGTTCTCCGGGGTGCTCCCTCATGCCGAGCAGCGTACTGAAGAACGGGCGTCCGGGGAGGGCGCCGAGGCTCCGGCCGGGCCGTCGGGAGGTCAGCGGACGGAGCCGACGGCGACCAGTCCGCGCCCTTCCGAGTAGGCCAGGGCGGCCTGCGGCAGCTCCGAGACGCGTCCGCTGAGGATGACCGCGATGGACGAGGAGGGTTCGGCCGACGGAGCGGGTTCGGCGCCGATCCGGCGCAGCGCCTGGGCGGCGACGGCCCCGGCGGAGCCGTGCAGGGCGACCGGGGGCCGGCCGGGCCTGCCGACGGCCGCGCGGATGCGCTCGGCGACGAGCTCGTAGTGGGTGCAGCCGAGGACCACGGCGCGGACGTCGGGCGGGGTGAGCGCGGCGGCGGCGGCGATGGCCTTCCCGATGGCGTCCTCGTCCGCGTACTGCACGGCGTCGGCGAGACCGGGGCAGGGCACCTCGGTGACGGCGGCGGACCCGGCGAACTCGCCGATCAGTCCGCGCTGGTAGGGGCTGCCGGTGGTGGCGGGGGTCGCCCAGATCGCGACGGAGCCGCCGGCCGCGGCGGCGGGCTTGATCGCGGGGACGGTGCCGATGACGGGCAGGCCCGGTTCGAGCTCGGCCCGCAGCAGCTCCAGCGCGTGCACCGAGGCGGTGTTGCAGGCGACGATCAGCGCGTCGGGCCGGTGCGCGGCGGCGGCCCGGGCCACGGCGAGCGCGTGGGCCTTCACGCCCTCGGGGGCCCGGCCCCAGGGCATGTTGTCCGGGTCGGACGAGAGCACCAGATCGGCGTCCGGCCTCAGCCGGCGTACTGCGGCGGCGGCGGCGAGCAGTCCGATTCCGGAGTCCATGAGCGCGATCTTCACCCGGTCACCATAGTCGACCGCCCTTGCGGTCCCCGCTCAGTGGTGCAGACTTCCGCCAATGAGCGCCGTTGCCTGGATCGCCGTGGGTTCGCTTGTCGCATGGGTGTGGCTGCTGCTGGGCCAGGGGTTCTTCTGGCGCACCGACCAGCGGCTGCCGAGCCGGGCGGCCCCGGAGCGCTGGCCCTCGGTCGCCGTCGTCGTGCCGGCGCGCGACGAGGCCGCGATGCTGCCGGTGAGCCTGCCGTCGCTGCTGGCGCAGGACTATCCGGGGACCGCCGAGGTCTTCCTCGTGGACGACTGCAGCAAGGACGGCACGGGGGACGTCGCCCGCGCGCTGTCGGTGCGGTACGGCGGGCTGCCGGTGACCGTGGTGTCGCCGGGCGAGCCCGAGCCCGGCTGGACGGGCAAGCTCTGGGCCGTACGCCACGGGATCGCGCTGGCCCGGGCCCGGGAGCCGGAGTATCTGCTGCTCACGGACGCCGACATCGCGCATGAGCCGGACAGTCTGCGGGAACTGGTGGCTGCGGCGGAGACGGGCGGCTTCGACCTGGTCTCGCAGATGGCGCGGCTGCGGGTGGAGAGCGTCTGGGAGCGGCTCGTCGTGCCGGCGTTCGTCTATTTCTTCTCGCAGCTCTATCCGTTCCGGTGGATCAACCGGAAGCGGGGGCGGACGGCCGCCGCGGCGGGGGGCTGTGTGCTGCTGCGGACGGAGGCGGCGGTGCGGGCGGGGGTGCCGGATTCCATCCGGCAGGCGGTGATCGACGATGTGTCGCTGGCCCGGGCGGTGCGCCGCTCGGGTGGCCGGATCTGGCTGGGGCTGGCGGACCGGGTGGACAGTGTGCGCCCGTATCCGTGCCTCGCGGATCTGTGGCGGATGGTCTCGCGCAGCGCGTACGCGCAGCTGCGGCACCATCCGCTGGTGCTGGCCGGCACGGTGCTCGGGCTGGCGCTGGTCTATCTCGCGCCGCCGGTGACGCTGGTCGCCGGAGTGCTGGGCGGGAGTGCGGTCGCGGCGTGGGCCGGGGGCGTCGCGTGGGCGGTCATGGCGGGGACGTACATGCCGATGCTGGGCTACTACCGGCAGTCGCTGTGGCTGGCTCCGCTGCTGCCGTTCACCGCGCTGCTGTATCTGCTGATGACCGTCGATTCGGCGGTGCAGCACTACCGGGGGCGCGGTGCGGCCTGGAAGGGGCGTACGTACGCCCGTCCCGAGGCCGCACCGGATCAGTGACTCAGGGCTGCCCGGGCCCGGTCACTTGCGGCCCGGGGTCCAGTTCATGCCCCAGCCGTAGGCGTGGTCGATGGTGCGCTGCGGGCTGACGCCGCGCTGCGGCACCAGATAGCGGGCCTCGCGCTGCACGGTGAGGTCGTTGCCCGTGTTGGTGATGAGCGCGAGCGCGCAGACGGTCGAGGGGACCGTGCACTCGTCCAGCGAGAAGTCGATCGGCGCGCCGTGCTGCGGCTGGAGGGTGACGGTGGCGTGCAGGTCGGCGAAGCTGCGGGCGCCCTCGTAGATGGTGACGAAGATCAGGACCCGGCGGAGCTGTGCCTTGTGGTCGAGATTGATCGTCAGGTTCTCGCCGGTGGCGACGGCTCCGGTGCGGTCGTCGCCGTCGAGCTGCATGAAGGGGGGCTGGTGGAGCGCGCCGAAGGCGTTCCCCAGGGCCTGGACGACTCCCTTGCGGCCGTCGGTCAGCTCGTACAGCGCGCAGAGGTCGAGGTCCAGGTCCGAGTGGTTCGCCACGGCGCGTCCCAGCTTGCTGCCCCAGCCCTTGAACTGCTTGCGCACTTCCCAGTTGAGGTTGACGCGCATGGCGCCGGACGTGCCGCCCTGCTTGGTGAGCGAGACGGACGGCGCCTCCTTCGTGAGCGTCACCTTGGTCAGCCGTACGGGCTGGGTGACGGGCGGTGCCGGAGGGGCCGGGGGAACCGGAGGGGCCATCGGGGGCGCCATGGGCGCGGCGAGCGTCGGCTGCTGCGGCTGTGGGTACTGCGGAGCCGGCGGGGTGGTGACCCGGGGGGCGGGCTGGGGGGCGGTGTGCGGCTGCTGGGGTTCGTCCACGGAGATCCCGAAGTCCGTCGCGAGCCCTTCGAGCCCGGAGCCGTAGCCCTGGCCGACCGCACGGAACTTCCAGGCGCCCTGACGCCGGTAGAGCTCGCCGAGGATGAAGGCCGTCTCCACGGTGGCGTCGGAGCTGTCGAAGCGGGCCAGCTCGGCGCCGTTCATCGCGTCCAGGACGCGTACGTGGAGTCCGCTGACCCGGCCGAAGGTGCCGCCGTCGGCCGAGGCGGCCAGCACCACGCGGTCGATGGCCGGTTCGACCCGTGCCAGGTCGACGGCGAGGGTGTCGGTCGCCGTGCCGCCGGCGGTGCGCTTGCCCTCGTGGCGCACCGCGCCGGAGGAGTGGGACGCCTGGTTGTAGAAGACGAAGTCCCCGTCGTTGCGCACCTTGCCCGAGCCGAGGAGGAGAAGCGCGGAGGCGTCCACATCGGGTGTCCCCGGGGCGGTGCGCCACCCCATCTCGACACGCACGGCCTGGGCCGCCACTGGGACATTGGTTCCCTTTTGCATGGTCATGCTCGCCCCCATCACGAGTCCGCTTCCGAGACCTTTCCGGGTCAACCTAATGCCAGCCCCGCCCCTTGCCCCACCGAGGTGCGGTACCGGCGTCCGCCGCCGCCTCCCTCTTGCCCGGGTCAGCCGGCGTCGGTGTCCTCCGGCCGTGTGCCCTCCTCGCCGTTGTGGATGACGCCGTACGCGTCCAGGCGGGGGTGAAGGGCCATCGGCTCCACCGTGGTGACGTCGGACGGCCGTTGGCTCTCCGGGCCGTCGGGCCCCCAGCGCAGCAGGCGCCGCGAGCGGGCGACCCGGTACACGGTGCCGTCGACCTGGATCTCGTTGAGCCGGCCCGCGCGCAGCCGGTCGGCCGCGTCGGCCAGGACCTTCATGTCGGCGAGGTCGGGGTGGGTGCCCTCGGCGACGAGGCTGCGCGCGTCCACGCCCGACCCGGCGGTGACGGGGACGACGCCCGCCTGCCGGGGTTTGAACCAGGTCAGCGAGAAGTCGAGGGCGCGCCGGGCGTCCTGCGGGGTGGCGTGCGGGCCGCCGCCGACCTGCCACCGTGCGTTGCCGGTCCGTTCCACGATCATGAAGGTGGTCGGCAGGAGCAGGACGTCGGGATGGCTGTCCACGGCGCGCGCGGAGTCGCGCAGGACGCCGCCGGGATACCGGCTCCCCTGGTACGCGAAGGAACGCATGGTCAGCATCTCCGCCGCCTGGAGGGGCGTCACGGGCGCGTCGGGGTCCAGGACCAGTCCGTCGTCGACCCGGGCGGTGTCCGTGATGCGGTCCCACTCGGGCATGGCGGGCTCGGGGTCGGTGGGGCGCGGCAGTTCGACGCCTCCGTCGGCGTCCAGGCCCGCGTACTCCTCGGCACGCACCACGCGGTAGCGCGTGCCGAGGACGCTGACCTCGGACGGTTTCCCGGTCTCCAGCCGGGCGACCGCGCCGAGCAGGGCCCGCCGCTCCGCCTCGGTCTCCGCCTCGTCCTTGGCGCGGAACCACAGCTTGGACTGCAGGTCGTCCCTGGCCTGCTGGGGGCAGCCGTTCGTGATCGGGGCGATCACCCTCCACCGCTGCCCGTCGCCCTCGGACCATGTGGCTACCCCGAACAGCGGTCCTCGGACGGCCAGTTCGTTACGGGAAGCCGCGTCGAATGCGTCCGCCTCGATCGCGGCCTCGACGGGCTCCACCGGAATCCTCACCAGCACCGGCCGGGCAGCGGGGCGCACACCGTGTTCATTCATGCCGTCATCCTGGCGTCAACGAACGGCGTGTACGCGGCTTTCGCCGGATCATCCACCGTAAGTGCTGTCCGGGATTGCGGCGTTGCCGCCTTCGAGCCACGACGGGTAAGGCTCGGGGCCGGGCCCCTGCCCTCTCCCGCCCATTGGCGCCCGGTGCGCGCGCACCGGAATTGCGCCCGGGAAATCGGCGAGGTTCACGAAGCGACGGCGAGCCCCGTAGATCAGCGGTGAATCAAGGGGCTGATTCCTGTCGGTACGGGCCCGCGAAGACAACGATGTTTCGGCAGGTCAGACGGGTAGGGCGAGGGTAAATCCGATGACCACAAAATTGGGACTCCCCAATCTGCACATCGTGGGCTTAACTTAGGTGTCATGACCTCCCCCCGCTCCACCTACGGCGGCGGCTACTACGCCGCGCCGTCGTTTGCCGACACCCCGATCTACGACTCCCTCGTCGCGGAGCGGGGCACCCCTCAGATCGCTCCGATCCGAGTGCCCGCCGCCTACGACACCGGCAACAGCTATCTGCCGGCGCTCCCGTCGGCCCTGCCGGCGCTCCCCGCGGCCCCCTCCCAGCCCCAGCAGGCCTACGGTTACCCCCAGCCGGCGGCCCAGCAGGGCTACACACCGATGCAGCCCGCGCAGCTCCAGCACGCGCCGGCGCCGTACATCCCGCAGCAGCCGGCCGGTGGCCGCGGCATGTACCAGGCCGCCCCGCCGCAGCAGCAGCGCCCGGCGCCGACGTCCGGCTACGAGTCGATGCGCCCCGCCGCGGCCCGGCCCGCCCCCGCGCAGTCCCCGTACGAGGACCCGTACGGCCGTCCCTACCAGGGCGGCCGGGGCTACTAGGCCCTCGGATCAGGCGGCGCACGGCCCGGGGCGGGGTCCCCGGCAACACGGGTCCGTGCGCCGTTCGGTGTGCTCCACGTGCCCGGCCCGGGGGAGCCGGGAACTCATGGGGGCGTGCCGCGCGTTGAGCACGGTGGGCCGCCCGGACCGTGCGGCCTCCGCGCGTGGACGGCACCGTACCGGGCGGTGACGGGTGCGGAAGGGGGTGCGGGGACTGTGCGAGCGATGGCGGGCGTCTGGCGCTGGCGCCACAATCCGCTGCGCCGGGCGACGGACCGGTGCGAGGCGTGGCTGGCGCTGGTCGCGTTCCTGATGCTGATGCTGGCGGCCCCGGCGGTGGGCTGGCTCTGCGGGGCCCGGACGGACGCGACGCTCCAGGCGTCGGTGCGCGCCCAGCGGGCGGACCGTCACCTCACCACGGCCGTCGTGGTCCGGCGGGTGGCCGGCGCCCGTTATGCGTCCGATCCCGAGATGTCCGGCGACTCCTTGCGGCGGACCGAGGTCGTGGCCCGGTGGCACACCCCGGACGGCGCGGCCCGCACGGCCAGGGTGACGACCGCCTCGCGCAACGCGTCGCCGGGAGCCCGGGTCCGGATCTGGACCGACCGTGCAGGCGCCCCGGCGCTCCGGCCGATGGACATACCGACGGCGCACACGCATGCCGCGCTCGCCGGCTTCGGGGCCGCGATACTGTCCGCGCTGCTGATCGAGTGCGTCCGGCGCCTGATCCTGCGGCGCATGACCTGGCGGCGGTACGAACGGATCGACCGGGCCTGGGCGGCGGTCGGCCCGGACTGGGGCAGGACCGGCACCGGCAGCTAGGTGTATTGACCCGCAGCGTTGTTAATCCGGCTGATGGGTGGCTTGCCGTTCAGTGCGGTGTGGCTTCGGTGGTGGTTGTAGGTGTGGAGGA
>NZ_JBIBHG010000010.1:0-361042 GCF_042956885.1 Streptomyces sp. NPDC008163 | reverse complement strand
CGTGTGCGGTGTGGAGCCTAGACACCTCCACCACACCGGAGGTCTTCGTCATGATCAAGACCTGATCCGAGTTAACAACGCTCGTGGTCAATACAGCTAGGACGTGGCCGCGCGCACGGCGGCGGGGTGAGCGGGGCGGGCGCCGGGACCTGCGCATCGGGTCAACTCCCGGCGTCCGCGCGCGCTACGGTGGACCGGCCCGCCCGTCGCTCTCCGGCAGGCGGACCCCGGCTGGTCGCTGCCGCGAGGCCGGTGACACGGGCATCACACACGCACGAGGCGGGGGCACGACAGCGCCATGGCACAGGGCACGGTCCAGGTGACGCACACCGGCACATCGCGGTGGCGGCGCCGCACGGGCGAATACGCCTCCCTCACCGCGGCGCTCGAAGCGGCGGCGGACGGTGATGTGCTCACCGTCGCGCCCGGCACCTACCGGGAGAACCTGGTCATCGCCCGCGCGGTGACGCTGCGCGGCCCCGAGGGCTCCGTCGGCTCGGTGCGCATCGCCCCCGCCGACGGGGTGCCGCTGACGCTGCGCGCCTCCGCCGTCGTCCAGGACCTCCATGTGGAGGGGCAGGACTCGGCGGCCCCGGCCGTGCTCGTCGAGGACGGCGCACCGGAGATAGCGGACGTACGGATCGTGACCCGCTCGGCGGCCGGCGTCGAGGTGCGCGGCGCCGCCCGGCCCACCGTGCGCCGGTGCACCGTCGACAATCCGGCCGGTGTCGGCATCGCCGTGCTCGACGGGGCGGGCGGGGTGTTCGAGGAGTGCGAGATCGTATCGGCCGGGCAGTCCGGGGTCGCCGTGCGCGACGGCGGCCACCCCCGCCTCGACCGCTGCCGGATCCACCATGCCTCGGGTGCGGGCCTGTCCGTCACCGGCGAGGGCAGCGGCCTGGAAGGGCTGGGCTGCGAGGTGTACGAGATCAAGGGCAGCGGGATCCAGGTCACCTCCCGCGCCTCCGCCCATCTCACCGACTGCACGGTGCACCGCACCTCGGCGGACGGCGTCACGCTGGACACCGACGCGGTGCTGACCCTCGCCGACTGCGACATCCACGACATCCCGGAGAACGCGGTGGATCTGCGTTCGCGGGCGGTGCTGACGCTGACCCGCTCGACGGTGCGCCGCTTCGGCCGCAACGGTCTCTCGGTGTGGGACCCGGGCACCCGCGTGGACGCCAACCAGTGCGAGATACACGACAGTACGGGCGACTACCCGGCGGTCTGGGTCAGCGACGGGGCGACGGTGATACTCGATTCCTGCCGGGTCCACGACGTGCCGGACGCCCTGTTCGTCCTGGACCGGGGCTCGCGCGCCGATGTCGTGGACAGCGATCTCTCCCAGGTCCGCAACACCGCGGTCTCGGTCAGCGACGGGGCGACCGCCCAGCTGGACGACTGCCGCATCCGGGAGGCGTCCACCGGCGCCTGGTTCCGGGACCACGGCAGCGGCGGCACGCTGAACAACTGCACCGTCGACGCCGTGCAGACCGGCGTGATCGTCACCAAGGGCGCCGACCCGGTGATCGAGCGGTGCACGGTGACCTCCCCCGCCGAGGCCGGGTTCTATGTGTCCGCCGAGGGCCGGGGGACGTTCAACGGCTGCCGGGTCACGGGCAGCGAGGGCTACGGCTTCCATGTGATGGAAGGCTGCCGGACGACGCTCACCCGGTGCCGCACCGAGCGGTGCGCGCGCGGCGGTTACGAGTTCCCGGAGGGCACCGGCCCCGGGAACGGCACGGGAAGCGGTCCGGTCGTGGAGGACTGCACGAGCGACGAGAGCGGGCTGCGCACCGCCACTCCCCCGCCGGCCCCGGTCCTGACGGCGACCCAGACCTCGCCCGGGCTGCTCGGTTCGGTCCCCGCGCCGCGCCCCGTGGAGCCGGAGCCGGCCGCCGAGCCCGCGCGCACCCCCGGGGAGGTCCTGGGCGAGCTCGACGCCCTGGTCGGCCTGGACAGCGTCAAGCGGGAGGTGCGGGCGCTCACGGACATGATCGAGGTGGGGCGCAGGCGCCGGGAGGCGGGCCTCAAGGCAGCGTCGGTCCGCCGCCATCTCGTCTTCACCGGCTCCCCGGGCACCGGCAAGACCACGGTGGCCCGGCTGTACGGGGAGATCCTGGCCGCGCTCGGGGTGCTGGAGCGGGGCCATCTGGTCGAGGTGTCCCGGGTCGACCTGGTCGGTGAGCACATCGGCTCGACCGCGATCCGTACGCAGGAGGCGTTCGACCGGGCGCGCGGCGGGGTGCTGTTCGTGGACGAGGCGTACGCGCTGTCGCCCGAGGACTCCGGCCGGGACTTCGGCCGGGAGGCGATCGACACCCTGGTGAAGCTGATGGAGGACCACCGGGACGCGGTGGTGGTCATCGTCGCCGGCTACACCCGGGAGATGGAGCGGTTCCTGACCGTCAACCCCGGTGTGGCGTCCCGCTTCTCGCGGACCATCACCTTCAGCGACTACGAGCCCGCCGAGCTGCTGCGGATCGTCGAGCAGCAGTCCCAGGAGCACGAGTACAGCCTGGCGTCGGGCACCGGTGAGGCGCTCCTGAAGTACTTCACGGAGCTGCCCAAGGGGCCCGCCTTCGGCAATGGGCGCACCGCCCGCCAGACCTTCGAGTCGATGGTCGAGCGGCACGCCGGCCGGGTCGCCCAGCTCGCCGATCCGAGCACGGACGACCTCACTCTGCTGTATCCGGAGGACCTCCCGGAGCTGCCCTGACGTCCTCCCCGACGGGGTCCGCCTGCTGGGGCAGCACGGGGTCGAGCCGTTCCAGGAGGGCGGCGCGCTCCTCGGCGAAGACGGGATCGGCCTGGTAGTCGGAGTGGCCGAGCACCGGCTCGGGCAGCGGGTGTTCGGGCGTCCGCCCGTAGACCAGCGGGTCCCTGAGCGGGCCCCGGTCAACCTCGGGGCCGGATTCCTCACCGAGCCGGATCTCGCCGCCGATGGGGTCGGTGGCCCGCCACAGATTGCGCCAGCAGTGCACGGAGCGGTGCAGCCCGTGGAGCTGCCCGGCTCCGAAGTAGGCCGGGAACCAGCGGCCGTAGAGCCGTTCGATCGGCGATCCGTACGTGAGCAGGGCGACCCGGGAGCGGGTGCGGGCGGGCAGCTGCCAGACCGCAGAGGCCGCGAGGACGCTGCCCTGGGAATGGCCGGAGATGACGAGCCGGCCCCGGGTGCGGCCGGTCCAGCCGGACATGCGGGAGGCCAGGTCGGGCACGGCGCGCTCCGCGTAGCAGGGCGGGGCGAAGGGGTGGGCGGCGCGCGGCCAGAACGTGCCGACGTCCCAGAGGATGCCGATCGTGCGCCGGGCGGACGCGTCGCGGTAGGCGCGTCTGCCGCAGGCGACGAAGACGAGGAAGCCGAAGCCGATCAGCCAGGAGCCGGTGGACTGCGCCGCTTCGGCCACCGATTCGAGGAACGGGCCGCTGCCGTTCAGCGCGAGTCCGGGCACCTCGCCGGTGGCCCAGGACCCGGCCACCGCCCCCGCGCCCAGGAACAGGGTGGCGCCGGAGACGATCCCCACCACGCGGGGCGCCGAGTCGGTGAGCGCGGCGGTGGCCCGGATGCGGGCGATCCGCTTGGTCCGCGACGGATCGGGGAACCGTTCGCCGTATTCCGCGTCGACCACGGGCTCCAGCCTGCGGGCCGCCAGCCAGGTCCGTAGACCGAGAACGGCGCCCGGCACCAGGAGCAGGACGAGGAGGACGGGGATGACCGACGCCTGCCAGCTGAGCAGTACCGGCGGTCCCTCTATCAGCGCGCCGCGCCCCATGCCCGGGCTGCCCGGTCCGTCGAGCCAGTCGGCGACGCGCTGGGCGACGCCGCCCGTCATCACGCCGCCGAGGGCGCACGCGAGCATCGCGACGGCCGGTCCGCCGAGGCCGCGCAGGACGGTGCGCGGCTCCGGGCAGCGCCGGTACAGGTGGAGGGAGATCGTCGCGAGGAGGACCACCAGGGCGCCTTCGGCGACGCTGACCGCCCGGAACAGCGTGGTGTCGCCGGGGAGCCTTCCGGAGGAGGTCCAGCCGGGCCGCGACCAGGCGGCGTGGACGGCGGCGAGGACCAGGAGGGCCAGCGCGGCGCCGGGCAGCCAGGTGATGACGGCCCGGTCGAGCCGGTTGTCGAGGCGCCGTTCGCTGCGGCCCCGGCGGCAGACCACCCAGAGCACGACGACGAGCCCGGCGGCCAGGGCTCCTTCGATGAGCCGGCCGAGGAGCGGGGCGACCGGTCCGGTGACGGCGCGGTCGTGGCGGGCGGCGGCCTCGGTGACGGCGGCGGCGACGGTGAGGAAGCCGGCCGCGGTGTGGACGGCGCGCAGCCGGGCGACGAGGCGGCGTCCGTACCAGAATCCGGGCCGTCCGAGCGCGGGGCGCACGGGTTCGGCGGCGGGTGCGGGCCCGTCGTCCTCCTCGTCCTCCGGGTCCGGCCCGGTCAGCGGGCGGTGGGACTCGTAGGCGCTCCAGGTGCGGTTGGACAGGAACCAGAGCAGCCCGACCAGCGCGGCCGGCACCAGCGCGGCCAGGGCGAGGCGGCGGCCGGGCTGGGACCACCAGCCGCCCTGCTCGGCGGAGAGGAAGCCGAGCCAGGAGCGCTTCTCGGAGCAGGCGGCGACGCCCGCGCACTGCCAGGCGGTGAGATCGAGGGCGACCTCACAGGCGGCGGCGGTCAGCAGCACGGTGAGGCTGAGCGCGATGAGCCGTACGAGGACGCCGTAGAGCCGGATCGCGCGGGGGCGGCGCCGGGCGGTGGGGCGCATCCAGTGAGCGAGGTTGATCACCATGAACGGGAGCAGCAGCAGCCACAGCGCGCGGGAGCCGTTGCCGGAGGTGAGGTTGGACCAGCAGTACGCCTCGGCGATGGGTTTCTCGCGGTACCGCTCGGGGTGCTGTTCGGCGTCGACGTCGGTGGAGCGCCGGTAGATGGCCGCGGTGGTGTCGCCGGTGACCCGGACCGTGCGCGGGTCGACCAGCATCTCCTGGGGGGTGGTCCCGCCCACCCCGTGGACCAGTAATTCCAGCGCGGGACCGGGGCTGCGCGGGGCAGGGGCGGGAAGGGGCACGTGCGTCTCGCTCTCGCAGGGGGAAGGCGGCTGATGGCCGGTCACCGTTACTGACGAATCTCCCCCGGGCGGGGGCCCGCGACACCGCGCGTGGCAGGATGACTCCGTCGATACGGACTCCTGTACGGCCAGAGGGAAGGGCGAGGCCCGGCGTTGAGCGAGAATCAGAATCTGCTCGCGGAGCAGCGGCGCGCGCTGATCCTTGACGAGGTGCGCCGGCGCGGCGGGGTGCGGGTCAACGAACTGACCCGGAAGCTGAACGTCTCGGACATGACCGTCCGCCGGGATCTGGACGCGCTGGCCCGGCAGGGCGTGATCGAGAAGGTGCACGGCGGTGCCGTGCCGGTGGTCGAGGCGAGTACGCACGAGCCCGGTTTCGAGGCGAAGTCGACGCTGGAGCTGACCGCCAAGGAGGACATCGCCCGCGCCGCCGCCGCGATGGCGGTGCCCGGCAGTGCGATCGCGCTCTCCGGCGGCACCACGACGTATGCGCTGGCCCAGCATCTGCTGGATGTGCCGGACCTGACGGTCGTGACGAACTCGGTGCGGGTCGCGGACGTGTTCCACGCGGCGCAGCGGCCCGGCACCCCGGCCGGCCGGCCGGGTGCGGCGACGGTGGTCCTCACCGGCGGGGTGCGCACACCGTCCGACTCGCTGGTCGGTCCGGTCGCGGACCGCGCCATCGCGGCACTCCACTTCGATGTGCTGTTCCTCGGGGTCCACGGGATCTCGGTGGAGGCGGGGCTGTCCACGCCGAACCTCGCGGAGGCGGAGACGAACCGCCGGTTCGTGCGGTCGGCGCGCCGGGTGGTGGTGGTCGCCGACCACACCAAGTGGGGCACCGTCGGTCTCAGCTCGTTCGCCTCGCTGGACGAGGTGAGCACGCTCGTCACGGACGCGGGGCTGCCCGCAGGTGCCCGGGCGGAGATCGAGGAGCATCTGCCGGGGCTGCTGGTCGCGGGGGACGCCGGGTCCGCCGAGGGCTGAGCGTTCCGCTCCGCTCGCGACAGGGCTTTCACAGCCTAGGATCGTGGTGTGGCCGTGTTCCGGATCGAGCGTTTCACCCCCTTGCCCGCAGCCGAGTCCTGGCGCCGGGTGACGGACTGGGAGCGGCATGCCGCGCAGGTACCGCTGACCACGGTCACGGTGCCGACGGGGTTGCCGACCCGGGTCGGCACGGTGTTCGTGGCGCGCACCGGGGTGGGTCCGCTCGCCTTCGACGATCCGATGGAAGTGGTCCGCTGGTCGCCGCCGGCCGGGAGCCGGGCGGGGATGTGCCGGCTGGAGAAGCGCGGCCGGGTGGTGCTGGGCCGCGCGTCGATCGACGTGTATCCGAACCGGGCCGGCTCCCATGTGGTGTGGGTGGAGGAGATGAGCGTACGGCTGCTGCCGCGCTGGGCGGACCCGGTGCTGGCCGGTGCCGGGAAGCGGGTCTTCGGCCGGGTGCTGGACGCCATGCTGGACCGCCCGGCGGGCGGCTACGCCTGAGGCGCTACGCCTCCGGCCAGCTGCCGGTGGCCAGGAACGCCTCGATGGTCCGGGTGTACGGGGCGATGTCGAGGCCCTGGGCGGACAGCCAGGAGTCGGAGTAGTACTTGTCGAGGTAGCGGTCGCCGGGGTCGCAGATCAGGGTGACGACGCTGCCCCGCTCGCCCCGGGCGACCATTTCGGCGATCAGTCTGAGGGCGCTCCACAGTCCGGTGCCGGTGGAGCCGCCCGCCTTGCGCCCGATGGCCCGTTCCAGGGCACGCACGGCGGCGACGCTCGCCGCGTCCGGGACCTTCATCATCCGGTCGATGGCGCCGGGCACGAAGCTGGGCTCCATGCGCGGCCGGCCGATGCCCTCGATGCGGGAGCCGCAGTCGCTGGTGGCGTGCGGGTCGTGGCGGGTCCAGCCGTCGAAGAAGCAGGAGTTCTCCGGGTCGGGCACGCAGATCCGGGTGTCGTGCTGCATGTAGTGCACGTAGCGGGCGATGGTCGCCGAGGTGCCGCCGGTGCCGGCGGTGGCGACGATCCAGCTGGGCTCGGGGTAGCGTTCGAGCCGCAGCTGCTGGTAGATGGACTCCGCGATGTTGTTGTTGCCGCGCCAGTCGGTGGCCCGCTCGGCGTAGGTGAACTGGTCCATGTAGTGGCCGCCGGTCTCCGCGGCGAGCCGCGCCGACTCCTCGTACATCCGGCGCGAGTCGTCCACGAAGTGGCAGCGTCCGCCGTGGAATTCGATGAGCCGGCACTTCTCCGGGCTGGTGGTGCGGGGCATCACCGCGATGAACGGCACGCCGATCAGTTTGGCGAAGTATGCCTCCGAGACGGCGGTCGAACCGCTGGACGCCTCGATGACCGGTTTGCCGGGCCTGATCCAGCCGTTGCAGAGCCCGTAGAGGAAGAGCGAACGCGCCAGCCGGTGCTTGAGGCTGCCGGTGGGGTGGGTCGACTCGTCCTTGAGGTAGAGGTCGATGCCCCAGCTCTCCGGGAGCGGGAAGAGCAGCAGATGGGTGTCGGCGGAGCGGTTGGCGTCGGCCTGGACCTTGCGGACGGCCTCCTTGAGCCAGGCGCGGTAGGCCGGGTCGGAGCGGTCGACGTCGACGGTCGGCGCGGCTGCGCCGCCGTGCCCGTGCTCGGTGGTGTCCATCTGCGCGCTCTCCTCGTACGACCGGTCTCGGCGGGGCCCACGATATGCCCCCCACCTGCACAAACGTTGACTTTGATGGTCCATAGCAGTGCCTTGGTGTCGCGACCGCGCCCATGCGCCCCCGCGCGGCCCGAATGCGCCGTTTACGTACCGTCCCGCTCTGGTGTGCACGCCCCCGGATGGGCACACTTCGTCTCAGAGGTACGTCGAAGGGGGCGAAGGGGCCATGTCGGAAACGGAGTTCAGGGCGACGGGCGTGACGGAGTTCAGCGCGACCGGGGTGCGCATCGACCGGTGGGCGCGCTCGGTCACCAGGGCGGGGCAGGTGACCGTGAAGGACGGGCGGGTGGCCCTGCTGACGAGTTACGGGCGGGAGATCGACAGTGCGCCGGTGGGCACGGTGAGCGCGGGCAGACCGTGGTTCGCGGGGGCGGACGCCACGGTGGCACGGGTGAACGGGAGGCGGTACCGGCTGACGATGCGGCGACCGGCCGGCAAGCCCGGTGACACGGCGCCGTCGCACCGGTTCCTGGAGGCGCTGTACAGCGCGGGGGGCCGCCGCTCCTGAGGCCGGTGGGGCGCGGGGCACCGCGAGTTGCGGAGCCGTATGCCCTGAGCGACATTGGAGTCACGTCACTCATGGTGTACCGGCGGTGACACTGTGATCCAGGCCGCCGGCCCGGACTCAGCAGCGAGCCATGTGCTGGATCCGTTCCTTCGTCTTCTTCCGGACCTATTTCGGGGAGTCGCAGCCGTGATCAGCGAGCCAAGCAGGCACTGCACGGTGGAGCTCCAGGCCCTGCCGTCGCGGATCGGTCAGGTCCGCAGAATCATCTCGGCGCAACTGCGCTACTGGCATCTCGATTCTCTGATCGACCAGACAGCGCTGGGCGTCACCGAGCTCCTCACCAACGTCCACCGGCACGCACAGCCGGACAAGTCATGCACCGTGGAGATCGAGCTGCTGCTCGAACGGCTCACGGTGTCCGTCCACGACCACGACCCACGGCTGCCGACCGTGCGCGAGGCCGACGACTCCAGTACATCGGGGCGCGGCCTCGCGCTGATCGCCGCGGTCAGCGAGAGCTGGGGCGTGCGCCCCCGGGACGGCGCGGGAAAGGTCGTGTGGTTCACGCTTCCCGCACCGGCACCACTCACCAAGCCGTCGCATGTGGTGTACGGAGCGACGACCGACGGGCCGTTCGACCTGAGCGTCCTGAAGCACCTGGAGGGCTCACCACCCTCGGCGTCGCGGTCGGCCGTGGTGGGCTGACACGACGTGAGGCGGGGCACCCCGGTGGGGTGCCCCGCTTCACGTGTGCGCCCAGCCGCTCGCATTCTGTACCTACTAGTATGTACACTGCGGGCATGAGCACTCCGGACCGTCTGATCGAAGCCACCCGGGAACTCCTCTGGGAGCGCGGTTACGTGGGCATGAGCCCCAAGGCCATCCAGCAGCAGGCCCGTGTGGGCCAGGGCAGCATGTACCACCACTTCACCGGCAAACCGGATCTGGCCCTCACCGCGATCCGCCGCACGGCCGACGAGTTGCGGGAGACCGCGGACCGGGTGCTCGACACGCCCGGCTCGGCGTACGAGCGGATCTCGGCCTATCTGCTGCGCGAACGCGATGTGCTGCGCGGCTGCCCGGTGGGGCGGCTGACCATGGACCCGGACATCATCGCGAGCGACGAGCTGCGGGAGCCGGTGGACGAGACCATCGCCTGGCTGCGCGGCAGGCTCGCCGGCATCGTCCGCGAGGGCGTCGGCCGGGGCGAGTTCGCGCCCGGCGTGGTACCCGAGGAGATCGCGGCCTCGATCGTCGCGACGGTGCAGGGCGGCTATGTGCTGGCCCGCGCCTCGGGTTCGGCGGACGCCTTCGACGCGGCCGCACGAGGACTGCTCAGCCTTCTCGCCCCGCCCGCCTGACCCATCCACCACTCCAGGAGCAGCCGCGCATGCGCATCACCAGGAACCGCCCCGACACCCAACCGGGCCCCTCCGCACATTTCAACGGCACCGTCTGGCTCGACGAGATCGCCGCCCCCGAATCGCCCTCCCGGCTGCGGATGTTCAGCGTGCACTTCGCACCGGGCGGCCACACCTCATGGCACACCCACCCGCACGGCCAGGTCCTGCACGTCACCGAGGGCGAGGGCCTGGTGCAGCGCAGAGGCGGTCCGGTCGAGACGATCCGGGCCGGCGACACCGTCTGGATCGAGCCGGACGAGTGGCACTGGCACGGCGCGTCGCCGCGCACGTTCATGACGCATCTCGCCGCGGTCGAGGCGGCCGAGGACGGCAGCACCATCCACTGGCACGACGACGCACACGTCGCCGACTACCCGGCGTCCTGAGGAGCTCTCCGATGCATGCCATGCAGTACGAGGTCACCCTGCCCGCCGATTACGACATGGGCGTCATCCGCCACCGGGTGGCGACCCGGGGCCACCTCCTGGACGACTTCCCGGGGCTCGGGCTCAAGGCGTATCTGATGCGGGAGCGGGGCGAGGACTCCCCGGTCAACCAGTACGCGCCGTTCTACCTGTGGACCCGGCCCGAGGGCATGAACGCCTTCCTCTGGGGCGCCGGATTCCAGGGCATAGTCCAGGACTTCGGCCGCCCCGTGGTGCGGCACTGGACCGGCCTCGCCTACGAGGAGGGGCCCGCGTCGTCCGCACTCCCCCGGACGGCGACCCGGCACCGCTCGCCCGTACCGCAGTCGGTCGCCCCGGCGGACGCGGTGGAAGCGGCGCTGGAGGAGAGCCGCGGGATCGCGAAGACACCGGGCGCCGTCGCCACGGCACTGGCCGCCGATCCCCGGCACTGGGAGCTCCTGCACTTCACGCTCTGGGACCACGACACCCCGGCCTCGCCCGGCGAGCGCTATCAGGTGCTCCACCTCAGCAGCCCCGAGCAGGACCGGATCACGAAGGGGCGCCAGTGGTAGCCGCCGTCCGCACCGTCCTCGGGGACATCGCGCCCGGGGAGCTGGGGGTCTGCGACGCCCACGACCACCTCTTCCTGCGCAGCCCGATGCTTCCGGGGCAGGAGCTGGACGACCCCGTGTCGGCCGCCGACCGGCTGCGCGCCTTCCACGCGCTGGGCGGCCGGGCCGTCGTGCAGTGGACGCCGCACGGCATGGGGCGCGGGGCGGATGCCCTGGCCGAGCTGTCCCGGACCACGGGCACGCATGTGGTCGCCGCGACAGGGCTGCACCAGGCGGCGCACTACCCGCCGGAGCTGCTGGACCGGATCAGGGACGACCTCGCCGCGCTCTTCGTCGCCGAGCTGACCGAGGGCATCGGCACCACCGGGGTGCGGGCGGGCCTGATCAAGGTGGCCGGCTCCTTCCACACGCTCGACGCGCACGCCCGGCTGACCATGACCGCGGCGGCCGGGGCCCATCACCGCACGGGCGCGCCGATCGCCGTCCACCTGGAGCTGGGCACGGCCGCGCTCGACGTCCTCGACCTGCTGTGCGGGGAGTTGGGCGTCCCGCCGCACCGGGTGATCCTCGGCCACCTCGGCCGTTCCCCGGACGGGTCGGTGCAGCGGGAGGCGGCGCGGGCGGGGGCCTTCCTGGCGTTCGACGGGCCGTCGCGCGCGCATCACGCGACGGACTGGCGGCTTCCGGAAGAGCTGGCGGAGCTGGCCGGGGCGGGGTTCACCGGGCAGTTGCTGCTGGGCGGTGACACGACGGTCCCGGAGACCCCCGGCATGCCGCACCTGCTGCGCCGGCTGCGGCCCCGCCTCGAAGAGGTGCTGGGCGCCGAGGCGATGGGGACGGTGCTGGTGGCGAATCCGGCGCGGGCGTTCGCATTCGAGGCGCCAGGGGTCTGAGCCCGCTCAGGCCAGCGCCCCCAGCGGGTCGTCCAGGACCGGCTGCCAGGCCAGTTCCGCCGCTCCGACCAGGCTGTTGTGGTCCAGGGTGCACGGCAGGATCGGCACGCTCCCGCTGCGGCCCCACAGGCTGCGGTCGGCCACCACCGCCCGCAGCCGCTCGGGGTCCGCGTCGAGCAGGGCGCGGTGCAGCCCGCCGAGGATGATGCGGTCCGGGTTGAGGATGTTGACGAGACCGGCGAGCCCCAGGCCGAGCCGGTCGATCAGCTCCTCGGCGGCGGTGCGCACGGCCGGGTCCCCGTACTCGTTGCGCAGCAGGTCTCCGGACTGCTTGAGCAGCGACTCCTCGGGGCCCGGGGTGCGCCCGGCGGCGGTGAGGAAGGCGAGCGGGTCGGTCTCGACGTCCAGGCAGCCGCGTCCGCCGCAGTGGCAGGGGCGGCCCTCGGGGTTGACGGTGAGGTGGCCGACCTCCAGGGCGAGGCCCGAACTCCCGGTGTGCAGGCGGCCGTCGAGGACGAGCGCCCCGCCGACCCCCCGGTGCCCGGTGGCGACGCACAGCAGGTGCTGGGCCTCGCGCCCGGCGCCGTGCCGGTGTTCGGCGAGCGCGGCGAGGTTGACGTCGTTGCCGGTGAACGCCGGTCCCCCGATGCCCGCTTCGCGTACGCAGGTGGCGAAGATCTCGCGGACCGGGGCGCCGGCGGGCCAGGCGATGTGGAGCGGGTTGAGAGCGGTGCCCTCCGGCTCGGCGACCGCCGACGGCACCGCGAGCCCGGCGCCGACGCAGCGCAGTCCGCTCTCCCGCAGCAGCCGGGCGCAGTGGTCCACGACCTCGCCGATGACCTGGGCCGGGTCGGCGGTGATGGTGACGCTGCCGGGAGCGGTCGCGACGAGCCGGCCGCCGAGGCCGACGAGCGCGGCACGGAAGCCGTCCGCGTGCACCTGGGCGGCGACGGCCACCGGACCCGACTCCCGTACGGCCAGCCGGTGCGAGGGCCGGCCCTGCGAACCGGCGGCCGAACCGGGGCTGGAGTCGACCCGGATGAGACCGAGGGCTTCCAGCTCGGCGGCGACCGCGCCCGCCGTCGCCCGGGTGACCCCCAGCTCGGAGGTGAGGACGGCGCGCGTGGGCGCCCGTCCGGTGTGGACCAGTTCCAGGGCGGGTCCGAGCGCGCTGCGGCCCCTCTCCAACTTCGTCCGGGTGGTGGTCGCCTTGCCGTTCATGGGGGCGAGTCTCCCATGATCCGGAGGTGCGTTTGACGCCGTGGTGGCCGACTTGCCCCGGGTGTGCGCCCCGGGCGCCGCGCTTCGGGCCGGACGGGGACAGCCATCTTGCACCGGCTGCCGGGCCACCCCTATGCTGAGTTTGTGCCGCAACTAAACAAACTGCGGACGGCACTCCCGGGGGACCTCGGCGGCAACACCGCCCCGCTCTCCACGGCCCGTCTCCGTACCGCGCTGACCGTGTTCTTCGCCCTCGACGGTTTCCTCTTCGCCGGCTGGGTGGTCCGTATCCCGGCCATCAAGCACCAGACCGGCGCCTCGGCCGCCACCCTCGGCCTCGCACTCCTCGGCGTCTCCGCCGGTGCCGTGATCACGATGACGCTCACCGGCCGGCTCTGCCGCCGGTTCGGCAGCCACGCGGTGACCGTGGCCTGCGGCGTTCTTCTCTCCCTCGGCATCGCGCTGCCCGCCCAGACCCACTCGGCCCTCTCCCTGGGGCTCGTGCTGCTGGTCTTCGGTGCCGCGTACGGCGGGATGAACGTGGCGATGAACAGCGCGGCGGTGGATCTGGTCGCCGCGCTGCGCCGCCCGGTGATGCCCAGCTTCCACGCCGCGTTCAGCCTCGGCGGGATGCTCGGCGCGGGGCTCGGCGGGCTCGTCGCGGCCGGTCTCCCGCCCGCGACGCACCTCTTCCTCCTGACCGGAATCGGACTGGTCGTCACCGCCCTCGCGGGCCCGGTCCTGCTGCGGCACCCGGCGCCCGTGGTCCCGGAGCGGGCGGACGCCCGGCCCGCCGGTGAGTCCGGGCGGCGGCCGTCCGGGCGGGCGCGCAAGGTGGTGCTGCTGTTCGGCCTGATCGCGCTCTGCACCGCGTACGGCGAAGGCGCCCTGGCCGACTGGGGCGCCCTGCACCTGGAGCAGGACCTGCACGCCCGTCCCGGCGTCGCCGCCGCCGGATACTCGCTGTTCGCGCTGGCCATGACGGCGGGCCGGCTCAGCGGCACCGCCCTCCTCGAACGGCTCGGGCAAACCCGCACGCTGGTGGCGGGCGGCGCCACGGCGGCCGGCGGGATGCTGCTCGGCTCGCTCGCCCCGACGGCCTGGCTGGCGCTGCTCGGCTTCGCCGTCACCGGGATCGGCCTCGCCAACATCTTCCCGGTGGCGGTCGGCCGGGCCGGCGAGCTGGCCGGACCCGGCGGGGTCGCCGCGGCCTCGACGCTCGGTTACGGCGGCATGCTGCTCGGGCCGCCCGCGATCGGCTTCCTGGCCGACTGGTTCTCGCTGCCGGTGGCCCTGACCACGGTGGCGGTACTGGCGGGTGCGGCGGCAGCGCTGGGCTACGGAGCCCGCAAGGCGGCGCAGACCTGACCGACTGAGTAGCGGTACTCAGGCAGGAACGATTCCCCGCGCGCACGATGGAGACACAGCCAACGACGGGGAGCAGACCATGAACAAGCCGGCCGTGAACCAGCGGACGATCCGCACGCTCGCACGGCTCACCTTCGGGAACGCCGCGTCGCTGCTCTACCTGGGCGCGGTCGCGGCGGCCACCGTGTTCGTCACCGTGGACACCCTGCTGGTCAGCCACGCCGACGCCTCGTTCGCCGGGGTCTGGCTCTTCCTGCTGGCCGCCCCGACGGTGTTCCTGTTCCTGCTCGGCGGCTCGCTGGGCGGTGCGGAATCCTTCGGCCCGGCCTGGTTCATGTACCTGGCGCTGGCGGTGTCCGTACTGGTGCAGTCGCTGGCGCTGGGCTGGTTCGTCCGGCTGCTGAGCGGCGGTGCCCGGCGGAGCCGTACGGTCCACCCCCACGGAGCCTGACCGTACGGGCCCCCGGGCGCCGCCCGGCTGGCACAATCCGTCCATGAAGATCACGGAACACATAGCGGCCCTGGCCGCCGAGGGCCGCCTGCTGGCGGACGCGGCCGACGAGGCGGGCACCGGGGCTCCGGTGCCGACCTGCCCCGAGTGGCAGGTGCGCGATCTGCTCAGGCACACCGCGATGGTGCACGCCTGGGCCGCCGCCTTCGTACGCGAGGGACACACCTCGTACGTCCCCGACGGCGGAGAACCGGTAGCGGACGGGCCGGAACTGGTGGCCCACTTCCGCGCGGGACACCGGCTCCTGGTGGAGGCGCTGGAGAACGCGCCGCAGGACGTGGAGTGCTGGTCGTTCCTCCCCGCTCCCTCGCCGCTCGCCTTCTGGGCCCGCCGCCAGGCCCATGAGACGACGATCCACCGGGTGGACGCCGAGTCCGCGCGGGGCGGCGACTTCACGCCCGTCGCACCCGCCCACGCGCTGGACGGCATCGACGAACTGCTGCGGGGGATGCACGCCCGTCCGAAGAGCCGGGTGCGCACCGGGGCCCCGCGCACGCTGCGGGTCCGGGCGACGGACACGGACACCGTGTGGACCGTACGGCTGTCCGCCGAGCCGCCGGTGGCGGTGCGCGAGGAGGCCCCGGCCGGGACGTCCCCGGTGGACTGCGAGCTGAGCGCGCCGGCCGGGACGCTCTACCTCGCCCTGTGGAACCGGCTTCCGCTCAGCGCCCTCACGGTGACGGGCGACGGGGACCTTGCCCGGCTCTGGCGGGACAACTCCGCGATCACCTGGTCGTGACCCGGTAGCGGGAATCAGCCCCGCCGGCCCAGGAGGCCCACGGTGCGGGCCAGTTCGGTGACGGCCTGGCGGAAGAAGACCTCGCGGGCCTCCACCACCCGGTTGAACTGGCCGAACACCTCGAAGGAGATGAGCCCGAACAGCTGGGACCAGGCCGCGACAAGCGGGGCGGCCACCGCCGGGGCGAGCCCGGGGGCCACATCGGCGGCGAGCCGTTCGCCCTCCGGGCGCAGCTCGTCCGGGAGCGGCGGAAGCGCCAGACCCTCGTCGCGGTGGGCCTCCTCCACGATGGCGATGAGCACCATGCCGACGCGCGCGGCGGGACCGACGGTGTCCTGCGGCGCCGAGTAACCGGGCACGGGCGAGCCGTAGATGAGCGCGTACTCGTGGGGGTGGGCCAGCGCCCAGTCGCGTACGGCGCAGGCGACGGCGACCCAGCGGGCGAGACCGGTGGCGGGGGCGCCGGATGACGCGGCGGCGGTGCGGCCGGCGGCGGCACCGCGGGTGCGCTCGGCGGCGGTGCGATGGGCCCGCTCGGCGGCCTCGCCGACGGCGTCGTACGCGTCGACGATCAGCGCGGTCAGCAGGTCGTCCCGGCTCGGGAAGTAGCGGTAGAGGGCCGAGGAGACCATGCCCAGCTCCCGCGCCACGGCGCGCAGCGACAGCTTCGCCGCGCCCTCGGCGGCGAGCTGCTTCCTCGCCTCGTCCTTGATGGCGGCGGTGACCTCGATACGGGCCCGTTCCCTGGCTCCCCGGATAGCGCTCATGGGCTCAGTCTGCCACGTGCACAGAGCAGCGACCAATAACGAGAGCAGTGCTCTTGCTTTTGAGCGCCGCTTCCGTGCACACTGATCTCAAGCGAGAGCACCGCTCTCGAAAATGTTCTCTCCACCGTGGGGGTCACCATGTCGCAGTCGCCGTCGCAGCCGTACTACCTGCAGGGCAGCCCGCTCAACGTCCGCTTCAACAGCCTCGTCGGCTGGCTCGCGCGGCACGGAATCAGCCTGCTCGGCTCGCAGGAGCTGTCGGTACGGGGCCGCAAGAGCGGCCAGATGCAGCGCGTCCCGGTCAACCCGCACACGTACGAGGGCGTGCGGTATCTCGTCTCCGCCCGCGGCCACTCGCAGTGGGTGCGCAACATGCGGGCGGCGGGCGGCGGGGAGCTGCGCCGGGGCCGCAGGACGCGGGCCTTCTCGGCCGTGGAGATCGCGGACGACGCGCACAAGGCGGCCGTCATCCGCGCCTACCTGGAGCGGTGGGGCTGGGAGGTCAACCAGTACTTCCAGGGCATCACGGCCAAGTCCACGGACGCCGAGATCCTGGCGGCCTGCCCCGACCACCCGGTGTTCCGGATCGGCGAAGAGGGCTGACGCACCGGACGGCGCGTCAGCCCTCTCAGGACCGGCTCCGGGAAACGGCTCCGCCGGTCCTAACGGTCCATCGCCGACAGCGCCCGCTGCGCCAGCGGGTGCGAACGGACCAGTTCGGCCAGCGAGGTCGTGCCGCGCGTGATGCCCGCGAACGCGTTCCACGCCGGGCGGAAGCCCGTCAGCACGGCGTGCAGCAGGCCCGGACGCCGCTCGAACAGCTTCAGCATGCGCCGGCCCACGCTCATCTCGACACCGAGCCCCGCCTTGATGGCGAAGGCGTAGTTGAGCGCCTGGCGGCGGGCGTCCACCGCGTCGTGCGCCTCGGCGACGCGCACCGCCCACTCACCGGCCAGCCGCCCCGAGCGCAGCGCGAACGAGATGCCCTCGCGGGTCCACGGCTCCAGCAGGCCCGCCGCGTCACCGCACACCAGCACCCGGCCGCGCGAGAGCGGCGAGTCCTCGCTGCGGCAGCGCGTGAGGTGGCCGGAGGAGACCGTGGGCTCGAAGCCGGCCAGGCCGAGCCGCGCGACGAAGTCCTCCAGATACCGCTTGGTGCCGGCCCCGTCGCCGCGCGCGGAGATCACGCCGACCGTCAGGGTGTCGCCCTTGGGGAAGACCCAGCCGTAACTGCCGGGCATCGGACCCCAGTCGATGAGGACCCGGCCCGCCCAGTCCTCCGCCACGGTGGGCGGCACCGGGATCTCCGACTCCAGGCCCAGGTCGACCTGGTCGAGCTTGACCCCGACATGAGCTCCTATCCGCCCGGCACTGCCGTCCGCGCCGACCACCGCGCGGGCCAGGACGGTCTCGCCGCCGGACAGCACGACCGCGACCGTGCGCCGGTCGGGCACCGCGGCACCGTGCTGCTCCACCCGCGAGACGGTCGCTCCGGTGCGCAGTTCGGCACCGGCCTTCTGCGCCTGCTCGACCAGTCCCGCGTCGAACTCGGGGCGGTTGATGAGGCCGAAGAGCATCCGCTTGGAGCGGCGGGTGCGCGCCAGCCTGCCGTTCAGCGAGAAGGTGACCGCGTGGATCCGGTCCTTCAGGGGGAGTTCGAATCCGGGCGGCAGCGCGTCGCGCGAAAATCCGATGATGCCGCCGCCGCACGTCTTGTAACGGGGCAGCTCCGCCTTCTCCAGGAGCAGTACCTTACGGCCGGCGACGGCCGCCGCGTATGCCGCGGAGGCTCCCGCCGGTCCGGCGCCGACTACGACGACGTCCCACACGGACGACTCTTCGTGCTCATGTCCGGCGTCTGCGTTCTCGCTGCTCACGATGTGCTTCTGCTCCCGATCCGACCAGTGGCCCAAGCTGCTCACGGCATCCTACGGCGCGTTGTGGCCGGGAACCGCTGTGGGAGGATCGGCCGAGTCTCCGAGGGACCCGTGATGCCGCACTCCAGGCGGGCGAGTACCCGGAAACGTACACATAACGTCGCACCTACCAGGAGCGTGCCCCATGACCGGCCACCCGATTCCAGAGACCGTCGCCTCGCTGATGCCCCGCGCCAAGGCGGAGCTGACCGAGCTGGTGGCCTTCCAGTCGGTGGCGGACCCCGCGGTCTATCCGAGGAGCGAGTGCGAGGCCGCCGCCGAGTGGGTCGCCGCAGCGCTGCGCGCCGAAGGTTTCCAGGACGTCGGGCTGCTGGACACCCCGGACGGCTCCCAGTCCGTCTACGGTCTCCTGCCGGGCCCGGAGGGTGCGCCGACCGTGCTGCTCTACGCGCACTACGACGTGCAGCCGCCGCTGGACGAGGCCGCCTGGGTCTCCCCGCCGTTCGAGCTGACGGAGCGTGACGGGCGCTGGTTCGGCCGGGGCACGGCCGACTGCAAGGGCGGCTTCATCATGCACCTGCTTGCTCTGCGCGCCCTGAAGGCGGACGGCGGGGTGCCCGTCTCGGTCAAGGTGATCGTGGAGGGTTCGGAGGAGCAGGGCACCGGCGGCCTGGAGCGGTACGCCGAGGCGCACCCCGAACTGCTGGCGGCCGACACCATCGTGATCGGTGACACCGGCAACTTCCGGGCGGGCCTGCCGACGGTGACGTCGACGCTGCGCGGCATGACGATGCTGCGGGTCCAGCTGGACACGCTGGAGGGCAACCTGCACTCGGGCCAGTTCGGCGGTGCCGCGCCCGACGCGCTCGCCGCGATGATCCAGCTGCTCGCGTCGCTGCGGGCGGAGGACGGTTCGACGACCGTCGACGGACTGACGGCGGACGCCGCGTGGGACGGACTGCAGTACGAGGAGGAGGAGTTCCGCAAGGACGCCAAGGTCCTCGACGGCGTCGGGCTCATCGGCACCGGCACGGTCGCCGACCGGATCTGGGCGCGGCCCGCCGTCACCGTGATCGGCATCGACTGCCCGGCCGTGGTCGGCGCGACGCCCTCCGTGCAGGCGAGCGCCCGGGCCCAGATCAGCCTGCGGGTCCCGCCGGGGCAGAACGCGGACGAGGCGACGAAGCTGCTCACCGCGCACCTGCTCGCGCACGCCCCGTGGGGTGCGAAGGTCTCGGTCGAGCAGGTCGGCCAGGGGCAGCCGTTCCGCGCGGACATCGCGAGCCCGGCCTACACCGCGATGGCCGACGCCATGCGGGCCGCGTACCCGGGCCAGGAGATGCAGTCCTCCGGCATGGGCGGCTCGATCCCGCTCTGCAACACGCTGGCCGGGCTGTACCCGGACGCGGAGATCCTGCTGATCGGGCTCAGCGAGCCGGAGGCGCAGATCCACGCGGTGAACGAGAGCGTGTCGCCCGAGGAGCTGGAGCGCCTGTCGGTGGCCGAGGCACTCTTCCTGCGCAACTACGCGGCGTCGAAGGCGGTCTGAGCCCTCGTCGGGTCCGGCTACGCGTTGAGCGAAGCTCGCCGAGAGCGTAGATCCATGCGGCGGCCGGCCGTGGCCGCTTAGGTTCGCCGCATGGATCTCGTAGAGGTGCTTCCGCAGTTGCACATGTTCCGCTTCCCGATCGGCCAGGCGTATCTGTGGCGCGACGGGACGGAGCTGACTTTGATCGACGCGGGCGACGTGAACGCTGCGCCCGCCATCGAGGAGGCGGTGCGCGGCCTCGGCCACGATCCATCCGGCATCGCCCGGATCGTGGTCACCCACGGCCACCGGGACCACTACGGCGCCGCCCAGGAGCTGGCCGACCGCCACGGTGCCGAGATTCTGGCGCACCGGCTGGACGCACCGGTGATCCGGGGTGAGGAGGAGGTCGGGGAGCCGGTGCTCCTGGACTGGGAACGCCCGCTGTACGAACACGCGCTGACCGTTCCCCCGGCTCCCCCGACCCGGGTCGACACCGAACTGTCCGACGGGGCGGTCCTGCCGTTCGGGGGCGGGGCGCGAGTGGTCCACTCCCCCGGGCACACGCCCGGCTCCATCGGCCTGCATCTGCCCGGCCACGGCGTGCTGTTCACGGGCGACTGCGTGGCCGGGGTCGGGCAGGTGATGCTGGGCGTCTTCAACATCGACCGGGCGCAGGCCGTGGCCTCGTTCCGGCGGCTGGCCACGCTGGATCCGGCGACGGTCTGCTTCGGCCACGGCGACCCCCTCACCGAGGACGCCGCCGCGGTCCTGCGGGCCGCCGTTCCTGTCTGAAGTTCCGTGCCGGCGCCCGCGCTTCGCGCGGAAGACGGGACTTTCCGGACATGGCCTAGCCGACCGGGACTCCGGCCTCCAGGTTGAGCACGGCTGAGCGTTCGCGGGCCCGGAGCGCCCAGCACAGCCGCTCGTAGCGGGTGGGCGGCAGCAGGGTGGCGGCCTCCGCCTCGGTGACGAACCGCCAGCCGCGCAGCTCGGAGCCCGGGAGCAGCAGCCGCTCCGCGTCCGCCCGGGGCAGCAGTCCGCCGTCGAAGAGGAGGCGCAGACCTCCGTATCCGGGCGGGTCGGGCGCCTCCCAGTCGATGACGAGCAGCTTCGGCACCCGTTCCAGCTGGATGCCGATCTCCTCGGCGACCTCCCGGATCCCCGCCTGCGCGGGAGCCTCGCCCGCCTCCACGACGCCGCCGGGGAACTCCCAGCCCGGCTTGTACGTGGGGTCGACGAGCAGGAACCGGTCGTGCTCGTCGAAGAGGAGCACCCCGGCTGCCACGGTCTCCCCGGTCGGCTCCGGGGTCTGGACGATCTCGCAGGCGGGGGCGGCATCGGTGCGTACGGCCTCCGCGATGCGCTCCGCCGTCTCGCGCGGGGTGAGCGCGCTGTTGTCGATGGTGTGGGCGTCCCCGGTGATCCAGCCGAGGGCCGAGCGGTACGGTTCGATGCGGTCGTACGCCCAGCGGCCGGTCGGGTCCACGTCCGCCGCGTCCCCGGGAACGTCCCCGGGGAACTCGGCCCGGTGGGCGATCCGCTCACGCAGGATCGTTTCCTCAGGTGAGAGCAGTACATGGCGCACCGATATGCGCCGGGCGGCGAGACCGCCGAATATCTCGTCGCGGTACTCCTGGCGCAGCAGCGTCATCGGCACGACGAGAACCCCGCCCAGCTCGGCGAGGAGCGCGGCGGCGGTGTCCACCACGAGGCGCCGCCAGATCGGCAGGTCCTGGAAGTCCGTCACCTCGGCCAGTTTCTTCTGGGGCAGCAGGCATCTGAGCCCCGTCCCGGTCATTTCCGGGTCGTACAAGGTGCTGTTCGGGATCAGATCGATCAGTTCACGCGCGGCGCTGGTCTTACCGGCGCCGAACGCACCGTTGATCCAGACGATCACGGTTCCCCCTCTTCCGTAGCAGCCCCCTGTGGCTTGCCCGCAACACCCTGCCGCGAAAACCCGCCCGGGGCGATGCGTTGCGCTCAGGGGGCGGCGGGCGCCGTCGGCGGGCTACGGTGTATCACCCCGCCAGTCCCACTTGTCCGGCTCGTCCGGGCGCGGCCCGTACTCGGCGCGGCCGCCCGGTCCGTACGCCCCGATCTCGGTGACCAGCGCGGAGCCGTCCGCGAGGGCCACCGCCGTCCACCCCGTCACGTCCAGGAGCAGTCCGTCGAGCGGTCCGCCGACCAGTTCCCGGTACTCGCGGCCCGGCCGGGGGCCCGGGTCGGGGTCTTCGTGGTCGGCGCCGTACACCCGCCGTCGCATGATCTCGTCCATGCGTGCAGGATCGCACCCGCCACTGACAACGGCGGCCCCGCGCGGACCGTGGCGAGCCTCCGGCTTCACGTGATGGTCACAACTCCATCACTTGCGGAGGATTCGCCTCCCCTGGGGACCGGTCCCGGCTACGGTCGTCCCTCCACGCAACTCTGGGGGGTCCCATGTCGCACAACCCTTCGCCGCAGCCGCCGCCTTGGGGGCCGCCGCCGCAACCGTCACCGTTCGGCCCGCAGGGTCCGGGCGGCCCCGGGGGCGGAGCGCCCCGCTGGGCGAGGAAACGCGTCGTCATCCCGGCGGCCGCCGTTCTCTTCCTCGTCGGTGTGGGCATGGGGGCCGCTGGCGGGGATTCCGGGGCGGACCGGACCGAGGCGGCGGCGAAGTCCTCGCCGGCGCCGACCGTCACCGCCACGGTGTCGGTCACGCCCGCGCCGGAGCCCGCCGTGACCGAGACGGTGACCGCGAGCCCCGAGCCGGCACCGACCGTCACGAAGACGAAGACCGTCAAGGTCACCGTCGCGCCCGAGGCCCCCGCCGGCACCTCGGACGACTCCGGTTCGGACGATTCCGGTGCGAGTGGCGGGGGCTCGGGCGGCGGCTCGGCGTACTACGCGAACTGCACCGCCGTACGCGCGGCCGGTGCGGCCCCGATCCACCGGGGCGACCCGGGATACGGCAGGCACCTCGACCGCGACGGGGACGGCGTGGCCTGCGAGTGAGGCGTGGTGACGGGTGCCCGGCTGCTCGGCCGGGCACCCCCCCCTCACCCCTTGCCGGACCCCAGCGTGAGTCCGGCGATGAAGTGCCGCTGGAGCAGCAGGAAGACGACGAGCGTGGGCAGCGCGACGATCACCGAGCCGGCGGCGAGCAGGTTGTAGTCGGTGAAGAACTGCCCGCGCAGGTTGTTCAGCGCGGAGGTGATGGGCAGTTTGTCGCCGTCGGAGATGAAGACCAGCGCCCACAGGAAGTCGTTGTACATCCAGGTGAACTGGAGCGTGCCGAGCGCGGCGAGCGCCGGGCGGCACAGCGGCAGGGTGATCCGCCAGAACCGCGTCCACACCCCGGCCCCGTCCACCACCGCCGCCTCAAGGATCTCCACCGGAAGGGTGCGCATGAAGTTGGCCAGGACGAACACGCAGAAGCCGATCTGAAAGCCGATCTGCACCAGGACGACGGCCCAGTAGGAGTCGAACATCGTCATCGAGTCGGACATCCAGTACGGCAGCGGGATGCGGTTGAAGACGACGTACAGCGGGGTGACGATCACCTGCTGCGGAAGCAGGTTGCCGGCCGTGAAGAGCATCAGCAGGAGCAGGCCGCCGCGCATCTTCAGCCGGGCGAGCGCGAAGGCCACGAACGAGGCGAGGAACAGGGTGATCAGGACGCCCGGTACCGCGATGATCAGCGTGTTGACGAAGTACTTCGTCATGCCGGAGTCGGTGAACGCCTGCCGGTAATAGTCCAGCGAGAGATGGCGCGGCAGCGAGAAGTAGCCGTACTGGGAGGTCTCGTCGTACGGCCGCAGCGACGCGTAGACCGCGAGCAGCAGCGGGGCGAGGAAGGCCAGCGAGACCGCCATCAGGAAGGCGTGCACACCGAGGCGCCCTGGTCGGAGCCTGCGGCGGGACTCGGCGGGGACGGACGGTGCCGGGCGCACGGCACCGGCCCGGGTGGTGGTCATCGGTCTTTCTCCCCTCGGAGCTCCTGGACCAGGTACGTCACCACGAATCCCAGGGAGACGGTCAGCAGGACGACGGCGATCGCGGAGCCGAAGCCGATCCGGCTGGCCTCGCCGATGATGTTGTCGGTGACGAGCACGGAGAGCAGTTCGAGGCCGTTGCGGCCGTGGTTGACCGCGTACACGATGTCGAAGGCGCGCAGCGACTCGATGACGGTGATGACGCCGACGATGACGTTGACCGGCCGCAGGGTCGGGAAGACGACGCGGAAGAAGGTCTGCGCCTCGCTCGCGCCGTCGATGGCCGCCGCCTCCTTGAGGGACCGGTCGACAGCCTTGAGCCCGGCCAGGTAGAGGATCATCACATAGCCGGTGTGCCGCCAGGCAGCGGCCAGCAGGACCATCCAGATGTTGAGGTCCGGATCGCCGAGCCAGTCCGTCGGCGTCTCCGTGTCGCCGAGGACGGCGTTGAGCGCGCCCTGGTCCCGCGAGAAGACGAGCTGGGCGATGAAGCCGACCACCGCGAGCGAGAGCACGACGGGCATGTACAGCGTGGACTGGTAGAAGCGGCTGAACCGCACGCCCCGGTCGATCAGTACGGCGAGGAGCAGCCCGAACGGGGTGGCGACGAGGCCGAGGAAGGCCAGCCAGAGCAGGTTGTGCCGGGCGGCGGGCCAGAATTGCGGGTAGTTCGTGAAGAGGTTCGTGTAATTGCGGGTCCCGACCCACTCGATGTCGCCGATCCCGTCCCAGCTGGTGAACGAGAGGACGACGGAGGCCAGGGTCGGGCCCCAGACGATGGCGAGGTCGAGCAGGACGGGCAGGCCGAGCAGCACACCGAGCACGACGAGGTCGCGGCGGGTGTACCGCCGCGTGCCCCGTCGTCCGGTGCGCCTCCCCGAGATGAACGGCACGGTGCGCACTCCCGGTTCAGTCCGAGGCGAAGATGGTCTTCTTCTGCCGTTCGATGTCGTTGACCAGGCCGTCCACGTCGTCGGGGCTGCTGATGAACTTCTGGATCGCGGGGATCATGACCGTGGACGCGAAGTCCGGACGGGTGTCGCGGTCGAGGAACTGCGAGATCTGTTTGGCGCCCGAGACGAGTTCGACGGCCTTCTTCTGGATCGCGGAGTACCCGGAGGTGTCCGCCTCGTCGCTGACCGCGATGTTGTTGGGGTCGCTCTTGAGGTAGATGTCCTCGGCCTTGCCGGTGGCGAGCCACTTGACCAGGTCCTTGGCGCTCTCCAGCGTCTTCTTGTTCTTCAGGTTCTTGGACTTCTTGGCCAGCAGGAACCCGTCGATGGGCGCCTCCACGGCGTCCCGGCCGTGCTCGGGGTCGATCTCGGGGAACGGGAAGAAGTCCAGGTCGGCCTGCTCGCCCTTGGGGAACTGCGCGCCGGGGTGGGGCAGACCGAGGACGGTCATGCCCGCCTCGCGCTTCTGGAGGCTGGTGGCGGCCTCCTGCCAGGTACGGCCGTTGGCGCCGGGCTGGCAGTACGGGAGAAGGCGCCGCCAGGTGTCGAAGACGTTCCGGACGCGCTTGTCCGTCCAGGCTTCCTCGCCGGCCATGAGGCTCTTGTGGAATTCATATCCGTTGGTGCGCATGTTGATGTAGTCGAAGGTGCCCATGGCGGGCCAGCCGTCCTTGTCGCAGAACGCGATGGGGTCCAGCTTGTCCTTCTTCATCTGCTTGGCGAGCGCCACGTACTCGTCGAGCGTTTTGGGTACCTGATAGCCGCGATCGGTGAAGAGGCTCTTCCGATGGAAGACGGCCCACGGATAGTAGTAGTACGGGGTGAGGTACTGCTTGCCGTCCTCGCCGCTGGACTGGTCCTTGAGGGCGTCGGAGAATCCCGTGTAGTGCTGCCAGTTGTCGCTGATGTCGTACAGCAGGCCCTTCTTCGCGAAGAACTGCATGCGGTACCCCGCGAACCACATGAAGACGTCGTCGGGCTTGCCCTGGAGATAGCGGTTGATGTTCTCCTGGAACGTGTTGTGGTCGACGGTGTTGACCTTCACCTTCCGGCCGTCCGACTGCGCCGCGTACGCCTTGAACGCGTCGGCGAACGCCTTCTTGGGAACGGGGTCGGACGCATTCGATCCCAGGGTGACGGTCTTGCCGTCCCCACCGGGTCCGCCGCCGCACGCGGTGAGCAGGGCGGGAAGCGTGACCGCGCCGGCACCGAGCGCCGCGCCGCGCAATAGGCTCCGCCGGGACATCCGATGTCCCGCGACACTGCCGGGCAGATCCGATCTGTTGTACGAGTGCGCCATGAACCCGTCCTCCGGAAGGCAACCGAACACAACCGAACGTGCGCTTGGATCTCACCCCCAACATGGGGCACAGTCAAGGGTTTTGACGAGATGCGGCCGACCGGACACCGACCCTCTTCCAACAGACTTCAACACGCTCTAACGTATTCGCTCGTCTTGGCGTGCACATGTCGCCGCCTGATCCGGCACGAGTACGGAGGAACGTAACGATGCGTCACCTTCCAAGCCGTCCCACCCGAGCGAGCCGCCGCAGAGTCCTCGGAGCCCTGGCCGCGGGCCTCCTGTGTACGGCGGGGGCCGTGGTGCCCGCCGCCGCGCACTCCCCCGCACCGGCACCGGCCGCCGGTGTCCGGGCCGCGAACGGACTGGCCCTCACCCCGCCCATGGGCTTCAACAACTGGAACTCCACGCATTGCCGCGCCGAGTTCAACGAGGAAATGGTCGAGGGAATCGCCGACATCTTCGTCGAGAAGGGGCTGAAGGAAGCCGGGTACGAGTACGTCAACCTGGACGACTGCTGGGCGGTTCCGGAGCGCGACGCCGAAGGAAAGCTGGTCGCCGATCCGGTGCGCTTTCCGCACGGCATCAAGGCGGTCGCGGACTACGTGCACGCGAAGGGCCTCAAGCTGGGGATCTACACCAGCGCCGGCACCAGGACCTGCGACAGCGTGGGCATCCCCGGAGCACTCGGCCATGAATTCAGCGACGCGCAGCAGTTCGCCGACTGGGGCGTCGACTATCTCAAGTACGACAACTGCAACAACCAGGGCGTGGACGCCAAGGAGCGCTATACGACGATGCGGGACGCGCTCGTCGCGACCGGCCGGCCCATCGTCTACAGCATCTGCGAATGGGGCCAGAACAAGCCCTGGGAATGGGCCGCCGGCCTGGGCAACCTCTGGCGCACCACCGGTGACATCAACGACAGCTGGGGCAGCATGCTGTCGATCATGAAGCAGAACCTCCCGCTGGCGGCCGCGGCCGGCCCGGGGCACTGGAACGACCCCGACATGCTGGAGGTCGGCAACGGCGGGATGACCGACACCGAGTACCGCACCCACTTCTCGATGTGGTCGGTGATGGCGGCGCCGCTGCTCATCGGCTCCGACCTGCGCACCGCGTCCCGGGAGACCTTCGACATCCTCTCCAACGAGGAGGTCATCGCCGTCGACCAGGACCCGCTGGGCAAGCAGGGCGAGGTGCTCTCCTCCGAGGGCGGTCGCTGGGTCGTGGCCAAGGAGATGAAGGACGGTTCCCGGGCCGTGGCACTGTTCAACGAGACCGACAGCGCCCAGCGGATCTCCACCACGGCCGCCGCGGCGGGCCTGCCGCACGCCTCCGGCTACACCGTGCGCGACCTGTGGGACCACACCACCCGCAACACGGCGGGCGGCCTCTCGGCGACCGTGCCCGCGCACGGCACCGTGCTGCTGCGCGTCGCCGCCGGTCACCGCTGGGCCGCGCACCCGCCGGCCGTCGAACTGGCCCTGGAGGGCAGCCCGCTGGTCGAGGCGGGCCGCACGGCCGCGCTGACGACGAAGGTCACCGACCTGGGCCGCACGCCCGCGCTCACGGTGTCCGCCGCGCTCACCGGCCCGGCCGGCTGGCGGCTGGAGGCCGCGTCGCCGACGCGCACGGCCGCGCTTCCCACCGGCCGCGCGCTGGCCACCCGGTGGCGGGTGACGGCCCCCGCCGGGACAGCTCCCGGCGGCTACGACCTGACGCTCACCGCCCTGTACCGCTCCCCCACCGGTGAGCGCATCCGGTCCGCCGTCCCGTTCCGGGCCCATGTGGTGGTGCCGCCCCCGGCCGGCGGCGGCTACCTCGGCGACCTGCCGCAGCTCAGCGCCTCCAACGGCTACGGCCCCGTCGAGAAGGACACCAGCAACGGCGAGAGCGCCGCGGGCGACGGCCACCCGCTGACCATCGGCGGCCAGGTGTACGCCAAGGGGCTCGGCGTGCACGCGGCGAGCGGAGTCGAGTACTACGCGGGCGGCGCGTGCGACACCGTGACGGCGCAGGTGGGCGTGGACGACGAGAAGGGAGCCAAGGGCAGCGTGGCCTTCGAGATCTGGGCGGACGGCAGGAAGGCAGCGTCCACCGGGGTCCTGACCAACGCGATGGCTCCGCAGCCCCTCTCGGCGGACGTGACCGGGGCCCGGGTCGTCCGTCTGGTGGTGACGGACGGCGGCGACGGCGTCGACTCGGACCACGGGGACTGGGGGGACCTGCGGATCACCTGCTGAGCGGGTCCGCGAGCGGCCGGGCGGTGGTGGCCAGTGCGGCCGCCGCCGCCCCGACCAGGCCCGCGTCGTTGCCCATGACCGCGGGCACCACCGTCAGGTGCTGGACGAAGGAGAGCGTGGCGTACCGGCGCAGGGCTGTGCGCAGCGGGGCGAACAGCAGGTCGCCGGCGCCGGCCACTCCGCCGCCGATCACCGCGATGTCGATCTCGACCAGGGTCGCCGTCGCGGCGATCCCCGCCGCCAGGGCCTGCGCGGCGCGTTCGAACGAGGCCACGGCGACCGGGTCACCGGCCCGGGCGGCGGCCGCCACACCGACCGCGGTCGCGTCGCCGTCCGGACCGGGCCGCCAGCCGGCGTCCAGCGCGCGGCGCGCGATGTTGGGGCCGCTCGCGATGCGCTCGACGCAGCCGCGCGCCCCGCACGGGCAGAGGTCGCCGTCGAGGTCCACGCTGATGTGCCCGATGTGGCCCGCGTTCCCGCTGGGGCCGGGGTGCAGGGCGCCGCCTAGGACGAGCCCGCCGCCGACACCGGTCGAGACGACCATGCACAGCGCGTTGTCATGGCCGCGCGCCGCGCCGAGCCAGTGCTCCGCCGCCGTGATCGCGACACCGTCGCCGACCAGCGTGACCGGGAGGCCGCCGGTGGCACCGGCGACCCGCTCGACCAGCGGGAAGCCCCGCCAGCCGGGCACGTTGACCGGGCTGACCGTGCCCTTGGCCGCGTCCACCGGGCCCGCGCTGCCGATGCCGACGGCCGTGGCGTCGCCCCAGTACGGGGACGCGGCCAGATCGGCCAGGACGCCACTGACGGCGCCCATGACCCGCTCGCCGCTCTCCCGCGCGGGCGTCGGCCGCTGAGCGCGCACCACGATCCTGCCGTCCCGGTCCACCAACGCGCCGGCGATCTTGGTGCCCCCGATGTCGAGGGCGGCGACGAGGTCGGTCTGCATCGGTGTGGCTCCGGGTGGTGTGGGCGGGACCTGCGGCTCAGGTGCAACAGTCTGCCCAGTCTCCATTCCCTTGACAACGTTGTCCAGGGCCTATGCTCGACGCCACACCCTCCGGGAGCCCCACGGCAGCCGCCGTGGCCCGCCGGGACCGCCCGACCGACGACAGGACAGCGCACCGTGGCCGAGACCGCCCGCCATCCCGAGCCCCGTTACGGCAACCGGCCGACCATGAAGGACGTGGCCGCCCGGGCCGGGGTGGGCCTGAAGACGGTCTCACGCGTGGTCAACAGCGAGCCGGGGGTCACCCCGGACACCGAGCGCCGGGTGCAGGAGGCGATCGAGGCGCTGGGCTTCCGCCGGAACGACAGCGCCCGGGTACTGCGCAAGGGCCGGACCGCCTCCATCGGCCTGGTCCTGGAGGACCTGGCGGACCCCTTCTACGGACCGCTGAGCCGCGCGGTCGAGGAGGTGGCGCGCGCGCACGGCGCCCTGCTGATCAACGGGTCGAGCGCCGAGGACCCGGAGCGCGAGCAGGAGCTGGTCCTCGCCCTGTGCGCGCGCCGGGTCGACGGGCTGATCGTGATCCCGGCCGCCGACGACCACCGCTATCTGGAGCCGGAGATCAAGGCCGGGGTCGCGACCGTCTTCGTGGACCGTCCGGCGGGACAGATCCAGGCCGACATGGTGCTGTCGGACAGCTTCGGCGGGGCCCGCGAGGGCGTCGCCCATCTGATCGCGCACGGCCACCGCCGTATCGGCTTCATCGGCGACCAGCCGCGCATCCACACCGCGACCGAACGCCTGCGCGGTTACCACGCGGCGATGGCGGAGGCCGGGATAACCGTCGAGGACTCCTGGGTCTCGCTGGGCTCCACGGACCCCGGCCGGGTCCGCGCCGCCGCCGAGGAGATGCTTTCGGGCCCGGAGCCCGTGACGGCGCTCTTCTCCGGCAACAACCGGGTGACGGTCACGGTGGTACGCGCCCTCGCGGACCGGGAGCGGCCGGTCGCCCTGGTCGGCTTCGACGACATCGAGCTGGCGGACCTGCTCGGCATCACCGTCGTCTCCCAGGACGCGGCGGCGGCCGGCCGCACCGCCGCCGAACACCTCTTCCGGCGCCTGGACGGAGCCGGTCACCCCCCGGCCCGCGTGGAGCTCCCGACCCGGCTGATCGCCCGGGGTTCCGGGGAGATCCCGCCGGCCTGAACGGACCTCAGGGCGCGGTGACCGTGAGGGTGCCGCGCCGGGGCGAGGCGAAGGCGTCGAGGTCCGCGCGGGTCAGCCCGGTCAGCTTCGCCACCTCGTCGGTGTCCAGGGCGCCGCAGTCGATGCCGCGCAGCAGGTAGCCGCTGAGCGCCTTGGCGGTGGCCGGTTCGTCCATCACGTCGCCGCCGGCCTTGGAGACGTACGCGGCGAGCCGGGCGGCGGCCTGCTCCAGACCCTCGCGGTAGAACGTGTAGACGGCCGCGTAACGGGTCGGCAGGTGGCCCGGGTGCATGTCCCAGCCCTGGTAGTAGGCACGGGCCAGGGCGCGGCGCGTGAGGCCGTAGTGCAGCCGCCACGCCTCGTGGACCTGCGGGGTGGGCCCGACGGGCAGGACGTTGGTCGAGCCGTCGGAGACGCGTACGCCGGTACCGGCCGCGGCGACCTGCATGACGGCCTTGGCGTGGTCGGCGGCCGGGTGGTCGCTCGCCTGGTACGCGGCGCTGACGCCGACGCAGGCGCTGTAGTCGAACGTGCCGTAGTGCAGCCCGGTCGCCCGCCCCCGCGCCGCGTCGATCATGCGGGCCACGGCGGCGGTGCCGTCGGCGGCCAGGATGGACTGGCTGGTCTCGATCTGGATCTCGAAGCCGATCCGCCCCTCGGGCAGCCCGTGCGCCTGCTCGAAGGCTTCGAGGAGTTGGACGAAGGCGGTGACCTGCTCGGGGTACGTCACCTTCGGCAGGGTGAGGACGAGCCCGTCGGGGAGCCCGCCCGCCCGCATGAGGCCGGTCAGGAAGACGTCCGTGGTGCGGATGCCCCGGTCGCGGACGGCGGCTTCCATGCACTTCATCCGGATGCCCATGTACGGGGCGGCCGTGCCGTTGGCGTACGCCTCCGAGACCAGCCGGGCCGCGCGGGCCGCCGCCTCGTCCTCCTCGGCGTCGGAGCGGGGTCCGTAGCCGTCCTCGAAGTCGATCCTCAGGTCCTCGACCGGCTCGCGCTCCAGCTTGGCGCGTACGCGGTCGTGGACGGGCCCGGCCAGCTCGTCCGGGATGCCGAGCACCCCGGCGAGGGCCGCCGCGTCGGGGGCGTGCTCGTCCAGCGCCTTCAGCGCCTCGTCGCCCCAGGCGCGCAGGGTGCCGGCCGTGAAGACGTCGCCCGGTACGTAGACCGTGTGCACGGGCTGGCGGGTGCCGGGGTCGCCCGGGTAGCGGCGGGCGAGTTCGGCGTCCACCGGGGCGAGGGACGCGCTGATCCCGTCGCTGACCGCACCGGCGAGGCTCGTCGCCACCTTCTCCTGCTGACCCATCGTCCGCACCCTCCACGCTCCAGCCATTTCCGCTTCCCGGAAACAACAATCCGTATAGTGAAGTTATAAGGCGGTCGCATCCGAGTCAACGGTGACCGGAAACGCCACGGGGCCGCACGGTGCGTTCACCGTGCGGCCCCGGGCCGTTGCTCGTCGATACCGTCCGGCGATCAGCCCTTGCGGGTGTTGATCTCCTCGGTGAGCTGGGGGACGACGTCGAAGAGGTCGCCGACGACGCCGTAGTCCACGAGGTCGAAGATCGGCGCCTCGGCGTCCTTGTTGACCGCGACGATGGTCTTCGAGGTCTGCATGCCTGCCCGGTGCTGGATCGCGCCGGAGATGCCGTTGGCGATGTAGAGCTGCGGGGAGACGGACTTGCCGGTCTGGCCGACCTGGTTGGTGTGCGGGTACCAGCCGGCGTCCACCGCGGCGCGCGAGGCGCCCACCGCGGCACCCAGCGAGTCGGCGAGGGCCTCGATGACCGCGAAGTTCTCCGCGCCGTTGACGCCGCGGCCCCCGGAGACCACGATCGCGGCCTCCGTCAGCTCCGGACGGCCCGTCGACTCACGCGGGGTGCGCGACAGCACCTTCGTACCCGTGGCCTGCGCCGAGAAGGTGACCGCGAGGGTCTCGACGGCACCGGCGGCCGAGGCCGCCTCGACCGGGGCGGAGTTGGGCTTGACCGTGATGACCGGAACACCCTTGGAGACACGGGACTTGGTCGTGTAGGAGGCGGCGAACGCGGACTGCGTGGCGACCGGGCCCTGGTCACCGGCTTCCAGGTCGACGGCGTCGGTGATGATGCCGGAGCCGATCCGGACCGCGAGGCGGGCCGCGATCTCCTTGGCCTCCGCGGAGGAGGACAGCAGCACGGCGGCCGGGGACACGGCGTCGAAAGCGGCCTGGAGCGCGTCCACCTTCGGTACCACCAGGTACTCGGCGAACTCGGGGGCCTCGGCGGTCAGCACCTTGACCGCGCCGTGCTCGGCGAGCACGGCGGCGGTGTCGGCGGCGCCGTTGCCCAGCGCGACGGCGACGGGCTCGCCGATACGGCGGGCGAGCGTCAGCAGCTCCAGGGTGGGCTTGCGGACGGCACCGTCCACGTGATCGACATAGACGAGAACTTCAGCCATGGGACTTCAATCTCCTGCGTGTACGAAGTAGGCGGGGGTGGTGAGGGGACGCCGGGGGCTCAGATGAACTTCTGGCCCACCAGGAACTCGGCCAGCTGCTTGCCGCCCTCGCCCTCGTCCTTCACGATCGTGCCCGCGGTGCGGGCCGGACGCTCGGTCGCGGAGTCGACCGCGGTCCACGCACCCGCCAGGCCGACCTCGTCCGCGTCGATGCCCAGGTCGTCCAGGTCCAGGGACTTCACCGGCTTCTTCTTCGCCGCCATGATCCCCTTGAACGACGGGTAACGCGCCTCGCCGGACTGGTCGGTCACCGACACCACCGCCGGAAGCGACGCCTCCAGCTCCTCCGACGCACTGTCCCCGTCACGACGGCCGCGCACGACACCGCCCTCGACCGACACCTGCGACAGCAGCGTCACCTGCGGCACACCCAGCCGCTCCGCCAGCAGCGCCGGAACCACACCCATCGTGCCGTCCGTCGACGCCATCCCCGAGATCACCAGGTCGTACCCGGTCTCCTCGATCGCCTTCGCCAGCACCAGCGAGGTACCCAGCGCGTCCGTACCGTGCAGATCGTCGTCCTCGACGTGAACCGCCTTGTCCGCACCCATCGACAACGCCTTGCGCAACGCGTCCTTGGCATCCTCCGGACCCACCGTCAACACGGTGACCTCCGCATCGTCCGCCGCGTCCGCGATCTGCAACGCCTGCTCGACCGCATACTCGTCCAGCTCCGACAGCAGACCGTCGACGTCCTCACGGTCCAACGTCAGGTCATCGGCGAAATGCCGGTCACCGGTCGCGTCGGGCACGTACTTCACAGTGACAACGATCCTCAAGCTCACGCCGGCTCTCCTACTGCATCGTCATTTCCGGGCTGCCTTGTTGCACGCAGCATAGGCGCCTGATGGGGCGATTTCCGGTCGGGGCGACCAACGCTCCGACCGTCATATTACTCGTCAGTACATCCAGCGTGTGCCCAATGAGCAAGCGCTTTGCACTGTGATCTGCCCTACCCGGTCCACCCGGGAACCCCCGGGCCTCGGATCAGTCCCGCAGAGCCGTGAATCGGCCCTGGTGATAGACGAGCGGCCGGCCCCCGCCGGCCGGGTCACCCTCGACCACCTGTGCGATCACGATGTGATGGTCGCCCGCCGGAACCCGGGCCACGACGCGGCAGACCAGCCACGCCAGCACGTCGTCCAGCAGCGGAACGCCCTCCGGCCCGCTGCGCCAAAAGGTGGACGGGCCGAACCGGTCGGCGCCGCTCCGGGCGAAGGTGGCGGCCAGCTCCCGCTGGTGTTCGCCGAGTATGTGCACGCCCACGTGCTCGGCCTCGGCCAGCACCGGCCAACTGGAGGACGAGGTGCCGACGCCGAAGGAGACGAGGGGCGGCTCGGCGGCCACGGAGTTGAGCGAGGTGGCGGTGAAGCCGACCGGGCGCTCCCCGGCGGCGGTGATCACGGCGACCCCGGCCGCGTGCCGGCGGAACACGGAGCGCAGGAGCTCGGGAGATGCCGTGCGTGCCTTGCCGAGCCCGGGTGATGCCGTCATGGAGATGTCCTTCTGCGCGTCGGAGATGCGGGGTCGTGGATGCTCAGGCACCCGGACAGCGCGCGCCGGCGGTGCGGGCGAGGTCGATGTACGCCCGGCCATGGAGAAGGGGATCTGACGGCATAACGTCAGACTGACGATGCCCGGTGGGTGCAGTCAAGGGCGTTTCACCAGGTGGGAGAAGCGTCACGGCCCGTCAGATCGCCCGGCCGAGGGCGGCGACGACGTCGACGGTGCGGGGCTGCCCCTCGGCGCGGCGGACGATCCGGCCCGCGGCGTCGAGGACCAGGACGGTCGGGGTCCGGCTGATGCCGAGGTCGCGTACGAGCGCGAGACTCGCTTCCGCGTCGATCTCCACATGGGCGACCCCCTCGACCATTCCGGCCACGTCCGCGAGGGTGCGGCGGGTGGCCCGGCACGGCTGGCAGAAGGCGGTGGAGAACTGGACGAGCGTGGCCCGCTCCCCCAGTTCCGCGCCGAGCCGTGCCGCGTCCAGCCTCTCTGCGCCTGCCTGCCCGTCCACCTTCTGCCTCCTGTCAGAGCTCTACGCAAGGGGTCAGCGTCCCCGACGCCGCGGGCATTCCCGGGTGCCCCACGTGACGAGAATCTCGCGGCCCGGCGGCGCCGGGACTGGCCACCACGTCACCGCATGGGGCACGATCGCCCCAATGCCGAAAACCTACGGCTGCGTAACTTCCGCCGGGAGAACCTCCGCGGGCGCTGAAGAAAGGGTCTTCCCCAGATGGCAGAACTCGTCTATCGGCCGGTCATCGGCGCCGCTCGCACGTTTTTCAAGGCGCTCGACCTGAAGATCGACACTCAGGGTTCGGAGCACATCCCGAAGACCGGTGGCGCTGTTCTGGTCAGCAACCACATCAGTTATCTGGACTTCATCTTCAGTGGCCTCGTCGCACTCCCGCAGAAGCGGCTGGTGCGTTTCATGGCCAAGGAATCGGTATTCCGGCACAAGGTCTCCGGGCCTCTGATGCGCGGCATGAAGCACATTCCCGTGGACCGCAAGCAGGGCGAGGACGCGTACGCCCACGCGCTGGAGTCGCTGCGGTCCGGTGAGATCGTCGGGGTGTTCCCCGAAGCGACGATCTCGGAGTCGTTCACGCTCAAGAGCTTCAAGTCCGGTGCCGCGCGCCTGGCTCAGGAGGCCGGGGTGCCGCTGATCCCGATGGCCCTGTGGGGCACCCAGCGGCTCTGGACCAAGGGCCGGCCGCGCAGCTTCAAGCGCAATCACACCCCGATCACCATCCGCGTCGGGGAGCCCGTGGAGGCCCCCGCCGACCAGTACGCGGGCGCCATCACGCGACGGCTGCGCGAGCGGGTGCAGGAGCTGCTCGAAGCGGCGCAGCGGGCCTATCCGGTCCGGCCCAAGGACGCGAGTGACACGTGGTGGGTGCCCGCGCACCTGGGCGGTACGGCTCCGACGCCGGCCGAGGTCCGCGAGCGCGGCTGAAACGTCACGCCGGGGTGCGGAGAGGTCCGCACCCCGGCGCCGTCCGGGCGGCCGCCAGGCCGTGTCCGGAAGGTCCCGTCGTACGCCCGCAGGGCGTCGCGGGCCAGACGGGACTTTACGGACACGGCCTAGGCGGCGGCCATCTCCTCCTTGAGCGCGAGGAGGAACGCGTCGACGTCCTCCTCCGTGGTGTCGAAGGCGCACATCCAGCGCACGTCCCCGGCCTGCTCGTCCCAGAAGTAGAAGCGGAAGCGCTTCTGGAGCCGTTCGGTCACCGCGTGCGGCAGCCGTGCGAAGACGGCGTTGGCCTGGACGGGGTGGAGGATCTCCACTCCCCCGATCCCGCGCACGCCCTCGGCGAGGCGCTGGGCCATGGCGTTGGCGTGCCGGGCGTTGCGCAGCCACAGATCGCCCGCGAGCAGCGCCTCCAGCTGTACGGAGACGAAGCGCATCTTCGACGCGAGCTGCATGGACAGCTTCCGCAGGTGCTTCATGGCCCGGACCGCGTCCGGATTCAGGACGACGACGGCCTCGCCGAAGATGGCCCCGTTCTTCGTGCCGCCGAAGGAGAGCACGTCGACGCCGACGGCGTTGGTGAACGTACGCATGGGCACGTCCAGGGACGCCGAGGCGTTGGCTATGCGGGCGCCGTCGAGGTGCACCGTCATGCCGTGCCCGTGGGCGTGTTCGCAGATGGCGCGGATCTCGTCGGGTGTGTAGACGGTGCCCAGTTCGGTGTTCTGGGTGATCGAGACGACCTGCGGCATGGCACGGTGCTCGTCGTCCCAGCCGTACGCCTGCCGGTCGATGAGCTCCGGCGTGAGCTTGCCGTCCTCGGTGGGTACGGTGAGCAGCTTCAGGCCGCCGACCCGCTCGGGCGCCCCGCCCTCGTCCACGTTGATGTGCGCGGACTCGGCGCAGATGACCGCGCCCCAGCGGTCGGTCATGGCCTGGAGGGACACCACGTTGGCACCGGTCCCGTTGAAGACGGGGAACGCCTCGGCGGTGGGCCCGAAGTGGCTGTGCATGACGCGCTGGAGATGGCCCGTGTAGTCGTCCTCGCCGTAGGCGACCTGGTGGCCGCCGTTGGCGAGGGCGAGTGCCGCGAGGATCTCGGGGTGCGTCCCCGCGTAGTTGTCACTGGCGAAACCGCGGACCTGCGGGTCGTGATGGCGACGCGCGTCGGTCCTTACGGTTGCGGGGTCAACCACAGGCGCTTTCCGTTCACTTCCGGGGCGGGCCGGTCCCAGACGCCGGCGATGGCATCGGCCAGGTCCTCGACGTCGGTGAAGCCCGCGAACTTCGCATTCGGGCGCTCGGCGCGCATCGCGTCGTGCACCAGTGCCTTCACGACCAGGATCGCAGCCGCGCTGCGGGGGCCGTCCTCGCCCCCCGCCTTGCGGAAGGAGTCGGCGAGGGCCAGGGTCCACGCCTCGGCGGCCGCCTTGGCGGCCGCGTAGGCGGCGTTGCCCGCGGTCGGCTTCGTGGCACCCGCCGCACTCGTCAGCAGGAATCGCCCCCGGTCGCTGCGCAGCAGGCAGTCGTGGAAGGCCAGCGAGGTGTTCTGCACCGTGCGGATCAGCAGCTTCTCCAGCAGCGTCCAGTCGGCGGGGTCGGTCTCGGCGAAGGTCGCGCTGCCGCGCCAGCCGCCCACGAGGTGGACGACGCCGTCGACGCGGCCGAACTCCTTCTCCGTCTTGGCCGCCCATTCCCTGGTGGCGGCCAGGTCGAGCAGGTCGACGGTGTCGCCCGTGACGGTCGCGCCGCCGTGGGCGTAGCGCGCCGCGTCGACGGCCTCGGCGAGCCGGGTGGGGTGCGAGTCCGACGCGACGACGACCGCGCCCGCTTCGGCGAGGCGCAGCAGGGTGGCCCGGCCGGCCGGGCCCGCGGCTCCCGCGACGGCGACGACGGCGCCTTCGAGCGCGCCTTCCGCGTCACCCGTGCTTGTTCCGTTCATGGCCTCCGCCTCCTTGGGACCTGTGCTCACGCGGCAGCCTTCCCCGCGTCCGAGGCGGTGATGCCCTTGGTCGAGGCGATCACGTTCTTCAGCTTCTTGGAGAGGGCCTCATAGAACATGCTCAGGGGAAACTCGTCCGGAAGCACGTCGTCCACGAGTTTCCGCGGCGGCTGGGAGAGGTCCAGGGCGTCCGGGCCCTTGGCCCAGCGGGAGCCGGGGTGCGGGGCGAGGTAGGTGGAGACGAGGTCGTAGGCCGCGAACCAGTGGACGATCTTGGGGCGGTCGATGCCGTCCCGGTACAGCTTCTCGATCTCGGCGCAGAGCTGGTTGGTGACCTGCGGGGCGCGCTCCCAGTCGATCCGGAGCGTGTTGTCGGTCCAGCGGACCACGTCGTGCTTGTGGAGGTACGCGAAGAGGAGCTGGCCGCCGAGGCCGTCGTAGTTGCGGACGCGCTCGCCGGTGACCGGGAAGCGGAACATCCGGTCGAAGAGCACGGCGTACTGCACGTCGCGGCCGTGCGGGTTGCCCTCGGCCTCCAGCTTCACGGCCTCCTTGAAGGCGGTGAGGTCGCAGCGCAGCTCTTCGAGGCCGTACATCCAGAACGGCTGGCGCTGCTTGATCATGAAGGGGTCGAACGGCAGGTCGCCGTGGCTGTGGGTGCGGTCGTGAACCATGTCCCAGAGCACGAACGCCTGCTCGCAGCGCTGCTGGTCGCCGATCATGGCGCGGATGTCGTCGGGCAGGTCGACGCCGAGGAGGCCGACGGCCGCCTCGGTCACGCGGCGGAAGCGGGCGGCCTCGCGGTCGCAGAAGATGCCTCCCCAGCTGAAGCGCTCGGGGGCCTCGCGGACGGCGATGGTCTCCGGGAAGAGCACCGCGGAGTTGGTGTCGTAGCCGGAGGTGAAGTCCTCGAAGGTGATGCCGCAGAACAGCGGGTTGTCGTAGCGGGCGGCCTCCAGCTCGGCGAGCCAGTCGGGCCAGACCATGCGCAGCACGACCGCTTCGAGATTGCGGTCGGGGTTGCCGTTCTGGGTGTACATGGCGAAGACGACCAGGTGCTGGAGACCGTCGGCGCGCCCCTTGGCCGGCTGGAAGGCCAGCAGGGAGTCCAGGAAGTCGGGGACGTCGAATCCGCCGCCCACCCAGCCGCGCAGGTCCTTCACGAGGGCGCGGTGGTACGCGGCGTCGTGCGGCAGCAGCGGGGACAGCTCCTCGACGGCGCCGATGACCCGTTCTACGGCGGCCTCGGCGAGCGCCGGGCCGGGCGCGCCCTCGGCGTCGAAGTCGATGGAACCGTCCTTCGACTGCCAGGGGCGGATCTCCTCCACGGCGTTCTTGAGCGCGGGCCAGGCCGGGTGCTCGATCACCCGTGGGGCGGCAGCTATGTCGCCGGATGCGGCGTCGTGCACAAGAATTTCCGTCATCACACTTCCTCCACGGGAGAACCTCGCGTCTGACCACCGTATCCGTGTGCGAGTCCCCGGGACAAGTGGGATTGTGGAAATTATCCTGCCGACCCCCATGGTCACCGTCATTTTTCCTGCGGCACGCCGCTGCGGCGGCTTCTTCGGGGGTTGCGCGCGGCGCTGCGCCGCCGGCCCCACCCCTCCCCCGTACGGCGTTCCGAGGCAACTAGTCCTTTCGTCTGGATCAGGCTGGATCAGGGAGCGGGGCGTGGTGCGTGTGGCTGCAAGGCGGAGGAGGGCGACAACGCGGCAGACGCGCGTGCCACGCCCCGCGAGCCCAGCGTGATCCAAACGAAAGGCCCTAGGCTGCCTCGGGAACAGAGCGTCGACGGAAGGGAGCGGGCCTTGTCTATCCTCACGATCGGTCATCGCGGAGCGGCGGGCTTCGAGCCGGAGAACACTCTGCGCTCGTTCGTCCGTGCCGAGAAGGAGGGCGTGGACCTCATCGAGCTGGACCTGCACCTGAGCAAGGACGGCGCGCTGGCCGTCATGCACGACGCCGAGGTGGACCGGACGACCGACGGCGAGGGCCCGATCGCGGAGAAGACGCTCGCCGAGCTGCGCGCGCTCGACGCGGGCCTGGGCGAGCGGGTGCCCGTCTTCGAGGAGGTCCTGGACGCCGTGCGGTCGCCGCTCCAGGCGGAGATCAAGGACGTGGCGGCGGCCCGCACCCTGGCCCGGGTCATGCACGAGCGCGACCTCGTCGAGCGCGTCGAGGTGATCTCGTTCCACGACGAGGCGATCGCCGAGATCGCGCAGCTGGTCCCGGGCGTACGGACGGCGCTGGTGGCCAGCCGCTGGGGCGGGGACCTGCTGGACCGCGCGAAGGCGGTGGGCGCGACCCGGCTGATCCTGAACGTCCGGCGCATCACGCTGGAGCTGGTCGACAAGGCCCACGCCGAGGGGCTGACGGTCTTCGGCTGGACGGTCAACACCCAGAAGCAGCTGCGGCTGGCCCAGGGGCTCGGGCTCGACGGCGTGACCACCGACCACCCCGACATCCAGCGCGGGGGCGGCGCTCCCGCCTAGGGGGTGTCTTCGTCACATTGCCGTCGTCCGCCCGGAGGGCGGGCCGGGCGGCGAGAGTGCGTGCATGGCGTCGCCCGGCAGACGGGAATGTGACGAAAGGACCTAGCGATCAGCCGGCCAGCTCCTTGACCAGCAGCTCGAAGGCCAGGTCGTCGCGCTGGGGGATGCCGAAGCGCTCGTCGCCGTACGGGAACGGGGAGAGCTTGCCCGTGCGGCGGTAGCCCCGGCGCTCGTACCAGGCGATGAGCTCCTCGCGGACGGAGATCACGGTCATGTGCATCTCCCGCACGCCCCAGCTCTCCCGGACCGCGCGCTCGGCCTCGGCGATGATCACCTTGCCGAGGCCGGCGCCCTGGAGCGCGGGACGGACCGCGAACATGCCGAAGTACGCGGCATCGCCGCGGTGCTCCAGCTGGCAGCAGGCGACGGGCGCGCCGTCCCGCTCCACCACGAGCAGCCGGCTTCCCGGGCTCTCGACCACCGCGCGCACGCCCTGCGGGTCGGTGCGCTGCCCCTGGAGGATGTCCGCCTCGGTGGTCCAGCCGGCGCGGCTGCTGTCGCCCCGGTATGCCGACTCGATCAGCTCGACGAGCGCGGGGATGTCCGCTTCGGTGGCGTCGCGGAACGTCAGCTCTCCCGTGTCCCGGGGCGGGGCGGTGTCCATGGCGGGGTGTCTCCGGATTCTGTGCGGGGGCGGTGCCGGAGCAGCGTAACTCCGAGGGAGGCGCCGGGGCTCCCGGCGGTTCTCACGGGGCGCGCGGGGGCGCGTACCGGGCGCATCGCGGAAACACTCCCGTCGCGCGCTCCCCTGTACCTCCGTGCGCCGCGTACGGGTGTCCGGCCCCGGGCATCTACTGGGCGACGGCGATGTCGTTCGCCCGGGGGGAGGGCCGCTGTGCACGGACCGGCGATGTCCGGATGGCTGCTGATGGCGTTGTGCGCGGTGACGGGCTCGTACTGCTTGCTGCGCACCCGTACGGGGAGCGCGGAGGAGCGCAGAGCCGCGCGAGCCGAGGCGCTGATGGGCTTCGGCATGGCCGCGATGGCGATACCGGCGGCCGCCGTCGCCCCGCCCGCCTGGGGGTGGGGGGTCTATGCGGTGTTATTCGGGGTCGCGGCGCTGCGGGCGCTGTGGTTCTCCCGGCGCAGCGGACACCATCTGCACCATCTGGTCGGCTCCTCCGCGATGGTCTACATGGCGGTGGTGATGGCCCGGGCCGGGGCGGGCGGGCACGCGGCGCACGCGATGGGTTCCCACAGCATGGCCGGCGCGGGCGGGATACCCGTGCTCACGGGGCTGCTTCTCGTCTACTACGCGGTGTACGTGCTGCGCTCGGGCGCCCGGCTGGTGCCGGTGACCGCAGCGGCCCCCGCGGGCGGGCCCGCGCGCGGGGGCTGGGGGGCGCGCCCCGAACTGGCGCTGGCGTGCCGGCTGACCATGGGCCTGGCGATGTTCGCGATGCTGCTCACCCTGTGAGACGGGAAGGGCCGCCCTTCGTGGTGTGCGTCACTTGGCGCGCGGAGCCATACCCGTGTGTGGCGCGGCCCTCATAGGCTGACGCCATGTGGGTCTCCCTAGCGCTGCTGCTGCTCGGTGCACTGGCCGCCGTCGTGACCCCGCGCCTGATGGCGCGGGCCGAGTGGCCCGAGCGCGAGCCGGTCGTGGCGCTGTGGGTGTGGCAGTGCGTGGTGGCCGCGGTGCTGCTGTCGTTCGCCCTCGCCATGACGATCAGCGCGGCCGCCGCCTGGCAGGCGGTACGGGGCCATGTCTTCGCGCCCGCGCCGCACGCCGTCGTGGAGGCCTACGCCCTCGCGGGCCACGGGTCGTGGTCGGCGGTGATGGCGGTACTGCTGGCCCTCGGCGGGGTGTGGACGGCCGCCATGCTGGCCCGGGAGATCCACCGGGCGCAGCTGCGCCGCAAGCAGCGGCGGACCGAACTCCTGGTGCGTGCCCCGCTGATGCCCGGCGAGGAGCCGGGGTCCGGGCGCCTCGTCGTGCTGGAGGGCGAGCGCCCCGACGCCTGGTGGCTGCCGGGGTCCGCGCCCCAACTCGTCATCACCACGGCCGCGCTGGGGCGGCTGAAGGGACGCCAGCTCGACGCCGTCCTGGCCCATGAGCAGGGCCACGCCCAGGCCCGGCACGACTGGCTGCTCAACTGCTCGGAGGCGCTGGCCTCCGGCTTCCCGCAGGTCCCGGTCTTCGCGGCCTTCCGCAACGAGATGCACCGGCTGGTCGAGCTGGCGGCCGACGACGTGGCCTCACGGCGCTTCGGCCGGCTGACGATCGCCCTCGCCCTGGTCGAACTCAACGAGGACCGGGGCGTGTTCGGCCCGTCCTCGGCCGCGGACGCGGAGCTGCCGCTGCGGGTGAACCGGCTGCTGGCCCCGGCCGGCAGGCTCACGGCGGCGCGGCGGCTGCGGCTGACCGCGGCGGCGGCGCTGGTGCCGGTGGTCCCGCTGCTGGTGGCGTTCGTGCCGGGGCTCAGCGCGCTGAAGTAGCGAGCGGGGGGCCTTGTGCTTTCCGGCGCGCTGAAATGGCCGTCGGGGGCGTGGGTCGGCGAGGATCGTGCCATGCATATTCCGCTGCTCTCCCCCGTCGGCCGGGTTCGCGCCGTTTCCCGCCTCTCGCGGGCGGGCGCGGTCTGCGCGGTGCTCGGCGGTGCGGTGACGGCGCTGGTCGTCGCCCGATGGCGGCCGCTCGTGGACCTCGACGGGCGGATCGCGGAGGCGCTGCACCGGCGGGCGGTCACCGAGCCCGGCCTCGTCCATGTCAACCGGTTGCTGACGGACTGGCTGTGGGACCCGTGGATGTTCCGTGCCCTGATCTCGGTCGCGGTAGTGGTCCTGTGGTGGCGCGGGTCCAGGCCGCTCGCGGTGTGGGTGGCGGCGACGGCGTTGCTCTCGGCGCTCGTCCAGCAGGGCGTGAAGGCCGCCGTCGGCCGGGACCGGCCGCAGTGGACGGATCCGGTGGACTCCGCGCACTACGCGGCCTACCCCTCGGGGCACGCGATGACGGCGACCGTGAGCTGCGGGCTGCTGCTGTGGCTGCTGTACCGGTCCGGTGTGCGGCGCGGGGTGTGGCGGGCGGCGGTGGGCGCGGCGGCGGTCTCGGTGCTCGGGGTCGGGCTCACCCGGCTGTACCTGGGCGTGCACTGGCCGTCCGATGTGCTGGGCGGGTGGCTCCTCGGGGCCGCGCTGGCCGCCTTCGCGATCCGGGGCTTCGACCGGTGGTGCGCCGCCTCGCCCGCGCGCCGGGGGCTCTGACCGGGCAGGGGTCGTGGCCGCCGGACGGGCGCCCTTGCCCGGGGCCCGCCGGTTCGGCGAGGATCGGTGCCATGCCGATCAAGGGTGCCCTCTTCGACTTCTCCGGGACGCTGTTCCGGATCGAGCCGGTCCGTTCCTGGCTCGCCGCGACCCTCGCCGAGCGGGGGGTGCGCGTGGACGAGGCCGCCTTCGAGCGGTACGCGGCGGAGCTGGAGGCATTCGGCGCGCTGCCGGGCGGACCCAGCCCGAAGCGAATGCCCGGGGAACTGGCGGACGGCTGGGCGCACCGCGACGAGAGCGCGGAACTGCACCGCGCGGTGTACACCGGCCTGGCCCGCCAGGTCGCCCTTCCCGACCCAGGTCTCTACGACGCGCTGTACGACCGCCATCTGCGCCCGGACGCCTGGCGCCCCTACCCGGACGCGGCGGAGGTGCTGGAGGGGCTGCGCGCGGCCGGGGTCCGGATCGGGGTCGTCAGCAACATCGGCTGGGACCTGCGCCCCGTCTTCCGCGCGCACGGCCTGGACCGCTACGTGGACGCGTACGTCCTCTCCTTCGAGCACGGCGTCCAGAAGCCGGACGCACGCCTCTTCCGCACCGCCTGCACACTTCTCGGACAGGATCCGGCGGATGTGGTGATGGTCGGCGACGACCGGCGCGCCGACGGCGGGGCCGCGGCGCTGGGCTGCGAAGTGCGTTTCGTACGCCACCTGCCGGTGGACCAGCGCCCCGACGGGCTGCGGGAGCTCGGACTGACCGAGAAGGTTGCCTGAGACACATGTGAGAGATGTCCCTGACGCGCAATGGGTCGGATTGTCACATCGTGGCCTTAGCCTGGAGAACATGTCCCCGACTCCGTGCCCGTCCGACTCCGTACGCCCCGCAGCAGTGGTGAATGAAGACATTCGCGACCTGTGGCGGCGTTCGGGCGGTCACCTGTCCCCGGAGGACGAGGAGCAGTACCAGCGCCTGCTGGTCGAGTGGGCCGCCGCGACCGGGGGCGGCGAGCGGCCGGCGTTCTGAGACGTCCCGGCTCCGGCGATCCCCTGCGTCGCCGGAACCGGTCCGCGGCGGGGGTACAGCATGTCCCGTCGCGGCTGATCGGTCAATGAAGTACTACGGTCCGTGAGATCCCCGGACCTCACGGTCACGGAGCCGTCGGCTCACGCCTCGCCGAGGCGCACCGCCTGGCAGGCCGCCGCTTCCAGGACGCGGTCGAGCAGCCCGGGGAACAGCGCGTCGAGGTCGTCCCGGCGCAGCCCGTTCATCTTGGCGGTGCCCCGGTAGGTCTGCTGGACGATGCCGCTCTCGCGCAGCACCCGGAAGTGGTGCGTGGAGGTGGACTTGGTGACCGGCAGCTCGAAGCAGGAGCAGGTCAGCTCGGCCCCGGCGGCGGCCAGTTCGCGTACGACAGACAGCCGCACCGGGTCCGAGAGCGCGTGCAGGACCGCTTCGAGCCGGATCTCCTCACGGGTGGGGTGGGGCAGGGAGCGCGCGCCCGCTGCCGGGGCAGTGCTGCTGGCAGGGGTCACGGTCGCTCTCCGCATCGTCGCTCCGTCCGGGGCTCCCATACTACGAGGCTCATCGTAATTCGCCGCATGGGACGGAAGCCGTCACGGACCGGATCACCCCGCCAGGTGCGGGAAGCGGTATTCGGTGCGGCTGCGGAGGTGTTCGCCGGGGCGCAGCACCGTGGACGGGTGGTCCGGGCGGTTGGGCGAGTCGGGGAGGTGCTGGGTCTCCAGGCAGACGGCGCTGTGCCGCTCGTGGTGGCCGCCGTCCGGGTCGGCCAGGGTGCCGTCCAGCTGGTTGGCGGTGTAGACCTGGATGCCCGGTTCGGTGGTCCACACCTCCATGACCCGTGCGCCGCCGGGTGCGGTGAGGCGGGCGGCGCGGCGGGGGGCGGCGGGTGCGTCCGCGCCGTCGAGGACCCAGCAGTGGTCGAACCCTCCCGCCCGGCGCAGCTGTTCGTCGGGCAGGGCGATCCGGTCCGCGAGGGTCTGCGGCGCGGCCAGGTCGAACGGGGTGGCGGCGACGGGCGCGGCGGGGCCTTCGGGGATGCCCTCCTCGTCCACGGGGAGGTAGTGCCCGGCGTCCACCTGGAGGGTGTGGCCGAGGATGTCGCCCCGGGCGGTCAGGTCGAAGTACGCGTGGTTGGTGAGGCTGACGACGGTGGCGCGGTCGGTGGTGGCCGCGTAGTCGAGCGCGAGGGTGCCGGCCGCGTCGAGGGTGTACGTCACGGTCACGTCCAGCGCGCCCGGGAAGCCCATGTCGCCGTCGGGGCTGTGCAGCGTCAGCCGCAGGACGGCCGCCTCGTCCGTCGTGGTGCCCTCGGCCTGCCAGATCCGGGTGTGGAAGCCGTCCGGGCCGCCGTGCAGGGCGTGGCCCCGGTCGGTGGCGGGGACCTGGTGCTCCGTGCCGTCGAGGGTGAACCTGCCGTGTGCGATGCGGTTGGCGTAACGGCCGACGAGGGCGCCGAAGAACGGGTTCTTGCCCGTGTAGTCGTCGAGGGCGGGCAGCGAGCGGACGACCGAGGCCGGGGTGCCGGCGGTGTCGGGCACGGTGAGCCGGTGCAGGATGCCGCCGTAGGTGAGGATCTCGGCCCGGACTCCGGTGCCGGAGTCGAGCGTCCAGATGTCGACGTCCGTGGACCCGTGGGCGCCGAACGGTTTGCTGTGCACGGTGGGGCGAGGCATCAATGATCCTTGGGGCGATCGGGAGGCCGGAGCGGCCGGACGGGCGGGGCGGGGGCGGCGGACTCCCCGGGGGTGGCGGGGAGTCCGGGCCGTGGCTCAGGCCCGATCGGCGGCGGGCCGGGGAACGGTGGATTCGCGGACGACGAGCCGGTAGCCGGGCCGGGGCCGCCTGGGCTCCGCAACCGGCTCGCCGGAGAGGCGTTCGACCAGGCTGTCGACGGCGAGGCGGGCGATGGCCTCCTTGTCGGGCGCCACGGTGGTGAGCGTGGTCGCGCCGTAGAGGCTCTCCTCGATGTCGTCGAAGCCGACGACGGCGACGTCCTCGGGGATGCGCAGGCCGCGTGCGGTGAGGGTGCGCATGGCGCCGATGGCGATGAGGTCGTTGTACGCGAAGACGGCGTCGGGGCGCTCGCCCCGGTCCAGCAGCGCGGCCATGGCGGAGGCCCCGTCCTCGCGGCCGTAGCCGTCGGTGACGACGACCAGCGCCTCGTCGGGCTCGATGCCGGAGGCGGCCAGCTCCTCGCGCCAGCCGCGCAGCCGGAGGTGGGCGGGCTGGCGTTCGCGGCCGGTGCGGGAGCCGAGGAAGGCGATGCGGCGGTGGCCGAGCCCGACGAGGTGGCGTACGGCCTCGCGGGCGGCGGCGACGTTATCGATGGCGATGTGGTCGTACGGGGCCTCGTACTCGCGCTCGCCGAGCAGGACCAGGGGCGCGGTCTCGGTCCGCGCCATCAGGTCCTCGGTCTCCAGGTGGATCGGGCTGAGGATGAGCCCGTCGATGACATGGGACCGGAACCCCTGGCTGACGAGGAGTTCCTTCTCGCGCAGTCCGCCGGTGTGGTCGACCAGCACCGTGTAGTCGTGCCGGGCGGCGGCGTCGACCACCGCGCCGGCCAGCTCCGCGAAGTACGGGTTGCCGAACTCGGGGACGGCGAGCGCGATGATCCCGGTGCGGCCCTTGCGCAGATGGCGGGCGGTGAGGTTCGGCCGGTAGCCGAGCTCGTCGATGGCCTGCTGCACCTTGGCGCGCATCTTCGGTGTGACGTGCTGATAGTTGTTCACCACGTTCGACACGGTCTTGATGGACACGCCCGCCCGTTGCGCAACGTCCTTGAGGCTGACGCCCACGGCACTCCCTGAATCGACTTGTCGCGCGGTGAGGCGCGGTGGCCCGGCTCCCGCCGGTTCGGCTCGAACGGCTCGAACGGTGCCGGGGCCGTGGGGCCCCGGCACCGGTTCAGGTGGTTCTGCGGCTGCGCGCCAGATAGCGCTGGGCCACGACGACAACGATAAGGAAGCCGCCGCTGACGACCGACTGGTACGAGGAGTTCAGCGAGCCGATCTGGTTGATCAGGTTCTGGATGACCTGGAGGAGCAGGACGCCCCAGAGCGTGCCGCTGATGGAGCCGGCGCCGCCGATGAGGAGGGTGCCGCCGATGACGACGGCGGAGATCGCGTCGAGCTCCATGCCCACGCCGATGATGGTGACTCCGGAGGAGAGCCGGGCGGCGTTGAGCGCGCCGGCCAGCCCGGCCAGCAGTCCGCTGAGCGTGTAGACGAGCATCTTCGTACGGGCGACGGGCAGGCCCATCAGGGTGGCCGCGTCGCTGCTGCCGCCGACGGCGAAGATCGACTGTCCGAACGAGGTGCGCTGGAGGAGGAGCCCGCCGAGGCCGAACAGCGCGAGGGCGATGAAGATCGGGTAGCCGAAGCCCCAGATCGCGCCCTGGCCGAGTTCCGCGAAGGCCGAGTCCTTGGACACCAGATAGGTGGTGGCGCCCTCGTTCGTGATCGCGAGGAGCAGCCCGCGCGCCCCGAGGAGGGTGGCGAGCGTGACGATGAACGGGGCCATTCCGGCGCGGGCCACGAGGAAGCCGTTGAGCAGGCCGATCGCACCGCACACCACGAGCGGGACCAACAGGGCGGGCAGGATGCCCCATTGGGAGGCCCAGGCGGCGAGCACCCCGCCCAGGGCGAAGACGGAGCCGACGGAGAGGTCGATGCCGCCGGTGATGATGACCATGGTCATCCCGAGCGCGACGACGGCCAGGAACGAGGCCTGGACGGTCACCCCGCGGGCGTTGTCCAGGGTGGAGAACGTCGACGGGTAGATGCAGGACGCGACGATCACGACCGTCAGGAGGACGACCAGGACGCCTTGGCGTTGCAGGAGTTCGGCGATCCGCCCGCCGGTCGTGCGCGGCGATCCGGCACCGGGCGCCGGCGTGGTGGCATCGGAGGCGGCGGGGGTCTTGCGCGGGGCCGGGGCCGAGGCCGCCGGTGCAGGTGAGGTTTCGTTCATCGGGACCGACGCTCCCGGGCGACGTAGACGGCGGCGATGATGATGGCCGCCTGGGCGATCTGTGCGGTGGAGTCGGGCAGGTCGTGCTTGATGAGGGTGGCCCGCAGCAGTTGCATGAGCAGGGCGCCGGCGACGGTGCCGAGGACCCGGATGGAGCCGCCGTTGAGCGGGGTGCCGCCGACCACGACCGCCGTGATGGCGGAGAGTTCCATGAGGGTGCCGAGCGAGGAGGGGTCGCTGGCGGTGAGCCGGGCGGTGGCCAGGACTCCGGCGAGGGCGGCGAGCACCCCGCAGAGCACGTACACCCCGATGAGCACCCGGCGTACGGGCAGTCCGGCCAGGGCGGCCGCGGAGCGGTTGCCGCCGATGGCGACGACCTGGCGCCCGAAGGTGGTCCGGGTGACGAGGAAGGCCACGGCGACGGCGAGGACGCCGGCGATGAGGACGACCAGCGGGATGCCGAGGAAGGAGCCGGTGCCGAGGGAGAGCAGGTCGGGGTTGACGATCTGCTTGAGCTGGCTGTCCGCCATGACCAGGGCGAGGCCCCGGCCGCCGACGAACAGGGCGAGGGTGGCGACGATCGGCTGGAGGCCGACGAGCGAGACCAGGGTGCCGTTGACCGCTCCGACGAGGGCGCCGGCGAGCAGCGCCATGACGAGTGCGGGGACCAGTCCGTAGCCGAGGTAGAGCGGCAGCAGCGCGGCGGCCAGGGCCATGGTCGAGCCGACGGAGAGGTCGACGCCCTCGGTGCCGATGACGAGCGCCATGCCGAGGGCGACGATGACGATCGGGGCGACCTGGACGAGCTGGGTGCGCAGGTTGTCCACCGTCATGAAGTGTTCGGTGAACAGGGCGTTGAAGACGAGGACGACCGCGACGGCGAGGTAGACGCCGTACTCCTGGTACCAGGCGGGGTCGCGCAGCCGGGCGAGCGGCCGGGCTGCGGGGGTGGTGACTGCGGCCTGGGTCATCGGGGGTCCTCCTTCGCGGCCGGCGCCTTGTCCGCGGCAGCCGGTGAGTGGTCGGCGAGCACTTCGAGCAGATGGCTCTCCGCCACCTCGTCGCCCGCCAGTTCGCCCGCGACCGCGCCGCCCCGCAGGACGACGATCCGGTCGGCGCCCTCGATCAGTTCCTCGATGTCGGAGGAGATGAGCAGGACGGCCAGGCCCTCGCGGGCGAGGTCGTCGATGAGGCTCTGGACTTCGGCCTTGGCGCCGACGTCGATGCCCCGGGTGGGTTCGTCGAGCAGCAGGACCTTGGGTTCCAGGCAGAGCCAGCGGGCCAGCAGCACCTTCTGCTGGTTGCCGCCGGAGAGCTCGCCGACCTTCTGCTCGGGGCTCGCCGCCTTGATCCTGAGTCGCTTCATGAAGATGTCGACAATACGGTCCTGCTTGGCGCGGGAGACGATGCCGGCGCGGGAGAGCCGGGGCATCGCGGCAAGCACGATGTTCTCGCGGACCGAGAGGCCGGGCACGATGCCCTCGGCCTTGCGGTCCTCGGGCAGCAGGCTGATCCCGGCCCGGATGGCGCCGGCCGAGGTGAGGCGGCGCAGGGTGCGTCCGGCGACGCTCACCTCGCCGGAGTCCAGGGAGAGCGCGCCGGCGATGGCCTTCGCGGTCTCGCTGCGCCCGGAGCCGAGGAGTCCGCCGAGGCCCATGACCTCGCCCGCGTACAGGTCGAGGGAGATGTCGTGCAGCTGGTGGTCGCGGGAGAGGCCGGTGGCGGTGAGCACCGGGGTGCGCGCTGCCTCGTGACCCTCGGAGTCGAAGTTGGTGAGCCCTTCGCGGCGTACCTCGGCCATGTCGCGGCCGAGCATCATCGAGACGAGCTGCATCCGGTCGAGGTCGGCGAGGTCGCCGGTGTGGATGTGGTGGCCGTCGCGCAGGACGGTGACGCGTTCGCAGATCCGGTACAGCTCGTCCATGCGGTGGCTGACGTAGAGGACGGCGATACCGCGTCCGCGGAGGTCCTCGATGACCCGGAAGAGCGTCTCGACCTCGCGGGGCTCCAGCGAGGAGGTGGGCTCGTCCATGATGACGACCTGGGCGTTCACGGAGACGGCGCGGGCCATGGCGACCATCTGCTGGGTGCCGATGCCCAGGGTGTGCAGGGGGCGCTTCGGGTCGACGCGGACGCCGAAGCCGTCGAGCAGTTCGCTCGCCTCGCGGTACATCCGGGGGAAGTCGATCAGGCCGAAGCGGTTCTTGGGCTCGCGGCCGAGGAAGATGTTGCGCGCCACGCTCATCAGCGGGACGAGGTTCACCTCCTGGTAGATCGTGGAGATCCCAGCCTCCTGCGCCTCGAAGGGCCGGTTGAAGGAGACCTGTTCGCCGGCCAGCCGCAGTTCGCCCTCGTCCGGGCGGTAGACGCCGGTCAGCACCTTGATGAGGGTGGACTTCCCGGCTCCGTTCTCCCCCACCAGGGCGTGGGTCTCGCCGGGGCGCAGCGAGAAGGAGACGCCGTCGAGGGCGACGACGCCCGGGAACCGCTTGCTGACCGAGCGGGCCTCCAGGACGGCGGGGGCCGCGCCGGGCTCGTCCGCGAGGGCCGTTCCGGTCGCGCTGCTCTCCTTCGCGTCGGCGGCCGGCTCCGGCGGCTGCGGTACTGCTTCGGGTGGTGCCATGGCTGGTCTTGGCCTTCCGCTCTTCCGAGGATGGGGGCCCGGTGGCCGCCGTGACGGGGGAGCGCCACGGCGGCGGTGAACCGACGGAGCCGGTACGGGCAGGTGGGGCCGGCTGGGATCAGAACGCGTTGCCGACCGTGGACTTGGCGTTGGACTCGTCGTAGGCGCGGTCGCTGATGATGACGTTCTCGGGGATCTCCTCGCCGCCGTAGAACTTCTGGGCGGTCGCGAAGGCCAGCGGGCCGAAGCGCGGGTTGGACTCGATGACGGCGTTGTACTCGCCGTTGACGATGGCCTGGACGGCGTTGCGGGTGCCGTCGACGGAGACGATCTTGATGTCCTTGCCGGGCTTCTTGCCGGCGGCCTTCACCGCGGTGACGGCGCCGAGGCCCATCTCGTCGTTCTCGGCGTAGATGGCGGTGATGCCGGGCTTGGACTGGATCAGCTGCTCGGTGACCTGCTGGCCCTTGTCGCGGGCGAACTCACCGGTCTGCTGGGCGACGATCTCCATGTCGGGGGCCTTGGCCTTGAGCTGGTCCACGAAGCCCTTGGTGCGGTCGGTGGTGACGTTGTTGCCCGACGAACCGAGGAGGATGGCGACCTTGCCCTTGCCGCCGGTCGCCTTGATCATCGCGTCGGCGGCGCGCTTGCCCTGCTCCACGAAGTCGGAGCCCAGGAAGGCCACGTAGTCCTTGCAGGCGGTGGCGTTGAGCTTGCGGTCGACGGTGAGGACCGGGACCTTCTTGGCGGCGGCTGCCTTGAGGGCCGGCTCCAGGCCGTCGGAGTTCAGCGGGGCGACGATGAGGAACTGCGCGCCCTGGGCGAGCATGTCCTGGATGTCGCTGATCTGCTTGGACAGCTGCGACTGGGCGTTGGTGGTGAGCAGCTTCTTGACGCCGATCTTCTTCGCCTCGTCCTTGATGGACTGGGTCTCGGCGATGCGGAAGGGGTTGGCCTCCTTCTCCGACTGGGAGAAGCCGACGACCGCGTTCTTCAGGTCGAGCTTCGGCGCGCCGTAGCTCTGCAGCGAGCAGCCCGAACCGGACGAGGACTCGGGGGTCTTGGCCGCCTGCGCTGCCTGGCTGCTGTCGCTGCTCGCGTTGTTGTCCGAGCCCTCCGACTTGGAGCAGCCGGAAACGGCCAGCGTGGCGGTGGCGGCGAGGACGCAGGCCACGGCGAGGGTACGGGATCGACGCTGGATCATCATGCGCGGGAGCTCCTTGGCGGGATGACGGCACGCCGAGGGGCGTGCGGTCGGTCATGGCTGGACGATGCATCGGCCGCTGCGCGGCGGCCGATGTCACTGCACTCACGGCCCCGCTAGGAGACGGCCCCTAGCTGCACAAACTGCGGTCGTGAGAGCCTGCGCGGCCTCTCGGCGGCTCGGTTTACAACGTTATATAGGCGGTGCGGCACGGGCGGCAAGAGCGTTGTCGATGCGTTTCCAAAATGTGTCGCAGCCACTTCGTCCGACTCCGGCACCCGGACCCGGACGTTGCCGTCGCACCTCTGGACAGCCGCCTGGCGGCGTGCTGTCATACCGCCGGAACCCCATTTTCCAACGTTGCAGAACAGTGCCGCGCCCTCCGTACGGATCGCGAAGGCGCTCTTCGCCATGCGCGCAGCCGGTCCGTACCTCTGCGCCGTGGCGGCACCCTTCTTGTCATGCGCATTTCCACGCCGGAGTTGCAGGTCCGGCAGAGCAGGAGCCCTCCCCATGCCCCTGAACCGCAGACAGCTCATGACCACCGCGCTCGCGACCGTCGCCGCCACCACGGCGGCCGGCCGCTGGTCCGCCACCGCGACCGCCGCCGAGCACCGGGTGCGGCCCGCGCACGGCGGCCACTACTCCCCCAACGCCGCGCCGCTGCACCCCACCGCCTTCCTGAAGCTCCCGCCCGGCAAGGTCACCGCGCGCGGCTGGCTCGCCGGACAGCTGAAGCTCCAGCTCGACGGATTGTGCGGCCGGTACGAGGAGTTCTCGCACTTCCTCGACTTCTCGGCCACCGGCTGGGTCCGACCCGACCTCGGCGGCTGGGAGGAGGTCCCGTACTGGCTGCGCGGCTACACCGACCTGGCGATCGTCACCGGCGACGCGAAGGCGCTCGCGGCGGTGCGCCGCTGGTTCGACGCGATCCTCGCCACCCAGCAGTCCGACGGGTTCTTCGGCCCGAAGGCGCTGCGCACCTCGCTGAACGGCGGCCCGGACTTCTGGCCGTTCCTGCCGCTGGTGCAGGCTCTGCGCTCCTGGCAGGAGTACACCGGGGACACCCGGATCATCCCCTTCCTGAGCCGGTTCTTCCGGTACATGAACGCCCAGGGCCCCGGCGCGTTCAACACCAGCTGGATCGCGCTGCGCTGGGGCGACGGCCTGGACAGCGTCTTCTGGCTGTTCAACCGCACCGGCGACACCTTCCTGCTGGACCTCGCGGACAAGATCCACACGTACGGTGCCGACTGGGGCGACAATCTGGTCAACCCGCACAACGTGAACATCGCCCAGGGCTTCCGCGAGCCCGCCCAGTACGCGCTGCGCAGCGGCTCGGCGCAGGACACCCGGGACACCTACGGGACGTACGGCAAGGCGATGGACCAGTACGGGCAGTTCCCCGGCGGCGGTTTCGCCGGGGACGAGAACGCGCGACCCGGGCACGGCGACCCCCGGCAGGGCTTCGAGACCTGCGGGATCGTCGAGTTCATGGCCAGCCACCAGCTGCTGACCCGGATCACCGGCGACCCGCTGTGGGCCGACCGCTGCGAGGAGCTGGCGTTCAACTCGCTGCCCGCCTCGCTCGACCCCTCGGGGAAGGCGATCCACTACATCACCAGCGCCAACAGCGTGGACCTGGACAACGTGCCGAAGTCCGAGCGGCAGTTCCAGAACGGGTTCGCCATGCAGGCGTTCCTGCCAGGCGTCGACCAGTACCGCTGCTGCCCGCACAACTACGGCATGGGCTGGCCGTACTTCACCGAGGAGCTGTGGCTCGCCACCCCCGACGGCGGGCTCGCCGCCGCGATGTACGCCGCCTGCGAGGTGACAGCCAAGGTCGCCGACGGCACCGAGGTCACGTTCACCGAGGAGACGGACTACCCCTTCACGGACACGGTCACGCTCACCCTGAAGGCCCCGAAGCGGCTGGCCTTCCCGCTGGTGCTGCGCGTCCCGGCCTGGTGCGACGCCCCCGAGATCGCGGTGAACGGGCGGCGCGTGGACGCCCCGGCCGGACCCGCCTTCACCCGCGTCGACCGCACCTGGGCCGACGGGGACCGGGTCACCCTGCGCTTCCCGCAGCGCACCACCGTACGCACCTGGACGGACAACCGGGGCTCCGTCAGCGTGGACCACGGCCCGCTCACGTACTCGCTGCGCGTCGGCGAGACGTACGAGCGCATCGGCGGCAGCGACCAGTTCCCCGAGTACGCGGTCCACGCGACCGGCCCGTGGAACTACGGCCTCGTCCTGGACGCGAAGAAGCCCGCCGCCTCCCTGCGCCACCACAGCGCGCGCCGGGTGAAGGCCGGCAACCCCTTCACGCTGGACGGCACCCCGCTGTCCATCACCGCGAAGGCGCGCCGCATCCCGGAGTGGACGGCCGACGACGAGCACGTGGTGGCCCCGCTCCAGGACTCGCCGGCCCGCAGCACCGAGCCGGTGGAGGAGGTCACCCTCGTACCTATGGGGGCGGCCCGGCTGCGCATCACCTCGTTCCCGACCGCGGACCCGGGCGCGCAGCCGTGGCTCGCGGACCGCTGGTACCGCATCCGCAACCGCCACTCCGGCAAGGTCCTCGGCGTCGACACCATGTCCACCGCCAACAGCGCCCATGTCGTGCAGTTCGGGGACACGGGCACCGACGACCACGACTGGCGGCTGGTCGCGGAGGGTGACGGCTGGTACCGGATCCGCAACCATCACTCGGGCAAGGTGCTCGGCGTCGACAACATGTCGATGGACAACAGCGCCCATGTCGTCCAGTTCGACGACAACGGCACCGACGACCACCTCTGGCAGCTCGTCCCGGACGGCGGCGGCTGGTACCGCATCCGCAACCGCCACTCCGGCAAGGTCCTCGGCGTCGACACCATGTCCACCGCCGACAGCGCCCATGTCGTGCAGTACGACGACAACGGCACCGACGACCACCTCTGGCAGCTCGTCTGATTCCCGGGCGCCCCGCGCCCTCCCCCATACCGCTCCCGTCCCCCGGGGGCCGAACCGAATCAAGGAGACGAACCTGTGAGCCGTTTACGCGTACCCGGCCGAAAGCCGTGGTGGAGACGGGCGATCGCGACGACCGGCCTGCTGGCGCTGGTGTCCTCCGCGCTCGTGGGGGTCGGCGCCTCGCCGGCCGGTGCCGCGTCCTGGTCGCCCAAGACGCCGCCGATGACGACGCCCTGGACCAGCCAGGTCCCGGTCGACAAGCCGCTGCCGGAGTACCCGCGCCCGCAGCTGACCCGATCCGACTGGGCCAACCTCAACGGCATCTGGGACTTCGCGGTGACCGGCCGGGACGCCGGGCAGCCGTCGTCGTGGCCGGACCAGATCCGGGTGCCGTTCGTCGCCGAGTCCGCGCTCTCGGGCATCCAGCGCAAGGTCACCGAGAACGACAAGCTCTGGTACAAGCGCACCTTCACCGTGCCGTCCAACTGGAACGGCCGCCGCACCGTGCTCAACTTCGGCGCGTCGGACTGGCAGACCACGGTCTGGGTCAACGGCACCCAGGTGGGCGCGCACAAGGGCGGCTACGACTCGTTCTCGTACGACATCACGCCGCAGCTCAACGGCGGTACGAACACGATCGTCGTGTCCGTCTACGACCCGACGCAGACCGGCGGCCAGGCGGTCGGCAAGCAGCGCATCAATGATGTGCAGCCGCACAGCGGGGGCGGGATCTTCTACACCGCCGCCTCCGGCATCTGGCAGACGGTGTGGCTGGAACCGGTGGCCGCCGCGCACATCACCCGGCTGGACATGACGCCGAGCCTGGGCGACAGCACCCTGCGGGTGAAGGTTCAGGCCGACGGGGCCTCCGGGCGTACGGCCAGGGTCACCGTCTCCAGCGGCGGCACCGTGGTCGGCACGGCCGGCGGCGCGGTCGGCTCCACGGTCTCCGTACCGGTGCCGAACACGCACCTGTGGACCCCGGACGACCCGTTCCTCTACGACGTCAAGGCGGAACTGCTCGACGGTTCGGCGGTGACGGACTCGGTCGGCAGCTACACCGGTATGCGCTCGATCGCGATCGCGAAGGTCGACAACGTCCTGCGGCCGGTGCTGAACGGGAAGTTCGTCTTCCAGACGGGCACCCTGGACCAGGGCTACTGGCCGGACGGCATCTACACCGCGCCGACCGACGCCGCCCTGAAGTCGGACCTCCAGGCCCACAAGGACCTCGGGTTCAACATGGTCCGCAAGCACATCAAGGTCGAACCGCAGCGCTGGTTCTACTGGGCGGACAAGCTGGGGCTCCTGGTCTGGCAGGACATGCCGGCCATGGACACCGGAAAGTCCCCGAGTTCGGCGGCCCGCACCCAGTGGGAGGCCGAGTTCCACGCGATCATCGACCAGCACCGCAGCTCCCCGTCACTGGTCATGTGGGTCGACCAGAACGAGGGCTGGGGACAGTACGACCAGGCCAGGATCGCGAACGAGGTCAAGGCGTACGACCCGACCCGGCTGGTCGACAACATGAGCGGGGTCAACTGCTGCGGCTCGGTGGACGGCGGCAACGGTGACGTGGTCGACAACCACATCTACGTGGGCCCCGGCAACACCGCGCCCACCGCGACCCGCGCGGCCGTCCTCGGTGAGTTCGGCGGCCTCGGCTACAAGGTCCCCGGGCACGAGTGGTTCCCCGGCGGCGGCTTCAGTTACGAGGACCAGCCGAGCATCGCCGCGCTGAACGACCGGTTCGTCGGACTGATCGACGGCATCCGGATCGGCCAGCTCCCGGCGGGCCTCTCCGCCTCGGTATACACCGAGATCACCGATGTGGAGAACGAGGCCAACGGGCTGCTCACCTACGACCGCCAGGTCGTCAAGGTGGACACGGCCCGGGTGCGGGCGGCGAACCAGGCCCTCATCAACGCCTCGAAGAACCCGGCCCCGCCGGTGACCCTGCCCACCGGGGGCTACAAGTCCCTGCGGGTCACCACGCCCGGCTACACCAACAAGTACCTGCGCCACCAGGACTCGCTGGCCTTCACCGAGGTGGTCGACGGCAACAGCAGCGCGCTGCTGAAGAACGACGCCACCTGGAAGATCGTGCCGGGCCTGGCGAACGGCAACTGCTACTCGTTCGAGTCGCGCAACTACCCCGGCGAGTACCTGCGCCACCGGGACTTCCGGGTCCGCCGCGAGGCGAACGACGGCTCCGCGCTCTACAAGGCGGACGCCACCTGGTGCGCGGTCGCCGGCAACGGCGGTGTGCGGCTGACCAGCGCGAACCTGCCGGGCAGCTATCTGCGGCACATCAAGTCGGAGGTGTGGCTGGCCACTCCGGGCGGCGGACACGACTGGGACAACCCGGCCACGTTCACCGAGGACACCACCTGGGCGGTGGAGGCGCCCTGGGCACCCTGAGATGAGGTGACACGCGTGTCCGGGGCCCGGCGGCACTTCCGCCGGGCCCCGGCTCCGTCATGCGTCGCCCATCACCAGGCCCTCGATGGTGTGCTTCTGCACGATGGGCGCGAGGCGGTCGACCACCGGGCAGCCCAGGTGCGCCCGGACCCGCTCGGGCAGCGACTCCCAAAAGTCCCGGGTGACCGCCATGTCGTGGTGGCCGTCGTTCCCCGCGCCCGGGGCGTCCACCCCGAGCACCAGGACCGGGCGCGGGTCCTGCGAGTGGTTGGCCGTGCCCCGGTGGACGGTCAGGGCCGAGCGCGCCGAGATGTCGCCCCGCTGCGGGAACTTCCGCTCGGCCAGGGCCTCGTAGCGCGGGTAGTCCTCGCGGCGCGGGAACATCGCGTGCCCGAAGCGGGCGTCGTCGTCCCACTGGGTGCCGGGCGCGATCTCGAACGGGCCCATGTCCTCCCGGGTGTCCACGGCCGTGAGGTTGAACGCCAGCGAGGTGAGCCGGCGGTCGCGGCGGGTCTCCTCCGGCATCGGGAAGTCGCGGTGCCAGGGCTGGTTCACCGCCCCGGCCAGCGGCACGTCGAAGCCCAGCTCCACGATCCGGTAGTCGGGGCCGAGGACCGCCTCGCTCACCGCGCGCACCCAGGGGTGGTCGACCAGGTCCACGAACCCCCGCAACTGTTCCGGGTGGATCTCCACGTAATAACGGTGCGGACCGCGGCCGACCGCGCCGCCCTCCCGGCCGCGCGCCTCGGCGAAGGCCGCCTCGATGTCCTCGCGCATCCGGTCCGCCCACTCCGGGCCGAACGCCCCGCGGCAGGCGGTGATCCCGGGGCCGTACAGGTCGCGCACCGCGTCCTCGGCGGGCGGGAAAGGGGCGGTGGTGGTCGCGGTCTCGGTCATGACAAGGTCCTTCCTTCGTTCGGAGCACCCTCATATTGCAACGTTGCAACCAACGTGGCAAGAGTCTGTACGGGCCGACCTCGCGCCACCTGTTACGGTCACTGCGCACAGCCCCCGGCAGAGAGCAGGAGCACCGAAGGTGGCAGCGAGACTCAAGGACGTGGCCGCGCTCGCCGGTGTGTCCGTCAGGACCGTCTCCAACGTGGTGAGCAACGCGGCGGCCGTGGCCCCGGACACCCGGGCCCGGGTGCTCGCCGCGGTGGCGGAGCTGGGCTACCGGCCCAACCTCGCCGCCCGCAACCTCCGCCAGGGCCGCACGGGGATCGTCGGGGTGGCCGTCCCGGAGATCCACTCCCCCTACTTCGGCGCGCTGACGGGGCTCCTCATCGACGCCGCCCAGGAGCGCGGCTGGACGGTGCTCGTGGAGCGCACGGGGGGCCGGGCGGACCTGGAGCGGCGGCTGCTGGACGGCTCCGAGGGGCACCGGGTGGACGGGATGATCATCAGTCCGTGGTCGGCGCCCCCCGCCGAACTGGCCGCGCTCGCGGGCGGACTGCCGCTCGTCGTCCTCGGTGAGCTCGATCCGCACGGGTCCATCGACCATGTGGCGCTGGACAACGTGGCGGCGGCCCGGGACGCGGCCCGGCATCTGGTGGCGACGGGCCGCCGGCGGGTCGCCGCGATCGGGCTCCAGTCCGCGCTGGGGCACGGCACGGCCGAGCTGCGGGCGGAGGGCTTCCGGCAGGGGCTCGCGGAGGCGGGGCTCAGCCCGGTCGCCGAGGTGGAGGTGGCGGACCTGCACCGGACGGAGGGGGCGCGGGCCCTGCGTGCGCTGCTGGATCTGCCGGAGCGCCCGGACGCGGTGTTCTGCTTCAGCGACGAACTGGCCCTGGGGGCGCTGCGGGCGGCCGGTGAGCTGGGGGTGCGGGTGCCCGAGGACCTCGCGCTGGCGGGCTTCGACGACATCGAGGACGGGCGGTTCGCCACGCCGTCGCTGACCACGGTCTCGCCCGACCTGGCGCAGCTCGCCGAGCGGGCGGTGCAGTGTCTGAGCGAGCGGGTCCTCGGGCGGCTGTCGGGGCTGGCGGCGCGCCGGATCGTGGTGCCGCACCAGCTGCTGGTGCGGGAGAGCAGCGGGGCGTGAGGGGTCTTCTCCGGGCAGCCGGAGGCTCCCGGCGGTGCGGGCTCGGGCCGCGCACCGCCGGGAGCGGTCCTGGGGTGCGGGGTGTTACGCCTTCCCGCCGTCGTGGAGCGCGGCCACCTCCTGGTCGGTGAGCGCCTTGTCGAACACCTGGACCTGGTCCACGGAGCCGTTCCAGAAGTCGGTGTTGTTGCCCGACCACTTGGCGCGGCCCACGGACAGGGCGCCGCTGCTGACGTCGGCCGGTCCGGCCGGGGCGGTGGAGGCGAGCTTGCCGTCCACGTACAGCTTGATCTGGTCACCGCTGCGGACGCCGACCAGGTGGTACCAGTGGCCGAGCTCCGGGGTCATCTCCGCCCGGGCGCGGTGGGCGCCGGGGGTGGAGAAGGCGAACGCGCCCTGGCCGTACTGGAGGTAGAACGGGTTCTCCTGGCGCCGGCCGTCCTGGCTGACGACGGTGCCGTAGTTGCCGGGGAGGGCGTCCAGGGAGGCCCAGGCCGAGACGGTGTAGTCGCCGGTGGTGTCGACGACCGGGCCGTTGGTCTCCGCGTACTGGCCCTCACCGTTGAACTTCAGCGCCGAGCCGTGCACGCCGGTGGTCCAGGACGTGCCCTCGGAGAGGGTGAGGTCCTTGTGGTTCGGGCCGCTGTCGGCGGCCTCGGTGCCCTTGTTCTCGTCCAGCGACCAGGAGCCGCCGCCCTTGACGGGGGTGCGGGTGCCCGCCGCGGCGCCGGCCGCGATGACCTCCTGGTTGATCTTGCGGACCTGGGCGGCGTCCACCTTGATCTCGCGGCGGTCGTACGTCCAGAGGCCGTTGAGCTCGTTCTCCAGGTCGGTCACCTGGGTGTAGATGGAGCCGGAGAGTTCGGCGCCGGCCGCTTCCAGGTAGTACTTGCGGGTGTTCTCGACGTACTTGGCGGTCAGCGCGGCCTTGTCGGCGACACCGCTGTAGATCGCGGTGGGCGCACCGGGCCACATGTGGCCGGGCATCCGCAGGGTGAAGCCGCCGTGCTCGCCGTCCATCGCGGCGCGGGTCGCGTCCGGGAAGGCCGGGTCGGTGTTGTTGTAGTCGTGGTGGTCGATGATGTCGCCCTTGCCCGAGTCACCCTTGGAGTTGCAGCAGTTGACACCGCTGTGGGCGTTGACGATGCGGGAGGGGTCGGCGGCCTGGACCTTCTGGGTGATCTTGCCGGTCTCGGTGCGGTCCCATTCGCCCCAGCCTTCGTTGAAGACGATCCAGGAGCCGATCGAGGGGTAGTTGTGGAGCTGCTCCATCTCCTCGGCGCCCTGGTCGATGAAGGCCTGGTGGCCCTTCTCGTTGGTGAGGTTGCCGGAGACGAAGTCCTGCCACACGAACAGACCGAGCTGGTCGGCGTGGTAGTACCAGCGGGCGGGCTCGACCTTGATGTGCTTGCGCACGGAGTTGAAGCCGAGGTCCTTCTGCGCCTTCAGGTCGAAGACGAGCGCGTCGTCACTGGGCGCGGTGTTGAGGCCGTCCGGGTAGAAGCCCTGGTCGAGCTGGGCGAGCGAGAAGAACGGCTTCCCGTTGAGGACGATCTTCTGGTAGCCGCCGACGTTGGCGATGCCGACGGAACGCATGCCGAAGTAGCTGTCGACGGTGTCCTTGGAGCTGCCGTCCTTGAGGGTGACCTCCAGGTCGTACAGGTAGGGGTCGTCGGGCGACCACAGGTGCTGCTTGGCGACCGGGAGGCTCAGCTCGCGGTTGGCCGGGCCGCTGATCCTGCCGACGACCTTGCCCTTCTTGTCACGGGCGACGGCGGTGACCGTCGCGGACTTCGAGGCGTCCTCGGAGTTGACCGTCAGGGCGAGGTTGCCCTTGTCGATGTCCGGGGTGGTCGTCAGGGAGTCGACCGCCGCCGGGGCGACGGGCTCCATCCAGACGGTCTGCCAGATACCGGAGGAGGCGGTGTAGAAGATGCCGCCCGGATTGGCCGACTGCTTGCCGGTGGGCTGGTCGGGGCCGGTGGTGTCGGTGACCCCGACGACGATCTCCTGCGGGCCGCTGCCCTTGATCGCGTCGGTGATGTCGGCGGTGAAGGCGGTGTAGCCGCCGGTGTGCTCGGCGACCTTCTTGCCGTTGACCCAGACGGTGGCCTGGTAGTCGACGGCGCCGAAGTTGAGCTTCAGCCGGTTGCTCTTGCCGTGCTTGTCCGCCTTGACGGCCCAGTTCTGCGGGACGGTGACGAGCTTGCGGTAGAACATGTGGTCTTCGTGGCGCTCAAGACCGGATAGCTGCGACTCGACCGGATACGGCACGGTGATGCGCTCACCGAGCTTCTTGCCGAAGACGGGCTTCTCGCCCGCCTTGGCCCCGGCGAACTCCCACTGGCCGTTGAGGTTCTTCCACTTGTCGCGCACCTGCTGCGGCCGGGGGTACTCGGGCAGCGGGTGGTCGCGGTCGACCTTGTCGCCCCACTTGGTGGTGAGACGGTGCGTGGAGTTGTTGGTGGCCGTGCGGTTGATCTCGGGGACGGTCTCGCCGCCCGCCTTCAGGCCGCCCTTGCCGTCGTACGCGATCGTGACGCGCTGGCCCTTGAGGACGGCCGCGTCCAGCTTGACGACGACTTCCTTGCCACCGCGGACGCTGACGGACTTGACCGGCATCGGGGTGGTGTCGGCCTCGACGGTGAGGTGGTTCTTCAGGTCCGCGTAGTCGCTGACCTTGTCGTCGAAGACGGCGTGGAGCTCCGTGCCGTTGTCCGGGACGCTCAGCCCGACCGGGTAAACCTCGAAGTCGGCGGGCGGGGTGAAGGCGGACTCCGGGACGACCTGCTTGGCCAGCTTCGCGCTGGACCAGCGCAGGAACATGTTGGCGCCGCCGGTGTCCTGGAACATCTCCAGCTTGAACTCGTGCGCCTCGCCGGCCTTGAGCGATATCGGCTTGCTGGTCTGCTCGTTGTCCCAGTCGGGCTCCCAGTGGTCGATGACGGCCTTGCCGTCGATGAACAGCCGGAAGCCGTTGTCGCCACTGGCGGAGAAGGTGTAGTCACCGTCCTCGGGGGCGGTGAGGAAGCCGGTCCAGCGGGCCGTCGTGTTCTCGGTCTGGCCGGTGGTCGACTCGAACGTGCCGGTGAGACCGGGGAAGTTGATGTTCGGGTCGAGGGCGACTCCGCCGAGCTTGTCGAAGTCCCGCGCGCCGGGCGCGGACATGCTGAAGTACTCGCCCTTCAGCCCGTGGACCTCGGTGGCCGGGTTTCCGGCCTTGAACGTGGTCGATGCGGCGCTCGCGGGGGCGGCAGCGGCAGCCGGGACCAGCGTGGCACCGAGGGGAATCAGCAGTGCGGCAGCGCAGGCCGCGGTCCTGAACAGCGCGCGAGGGTGGGGCGTTTGTGGTCTCAAGGCGTCGTCCTGTCGAGAGAGCTGAAGTGCCTCGAACCTGTGAGGCACAGCACACAATCGAACATTGAGCCACAGCATCAAACGCAAAACAACAGTCGTGCGCGAGGATTTTTCAACGATAGAAAGCGCGCCCGGTGCGAGCCGGGCTGCGGGTGCACGCAGACCGCCCCCTTCGCACACCTTGGGTGCGAAGGGGGCGGTCGGGGGCGAAAGGGAAGCCCCTGAGGATGGGTCAGATGGCGTAGCCGTACGGGGTCGGGGCATGCACGGAGCCGTTCAGCGCACGGGCGGCCTCCCGCGCCCACGAGGGGTTGCGCAGCAGTTCGCGCCCGAGGAGGACGGCGTCCGCGCGGCCCTCGGTGAGGATCTTCTCGGCGTGCTGCGGGTCCGTGATGAGACCGACCGCCGCCACGGGCAGCGAGGTCTCCCGCTTCACGCGCTCGGCGAAGGGCACCTGGTAGCCGGGACCGGTGGCGATCCGGGCGCGGGGCGCGTTGCCGCCGGTGGAGACGTCGAGCAGGTCCACGCCGTGGTCGCGCAGGAGGGCCGCGAGCCGCACGGTCTCGTCGGCCGTCCAGCCCTCGCGCTCGTCCTCGGGGTTCTCCGTGAGCCAGTCCGTCGCGGAGACGCGGAAGAAGACCGGCAGGTCCTCGGGCCACACCTCGCGCACCGCGTCGACCACCTGGAGGGCGAGGCGCACGCGGTTCTCGAAGCTGCCGCCGTACTCGTCGGTGCGGTGGTTGCTGTGCGGGGAGAGGAACTGGCCGATGAGATAGCCGTGGGCGCCGTGCACCTCGGCGACCTGGAAGCCCGCGTCGAGGGCCCGGCGGGCGGCCTGCCGGAAGTCGTCCACGACGCCCGCGATCTCGTCGGCGGTCAGCTCGTGCGGGACCGGGTAGCCCTCGTCGAAGGGCAGCGGGCTGGGGCCGACCGGGGTCCAGCCGTGCGCCTCGGGGCCGACCGGGCGCCCGCCGGTCCAGGGCGCGGCGGTCGACGCCTTGCGTCCCGCGTGGGCGAGCTGGATGCCCGCCACCGAGCCGTGCGCCTTGACGAACTCGGTGATCCGGCGGAACGCCTCGGCCTGGGTGTCGTTCCAGATGCCGAGGTCGGCCGGGCTGATGCGGCCCTCGGGGCTCACGGCCGTGGCCTCGGTGAGGATCAGGCCGGTGCCGCCGGTGGCGCGGGCGGCCAGGTGGGCGAAGTGCCAGTCGTTCGGCACGCCCGTCTCCGGGCCCTCCACCGCGGCGCTGTACTGGCACATCGGCGCCATCCACACCCGGTTGGGCACGACAAGCGACCTGAGGGTGCAGGGCTCGAAAAGGGCACTCACGACGGACTCCGTTTCGCCGGGTACGGAAGGATCGCTAGTACGATACATCCCGTAGTACGACGCCCGTCAAATTACGACCGCTCTCGTACAAGCGGTTCGCGGTTTCGCGGTGCCCGGTCAGCGGGGCCTCAGCGGGTACGAGCTGCGGCCGGCCGCGTCGTCTATCTCGTCGTGCGCCTTGGTCAGGAGCTTCATCGCCAGTTCGTTGAGGGCGCGGGCTCCGGCGATCTCCTCCCCCACCCGGGGCTGCTCGGCGTCGGAGGGGTGGCGGCTCGCGTAGCCGTGGGCGCGGACCTCCTGTCCGTCGGAGAGCCGCACCAGGGCGGCCGCGCGGGTGCGGTGGGTGTCCTCCTCGAATTCGAGCTCGATGTGCCATCCGACAGCGGTTCGGGTCATGGCGGTCACCTCCGGAAGGTCTCCCCTCCAGGGTGCGCCCGCCGCCGGGCACCGCGCGAACGCTCACGCCCCCGGCAGCCGCCCCCGCCGCCGGAGCGGGATGGAGGCGTCCGCGTCGTACAGCTGGTTCCAGCTGCGTCCGGCCCCGGAAGCCCAGGTGACATGGGCGGTGCCCCCTTCGACGCGGATGGCCTCGACGGTCATGGCGCGGTCGCCGTCGCGCACATCACCCCGGTGCAGTTCGTCCGCCCGGACGGTGACGTGGTGGGCCGGCCCGCTCTCGGCCTCGTCGGCCGCGAAGCCGAGGGCGGCCGCCAGTTCCCGGGCGCGGGCGGGGGTGCACAGGAAGGTGTGCGCGCCGGACGGGATGGCGACGGTGATCCCGACCTCCGCCCCGGCGGGGGCGATCTCCAGGATTCCGCTGTCCGCGTGCTCGTCCGTCATCGCTGCGCACCTTCCCGTGTACGTTCCGCGCCCCGGGCTCAGTCCAGCCGGAGGCTTTCCGGCGGGCCCAGGTAGCTGGGTTCGAGGCCGCCGGTGTCGATCACCAGGTTCTGGAGGACCACCGTCGGGTCGACCATCCAGAATTTCAGCACATGCACCCCGGGGGCGGCGATGCGGTGGACCGTGCCGGTGATGTTCACGTTGTCGGAGGTGTGCCGGGCCCACTGGGTGTTCATGGTCCCGTCGTCGGCCCCCGTGACCTTCGTGACGTTCACCCGCTGGGGGGCGTCGTCGTCGAAGGAGACGGCGTAGGTCAGCCCGTCGGCCGTCAGCGCGTTGTTCCGTGGCGAGAGGTACGCGTACACGGTGACGGGCCCGGTGGTGAAGAGGCTGACCCGGTACTCCAGGCGCGGGCTGCGGCCGCCGGGCGTCCGGCGGGCGGCGGTGACGGGGAAGGGCTCCATCCCTGCCCCGGTCCGTCCGATGTCCGGGATGCGCTGCCAGGTGACGCCCCCGCCGCCGACCGCACGGTGGTAGTGGTCGGCGGCGATGGACACATGGCCGCCTGCCTCCACGAACCCGCCGAGCCGGAACCGGGAGAGCGCCGGGCGGTCGGCCACCGCCGTGACGGTCACCTCCGCTCCGTCGGGTCCGGTGACGGTGACCGGGACACGGGTGACGCCCTTGGGCGCCCGGTCCCAGTCGACGCGCAGGGTGATCCGGTCCTGCGTGGTGACGCGGCCGCGTACCCGGTCGGCGGTCAGCCAGGACGCTCCGGTCCGCACCCGGTAGTCGAACGGGGCGCGGCCCCGGTTGAACACCTCGACGTACTGCGCGGGCCGGGTCTGGTACGGGCTGAACACCGGGAGCATGGCGGGCGCGGTCTCGTGCGGCCACCAGGCCGTGGAGCCGTCCACGGCGACGCCCATCGCGGCCCGTGCGGGCAGCTCGATGCGCCGGACGGCCGGGAAGAGCACGTCCTTGATGGCCACGTTGTCGATCTCGGGCTGCTGCCAGGGGGCGTTGGGCCCGTAACGCCCGACGTCTCCGTAGTCGATGTGCGGCTGGGTCTGGAAGCCCCGCCACTTGCCGCCGGCGATCTTGCTGTTGAAGCGGTCGGCCAGCGCGAAGTCGTCGGCGAGCCGCGCCTCCGCGGTGGCCGCCAGCTCGTTGGTGAGGGCCCGGCCCTGGGCCGCGTAATGGATGTTGGTGAACTCCGCCTCGCGCAGCGCGTACAGGTTGGCGGTGGCCTCGACCTCGTAGCCGACGAGTTCGTACCAGGCGTCCTGGGCGGAGGCCGGTAGCCGGCGCCCGAGCCGCCGGGCGCGGTCACCGAGCAGGCGCCACTCCTCGGTGACGCGCTCCAGCTCGCGGTAGTGGACGAGGCCGAAGGGGGATGCCTGGTCGTCGTAGACCACGGCCGAGCCGTCGGTCGCGGGGTCCTTGGCCGGGTCGAGGGTGATCCGGCGGTTGAGCAGCTCGGGCTTGCGGCGGGCCTGGAGCCGGGCGTAATCGCGCAGGACGGAGGCGATCCCGGCGGCCTGCTTCTCGCCGAAGTTCTGCCGGGCGTACGTCTCCTCCCACTCCGGCAGCCGGTCCAGGGTCCAGCGCTCCGGGTCCCAGGCGTACTCCAGGAAGAACTGCGTGGGCAGTTCGTTGCCCTTGAGGTCGCCGACGTTGGTGACCCACAGTCCGTGGTTGCCGTAGGCGTGGCACTGGTGGAGCTGGTCCCACATGTTGGGGAGGGACGTGGTGTCGACCCACTTGTAGTTGCGGCCGACGCCGACGTAGTCGAAGTGGTAGTACAGCCCGTAGCCCCCCTCCCTCGGCGCCTCGGCCGGGTCGGGGAGCTTGCGGATGTTGGCCCAGTTGTCGTCGGTGAGGACCACGGTGACGTCGTCGGGGACGCGCAGGCCCCGGTCCCAGTAGCGCTGAACCTCCTTGTAGAGGGTCCAGACCTGCGGGATCGTGGTGACGTCCCTGCCGGAGACCTCGGCGAGGATCTGCCGCTGGGTGGCGATGATCTCGGTCATCAGCTCGATGCCGTCCCCGTCGGGGAGGCTGACGTCGCCGTTGCCGCGCATGCCGAGGGTGACGACGCCCTCGAAGTCCTCGTCCTTCATCCGGCGGATGCCGTCCGCCCAGTACGCCTTGAGCGCTTCGGCGTTGCGGCGGAACGACCACTCGCCGGTGCCGCCGTAGGGGTCGTGGCCGGGGGTGGTGATGGTGCCCTCGGCGTCGCGGACGGCGGCGACGGCATGCCGGTTCCACTCCTCGATGCCGCGCATCATGGGTGCTTCGTGCGAGGTGCCCATGACGACGCCGTACGCCTTGGCGGTGGCGTGGTTGAGCGGGTCGTCCTCGGCGAAGGCGCGGCCCCAGACGGCCGGCCACAGGTAGTTGGCCTTGAGCCGGAGCATGACCTCGAAGACGCGGGCGTAGAAGTCCGCGTTGAAGCCGCCCTCGAAGCCGGGCGCCTTGCCGGGGCCGAAGTAGGCGGGCGCCCAGGTGCCGAGGGCCGGGTTCTCGTCGTTGATGAAGAACCCCCGGTACTTCACGGCCGGGGTGCCCTGGGTGTGGAGTCCGGGCCTTACGTGGATCTCGTCGCGGTGTACGGGGGTGACGTCGTCCCACCAGTACCAGGGCGAGACGCCGATGCCGCGCGAGACGTCGTACGCGCCGAAGATGGTCCCGCGCTGGTCGCTGCCGGCGATGACGAGTGCGCGCTCGACGCCGGGCAGCGGGTGGTCGACGACGGTCTGGAGGCTGGTCTCCCACCTGCCCCGGATCGAGGAGACGTCGAGCCGGCCCTCGGCGACCAGCCGGTCGATCAGGGGGCTGCGGCCCACGGTGCCGACGATGGTGATCTCGCGGGCGTCGGGCACCGCCCCGTGCGAGAGGGCGGGGCGGACTCCGGTGACGCGCGCGATGTCGTCGCGGAGGTCCCCGGCGGCCCTGACGACGCCCGGCCAGTCGCGGTCGCTGACCAGGACCGGGGTGGCGCGTCCGTGCCTGACCAGCGGGAAGCTGCCGCGCTGTGCGGTGAACGAGATGTAGGCGCCGGGGTCGGTGGGCCGGGGCGCGGGACCGTGCCCGGTGGCGGACGCCTCGCCGGTCAGTCCGACGAGGGAACCGAGGGGGGTGGCGGTGAGTGCGGTGAGTCCGAGGCCGAGACCGAGGACCGCCCTGCGGCTCGTCCGCCCGGGGGCGCCGGGGGTGTCGCTGTCCATGCTGCTCTCCTTCCCGGTGCTCAGTCGCGGCCGGCGGCGAGCAGCAGGTCGTCGCGCAGGGCGCTGTAGGCGGGCTTGGCCTCGTAGTTCTCGTCGTAGAGGTTGGCCGCGCCCTCGCCCTCGAAGGTGTCGGGCACCCAGGAGTACTTGTCGGTGAAGCCCCAGACCGTGAAGTCGGTGCACTTGCGGGTGAGCAGGCAGCCGCGCAGCAGTACGTCGTACCCCTCGGCCTGCGCCTCCTGCTCGGTGCTGTCGGAGGGCATCGGTACGCGGACGTCGGCCTCGGTGATCGCGGTCTCCAGGCCGAGCGCGTCGAACCGGTTCATGTTCTCGGCGATGTCGTGGGGCGCGTTGTACTGGACGGACAGGTGGCCCTGGATGCCGACGCCGTCGATCGGTACGTGCTGCTTGCGCAGTTCGACGACGAGGTCGTAGAGGGCGGTGCTCTTCGCGTTGACGCCCTCGGTGTTGTAGTCGTTGATGAAGAGCTTCGCCTTGGGGTCGGCCGCGTGGGCCCAGCGGAAGGCGTCCGCGATGTAGCCGGGGCCCAGCTTCCGGAGCCAGATCGAGTCGCGCAGGGTGCCGTCGTCGTCGAACGCCTCGTTGACGACGTCCCACTGCCAGATGCGGCCCTTGAAGTGGCGGGCCTCGTCGGTGATGTGCTTGCGGAGGATGGCGCGCAGTTCGTCGGCGGTGAAGTCGCCGGTGGTGAGCCAGGAGGGCAGCTGGTTGTGCCAGAGCAGGGTGTGGCCACGCACCAGCTGGCCGTTGGCGCGGGCGAAGTCGACCAGCTTGTCGGCCTCCTTCCAGTCGTACCGGCCGCGGCTCGGCTCGACGACCTCCCACTTCATGACGTTCTCCGGGGTGACCGAGCTGAACTCGCTCGCGGCCTTGGCGCGGTAGGGCGCGTCGTGTGCCAGGGCCGCCATGTCGACGGCGGTGCCGATGCGCACGCCGGACCGCCGACCGAGGGCGCCGAGCGTGGTGGACCGGGGGTCCTTCGGCCCGTTGCCGTGCTCGGAGTGGGCGAAGGCGTTGATGGTGCAGGGGGCGAGCAGGGCCGCGGCGGCGGTGCCGATCAGCACGGCCTTGATTGGCTTGCGCATGACAGAAACCCTTCGAGAGGCGCACGGCCGGGTCCCGGTGACCGGGAGGGCCTGCGCGGGTGTGGGTGTTTCGAAAGTTTCGTGGAGCTGTGGCCCGGGCGGGGGCGTGGTGCCCCCGCCCGGTGGTACGGAGCCGGTCAGCCCCGTACGGGGGCGGCCGCCGGGACGGGTTCGACCACCGCGTCGCACACCAGCCGGCGCCGGTGGTCGAGAGTGCGCTCGGGACCGGTGAGGCGCAGGTGCACCGTGTGCCGGAGGCCTTCGGCACCGCTGGACGCCGCGAGCCGCAGCTCCAGCGCGCCCGGCTCCACGACGCGCCGCCCGCCGATGCCGGTGAACGACACCAGGTCGGCGTGGAACCGGAAGCGGACGCGCGCCTCCTGGCCCGCGTCGAGCGGCACCCGAGCGTAGCCGATGAGCCGGTTCTCGGGCCGGGTCGTCTGGGCGACCGGGTCGTGCACGTAGAGCTGGACGACCTCCGCACCGGCCCGGTCCCCGGTGTTGCGGACGGTCAGCTCGATGTCGGCGGAGCCGTCGGTGGGGATCTCCGCCGGGGCGGGGGCGCCGGGCTCCCAGGCGAAGGAGGTGTACGTGAGGCCGTGGCCGAAGGGGTACAGCGGCGTCGGGTCCAGGTTGCTGACCCCGTTGGCGAGCCCGAGGGGCGGCTGGAGGTAGGTCCACGGCTGGCCGCCCGGAAGGCGCGGGACGGAGACCGGCAGCCGGCCGGAGGGGCTGACCCGGCCGGAGAGCACGGAGGCCAGGGCCGGGCCGCCCTCCTCACCGGGGAAGAACGCCTGGACCACGGCGGCGGTGCGGTCCGCCCAGCGGCCGAGTGCGTACGGGCGGCCGGTCAGCAGGACCAGGACGACCGGGGTTCCGCTGTCGAGCAGCGCGTCGAGCAGTTCGCCCTGCACGCCCGGGAGCGAGAGGTCGTCGGCGTCGCAGCCCTCGCCCGAGGTGCCGCGCCCGAAGAGCCCGGCCCGGTCGCCGAGCACCGCGACGCACACGTCCGCCTCCCGGGCCAGGTCCACCGCCTCGGTGAAGCCCGAGGTGTCGGTGGTGTCGACCTCGCAGCCGGGGGCGCCGGTGACCGTGGCGGCGGGGAACTCGCCGCGCACCGCGTCGAGCACGGTGGGGATGTCGATGCCCATGGCGGTCTCGGGGTGCAGGACGCCGACGTGGCTGGGGAAGGAGTAGCAGCCGAGCATGGCGAGCGCGTCGTCCGCCCGGGGGCCGACCACCGCGATCTGCCCGGTCCCGGCCAGCGGCAGCGCCCCCCGCGGATTCGCGAGCAGGACCACGGCCTGTTCGGCGAGTTCGCGGGCGAGGGCGCGGTTGCGCGGCGGGTCCAGGTCGATGGTCTCGCGGGCCCGCTCCGGGTCGGTGTCGCGCAGGAGCGCGGGCAGCGGGGCCCAGTCGGGGTCGAGCAGCCCGAGTTCGCACTTCTGGAGGAGGACCCGGTGCAGTGCGCGGTCGACCAGGGCCTCGGGGACCGTACCGGCCAGGACGGCGGCGGCGAGTTCGTCGCCGTAGCTGCGGACGGTGGGCAGCTCCACGTCGACCCCGGCGCCCAGGGCGAGGCGGGCGGCGTCGGCGCGGCCCTCGGCGACCTTGTGCAGGGTCTCCAGGAAGCCGATGGCGAAGTAGTCGGCGACGACGGTGCCCTCGAAGCCCCAGGTGTCCCGGAGCAGTCCGGTGAGCAGGGCGGGGTCGGCCGCCGAGGGGACCCCGTCGATCTCCGCGTAGGACTGCATGACGGAGCGGGCGCCGCCGTCGAGGAGGGCCATCTCGAAGGGCGGCAGGATGACGTCGGCGAGCTCCCTGGCCCCGGCCCGGACCGGCGAGAGGTTGCGGGCGCCGGCCGACGCCGCGTATCCGGCGAAGTGCTTGAGGGTGGCGACGATGCCGGCGGACTCCAGCCCCTTCACGTACGCCGTGCCGATGGTCGCGACGAGGTAGGGGTCCTCGCCGATGGTCTCCTCGACGCGGCCCCAGCGCAGGTCGCGCACCACGTCCAGGACCGGGGCGAGGCCCTGGTGGATGCCCACGGACCGCATGTCCCCGCCGATCCGGTGGGCCATCTCGGTGACCAGGTCCGGGTTCCAGGCGGCGCCCCAGGAGAGCGGGACGGGGTAGGCGGTGGCGCCCCAGGCGGTGAAGCCGGCCAGGCACTCCTCGTGGGCGAGGGCCGGGATACCGAAGCGGCCGGCGCCCGCGATGGCCCGCTGGGCGCGGGCGAGGGAGATCGCGCCGACGGCCGGGTCGACGGGAGCGGTGCCGAAGGGGCGGGTCAGCTGGCCGAGGCCGCGCGGGATGAGCGCGTCCCAGTCGATGGCGTCGACCATCTCGTTCTGGTGCGGGGCGACCCCGTCCCCGTCGGCGTCGGCGCCCACCCAGATGCCGTACAGCTGGGCGGTCTTCTCCTGGAGGGTCATCCGGGAGACGAGGTCGGCCACGCGCACCTCGGGGGCGAGCGCGGGGTCCTGCCAGGGGCCGTCGACGGCGGTGGCCGCTTCGGTCCTGCGGGCATGCGGAACAGGGGGGTTTGCCATGGCGGCGGGGATTCCTCTCAAGAGTGCGGTGGTACGCGGCGGCATGGGTGCGCTACTTGCCGCCCACCCCCATCAGTCCGTTGACCAGGGCCTTCCGTGCCACGAGGTACACGGCGAAGATCGGTACGACGGAGAGCACGATCGCGGCGAGCACGGCCGGGATGTTCACCCCGAACTGGGACATGAAGTTGAAGAGACCGAGGGTCAGCACCCGGTTCTCCTCCGACTGGGTCAGGATCAGCGGGAACAGGAAGCCGTTCCACGCCTGGAGCGCCGTGTAGATCGCGACCGTGCTGATGCCCGCCTTGGACATCGGGATCGCCAGCTGCCACAGCATCCGCAGCGAGGAGGCGCCGTCGAGCGCCATGGCCTCGTACATCTCCTCGGAGACGTCGCGCATGGTGCCGCTGAGGATCAGCACCGCCACCGGCATCGCGAACGCGGCGGTCGGCAGGATGACGGCCGGCAGGCTGTCGTACAGGCCCATCTTGCTGATGAGCAGGTAGAGCGGCACGATCACGGCCTGGGCGGGGATGGCGACGCCGAGCAGGAAGGTCCGGAAGGCGAGTCCGGAGAGCCTGCTGCGGGTGCGTACCGCGACGTACGCGACGGGGATCGAGAGGACCAGCACGATCGCCACCGTGGCCACGGCGACGATCGCCGTGTTGGAGAGCATCGTGGAGAAGCCGCTGTCGAGGACCGTGCGGTAGTTGTCGAGCGTCGGGTCGGTCGGGACGGCCAGCGGGTCGCCGTTCAGCGCCTCGTCCTGGTGCATCAGCGAGGACGAGACGAGCGTGTAGAGCGGGACGATCACGAGCACGAGCCAGACCAGCGAGCCGAGGCCGGCCAGCGGGTTGCCCCACCTGCGGCGGCGCCGCGTGGTGGCGGGGCGGGTGCGGGTCAGCGGCTGTGCGGGGCGCGTCGCGGGGCGGGTGTCGGTCGACATCGCGTCACATACCTTCCCGGGTGGAGCGCATGTTCCCGAAGCCGCTGAAGCGGACGAGGATCAGCGAGAGGGCGGTGGCCACGACGACGAGGGCGGTCGCGATGGCGGCGGCGTACCCGAGGTCGTAGGTCTGGAAACCAGTGCGGTACATGAGGTACGGCAGCACCGTGGTGTCGGTGCCGGGGCCGCCCTTGGTCATGATCAGCACGGTGTCGAAGTAGGTCAGCGAGCCGACGATCATCAGGACCGAGGAGGTCGTGATGGTGTTGCGCAGCTGCGGCAGGGTGATGTGGAAGAACTGCCGGAACATGCCCGCGCCGTCGATCTCCGCGGCCTGGTAGAGGACCTGCGGGATCTGCCGGGTGCCGCCCTGGTAGATCAGGGTGTGGAAGGGCATGAACTGCCAGCCGCCGACGAACGCCACGGTGAGCAGCGCGCCGGTGGACGAGCCCATGATGTTCGGGTCGATGCCGAACCAGGGCCCGATCTCCTTGATGACGCCGAAGTTGGGGTCGAGCAGCGCGTGGAACAGCATCGCGATGGCGGTGGTGGACAGCAGCAGCGGGATGAAGAAGACCGCCGAGAGCACCGCGCGGCTGCGCTGCCGGCCGGCCGCCCAGACGCCGAGGAGCAGGGCCACCGGGGTCTGGAAGGCCCAGCTGATGGTGGTCAGGAGCAGGCTGAGCCAGGCGGCCTGGCGGAACTCCGGGTCCTTGAAGAGCCGGGTCCAGTTGGCCGTGCCGACGGAGGTCGGGGAGTTCAGCCCGTCCCAGTGGCAGAAGGAGAGGTACACGGCGATCGCCAGCGGGACGATCGCGAAGAGGGCGAAGAAGAGGATGCCGGGCAGCGCCCAGGCGACCGGGGGGCGGCCGACGTTCCCGGCGGCCGCCTTCCGTCCTCCGCGCACCTTGGGTGACGAGGAGACGTGGGACATCGTTACTTGACGGCCTTCATCGCGGCGACGAACTGCTCGGGCGTGGACTTGCCGGCGAACAGCTTGCTGATCTCGGTGAGCAGCGGGGTGGCGGTCTGGGATTCGAGCGCCTGGTCCCAGGACAGGGTGAAGTCGGGGGCCTTCTGGACCATCTCGTACTGGTCGGTGGCGAACTTCGGGTTGGGCGAGCCGCTGAGCATGGAGGCGGCGTTGGAGGTGGTGGGCACGTCGCCGTTGTCCACGAGAGCCTGCGCGTACGACTTGGACGCCATGGTCTTCAGGAAGGCTATGGCCGCGTCCTTGTGCTTGGTGCGGGCGTTCACGGACCAGTAGTTGGTGGGGTTGCCGACCACGTCGGCCGGGTCGCCGACGCCGCCCGCGACGGTCGGGAAGTTCGTCCAGCCGAGGTCCTTCTTGGCGAAGTCGGGCGCCTTGCCGAGCTGGGTGGAGTACTCCCACGAACCCATCAGGTGCATGGCCGCCTTGCCCTTGTTGAGCAGGGTGGGCGCACCGCCGTTGCCGTAGTCGACGGAGTTGAAGTTCTTGCCGAAGGCGCCGTCGTCCACGAGCTGCTTCACGGTCTGGGCGGTCTTCAGCACGGCCGGGTCGCCCCAGGCGGAGTTGTCGCCGTTCTGGATCTTGCGGAAGACGTCGGGGCCGCCGATCCGGTCGAGCAGGTACTCCATCCACATCAGCTCGGGCCACTTGTCGGAGCCGCCGAGGGCGAACGGGGTGATGCCCTTGCCCTTGAAGGTCTTGATGGCCTTCTGGAGGTCCTCCCAGGTCGTGGGGGTCTGGACGCCGTTCTCGGCGAAGAGGGCCTTGTTGTAGAAGAGCATCACGGGCTGCATACCGCGCATCGGGACGCCGTAGACCTTCCCGTCGAGGCTGCCGGCGGTGACGATCGACGGCAGGAAGCCGTCCTTCAGGGTGGCGTCGTCCTTGAACGTCGAGGTGAGGTCGACCAGCTGGCCCGCGTCCACGTACGGCTTGATGGAGCCGCCGCCCCAGTTGAAGAAGATGTCGGGGGCGCTCGGGGAACCCATGGCGCTGCGGAGCTTGTTGACGTAGTCGGTGCCGGGCACGGAGACGAGCTTGACCTTGACGTCGGAGGTCTTGTTGAACTCCTTGACCGCGGCCTGCTGCACCTTCACGGCGTCGTCGCCGTAGACGTACGCGGTCAGCGTGGCGCCGCCGCCGCTACCGCCGTCCGATCCGCAGCCCGCCAGGACTCCCGCCATGACCATGGCCGCGCCGGCCGCGGTCCATCTCGCCGCACGCTTGCCCTGAGTGAAAATTCCCGACCGCATGACCGCACCTCTGTCGAATCTTTCGGAGTTGCTTGCGAATGTTGCCGGAACCGTACGGTTGGGTTTCCGGCCAGTCAAGAGGTCGCGGACCGCGAATTTTTCGCCGGGGCTCCCGCCTCCGTTCGGGCGACGGGCGGTTACGATTCGCTGTATGAGCCCCGCAAACGTCCAGTCACATCAGGAGAATGCGCCTGCCGCAGCGCCGTCGGACGGCACTGCCACGCTGGCGGAAATCGCCCGAGCGGCCGGAGTCTCGGCTCCGACAGTTTCGAAGGTGCTGAACGGGCGCGCCGATGTCGCGCCCGGTACGCGCACCAAGGTCGAGGAACTGCTGCTCCAGCACGGCTACCGCCGCAGACGCGGTTCGACCACGCAGTCGCAACTCATCGACCTGGTCTTCCACGAGCTGGACAGCGCGTGGGCCATGGAGGTCGTCCGCGGGGTGGAGAACGTCGCCCGCGAGGAGGGGCTGAGCCTCGTCCTGTCGGAGAGCGCGGGCCGCCTCAGCCCCGGGCAGACCTGGGTCGACGGGGTGCTGGCCCGCCGGCCGGTCGGGGTCATCCTGGTGCTGTCCGACCTCACCGCCGCCCAGCGCGCGCAGCTCACCAGCCGCAGCATCCCGTACGCGGTGGTGGACCCGGCCGGAGACCCCGGGGACGACATCCCCTCGGTCGGCACGACGAACTGGCAGGGCGGTCTCGCCGCGACCCGCCACCTCACCGGCCTCGGCCACCGCAGGATCGGCGTGGTGAGCGGACCGTCCCGGATGATGTGCAGCCGCGCCCGGGTGGACGGCTACCGGGCCGCCCTGGAGACGGCGGACATCCCGATCGACCGGTCCCTGATCCGCGAGGCCGAGTTCTCGCACGAGGCGGGGTACGCGGCCGGGATGGAGCTGCTGCGCTCGGCGGACCGGCCGACCGCCGTCTTCGCCGGCAACGACCTCCAGGCCCTCGGCGTGTACGAGGCGGCGCGCGAGCTCGGTCTGCGCATCCCGGAGGACCTGAGCGTCGTGGGCTTCGACGACCTGCCGCTCACCCGGTGGATCGGGCCGCCGCTGACGACGGTGCGCCAGCCCCTGATCGAGATGGCCGAGACGGCGGCCCGGCTGGTCCTGGACCTGGGCCGCGGCCGGCAGCCCGCGACGACCCGGGTGGATCTGGCGACGAATCTGGTGGTCCGCAGCAGTACCGCACCGCCCTGCCGCTGAGAGGCGGCCCGCCCTGCCCGGGGACACCCCGGGCCGTGGTCCGGGCCGCTGTCAGTGCCGGGGTGCACACTGACCGATATCCGGCACAACGGCGTTTCGGGAGGTTCGGTCATGACCGATGTACTGCTCACCGTGGGCACCCGCAAGGGGCTCTTCATCGGCCGCAGGCGCGGAGGCACATGGGAGTTCGAGGGGCCTCATTTCAACGCCCAGGCGATCTACTCGGTCGCCATCGACACCCGGGGCGGCCGACCCCGGCTGCTGGTCGGCGGCGACAGCGCGCACTGGGGCCCGTCCGTCTTCCACTCCGACGACCTGGGCGCGAGCTGGGTCGAGCCGAGGACCCCGGCCGTGAAGTTCCCGGAGTTCACCGGGACCTCGCTGGAGCGGGTGTGGCAGTTGCAGCCGGCGGGGTCCGAGGCGCCGGGCGTCGTCTACGCGGGCACGGAGCCGGCCGCGCTCTTCCGGTCCGAGGACGGGGGCGAGTCCTTCGAGCTGGTGCGGCCGCTGTGGGAGCATCCGACGCGTTCGCGCTGGGTGCCCGGCGGGGGCGGCGAGGGGCTGCACACGATCCTGACCGATGAGCGGGACGCGCGCGCCGTGACGGTCGCGGTGTCCACCGCCGGGGTGTTCCGGACCGCCGACGGCGGCGCGAGCTGGACCCCGGCCAACAAGGGGGTCTCGGCGGCCTTCCTGCCCGACCCGGACCCGGAGTTCGGCCAGTGCGTGCACAAGGTCAGCCGGGACGCGGCCGACCCCGACCGCCTCTACCTCCAGAACCACTGGGGCGTCTTCCGCAGCGACGACGCCGGGGGTCACTGGACGGACATCGGCGCGGGCCTGCCCTCGGACTTCGGCTTCGCCGTGGCCGCCCACCCGCACCGCGCGGACACGGCGTACGTCTTCCCGATCAACGCCGATGCCGACCGGGTGCCCGCCGAGCACCGCTGCCGGGTCTTCCGGACCACCGACGCGGGCGCCCACTGGGAGCCGCTGTCGGCCGGCCTGCCGGAGAGCGCGCACTACGGCACGGTGCTGCGCGACGCGCTCTGCACCGACGACGCGGACCCGGCCGGGATCTACTTCGGCAACCGCAACGGCGAGTTGTACGCGAGCGCGGACGACGGGGACAGCTGGGAGCAGCTCGCCTCGCATCTTCCTGACGTGCTGTGCGTACGGGCGGTGGCGGCCGAGGTGTGAGGCGTACGTCCTACGGAAGCCGCCAGTCGACCGGCTCGGCGCCCTGGGCGGCGAGCAGTTCGTTGACGCGGCTGAACGGCCTGGACCCGAAGAAGCCGCGGTCGGCGGACATCGGGGAGGGGTGGGCGGACTCGATGGCCGGCAGGTCGCCGAGCAGCGGCCGCAGATTGCGGGCGTCGCGGCCCCAGAGCACGGACACCAGCGGCTTTCCCCGGGCGGCCAGGGCGCGGATGGCCTGTTCGGTGACCTCCTCCCAGCCCTTGCCGCGGTGGGCGCCGGGTGAGCGGGGTGCGGTGGTCAGCGCCCTGTTGAGCAGCAGCACGCCCTGGCGGGTCCACGGCGTCAGGTCGCCGTTCGACGGCCTGGGCAGCCCCAGGTCGGAGTTGAGCTCCCGGTAGATGTTCTCCAGGCTGCCCGGCAGCCTGCGCACGTCCGGGGAGACCGCGAAGCTCAGTCCGATCGCCATCCCCGGTGTGGGGTACGGGTCCTGACCGACGATCAGGACCCGTACGTCCGCGAAGGGCTGCTGGAACGCGCGCAGCACGTTCGCCCCGGAGGGAAGGTAGGTGCGGCCGGCCGCGACCTCCGCACGCAGGAAATCGCCCATCGCGGCGATGCGCCCCGCCACCGGGGCCAGGGCGTCGGCCCAGCCGGGCTCGACTACTTCGTTCAACGGTCGCGCTGTCACGAAAGATCACCCTACCGGCGCAACGCGGTGCCCCGGGGATAGGGTGCTGCCCGTCCCTCACCTCTTCGCACCCGGGAGCCGGTCCATGACGTCACACGGACAACCGGGCACGTATGTCCTCGGTGTGGATTCGGGCGGCTCGGGGCTGCGGGTGGCACTGGGCACGGCCGAGACGGACACCCCACTGGCCACCGCCTCGTGCGGTGGTCCGGTGCGCACCGGACCACGCGGCATCGATGCCTCCCACCTCCTGGATCAGGTGCTCCCGGCCGTCCACGGCCTGCTCGACGCGCACGCCCCCGGCGGGCGGATCACCGCCGCGGCGGTCGGCGCCGCGGGGATGGCCACGCTGGGCGACGAGTTGCGCGCCGCACTGCCGGACGCCCTGGCGGACGCGCTGGGGGTGCGCCGGATCGCGCTCGCGGCGGACGCGGTGACCGCGTACGCCGGGGCGGTCGGGCAGCGGCCCGGCGCGGTGGTGGCCGCCGGCACCGGGCTGATCGCGCTGGGCACGGACCTGACGGCGTGGCGACGGGCGGACGGCTGGGGGCACCTGCTGGGCGACAGCGGGGGCGGCGCCTGGATCGGGCGGGCCGGGCTCGACGCCGCGATGCGCGCGTACGACGGTCGGCGCGGCGGTTCGGCCGCGCTGCTGACCAGGCTGGAAGCGGTGTTCGGGCCGCCGCAGGAGCTGCCCGGTCTGCTCTACCCACGCGCCGACCGGCCCGCGCTGCTGGCCTCGTTCGCGCCGGAGGTGGCCGCGTGCGCGGACCGCGACCCGGTCGCCGAGGGCATCCTGCGGGAGGCCGCCGCGCATATCGCGGAGGCGGCCTCGGCGGTGTGCCCGGAGCCGAAGGCGGACGAGGACGACTGCGAAGTCGCGCTGACCGGCGGGCTGTTCCGGATGGGCGAGCCGTTGCTCGTACCGCTCCGCGAGGAGCTGGCGCGGCTGCTGCCCCGGGCACGGGCGGTCCCCGGTTCGGGTGATCCCCTGATCGGTGCGCTGCGCATCGCCCAGGCCCTGGACACCGGGGGGCTGAGGCTGCCGCACCATCCGACGCTGCTGCGCGTTCCGGCGTACGGGCCCCGCCCGTAGGGCGACGGGCGCGCGCACGCTGACGACAGATCAGGGCAGTCACCCGGTAAGCCGCTGATCGGATAAAAGCGGACAGAGGCCGCTCGACCGGACCCTCCCCGCGCAGGGAGGCGTCCGAAACCAGTAGCATGCGGCGCCATGAGCACCCCCACTGGGCCCGCTTCCGGCCTGCCTGTACGAATGCCGCGACCTCGCCAGTCCGGACGGCACCGCCGCCCGGAGCCCGTGGTCGCACCCGAGGGCGCTGCCGCGCTCGTTCTCGCCGTTCCCGGTACCCCGTCCTCGACCAGCCGCGGTCTGGCCGAAGAGGTCATCAGCATCGCCCGTTCCGAGCTGCCCGGCCTGAACGCCCTGATCGGTTACGTGGACGGGGACGACGCCGAGTACCCGGCGCTGGCCTCCGTGATCGCGCACTCCGCCGCCGAGCGCACCGCGCGGTACGAGCAGGCGCTGGCCGTGGGCCGTGAGGTCGCCGAGCCCGAGGGCCCGGCCGCCGTGGTGGTCCCGCTGCTCGCGGGTCCGGACAGTGCGCTGGTGCAGCGGATACGTCAGGCGATCACCGACAGCGAGGCTCTGGCGGAGCTGACCGATGTGCTCGGCCCGCACCCGCTGCTGGCCGAGGCGCTGCACGTCCGGCTCTCGGAGGCCGGGCTGGCCCGCGCGGACCGGGCCAGGCTCTTCACGGTGGCGACGGCCGCCGACGGCATCGTGCTCGCCACGGTGGGCGGCGAGGAGGCCGTGCAGGCGGCGGGGATCACGGGCATGCTGCTCGCGGCCCGGCTCGCGGTGCCGGTGATCGCCGCCGCGCTCGACGTGGAGGGTTCGGTCGCCGCCGTCGCCGATCAGCTGAAGGGCTCCGGCTCGCTCCAGCTGGCCGTGGCACCGTACCTGGTGGGTCCCGAGGTGGCGGAGGGCCTGCTGGACGCGGCGGCGAAGGAGGCCGGCTGCGCGAGCGCCGAGCCGCTGGGCGCGTACCCGGCGATCGGCAAGCTGGTCCTCTCGATGTACACCTCGGCCCTGGGGATCGCTCCCCCGGTGGCCCAGGGGGCGCAGGCCCGCTGACCCCTTCGGCACGCATGAGGCCCCGGCCCGGACGGCAGTCCGGCACCGGGGCCTCACCGGTTTTCAGCCGAAGATCACGCAGGAGGCCGCCGGGGCGTCCAGGGTGCCCTGCTGGGCCGGGATGCCCGTCTCCGGGTCCACGGTGAACCAGGCGACGTTCCCGCTGCGCTCATTGGCCGCGTAGAGCCGGCGCCCGGCCGGGTCCAGCGCGAGGTCGCGGGGCCAGTGGCCGCCGCAGCCCACGGTCGTGACCAGGGACGGGTGCTCGCCGGTCGCGTCGAGCGCGAGGACGGAGATGCTGTCGTGGCCCCGGTTGGCCGCCCACACGAACCGGCCGTCGTGGGCGACGACGACCTCGGAGGCGTAGCTCTCGACGGTCACGTCCTCGGGCAGCACCGGGATCTCGCGGACCGGTTCCAGGACGCCCGCCGCGGCGTCCCAGCGGCACACGGTGAGCGTGGGCTCCAGCTCGTTCAGCACGTAGGCGTGGCGGCCCGAGGGGTGGAAGGCCAGGTGGCGCGGCCCGGTGCCGGGGCGCAGGGCCGTCTCGCCGTGCGTGCGCAGCTCGCCGGTGGCCGGGTCGACCGCGCAGACCCGGACCGAGTCGGTGCCGAGGTCGACGCTGAGCACCCAGGTCCCGGAGGGGTCGGGCAGGACCTGGTGGGCGTGCGGGCCCTCCTGGCGGTCCGTGACCGGTCCGCCGCCCTCGTGCGCGAGGACCGCGGCGACGGGGCCGAGCGCGCCGTCCCCGGCGACGGGCAGCACGCTGACGCTGCCCGAGCCGTAGTTCGCGGTGACCAGGTGCCCGGCGGCGAGGGCGAGGTGCGTGGGGCCGTCGCCGTCCACCGCCCGGACCCCGCCGAGCGGACGCGGTTCGTCCGCGCGGACGTCCAGGGCCGCCGCACCGCCCGGCTCGGTCTCGCTGACGGCGTAGAGGACCGTGCCGCCGGGGCCGAGCGCCAGGTAGGAGGGGTCGGGCACGGCGTCCGTGGCGCCCAGGACCGTGAGCGCGCCGGTCTCCGCGTCGACGGCGGCGACGGTGACTCCCCGCCCGCCCGCCGAGGTGAACGACCCGATGAATGCCCGTCCCGCTCCGTTGCTGCTGTCCACCGCTGCTCCTCCCCGCCGGCTGTGCGCGGCGGACGTGCCGTCGTGATCTTCTGCGGCGACGGTAGCAGTGCACCGATGCGGTCTAGACCAAGGGTGGCGGATCGGCAGGCCCCAGGCGTCAGGCCGTGACGAGGGGGGCGCTCGGCGGGCTGTGCAGCGGCGCGGCGAGTTCGGCGAGCGCGCGCTCCAGGCTGTGCAGGTGGGCGAGGGCGGGTTCGGTGACGGCCGGGTGCGCCGGGACGGCGGACGCGACGGCCGTACGCCCGGTCAGGGCCTCGACCGCGTTCTCGACGCGCCAGCAGGCGGCGGCGAGCCTGGCGTCGTGGGACGCCTCCGGGTCGGCGGCCACCGAGGCGAGGCCCCGTACCTCGCGGGCGCACTCGTCCAGCAGGGCCAGCACGTGTCCGGCCCGGGCCCGGCGGGCGCGGAGCGGGCTCAGCGGGTGGACCAGCGGGGCGAGCGAGAGGCGTACGCGGCCGAGGAGGGCCTCCAGCTCGGCGACGCGCGGGGCCGGGTCGGCGGTGGCGGAGCCGGAGAGGCGGGCGGCGGCCTCCTCGGTGCAGGCGTGCACGCAGCGCAGGGCGCGCTGGATCCAGGCGTCGGTCGTGGCGTGTGTGGTGACGGGCAGGACGCAGAGCACCGCGAGCATCGCACCGAGCGCGCCGACGGCGGTCTCACCGAGCCGCAGGGCGAGCAGCCCGGGGTCGAGCACGCCCAGCGAGCCGTAGAGCGCACCGGCCATGACCGTTACGGAGAGCATCATCCAGGTGTAGGAGAGCGCCGCCGTGTAGAAGATCCCGAACACCCCGGCAGCGACGACGAGGGCGGTCGGCACGGGCGCCCCGTGCAGCGGGACGACGACGGCGAGGCCGACCGGGATGCCGATGAGGGTGCCGAGCACCCGGCGGAAGCCGCGTACCACGGTCTCGCCGCGCGAGGCGGTGTTCACGAAGACCCACCAGGTGGCGCCGACGGCCCAGTACCAGCGCTGGTCGGACATCAGCTGCCCGGCCATGAGTGCGACGGCTCCGCCGGTGACCGCCTGGACGGCCTGCCGGGTGGTGACCCTGGCCAGGCCGGTGCCGGCGGGCGGGGCGGGCACGGCGGGGGCGGTCAGCCGGCGTTCGTAGCACCAGAGGCCGAAGCGGACGGCCGCCGCGCACAGCAGGGAAAGGGCGACGGCGGAGTAGAGCTCGGGGAGCTGCCCGGGCAGGGTGTGGAGGAACTGCGTGGTGAAGAAGGCCATGAAGGCGAAGACGCCGAGGGAGTGGCCGCGCGGCCCCCACCGCCTCGCGTAGACCCCGGCCCCCATGACCGCGAGGAACGCGGTGTCACGGGCGAGCGGGTGGTCGTGGAGCAGGGCGGCCAGCGCGAGCACCGGGAAGCCGACGGCGGGCAGCAGCGCGGTGGTGACCGCCTGGCCCCGGACCGTGGGGTCGGTCACGGTGAACAGGGCGAGCAGCGCGGCGAGGCCGCCGGTGATGGCAGCCACGAGCGAGTGGCCGACGAGACCGCACACCACGACGGCGAGTCCGATGCCGAGCACCGCGCGGCAGGCGAAGCGCAGCCGCATCCGGCCGGGGTCCTGGGCCACGAACGCTCTCCTCAGCACTGCTGCTCCCCCACTCCGGTTCACCGGCTCTCCGTTCCCGTCACGTTCAGGCACGAAAAAGGCGCCGCGGAGGTCCGCAGCGCCATCGACGAATACATCAGACCACCCGAAGGGCGGTTGGCTCAAATTGAACTCGATCGACTGAGCCATTGGACCACTCGAAGGCACATCGGGGCTACCAGTCGACTACCAACGGACCAACCTCGCCGAGGACCTCTCACGCAAGGCGCCTTCCTTGGTCTAGACATGTCAAATTGCCATCGCTACGCTCACCCTTGGTCTAGACCGCAGCACTCTCCGGACATCACCCCACATCTCCAGGAGCGACGTATGCGCAAGAGGATCACCTCGTTACTGGCCGGGCTGGCGGTCGCCGGTGCGGCCCTGCTGGCCACCTCGGCCCCCGCTCAGGGCCACGGCTACACCGACTCACCGATCAGCAGGCAGCAGCTCTGCGGCCTCGGCACCGTCAAGCGCTGCGGGCAGATCCAGTGGGAGCCGCCGAGCGTCGAGGGTCCCAAGGGCTTCCCCACCCGCGGCCCGGCCGACGGCCACATCTGCTCGGGCGGCATCGGCCGCTTCTCCGAGCTGGACGACCCGCGTGGCGGCGCCTGGCCCGCAACCAAGGTCACCGCCGGCCAGAACTACACGTTCAACTGGCGGATCGAGGCCCGGCACGCCACGACCGACTTCCGCTACTACATCACCAAGGACGGCTACGACCCCACCAAGCCGCTCACCCGGGCCGACCTGGAGACGCAGCCGTTCCTCACGGTGCCCTTCGGCGGACGGCTGCCCGGCTCGACGGTCAGCCACTCCGGCGTACTGCCGCAGAAGTCCGGCAAGCACCTGATCCTCGGCGTATGGACGATCGCCGACACCGGCAACGCGTTCTACGCCTGCTCCGACGTGCAGTTCTGAACCGTCCGGCCCGTGCCCCGCGCCACCCGCCCGTGCGCGGGGCACATCCGGCCGGACCGGTGAGACGCGGCCCGCCGCGCACGGAGGCCGTTGATACAGTCGCTGGCCCCCGGAGGACGCACCGAAAGAGGCCGGCGAAGCATGGCGGTGGACGCACTCGACACCCGTATCCTGCGGCTGCTCATCGAGCAGCCGCAGACGAGCGTGCGCGAGTACGCACGCATCCTGTCCATCGCCCGGGGCACCCTCCAGGCGCGCATCGACCGGCTGGAGCGGGACGGTGTGATCACCGGGAGCGGCCCCTTCCTCTCCCCCGCCGCGCTCGGCCACCCCGTCCTCGCCTTCGTGCACCTGGAAGTGACCCAGGGCCATCTGGACGAGGTCGGTGACGCGCTCGCCGCCGTGCCCGAGATCATCGAGGCGTTCTCGACCACGGGCGGCGGCGATCTGCTGACCCGGGTGGTCGCGCGGGACAACGGGCACCTGGAGGACGTCATCCAGCGGCTCATCCGGCTGCCCGGCGTGGTCAGGACCCGGACCGAGGTCGCGCTGCGCGAGCGCGTGCCGCACCGGCTGCTTCCGCTGGTCGAATCGCTGGGCGGAACCGCTCGTTGAGGAGGGCCGGTCGTACGGGGTCCGCGCGCCGGATATCCTGATCTTGCCGCGCTCCCCCACCCCGCTCTCGCCCCCGGCGAGGCCGTCGTCGCGGCATTCGAAGCGGTCCTCGGCCAGGCCCGGGCCCGAGCTATCGAGATTGGTGTGCACAGGTGCTGGTTGCTGGTCGGTACCGGCTGATATCCGCCATCGGCCGGGGTGGAATGGGTGAGGTCTGGCGGGCCACCGACGAGGTCCTCGGCCGTGCCGTCGCCGTGAAGCTGCTCCTCGGGGAGCACGCCGACGAGTCGGCCACCGCGCGGTTCCGTCTGGAGGCGCAGACCGCCGCCCGCCTGAGCCACCCTCATCTGGTGGCCGTCTTCGACTTCGGAGCCTGGGAGAACCGGCTCTTCCTCGTGATGGAGCTGGTCGAGGGCCGCAGCCTGGCGGATCTGCTGCTGGCCCAGGAACGGCTCGGCCCCGAACAGGCCGCCCGCATCGCCGGACAGGCCGCCGCCGGGCTGGCCGCCGCGCACCGGCAGGGCATCGTCCACCGCGACATCAAGCCCGGGAACCTCATGCTGGACGGCGAAGGCACCGTCAAGATCGGGGACTTCGGCATCGCGCAGTTCGTGGACGACCCGTCCGCCGCGCTGACCACGACGGGTCACATCGTCGGGACGAGCCTCTACCTCGCCCCGGAGCGGGCCCTCGGCCGCACCGCCGACGCCGCATCCGACATGTACTCGCTCGGCTGCGTCGTCTACCAACTGCTGCTCGGTGAGCCGCCGTTCCGTTCGGACACCGCGACGGCCACCTTGTACCAGCACGTGGACACGCCTCCGGTGCCGCTGCGTCAGCGCGGTGTGGACGTCCCCGCCGCCTTCGACACGTATCTGCTCGGCCTGCTCGCCAAGCAGCCGGAGGACCGGCCCACCGCCCAGGAGGTCGCCGACTGGTTCCACGGCGACGCCTGGCGGGGCCGCCCGGAACCGCTGCCCCCGCACCAACCGGCACCCGCTCCCGCACCCTTCGCCGCCGCACCCGCCGCACCCGCCGCGCTCCCCGGAGCGGACCCCGGTGCGCCGACGACGTACCGGCTCCCGCAGGCACCCGCCGGACCCGGGCAGGGCCAGGGCCAGAGTCAGGGGCACGGCGGGCAGGGCGGGCACGGGCGGCGCGCGGCCGCCAGGCCCGGGAAGGCCCGGCGGCGGACCGCCGGCGAGGCGATCCGGCGCCGGCCCCGGGTGGCCAGTGCGATCGCGGGTGCGATCGCCTTCCTGGCCGCCGTGTTCCTGGGGATGAGCCTGTTCTCCGGGCGGTGACTACCAGCGGCCGTGGACCGTGGCGCGGAAGCGCCGGTCGTAGAGGTCGCGCACCGCGTCCAGCGTGCTCCGCGGGAGCGGGTCGAGCCCGGCGGCCGCCGCGTTGGCCCGCGCCTGCTCCGTCGAACGCGCGCCGGGGATCACGCTGGTGACGCCCGGCTGCTGGATGATCCAGCGCAGCGCCGTCTGCGCCGGGGTCGCGCCCTCGGGGGCGAGCGCGGCGAACTCGGCGGCGGCCGCCACACCGGTGCCGTAGTCGACGCCGGAGAAGGTCTCGCCCTGGTCGAACGCCTCGCCGTTCCGGTTGTACGTGCGGTGGTCGCCGGGCGCGAAGACGGTGTCCGCGGTGTACTTGCCCGACAGCAGCCCGGAGGCCAGCGGGACCCGGGCGATGATGCCGACCCCGGCCTCCCGCGCCGCCGGCAGCACCTCGTCCAGTGGCTTCAGGCGGAACGGGTTGAGGATGATCTGGACGCTCGCGACGCCCGGCCGGGCGATGGCCGTCAGCGCCTCGGCGCAGGTCTCGACGCTGACCGCGTAGGCCGCGATCCGCTGCTCGTCGACGAGGGTGTCCAGCGCGTCGTACACCTCGTCGCAGGAGTAGACAGCGGTGGGCGGGCAGTGCAGCTGCACGAGGTCGAGGGTGTCGACGCCCAGGTTGGCGCGGGAACGGTCGTTCCAGGCGCGGAAGTTGTCCAGGGTGTAGTTCTCCGGGACCTGGTCGGCGCGGCGGCCCATCTTCGTCGCGACGAACACCCCGGCGTCGGGCCGCTCCTTCAGATAGCGGCCGATGAGCTGTTCGCTGCGGCCGTCGCCGTAGACGTCCGCCGTGTCGAAGAAGGTGATCCCCGAGGCGACGGCCGCATCGAGCACCCCGAGGGCGTCCTCCTCGCGGACCTCACCCCAGTCGCCGCCGAGTTGCCAGGTGCCCTGTCCGACAACCGATACGTTACGTCCGGTCCTGCCCAGTTCGCGCTGTTCCATGGGGATCATGCTACGTCCGCCCCGGCGGCCTGCCCGAGCGCGGTGAGGCGCGCCATCTCCTCGTCGGTGAGCCGCAGGGCGCCCGCCGCCACATTGGCCTCCAGGTGGGCGGGGTTGCCGGTGCCCGGGATGGCCAGCACGTGCGGACCCTGCTGGAGGGTCCACGCCAGCCGGACCTGGGCGGGCGAGGCGTCGTGGGCGCGGGCCACGTCGAGCACCGCCTCGTGCTCGGCGTCGCCTGCCCCGGACTCGTGGCCGGCTCCCGCGATGGCGTAGAAGGGGACGAAGGCGATGCCCAGTTCACCGCACAGGCGGAGGACCTCCTGGGCATCGGCGCGCCGCTCGCCGATGCCGTAGCGGTTCTGCACGCAGACGACGGGGGCGATGGCCCGGGCCTCGGTGATCTGCTCCGGCCAGACGTTGGAGAGGCCCAGGTGGCGGATGAGCCCTTCCTCGCGCAGTTCGGCCAGGGCGCCGAAGAGGTCGGAGACCGGGCGGTTGCCGTTCATCCGGAGGTTGACGACGTCGAGGTGGTCCCGGCCGAGCTGACGGATGTTCTCCTGCACCCGGCCGCGCAGCTGCTCGGGGCGGGCCCAGTCGAGCCAGTCGCCGGAGGGGCCGCGGCCCGGGCCCACCTTGGTGGTGATCACCAGGTCGTCCGGGTAGGGGCCGAGCGCCCGGTTGATCAGCTCGTTGGCGGAGCGCAGGGGCGAGAAGTAGAAGGCGGCCGTGTCGATGTGGTTCACGCCCAGCTCGAGGGCGCGGCGCAGCACCGCGACGGCCCGGTCCCGGTCGTGCGGGGTGCGCTCGTCGCTGAACGCCCGGCCGTTCTGGGTAAGCCGCATGGCTCCGAAGCCCATCCGGTTGACGGTCAGATCACCGAGCCGCCAGGTGCCGGCGGCCGCTGCGCCGAGGGAGTGCGAGGTCAAGGCTGGTGCCTTCCTTGTGGGTTGAGCGGGACTACGGGTGGCGTATGAAGGGGGGCCAGAAGTGCTTGTGCGCTTGCCGATTCAGTGATACGCTCGCCTCGACAGTTGCGTGTAGATCACCGTTCTGGTGAGAGTGCAGGATAACGTCCGCCTCCCCGCCTGTCCATCCCCCTTTCTTTCGCGTGCGCTTCCGCGGCGCGCAGGCCCGACTTGACGAGACTTGCCAACTCCCCCGCGGGCGCCCGCAGTTCGTTGACGGGGTCATGACCACATGTGAGTGTTCGGTCGCTCGATCACGGACACCCATGAGGAGCCTCGATGAAACGCAGACCGATGACGGCCGGGACGACCCTGGCCGTCCTCGCCGGAATGCTGGTCGCCGTCAGCGGCCCGTCCGCCTCGGCGGACCCCGCACCGCCGCCCGCCCCCACGGCACTTGCCACCGCCGTCTCGGCCGCCGACAAGGCCGCTGCCAGCGGGCTCGACACTCTGGCCAAGGGGCCGGAGGAGCGCTACGAACGCCGGATCGTCACCCCGTGGATCAACGGCCTCTACTCCGTCGCGTACGAGCGCACCTACCGCGGTCTGCCCGTCGTCGGCGGGGACGCGGTCGTGGTGGCCGACTCCAAGGGCCGGGTGCGCGGTTCGCAGTCGGCGGTGTCGCGGCGCATCAACGTGCCCACCACCGCGACCGTCTCCGCGAAGGCCGCCGAGGCCGCCTCCCGCAAGCGACTGCGTATGGTGGACGAGGTCGAGAGCCACCGGCTGGTCGTACGGGCCACCGGCAAGCGCTCCCGGCTGGCCTGGGAGACCGTGCTCACCGGCCGGACCGCGAAGGCGCCCAGTCGGCTGCACGTGTTCGTGGACGCGGGCACCGGCGCCGTCATCGACAGCTACGACGACGTCCGGGCCGGCACCGGCAACAGCCAGTGGAACGGACCGAATCCGCTCACCATCAACACCACCTCGTCGGGCAGCAGTTACTCGCTCCGCGACCCGAACCGCCCCGGACTGAGCTGTGCCGACTACAGCACCGGCGGCGTGTTCACCAAGTCCACCGACTCCTGGGGCACCGGCAACGCGTCCAGCAAGGAGACCGGCTGCGTCGACGTCATGTGGGCGGCCCAGCACGAGTGGGACATGCTGCGTGACTGGCTCGGGCGCAACGGCCACGACGGCAACGGACGCAGCTGGCCGGTCAAGGTCGGCCTCAACGACGTCAACGCGTACTGGGACGGCTCCACGGTCTCGATCGGCCACAACCAGGCCAACCAGTGGATCGGCGCGATGGACGTCGTGGGCCACGAGTTCGGCCACGGCATCGACCAGTACACCCCGGGCGGCGCCAACAACGAGTCCGGGCTCGGCGAGGCCACCGGCGACATCATGGGCGCGCTGACCGAGGCGTACACCAATGAGCCGGCCCCGTACGACGACCCGGACTACACCGTCGGCGAGAAGATCAACCTCGTCGGCAACGGGCCGATCCGGGTCATGTACAACCCCGGCCAGATCGGCGACCCGAACTGCTACAGCTCCTCCATACCCAGCACCGAGGAGCACGCGGCGGCCGGGCCCCTCAACCACTGGTTCTATCTGCTCGCCGAGGGCTCAAGCCCCGGTGGCGGCAAGCCCTCCAGCCCCACCTGCAACAACTCCTCGGTGACCGGTGTGGGCATCCAGAGCGCCGGCAAGGTGTTCTACGGCGGCATGCTCCTGAAGACCAGCGGCATGACGTACAAGCGCTACCGCACGACCACCCTCACCGCGGCCAAGAACCTCGACGCCACGTGCACGCTGTACAACCGCACGAAGGCTGCGTGGGACGCGGTCAGCGTGCCCGCCCAGAGCGGTGACCCGGCCTGTTCCCCGAGCGGCAACAACGACTTCTCGCTTTCCCTGGACCCGGCGTCCGGCTCGGTGAAGCCCGGCAGTTCGGTGACGTCCACCGTCCGCACGACGATCTCGTCCGGCAGCGCCCAGACGGTGAGCCTGTCCGCGAGCGGCCTGCCCGGCGGGGTGAGCGTCTCCTTCAGCCCGTCCTCGGTGCAGTCCGGCGCCACGTCCACGATGACCGTGTCGACCACCTCGGCCGCGGCCCCCGGCTCGTACACCTTCACCGTCAAGGGCGCCGGCACCCAGGAGCACACCGCCCAGTACACGCTGACCGTCGACGGCGGCGGCGGCAACCCCGGCGGCACCGCGCCCGACATCAGCGTCGCCGACGTGCAAGCGCACCTGACGCAGTTCAACACCATCGCCTCGCAGAACGGTGGCAACCGGCGCGCCGGAAGCAGCGGGTACAACGCCTCGCTCGCCTATGTGAAGGGCAAGCTCCAGGCGGCCGGCTACACCGTGACCGAGCAGACCTGCGCCACCTGCACCTACACCGGCAAGAACCTCGTCGCGGACTGGCCGGGCGGGCCCTCCGACAGCACCGTGATGTTCGGCGCCCACCTCGACAGCGTGTCCGCCGGGCCGGGCATCAACGACAACGGCTCCGGGTCGGCGACCCTGCTGGAGAACGCGCTCGCCCTGGCCCAGCAGAACCCCACCATGACCAAGCACGTCCGGTTCGCCTGGTGGAACGGCGAGGAGCAGGGCCTCCAGGGCTCCAAGTACTACGTGAGCCAGCTGAGTTCGGCGCAGCGCAGCGCCATCACCGCGTACTACAACTTCGACATGGTCGCCTCGGTGAACGGCGGCTACTTCATCAACAACCTCAACTCGGCGGCCTCGGCCCCGATGAAGGAGTACTGGGCGTCCCTGGGACTGGCCCCGGAGGAGAACGTCGAGGGCCAGGGGCGCTCGGACGACTACTCCTTCCAGCAGGGCGGGATCGCCACCTCCGGCTACGCCACCGGTGCCAGTGACACCAAGACGTCGGCACAGGCGGCCAAGTGGGGAGGCACGGCCGGCCGTTCGTACGATCCCTGCTACCACCAGTCGTGCGACACCACCGCCAACATCAACGCCACCGCACTCGACCGCAGCGCCGACGGGGTCGCTTACACGCTGTGGAAGACGGCGGTCGGCTCCACCGCTCCCGCCGACGACTTCTCCGTGTCGGTGAACCCGGTCTCGGGCAGCGTCCAGCCGGGCTCCTCGGTCACCGCGACCGTGTCCACGGCCACCACCGGCGGCTCCGCCCAGAACGTGCGGCTCTCGGCGTCCGGTGCGCCGAGCGGTGTCACCGTCTCCTTCTCGCCCACCTCGGTGCAGTCCGGCTCGTCGGCCACGATGACGGTCTCCGCGAGCGCCCAGACCACTGCGGGTACGTACACCCTCACCGTGACCGGGACCGGCACGGCCACCCACACCACCACCTACTCTCTGGTGGTCGGTGGCGGCGGCAGCTGCCAGCCCCGGCAGGTCGTGACCAACGGCGGCTTCGAGAACGGGACTTCGCCCTGGACGCAGACCGACGGCGTCATCAACAACCGGACCTCCGAGAAGCCCGCGCACAGCGGCTCGTACCAGGCGTGGTTCGGCGGCTGGGGCAGCACCCACAGCGACACCGCCACCCAGTCGCTGACCGTGCCGGCCGGCTGCTCGACATACCGGCTGTCGTTCTATCTGCGCACCGACACCGCCGAGACGCCCGACGGGAACGCGTACGACACGTTCACCGTGAAGCTGGGGTCCCGCACCCTGGCCACGTACTCGAATCTCGACGCCACCAGCGGCTACGTGCTGAAGACCATCGACGTCGCGTCGGCGGCCGGGCAGACCGTGACGCTGGGCTTCACCAGTAAGGAGGACGCCTACCTGCAGACCAGCTTCGTCGTGGACGACGTGGCCCTCGATGTGAGCTGATCCACCGGCGCGCATACGGGGGCGGGGCGTGGTCCACACGCCCCGCCCCTGCCGTTCTCCGCGCTCAGTGGACGACGGCGGCCAGCCGGCGGACGAAGTCCTCGGTCTCCGCGCGCCCGTCGGCGCGGCCGGCCAGTCGTCCGTAGAGTCCGCGCAGCTCCTGGCCGAGCAGGGTCGCCGGGTGCACCTCGGTGCTGTCCAGGACCGGTCCCGCCACCGCCGAAGCGGCGGCAGGTTCGCCCGCGCAGACGTACGCGTCCGCCGTGCGGGCCAGGAACAGCTTGCGGGCCGAGTGCAGGCCCGGCGGCAGCAGCCGGATCGCGCTGCCGGCCGCGTCCAGGGCGCGCAGCGCGTAACGGCGCTCCCCCGTCGCGGCGGCGAGGTCGCGCAGGGCGCCCGCCGCCCCGGACTCCACCCGCAGGCGCACGGAGGCGACGGAGAGCCAGGGCGCCTCCGCCTCGTCCCGCTCACCGGCCCGGTCCATCTGCGACCAGGCCCGGGCGAGGTGGTGCAGGGTGCGGCCGGCGTCACCGCGCACCGCGTGGCCGCGCGCCTGGTACAGATCGCTCATGGCCCCCGCCCAGTGACGGCCCGCCGCGGCCGCGCGGATGGCTTCGCCGTACGCGAGGGCGGAGGGGCCGTCGCCCTCCAGCCGCGCCAGGGTGCTCATGTCGCTGAGCGCCGCGACCCGCACGCCGACGTGGCCGGACATGGCCGCCCACACCAGGGACCGGTCCAGCCAGGCCATCGCCGTCCCGTTACGGCCCCACAGGAGCCTGAGGCAGCCCGCCGACTGCGCGTACTCGGCAGCCAGCGGGGCGAGTTGGCGCTGGTACGGGGCGGCCGGGAGCGCCATCCAGCGGAGCATCGCGTGCAGGGTGCGCTCGACCACCGCGGTCGCTCCGGGCCAGGCGCGCTCCTCGTCGGCGCGCAGGCAGACGGCGAGCAGCGCGGTCAGGGCGTGCACCGTGTCGGTGTCCAGGGCGGGACGACCGACGGCGTCGGGCCCCAGGGCGCAGAACCGCGCGTGCAGGGCGACGGCGTCGGGGAGCGCGGGGACCGTGCAGCCGTCCCGCCCGTGCAGCGGGCAGAACAGGCCGTACGCGGGCAGCCGCCCGGGCAGGACGGTCTCCGGCGGGAGCATCGCCGGGAGTGCGCCGCCGGCGGGCTCGCCGGGCAGCGGGCCCTGCCGGACCGGGTCGGACAGTGGCCCGGGTGCGACGGTCGCCGCCTCCGTGCGCTCCCGCTCCTCGGCCTCCTCGCAGGCGGCGACGAGATCCCCGTCGGCGTTCAGCAGCCGGTCCAGGCGGCGGGCCAGCGGGAGCGGGGTGCGGCGGCTGCCGTGTTCGAGTTTGCTGATGGCGGTGTGGTCGTAGCCGACCCGGGCGCCCACCTGGGCCTGGGTGAGACCGGCCCGCCTGCGCCGGAGACGGAGCCGGGCGCCGAACGCCCGCCAGGCCTGGACGCCCCGGGGGTCTCCCGGTGCGGCGCCCGTCATCCCGGTCACCCCGGTCCTCGTCGTGCCTGGTCAGCGGTGGTTCCCGCGCCTCGCTCACGGCTCATGCCCGGAGGATAGCGAGGGGCCGGGGCCGCTGTCCCCGGGGCGGGAACAACATGTCCGGTAACAGGCGCGGGCGTGGGCGGCGGAGGGGTCCGCGCGTGCGCCCGGCACGCCCGGTGATTGCGGTGGCAACGATCAGCGAAGCCTCCCGCACTCCCCGTACGCGCTCCGTCATCACCTGAACCGACGCCCCGTCAGTTCTCTTGTTCCGGGCGCTGTCAAGATGGCCGCAACACGGACACACGTGAGCTTTCCGTCGTCAACTGTTGTTCTCAAGTCCACCCGAACAAGCCGTCGGTGCACACCTATTGACGTGTCGTGAGCCGGGGGTGAAGTATCCCCCTCGCTGGAGAGAGCGCTCTCCGGCTTCGTGTCGTGCACCCGTTCCGCGACTCAGGAGACAAGCCCCCATGTATGGACCCCCCTCGCTCCGCAGACCCGCGCCTTCGACCGGAAGAAGACGCACCGGCGTACTGGCCGCCGTCGCCGGTCTCGTCGTCTCGCTCCTCGCCTTCGTGCCCTCCACCTCGGCCAGCGCGGCCCCTTCCCTGCTCTCGCAGGGCAAGACGGTGACCACGTCCAGCCAGGAGAGCGCCGGCACCCCCGCCACCGCCGCCGTCGACGGTGACAACGGCACCCGCTGGTCGAGCGCGTTCTCCGACCCGCAGTGGATCAAGGTCGACCTCGGTGCCTCCGCATCGGTCAGCCAGATCGCGCTGCGGTGGGAGGCCGCCTACGCCAAGAGCTACAAGATCGAGTTCTCCACGGACAACAACACGTGGAGCACCGCCTACTCGACCACCACGGGCCCCGGCGGCAACGAGACGCTGAACGTCTCGGGCACCGCCCGCTACGTGCGGCTGACCGGTACCGCCCGCGCAACCGGATACGGCTACTCGCTCTGGGAGTTCCAGGTGTTCGGCACCACCGGCGGTGACGGTGGCCCGCAGCTCCCGGGCGGCGGTGACCTCGGCCCGAACGTCCTGGTCTTCGACCCGTCGACGCCCAACATCCAGGCCAAGGTCGACGAGATCTTCCACCAGCAGGAGTCGGCGCAGTTCGGCAACGGCCGCTACGCGCTGCTGTTCAAGCCGGGCACGTACAACAACATCAACGCGCAGATCGGCTTCTACACGTCGATCGCCGGTCTCGGCCTCAAGCCCGACGACACCACGTTCAACGGTGATGTCACCGTGGACGCGGGCTGGTTCAACGGCAACGCCACGCAGAACTTCTGGCGCTCGGCCGAGAACCTCGCGCTGAACCCGGTCAACGGCACCGACCGCTGGGCCGTGTCCCAGGCCGCGCCGTTCCGCCGGATGCACGTCAAGGGCGGCCTCAACCTCGCCCCGAACGGCTACGGCTGGGCGAGCGGCGGGTACATCGCCGACAGCAAGATCGACGGCCAGGTCGGCCCGTACTCGCAGCAGCAGTGGTACACCCGCGACAGCTCCATCGGCAGCTGGGGCAACGGCGTCTGGAACATGACGTTCTCGGGCGTCGAGGGCGCGCCCGCGCAGAGCTTCCCCAACCCGCCGTACACCACCCTGCAGAACACCCCGGTCTCCCGTGAGAAGCCGTTCCTCTACCTGGACGGCAACGAGTACAAGGTGTTCGTGCCCGCCAAGCGCACCAACGCGCGCGGTGTGTCCTGGAACGGGACCCCGCAGGGCGAGTCGATCCCGCTGAGCAAGTTCTACGTCGTCAAGCCGGGGGCAACCGCCGCCACCATCAACGCGGCCGTCCAGCAGGGCCTGCACCTGCTGTTCACGCCCGGCGTCTACCACGTGAACCAGACGATCAACATCGACCGCGCCAACACCGTCGTGCTGGGCCTCGGCCTCGCCACGATCATCCCGGACAACGGCGTGACCGCCCTCAAGGTCGGTGACGTCGACGGCGTGAAGCTGGCCGGGCTGCTGGTCGACGCCGGTCCGCAGAACTCCCAGGTCCTGGTGCAGGTCGGCCCCGACAACGCCTCCGCGAGCCACGCGGCCAACCCGACCAGCGTCCAGGACGTGTTCGTCCGGGTCGGCGGCGCGGGTGCCGGCAAGGCGACCACGGGCATGGTGATCAACAGCAACGACACGATCATCGACCACACCTGGCTGTGGCGCGCCGACCACGGCGAGGGCATCGGCTGGGAGACCAACCGCTCCGACTACGGCCTCCAGGTCAACGGCGACAACGTCCTGGCCACCGGGCTCTTCGTCGAGCACTTCAACAAGTACGACGTCCGCTGGTCCGGCGAGAACGGCAAGACGATCTTCTTCCAGAACGAGAAGTCCTACGACGCCCCCAACCAGGCAGCGGTTCAGAACGGCAGCGTCAAGGGCTTCGCGGCCTACAAGGTGGACGACTCGGTCAACACCCACGAGGGCTGGGGACTCGGCAGCTACTGCTACTACAACGTCGACCCGAGCATCCGCCAGGACCACGGCTTCGAGGCCCCGGTCAAGGCGGGCGTGAAGTTCCACGACCTGCTCGTCGTCTCGCTCGGCGGCCAGGGCCAGTACAACCACGTCATCAACGACACGGGTTCGCCGACCTCCGGGACCTCGACCGTGCCGTCGAACGTGGTGTCCTTCCCCTGACGGGGACACGCAGGACATGAGGCACCCGAGGTGAAGCGGCGCGGGGCCCGGCGGACTGCCGGGCCCCGCGTCCGTCGTCTACAGGAGACCGGCCGGCGGGGGGCCACCGAGGGTCTGCTCCGACCAGATGACCTTGCCCCGGTCGGTGTACCTGGCCCCCCAGCGCTCCGCGAACTGGGCCACGAGGAAGAGGCCCCGGCCGCCCTCGTCCGTCGTGGTGGCGTAGCGCAGATGCGGGGAGGTGCTGCTGCAGTCCGACACCTCGCAGGTCAGGGCCCTGTCGTACAGCAGCCGGACCGTGATGGGCTCGGAGCCGTAGCGGATGGCGTTGGTGACGAGTTCGCTCAGGATGAGCTCGGTGACGAAACCCTCCTCGTCCAGGCCGCGGTCGGAGAGCCAGCGCATGGCCTGCTTGCGGATTCCGGCGACCGCGGCGGGGTCCGGGGGCACGTCCCACTGGACACGCCGGGACGGGTCCAGGGTGCGGGTCCGGGCGACCAGCAGGGCCACGTCGTCGCCGGGGCGGCTGGGCAGCATGGTCTCCAGCACGTCGTCGCAGGTCTCCTCGGGGGTGCGGTCGCGGTCGGCCAGCGAGCGGCGCAGCAGCTCCATGCCGTCGTCGATGTCCCGGTCGCGGCGCTCCACCAGACCGTCCGTGTACAGGACGAGCCGGCTGCCCTCGGGGACGTCCAGCTCGGTCATCTCGAAGGGCATGCCGCCGATTCCGAGGGGCAGTCCGGCCGGGATCTCCGGAAAGCTGACCGTGCCGTCGGGCAGCACCAGCGCGGGTCCGGGGTGGCCGGCCCGGGCGACCGTGCACCGTCCGGACACGGCGTCGTAGATCGCGTACAGGCAGGTGGCACCGGTGATCGCGCCGCCGCCCGACTCCTCGTCCTGGTCCATCCTGACCACCAGTTCGTCCAGGTGGCCGAGGAGTTCGTCGGGCGCCAGGTCGAGCGTGGAGAAGTTGAGGACCGTCGTGCGCAGCCGGCCCATCGTGGCCGCCGCGTGCAGCCCGTGCCCGACGACGTCGCCGACGACGAGGGCGACCCGGGCTCCGGAGAGCGGGATCACGTCGAACCAGTCGCCGCCCACGCCCGCCTGCGCCGGCAGATAGCGGTAGGCGACGTCGAGGGCGTTCTGCTCGGGCAGGCCGCGCGGGAGGAGGCTGCGCTGAAGGGTGACGGCCATCTCGTGCTCGCGGGTGTAGCGGCGGGCGTTGTCGACGCTGACCGCGGCGCGGGCCACCAGTTCCTCGGCGAAGGAGAGGTCGTCCAGGTCGAAGGCGTCGCCGTTCCGCCCGCGCCAGAAGTTGGCGACGCCCAGGATGACTCCCCGGGCGCGCAGCGGGACGGAGAGCAGCGAGTGGTAGCCGTGCTCCAGGACGCGGGCGGCCTGTTCCGGTTCGGTCTCGCGCCACTGCCGGGAGGAGGCCAGGTCGGAGACGATCCAGGTGTGCCCGACGCCGGTGCCCAGGCCCTCGGCGCTGGTCGGCCGGTAGCCGATGACACGGCCGGACGTGAAGAGCGGGTGGTCGTCGGCGGCGCTGCGGACGGCGGTGCGGCGGAGCTCCAGGGTGTCGCCGGTGGGCGGTCTCGGCTCCCCGCCGCGCAGGACGGCGTCGGCCAGGTCGACCGTCACACAGTCGGCGAAGCCGGGGACGGCGACGTCCGCGAGTTCCTGGGCGGTGGTGGTGACGTCGAGGGTGGTGCCGATGAGGGCGCCCGCCCGGTAGAGGAGCGTCAGCCGTTCGCGTACGGTCTCCGCGCGGCCGGTGAGGGCGCGCAGTTCGGTGGTGTCGCGCAGGGTGGCCACCATGCCGGGCTGGCCGCCGCGCTCCTCGGTGGGGCGGAGGTTGACGGCGAGCAGCCGGTCCCCGGCGGGCCGCAGCTCGTCCGTCGCGACCTGTCCGGAGGCCAGCAGCTCCGCGGTGCCGGAGGCGAGCCCGAGGTCGGTCACCGCACGGCCCTCGGCGTCGGGCGGGAGGTCGAGCAGCCGCCGGGCCTCGTCGTTGGCGAGCAGCAGCCGGTGGTCGGCGCCGATGATGAGGACGCCCTCGCGCACGGCGTGCAGGACGGCGTCGTGGTGTTCGTACATCCGGGTCATCTCGGCCGGGCCGAGGCCGCGCGTCTGGAGGCTGAGGCGGCGGCCGACCAAGGCGGCGCCGGCCGCGGTGAGGGCGAGGGCGGCGATCCCGGCACCGATGGTCAGCGGGATGCTCGGGTACGCGAGCCGGTTGACGGCCTCGACCTTGATGCCGACCGCCACCAGTCCGGCCACGGAGCCGTCCCGGCGCTCGACGGGCACCAGTGAGGTGACGGCTCTGCCCCGGCTCCCCGATATCGTGCGGGTGACCGCTTCGCCCGCGACCGCGTCCTTGTAGGGGCCGGTGATCCTCTTGCCGATGAGGGCGATGTCGCGGTGGGTGTAGCGGATGCCGTTGGTGCCCGCCACGACCACGTTCTCGACGCCGGTGCTCTGCCGGATCTCCTCGGCGCGCGGCTGGAGGACGACCGTGGGGTCCTTGCTGTCGAGTGCCGCCGCCACGCCCGGGGCGTGGGCGAAGGTCTGCGCGACGCTCAGCGACTGGGCGCGCGCCGCGCTCATGCTGTCGCGGCGGCCCTGTACGACGAGGGCGACGACGGCGGCGGCGTCGAGCAGGACCACGATGCCGAGCATGAGGACGAAGAACTGTCCGGCGACGGTGCGAACGCTGAACATCGAGATCAGTCCGCGTCCCCAGGAGGTCCGCCGGCGGGGCGGCTTCGAGGGCGCGGGTGCGTCGCCGCCCGGGCGGCCGCCCTCGTGTCGCTGCGGACGCCGGGCGGAGCGGTGAAATTTCGCCCGGAATCGACCTGTGCCACCCACGTATCCAGGTTTAACACGGATCGTCGCAGGGCGATCGGCGTGCGGGACCGGTCCGTGTTCCCTGGCGGCCCGTGCCGTGCGCGATCGGGTGACGCCCCGGCGACGGGCGCGTGCCCGGGCGCCGGGAGCGCCGCCGGGGCCCGATGATCCGGAAATGGTGCCTGTATTCCTGACCAAGGCGGTCGAGCTGCTGCTCGGCCGGGAGAACCGCTCGCTGCATCTGAAGGCGGCCGGCTGGGCGACGGTGCTGCTCGCCGTGACCATGCTGGCCGGCTCCTGGCTGGTGGTCCTGGCCGAGCGGCACGCGCCGGACGCCACGATCACCTCGTATCCACGGGCGCTGTGGTGGTCGGTGGAGACCGCGACGACCGTCGGTTACGGGGATCTCTTCCCGGTGACGCTGTGGGGGCGGGTCGTGGCCGCCGTCGTGATGGGGGTCGGCATCACGACCTACGGGATGGTCACGGCCGCGCTCGCGACCTGGTTCGTCGGGCACGAGCAGCGTCGCCGTCACCGGCTGGCCGCCGAGGCGGAGCACGCCGCACGCCGGATGCGGGACGACACGGAGCGGGTGCTGCACGAGCGCTTCGACCGCATCGAGCGGCTGCTCGCCGATGCCGGGCGCAGGCCGCCGGGCTGAGCGGCGGGGCGCTCCGGGTGTGAACGGCCCGGGGCGGGGCAGCCCTTTTCCGATCACCCGCCCCGGGGGCCCGGGAAACCGGCAGGATGTCGGTGTACAGGGCCGTCGTCCCGGCGGCGGTGCCGAGCGAGGAGAGGAGCCCCATGCGGGAGACGCGTGCAGAGCAGTCGCCGTCGGACGAGGAGACCGCTCCCGGTGCGGCCGAGGAGGCGCAGGTCATCGTGGTCGGCGCGGGCCCGGCCGGTTCGTCCGCCGCCTACCACCTCGCGAGGGCCGGGGTCGATGTGCTGCTCCTGGAGAAGTCCCGCTTCCCCCGCGAGAAGGTGTGCGGGGACGGCCTGACCCCGCGCGCGGTGCACCAGCTGATCCGCATGGGCGTCGACATCCAGGCTCCCGGCTGGACCCGGTCGCGGGGGATGCGCTGGGTGGCGGGTCCCCGGCAGGTGGAGATCGACTGGCCGGCGCTGGGCGGCTTCCCGGACTTCGGGCTCACCCGCAGCCGGCACGACTTCGACGACATCCTGGCCCGGCACGCCGTGGCGGCGGGTGCCCGGCTGCGTACCGGGGTGAAGGTGAAGGAGCCGGTGACCGACCGGGCGGGGCGGATCACCGGGGTGACGGCGGTGTCCGGGGCGGGCACGGTGGTGCACCGGGCGCCCGTGGTGATCGCCGCCGACGGCGCCTCGGCCCGGATCGCGCTGGCGATGGGTCTTGAGCGGGACGCCAAGCGGCAGATCGCGACGGCCGCCCGGCGCTACTACCGCAGCCCGGAGCGTTCCCGTGAGGACTTCCTGGAGCTCTGGGCCGACCTGCGCTTCCCGGGGAGCGACGCCTATCTGCCCGGGTACGGCTGGATCTTCCCGATGGGGGACGGCCGGGTGAACGTCGGCCTGGGTGCGCTCCCCCACCGCCGGCACGGCAGCGCGGACCTGCGGGCCACGCTGGACCGGTGGCTCGCCCGTACGCCCGAGGAGTGGGGGCTGCGGGAGGAGAACGCGGAGGGGCCCGTGCGCAGCGCCGCCCTGCCGCTGGGCTTCAACCGCCACCCGCTGTACACCCGGGGGCTCCTGCTCGTCGGTGACTCCGGGGGCATGGTCAGTCCGTGGAACGGCGAGGGCATCGGGCAGGCGATGGAGGCGGGCGAGGTGGCCGCCGAGACGACGGCCCTCGCACTGGCGCTGCCGCCGGGACCGAGGCGCGAGCGGGCGCTGCGCCACTACCCGGCCGAGATGAACCGGCGCTGGGGCCGCTACTACCGGCTCGGCAACACGGCCGCCGATCTGATCTTCAGCAGGTCGGGCTTCCAGCCGGTGCTGAACCGGTACGTGATGGGCTCGCCGCCCCTGCTCAACACCCTGGCCCGGCTGCTCACCAACCTCACGGAGCACCCCTCGCGCGACGCGATCGACCATGTCCTGAACACGGCGGTCCGCCTGGTGCCCGCGCCGGGGGCCCGGCGACGCTGATCCCGTACGTGTTCACCGTCCGCGGTGGACGCCCCGCACACCAGATGTGAGAACCGAAGGCGATCCATGCACAAGCGAGAGACCGAAGAGGCAGGCCGGGGAGCGGGCGCGCGCCCGGAGACCTGGCTGCGCCGCTACCACCCCACGGACGCCCGCGCCGAGCTGGTGTGCTTCCCGCACGCGGGCGGCGCGGCGGGGTTCTGGCGCCCGCTGTCCGCCGCCGTGGGGCAGGCGCTGGACGTGCGCGCCGTGCAGTACCCGGGCCGGCAGGACCGCTACCGCGAGGAGCCCCTCGATGATCTGCACCGGCTCGCCGACCTGATCGCCGAGGCCCTGGCGGCCGGCCCCGCCCCGGCCGGGCCGCGCGTGCTCCTCGGGCACAGCATGGGCGCCTCGCTCGCCCACGAGGTGGCGCTGCGGCTGTCCGGTGTCCCGGGCCGGGGGGCGGCGGCGCTGATCGTGTCCGGCCGGCGGGCGCCCTCGCGCCTGGGGTCCGGCGGGCCGGCGACCGATGAGGCGCTGCTCGCCCGGGTCCGCGAGCTCGGCGGCACGGACCCGGCCGTGCTGGCCCATCCGGAACTGCTCGACGTGATCCTGCCCGCGCTGCGCGCCGACTACGCGGCCGTCGCGGGGTACGTGCCGCGCGGCGGTCTCCTGGCGTGCCCGGTCGTCGCCCTCACCGGGGACGGTGACCCGGAGGTGGCGGTGGAGGACGTGGCGCCGTGGCGGGAGGAGACCACGGGCCCGTTCGCGATGCGGGTCCTGGCGGGCGGGCACTTCTTCCTGAACGACCATCTGCCGGCCGTCGCGCAGCTGGCCGTGTCCCTGTCCGCCGCTCCGGCGCGGGGGCCGCTCAGCCGCTGACCCACCGGCCGGAGCTGGGCCGCCGACACGGCGTGAAGGCGCGCCTGACCTGTGCGGACCGCCCCGGCGTTGCGCTGCACGGCGGTTCTCAGTCGTCCTCCCCCGTCCACCGGGCCGCGAGGAGCAGGGCGATGTCGTCGGGCCGGTCCGCGGCCTGGCGGGCGCGGCGGATGACGTGGTCGGCGGTGTCGGTGAGCGGGGCGGCGCCCAGGCCCTGGAGGGTGGAGCGCAGCCGCTCGACCCCCACGTCGATGTCGATGCCCGCCTGCTCGACCAGGCCGTCGGTGTACAGGGCGAGCGTGGCGCCCGGGTCGAGGTGCAGTTCGGTGACGGGGTAGCCGGCCTCGGCGTCGATGCCCAGGACGATGCCGCCCGGGAGGTCCATGACCTCGGCGGTGCCGTCGGGCCGGCGCAGGACGGGCTGGGGGTGCCCGGCGCGCACGGCGTGCGTCCGGCCGGTCGCCGGGTCCGTCACGATGTAGCAGCAGCTCGCGAACTGGCCGGTGTCCAGGTCGATGAGCAGGCGGTTGGTGCCGCTCATGACCTCCTGGGGGTCGTGGCCGCTCAGCGCGAAGGCCCGTACGGCGCTGCGGAGCTGGCCCATGGTCGCTGCGGCGGCCACGCCGTGGCCCTGCACGTCGCCGATGACGAGGGCGAGGCGGCCGTGGGTCTCGATCACGTCGTACCAGTCGCCGCCGACGTCCATGCCCTGGGTGCCGGCGAGATAGCGGCCCTGGGTGTCGATGCCGCGGACGGCGGGCAGCCGGTGCGGCAGCAGGGCGTCCTGGAGGCCGCGGGCGAGGGCGGCCTCGGTGTCGTAGCGCTGGGCCCGTTGGAGGGCCTGGGCGATGAGACCGGCCAGGGCGGTCAGGACCGTGCGCTCCTCCGGGCTGAAGCCGCGCGGCTGGTCGAAGCCGAGGATGCAGGAGCCGACCAGCCGCCCTGAGGCGATGAGCGGGAGGAAGGCGCGGGCGCCGACGTCGGCGTCCATGGGGATGCCCGGGTAGGCGGCGGCCAGGCGCTGCATGGACTCGAAGAAGATGGGGCGCCCGGTGGTGAGCGTTTCCACGCCGGGGATGCGGGCCTCCAGGCCGACCGCGTCGAACCGGTCGAGGAAGCCCTGCGGGAAGCCGGTCTCCCACTCCAGGTAGAGGTGGCCCTCCTTGAGCAGGTAGATCGCCAGTTGCCGGCCGCCGAAGGCGGGGAGCAGTTCCTCGGTGACCACGCGGGAGACCTGCCGGGCGGTGACGGCCTCGGTGAGCGCGATGGCGAGGGCGACCGGCCGGTAGAGGGCGGCGGACCGGTCGGCCGGTGAGCCGAGTCCCAGTCCGGGCGAGACGACGGAGTCCGGGGTGTAGGCGGGCGTGTCGGTGGGCGTGAGGACGGCGGTCAGGCCCTCGTGCCCCGGGTACAGGGAGACCGAGAGCCAGGGGGGCGGTTCGCGGCGGGCGAGGAAGTGGACCGGGGCGTCGGAGATCATCGCGGCCCGGTAGTGGTCCTCGTACGCCGGATTGGCGAACCAGGGCAGCGCCTCCCAGAGCACCCGGCCGACCAGGGCGGTGCGGGGCCGGCCGAGCATGTCCTCGGCGAGCGGGTTGACGTAGGTGATCCGGCCGAAGCGGTCGAGCGAGAAGATGCCGCGCGGCAGCCGGTCGGCGGCCTCGGCGACGACCGGGCCGATGCCCAGGTCCACCAGGAAGCCGGTCAGGTGCCCGCCGGGCCCGACGTCGTCCTGTCGGCGTCCGGAGACCTCCAGCAGGTGGGAGCGCCCGTCCGGGCCGCGCAGCCGCATCCGGCGTACGACGGGGCCGCCGGAGCCCGCCGCCTGTCGGGCCAGCGCCCACAGGCCGTAGACGTCCTCCGGTGCGAGCCGGGCGGCCAGGGCGTCGATGGTGCCGGGGAAGCGTCCGGCCCCGGTGCCGAGGATCGCGGCGAGGTCGTCGTCGGCGTCGACGGCGCCGGTGGCGAGGTTCCAGTCGAAGCGGCCGATGCGCACGGGCGGCGAGGTCTTGGCGGGCAGCTGTACGGGGAGCGGCTCGCCCTCCCACTCGGCCCGCTCGCTCTCCCGCTCGGGCCGGGTGCCGGCGCCCGCGAGGCCGGCCAGTTGGGCGCCCAGGCCGTCGGCGATGTGCTGGAGGCGTTCCCGGTCGGCTGCGGGCACCGGCTCGTCGCCGGTCGCGGCGCGCAGGACGACGAGGACGCCGACCGCTGAGCGGCGGCGCAGCACCGGCACGTACAGGGAGCCGAAGGGGAACGGCAGTCCGGCCATCAGCTGGGGGAAGCGCCGCATGGCGTCCTCCGCGTCGGCGAGATACACCGGGCTGCCGGTGCGGAACGCCTCGGCGACCGGGAACGGCCGGTTCACGTGCATCCGCCACCAGGGGCGGAACAGGGGGCCGGGGAGTCCGGCGAGGACGGCGAGCCGGAGCAGGCCTGGGGTGCGCGAGGGGAGGTAGACCCCGCCGGCCCGGCCGCCGACCGCGTCGATGGCGTGTACGACGGACTGGGCGAGCACCAGGGACAGGTCGTCCGGTGCCCGGCCGTCCTCCGGTCCTGCGGGCGGGCCGTCGCTCGGGCCGATCGGCAGCCGCCCGGCCGCGCCGTGCCAGGTCACACAGCCAGCATGCTCCCGGGCGGCCGGTGCGGCACGTCGGAGGCGCCCCGGCCCGCACGGTCGGCGGGGGCGGCGCGACGCCCGGGAGCGGTGGACACCACAGCTGGGGTGTCCACCGCTCCCTCACGGTCCGGGCAAGCGTTTACCGGCCCTGGTCCGGCCTGTCACCGAACTGGTCATTGGCCTTCTGCTGGGCCGAGTCGACCTGGCCGCTGTACTTGCCGCCGGTCTTCTTGTCGACGTAGTCGCCGCCCTTCTCGACTCCCTGGCGGGCCTGGTCCGGATGCCCCTTGATCATGTCCTTGATCTTGTCGAGCATGCCCATGACTGACCTCCTAGAGACGCTGACCGTTCCAGCATCCACGGCTTGCCGTTCCCTCGCATTCCGGGACATCCGGGTCCGGTCGCGGCCCTACTCGTCGACCGCCTCGCCGAAGCGGGCCTCCGTCCGGGGGGCGCCGAGCGATCCGCCGTCGAAGGTCCACGATCCGGTGGCCGTCACGCCTCCCCGGCCGGCGGGCAGCACCCAGACGACCCCGTTGGACATGTCCTCGCCGGGGGCGGCGGCCAGGAGGCCGAAGCGTCCGTCGCCGTCGGGGTCGATCAGGCGCACCTGGCCGCCCCACTGGTCGCCGGTCTCGGGCACCCCGGGCACGTCCGCGGAGTCCTGGTCCCAGGAGCGGGCCCCGGCCGCCGTCAGCCCCCCGGCCGCTCCACGCAGCACCCAGACGGCCCCCGTGTCGAGCCGGGACGGGTCCGAGCCCGGCGCGCCGACGTCCTCCAGCGGGGCGCCGACGGCCACGTCCGCGTAGCCGTCGCCGTCGGTGTCGGCCACCGACAGGTCGCTGCCCCAGCGGTCGCCCTCTTCGGAGACCCCGGGGACGCCCGGGGAGTCCTGCGTCCACCAGACGGGCTCGGTGCCGGGCCCGGCGGCGCCGACGACCGGGCCGTCCCCGGCGCTGCCGTAGTAGACGCCGACCACGCCGCCGTCCAGGGCGCCCCCGCTGGTGGCGTCGGGGCGGCGCGGTGTCCCCGTGACGAGGTCGTCGTATCCGTCGCCGTTGATGTCACCGGAGGCGACAGCGGGGCCGCCGCGCAGGGAGCGCTCGAAGCGGAGCCCCTGGACCTGGCCGGAGAAGTAGGCGGACCAGCCCTCTCCGTGGTTGGGGCCGGCGGCCGTCCCGGAGACCATGAGGTCGGCGAGGCCGTTGCCGTCGTAGTCGCCCGTGGTCAGCGACTTCGGGTCGATCTCGTGTCCGGGTTCGGCCGGGATCACGCTCTCGCGCTGGGCGGGGGCGAGGGGCGCGGTGTCCTTCTTCGTCGGGGCGGGGTCGTAGCGAAGGAGCATGAGGTCGGACCGGTCGGTCACGGCCAGCTCGTCGCCGGGGATGTCGGGGCTGAAGTGGGCCGCCGCGAGGGCGCTGCCGAATCCCGCCGAGGCGCTGGGCTCGTCGGCCTGCAGCCAGTCGCTGTCCGTGCCGGTGAGGCCCTGCGGCGACCCCCACAGCACGACGGCGCCGCCCGCGTCCGCCACGGGCTCGATGTCCTCGCCCGGGACGCCGATGATCGCGTCGTCGTAGCCGTCGCCGTTCAGGTCGCCGGTGGCCACGGACTGGCCGAAGGCGTCGCCCGCCTCGGCGGCGCCGCGCACCCCGGCGGTGTTCTGGCTGAAGACGGCGGACGGGCTCGTGCCCAGGCCGCTGCGGGAGCCGTACTGGACGGTGACGAAGCCGGCGCCCCACTTGCTGCCGATCGTGGCGCCCGGGGCGCCGATGAGCACGTCTTCGTAGCCGTCGCCGTTGAAGTCGGTGTTGCGGTCGTGCGCCCGGACGGCGCCGGGCGCGGACGGGCCGGCGTAGGCGGAGGGCGCGGCGATGGCCGCGCCCGTCAGCAGGAGGATCGAGGCCGCGAGAACGGCGGCCGAACGGTACGTACGCACAGGTGGCTCCTTGGCTCAAGGATGGCCGGGCGACTTCGGGGGGAGCCGGGAAGAGCCCGCTGTCTTCCTGGACGCCGTGTTCGACACCTCTTGCGGCACAAGGGTTGTACGGCTTCTTCGCGACAGGGGCGGGGCAGGCGAACGGGGCGGAAGGCATGCGAAAGGGGCGGAAGGAAGCGCTTCCGCTTCCTTCCGCCCCTGCTCACGTCCCTGCCCCGGGCGCGGGGCCGGTGTGGATCAGTACGCGCCGAAGACGTTGTCCATCGAGCCGTACGTGGCGGCGGCGTAGTTGCACGCGGCCGTGATGTTGGCGACCGGGTCGTAGATGTCCGTCGACGTACCGGGCACGTGGTAGGCGTCGAAGGTGGGCTGGATCACCTGGAGCAGCCCCTTGGAGGGGGTGCCGTTGACGGCGTTGATGTCCCAGTTGTTGATCGCCATCGGGTTGCCCGAGGACTCGCGCATGATGTTGCGGTAGATGCCGTCGTAGCTGCCGGGGATGCCCTGCTGCCCCATGATCGCCAGGGATTCCTTGATCCAGCCGTCGAGGTCGTCGGTGTACGTGACGGACGCCTGGGTCTCGGCGGGCTTCTCGGCGGCGACCGGGACGGCGGTGCGCTCGGAGCGGTCGGCGCGGTCGGCGCTCTCGGTCCGGGGGGCGGTGTCGCCGTTCTTCTCGGCGGTCTCCGCCTTGAACGCGCTCTTCTTCGCAGGCTTCGGGGCGGCGGCCTCGGGCTTGGCGCCGATGGTGAGCTTCAGGCCCGGGTGAATGAGGTCGGGATTGCTGCCGACCGCACCGCGGTTGTCCTTGTACAGCCGCTCCCAGCCGCCGCTGAGGGAATGCCCCTGGGCGATCTTGTAAAGCGAATCGCCGGACACCACGGAATAGGTGGTGGGCGCCGCCTTGCGCACGGCAATTTCCTTGCCGGCGACGGAAGTCGGGGCCGCAGCCTTTTCGGCGACGACGGTCTTGGCGGGTGCGGCGGAGGCCGATCCGGCCGAGATCAGGGGGAGCGCGAGAACGGCTCCGCCCGCGCTGACGGCGATGAAACCGCGGGTCAGGGACGCGGACTTGGCACGACGGTGCTTACCCGTGATGGGCATGGCGTATTTCCTCTCCGTCGCCTGCGAGGTGAGCTGTCGGGTTCGGACTGGAGATGTCCGGTCGCGCATGGCGACTTCACCCCTAGCCGCCCCGGATTCCGGACCGGCGGCAAACCTGGGTCCCCCGCTCCTGCCGTACGTGAGTGGTCGGGTTCCCGGACGGCGGCAGGATTCGGCGTTCCATCCGGATTGATGACGGGACCGTAAGCGAGAAACGACGGCCGGAACAAGCCCGGAATTGCTGATCACAATTGTTTTGCAAGATCAATCAAAGGAAATGCTCATGATCGCCCGCGCCGGGGGAAGTCAAATTTCTTGGCACGACTGGGAACCGCGAGATCGGATTGCGCGTCAGAAACGGCCGACGTGACGCTGCCCACTGAGTGCAGAATGGCATCATTAGTCCGTTTTGGGAGCATACGACACCATCAGAACCGTCCCGATCGCCTGTAATTGACATTGCGCTGATACGACCACAAAAGGGGCACAGAGTGATCCGAGGGCGGCCTGGATCGCGGGTACCGGCCCCCTCGCTCACGTGATCACTCTATGGTTAGGCTTACCTAAGTATTGCTGCCCCTCGTTCACCGCCCCAGGGAGACCCCACGACCATGGCGCCGCGCTCCGCCCCTTCTTCCCGCCCTTCGGTCACGCCCGCCGACCGCGAACTCACCGGGCGGCTGGCCCTCGTGACGGGAGCCGCACGCGGCATAGGGGAGGCGGTCGTGCGGGCCCTCGTCGCACGCGGCTGCCGGGTCCTGGCGACCGACGCGGCCCCGGAGGGCGTCGACGCCCTCGCCCGGGAGTACGACGGGCGCGTCGTGGCCCGGGCGCTGGACGTCACCGACGCGGCGGCCGTCGAGGCCCTGGTCGCGGAGGCGGAGGACACGCTCGGCGCCCTCGACATCGCGGTCAACGTGGCCGGGATACTGCGCTGTTCACCGGTCACCGAGCTCACCGACGAGGACTGGCGGGCGACGTTCGCCGTCAACACCGACGGGGTCTTCCACGTCTCGCGGTCCGTGGCCGGCCGGATGGCGGACCGGGGCGCGGGCAGCATCGTCACCGTCGCTTCCAACGCCGCCGGCATTCCCCGTACGACCATGGCGGCGTACGCCGCGTCGAAGGCCGCCTCCGTCATGTTCACCAAGTGCCTCGGTCTGGAGCTGGCCCCCCGGGGCGTCCGCTGCAACACGGTCTCGCCCGGCTCCACACTCACCGACATGCAGCGCGGGATGTGGCCGGCCGGCGAGGCGGGCGACGACGGGCCCGCCGCGCGGCGCGTCATAGCCGGGGACCCGGCGAGCTACCGCACGGGCATCCCGCTCGGCCGCATCGCCGAACCGGCCGACATCGCCGAGGCGGTCGCCTTCCTCGTGTCCGACCGGGCCCGCCACATCACCCTGCACGACCTGTACGTCGACGGCGGCGCCACCCTGCGCGCCTGATCCGTCCGCCCGGCGCCCCGAAATCGGCCCTCCCCCGGAGAACCTGGAACGATGACTGCCTCACCGTACGAAGACGCCCCGACCTGGCCCGCGGAGTTCGCCGCCCGTTACCGCGCGGCCGGGCACTGGCGCGGCGAGACCTTCACCGGGATGCTGCGCGAACGGGCCGAGGCCCACGGCGACCGCGTCGCACTGATCGACCCCGCGCCCGCGCGCCGCGCCTGGACGTACCGGGAGCTGGACGAACGCGCGGCCCGGCTGGCGGCCGGCTTCCGGGCGCGCGGGATAGCGAAGGGCGACCGGGTCGTCGTCCAGCTGCCCAACATCGCCGAGTTCGCCGAGGTCGTCTTCGCTCTCTTCCGGATCGGCGCGCTCCCCGTGTACGCGCTGCCCGCCCACCGCGAGACGGAGATCGGCTACTTCTGCTCCTTCGCCGAGGCCGTCGCCTACGTCGTCCCGGACCGGCACGCCGGATTCGACCACCGCACGCTCGCCACCGCCGTACGGAAGCAGGCGCCCACCCTCAAGCACGTGTTCGTCGTCGGCGACCCGGGCGAGCACACCGCCCTCTCCGACGTGCCGTGCGACGCGGCCGGTGAGCCCGAGGGCGGGCCCGAGCCGCACGACCTGGCCTTCCTCCAGCTGTCCGGCGGCACGACGGGGGTGCCCAAGCTCATCCCCCGTACGCACGACGACTACATCTACTCGCTGCGCGGCTCCAACGAGATCTGCGGCGTCGACGCGGACACCCGTTACCTCGTGGTCCTGCCCGCCGCTCACAACTTCCCGATGAGCTCGCCCGGCTGGCTCGGCACGCTGTACGCGGGCGGCACCGTGGTCCTCTGCCCGCGCCCCGACCCGGCCACGGCGTTCCCGGTGATCGAGCGGGAGCACGTCACCATGACGGGCATGGTGCCGCCGCTCGCCCTGGTGTGGACGGACGCCGCCGCTTCGGCGGAGCAGGACCTGTCGAGCCTTGAGCTGATCCTGGTCGGCGGCGCCAAATACAGTGAGACAGCCGCCCGGCGCCTCGAACCGGCGCTCGGCTGCCGGCTGCTGCAGGTCTTCGGCATGGCCGAGGGCCTCGTCAACTACACGCGCCTGGACGACGACTACGAGACCGTCGTCTCCACCCAGGGCCGGCCGATCTCCGAGGACGACGAGATCCGCATCGTGGACGACGCCGGACAGGACGTCCCCGACGGCGAGTTCGGGCATCTGCTGACCCGGGGCCCGTACACGATCCGGGGCTACTGGCGTGCCCCCGAGCACAACAGGACCGCCTTCACCGAGGACGGGTTCTACCGCACGGGCGACATCGTGCGCCGCACCCCGAGCGGCCATCTCGTCGTGGAGGGGCGGGCGAAGGACCAGATCAACCGGGGCGGCGAGAAGGTCGCACCGGAGGAGATCGAGAACATCATCCTGGCCCACCCGTCGGTGCACGACGTCTCGGTGGTCGGGGTGGCCGACCCGTATCTCGGTGAACGCACCCTGGCGTACGTGATTCTGCGCGAGGGCGCCGAATCGCCCGGGGCGCTCGCCGTGAAGCGGCATGTACGCGAACGCGGAATCGCCGCGTACAAGGTGCCCGATCTCGTCGAATTCGTGGACGTCTTCCCGCAGACGGGGATCGGCAAGGTCAGCAAGAAGGGCCTGCGCACGGATTCCGCCGCCGCCTCCGCGTCAACTCCCCCGGCACAGAACTGATTCCGCCCCGCGCGGTCCCGAAAGGCTCCCCCATGTCACTTCCCGTCATCGCCCCCTATCCCCTGCCCGGCACCGACGATCTCCCGGCGAACCGGGTCGGCTGGGCCGTCGACCCGGCGCGCGCCGTGCTGCTCGTCCACGACCTCCAGAACCACTTCCTGCGCGCGTACCGCCCCGGCGAGGAGCCGCTGACCGGCATGCTCGCGAACACCGCCCGGGTGATCGAGGCCGCCCGACGCGCCGGAATCCCGGTGGTGCACTCGGCGCAGCGCGGCGGCCAGACCCCCGAGGAGCGCGGCCTCCAACTGGACTTCTGGGGGCCGGGGATGGCGGATGACCCGGAGGCCCTGGCCGCACCGGACGAGGTGGCGCCCGCGCCGGGCGACACGGTGCTCACCAAGTGGAAGTACAGCGCGTTCGTCCGCACCGAGCTGGAATCCCTCATCCGCGACGACGGCCGCGACCAGCTGGTGATCACCGGGGTGTACGCGCACATCGGCGTGCTGATGAGCGCCGCCGACGCGTGGATGCGCGACATCCAGGCGTTCGTGGTCGCCGACGCGGTCGCGGACTTCTCGCGCGAGGAGCACGACATGGCACTGCGCTGGGCGGCGGGCCGCTGCGCGGTCGTGACGACGACCGAGGACCTCCTGAAGGAGGTCTGAGCCCGCACGCCTTCACGACCGGAGGCGCCCCGCCGCCTCCGGCGTGAGGTGCCGGGCGAGTACGCCGAGCGCCTGGCCGACCTCGCGCAGGGACCCCGGGTCGTCCGTCCCCAGCGCCGCGCTCAGCGCACCGTCGATCCGGGCCGCGCGCACCTCGGCCACCCGCTCCGACGCCTCGGAGGCGGTGCGGATCAACTGCCGCCTGCCGTCCGCCGGATCGGGAGCCGTCACGAAGGACCCGGTCTCCTTCAGCCGGGCCACGGCGCCCGACACCTGGCTCTGCGGCAGACCCGTACGCGCGGCGATCTCGCTCACCGAGGTGTCCTGATGCCCCAGGACGTCGCTCAGTACGACCAGGGCCGCCCGGGTGCCCCCGCGCCGCGCGTCGCCGGCCGGCGACGACGGCTCCGGCAGCGCTTCCTCACCGATCTTCATCAGGGTCCGCCCGAGCAGGAACAGCTGGACCGGGGTCATCGAAGCGCTCATGACTGAACCCTACCTCTATGCATCACTAGCGATGCATCACCCCTAGATACATCTCTATTGATGCATCTAAAAAGATTCAGTACGGTGTGAAGCATCCGCCGGCAGCCCTCCGCGCCGGCCACCCCACCGACCGGGAGACCCCGATGTTCCTCGACACCGATGGCGCCACCCTGTACTACGAGGTCCGGGGCACCGGCCCGCTGCTGCTCCTGTCGCAGAGCGGCGAGGGCGACGCCGGCCGGAGCACCGACCTGGTCGGCCACCTCGCCGACCGGTACACCGTGGTCACGTACGACCGCCGGGGCCTGTCCCGCAGCACCTGCGCCGCATCCGAGCGGGCCGTGACCATGGAGCAGCACGCCGACGACGTGCACCGGCTGCTGACGGAACTCACCGACGAACCCGCCCTGATGCTCGGGTGCAGCATGGGTGCCGCGATCGGGCTCCACCTCGCGGTGGCCCAACCGGGCCGGCTGCGCACCCTCGTGGCGCACGACCCGGTCACCCCCTCCCTGCTCCCCGCAGGCCCGCGCGCCGGACACACGGCGGAACTCGCCCACCTCCAGAGCGTGTACCGGGAGGGCGGTTTGCGGGCCGCCCTCCCGGAGATCGCCCGGGTCCTCGGCATCGACCCGGCCCGCCAGGAGACCGAGCCGGGCCTGACGCCCATGCCGCTCACCCCGGAGCGGGCCGCCAACTTCGGGTTCTTCATCACGCGCGACTTCACGGCCGTCATCGAGGCCGGACTCGACCGGGAGGCGCTGCGCACGTCTCCGGTGCGCATCGTGCCCGCCGGTGGCGCCACCACGGCACCGGACGTCTTCGTCGGACAGTGCGCGCACCGGCTGGCCGGCCTGGTGGGGCGGGAGGTCGTCGCGTTCCCCGGCGGGCACAACGGCAACACCACCCACCCCCGGGCGTACGCCGCGCGGCTGCGCGAGGTCCTGGGATAGAGGCGGCCCCGAGGCTCCCGGGACAAAGAGAAAATCCCCGGTCCGCAATTGCGGACCGGGGATTTTCTCACGTATATTGAGTGGTTCTGTGCGCCCACAGAAAAAGGCCCCGCACTGGGGGCCAACAAGAATCACCATATCCGTCAGGGAGCTGTTTTGTCAACTCGGGAAAGCGCCGAATTGCAGAAGGAACAGGAATACGTCGACCGGCTCCACCACCGCGTCGACGTACTGCGCGGTGACGCCGCCGAGCAGGTCCAGGACGCCCTGACGCCGGTCGGCACCGGCCAGCAGGCCCGGCTCGAACGCGATGTCCTGGTCGCCGAGCGCTCCGGTCTGCTCGCCGCGCTGAACGCGGTGGACGGCTCACTCTGTTTCGGCCGTATCGATCTCACGAACGGCGTCGCGCACCATATCGGCCGCATCGGAATCCGCGAGGACGACACCGAGCACACGCCTTTGCTGATCGACTGGCGCGCCCCGGTCGCCCGTCCCTTCTATCTCGCCACGAATCACACCCCGATGGGTCTGCGCAGGCGCCGCCACCTCACGACCGAGGGGCGCACGGTCACCGAGCTGCACGACGAGATCCTGGACGTCGGGGACCGGGAGCGCACGGGTTTCGAGGACCCCAGCGGCGACACGGTCCTGCTCGCCGCCGTGAACTCGGCGCGGACCGGACGCATGGCGGACATCGTGCGGACCATCCAGGCCGAACAGGACCGCATCATCCGGGCACCGCACCGGGGCGTCCTGGTGGTCGAGGGCGGGCCGGGCACCGGCAAGACGGCCGTCGCCCTGCACCGGGCGGCCTTCCTGCTGTACGAGCAGCGCGAGCTGCTGGCCAAGCGTGCGGTCCTCATCGTGGGCCCGAACCCGGCCTTCCTCGGCTACATCGGCGAGGTGCTCCCCTCGCTCGGTGAGACCGGTGTCCTCCTCGCCACCCAGGCCGAGCTGTTCCCCGGCGTCCACGCGCGCGGCACGGACACCCCCCGGGCGGCGGCGGTGAAGGGCGGCGCGCCCATGGCAGAGGCACTGGAGCTCGCCGTACGGGACCGGCAGCTGCTGCCCGAGCCGGGCGCCCCGCTGATCGTTCCGCACGACGACGGCGACCTGATCCTGGACTGGGAGATCGCCTACGAGGCCCGGCAGGCGGCCCGCGACACCCGGCTGCCGCACAACCTCGCCCGGCCGCACTTCGCGTTCCGGATCATCGACGCGCTGACCGCCCAGCTCACCGAGCGCATCGGTGCCGACCCGTACGGCGGGCCGAACTTCCTGGGACCGGACGACATCGCCCAGCTCGGCAAGGCGGTCGCGGTCAGCCCGGAGGTGCACGCCGCGATCGAGGAGCTGTGGCCGCCCCTCACCCCCGAGGGCTTCCTCGCCGGCTTCCTGGCCGAGCCGGTCCACCTGCCGGAGGCGGACGCCGAGGCCATCCGGCGGGCGCCCGGCGAGGGCGCGTGGACCCCGGCGGACGTGCCGCTGCTGGACGAGGCCGCCGAACTGCTCGGGACGGACGACAGCGCCGAACGGGCGGCGGCCGAGGCGGAGCGCCAGGAGCGGATCGCGTACGCCCAGGGCGTCCTGGAGCTGTCCCGGGGCTCGGAGTCCTTCGAGTTCGAGGACGAGGAGTCGGAGCTGCTGGCCGCGCACGACATCATCGACGCGGAGCGGATGGCCGAGCGCCAGGAGGAGGCCGACCACCGCAGCGCGGCCGAGCGGGCCGCCGCCGACCGGACGTGGGCGTTCGGGCACATCATCGTGGACGAGGCGCAGGAGCTGTCGCCGATGGCGTGGCGGCTGCTGATGCGGCGGTCGCCGACCCGGTCGATGACGCTGGTGGGCGACCCGGCACAGACCTCGGAGGAGGCGGGGGTCGGCTCGTGGCAGGACATCCTGGAGCCGTACGTGGGCGACCGGTACGCGCATGTGCGGCTCGCGGTCAACTACCGTACGCCGGCCGAGGTGATGGAGGTCGCGGCGAAGGTGCTGCGGGCCGAGGACCCGTCGTTCGAGCCCCCGGGGTCGGTGCGCTCCACGGGCGAGGTGCCGTGGGTCCGGGACTCGGGGGCGGATCTGGCGGGTGCGGTGGCGCGGGCGGTCGAGGAGCTGACACCCGCCGAGGGGCGCCTCGCGGTGATCGCGCCGCGCGAACTGCACGAGGAGATCGCGGCGCCGCTGGACGGGGTGGTGCCCGGCGGCGAGCCGGATCTGACCCGCACGGTGGTGCTGCTGGGGCCCCGGCAGGCCAAGGGCCTCGAATTCGACCACGTCCTGGTGGTGGAGCCCGGCCGGTTCGGCACGAGCGACCTGTATGTGGCGCTGACCCGGGCCACCCAGCGGCTGGGCATCCTGCACCGGGAGGCGCTTCCGGCGTCCCTGCGCTGACGGACCCCGGGCAACCGGGGGCGCGGGCCGGGCTGTTGCACGAGGCAGCCCGGCCGGACGGGCGGATTCCGGGGAGCCTTGACACCCCGGACCGGCAGGAGGAGCATCCTCACGTCGCTGACAACGTTGTCGGGGCCTCGCCGTTCCTCCGCGGTCACGGCGCCGGTCCCGCGCCGCGTTGACCGTCCGTCACATCAGAAGGGCAGGAACGGTGCCACAGACGCACAAACGTCGTACGCACACCGCGCTCCGGGCCGTGGGCTCCGTCACGGCAGCCGCCATGGCCGTCGCGGGGCTCGCGGCCGCCACCGCCCCGGCTTCGGCCGCGCCGGGCCGGGACATCGTGAAGAGCCCGGTGTCGTACGTCGATCCCCTCATCGGCACATCCAACGCCGGCAACACCTACCCGGGTGCCGTGCAGCCGTTCGGCATGCTGGCGTGGAGCCCGCAGAATTCGAGGGGCAAGCAGGTCTCGACGCCCGCTCCCGGCGGCTACCAGTACGACGCGAAGAAGATCCGCGGCTTCAGCCTCACCCATCTCAACGGGGTGGGCTGCTCGGGTGCGAACGGCGACATCCCGATCATGCCGTACGTGGGTGACGTGGACTCCTCCCCCACCTCGGACACCACCGACGCGAAGTACGCGAGCGACTTCTCGCACGACGACGAGACGGCCACCCCGGGCTACTACAAGGTGGGCCTGGCCAGCGGTGCTTCGGCGGCGCTGACCACGACCGCCCGTACGGGGTCCGGGGAGTTCGGCTTCCCGGCGGACAAGCCCGCCAGCCTGCTGTTCCGCACCTCCAACTCGGAGACCGGCAGCACGGACGCCACCGTGCGGATCGACAAGGCCGCGCGCACGGTGACCGGGTCGGTCACGGCGGGCAACTTCTGCGGGCCGCAGAGCGCGAACAACCGCAAGGACCTCTACACGCTGTACTTCACGGCCCACTTCGACAAGCCGTTCGCGAAGACCGGCACCTGGAAGGACGGCACGCTCACCCCCGGCTCCACCTCCGCCTCCGGCGGGACGGGCTACAGCTCGTCCGGCAACGCCGTGGAGGGGAAGGGCTCCGGCGGGTACGTCACCTTCGCGGACGGCACCACCGAGGCGCGCGCCAAGGTGGCCGTCTCGTACGTCAGCGCCGCGAACGCCGAGGCCAACCTCCGTAAGGAGAACGGGCCCGGCAAGAGCTTCGGCGCGGTGAAGCGGCAGGCCGCCGCCAACTGGAACGAGGCGCTGAAGGCCGTCGAGATCGGCGGCGGCACCGAAACGCAGCGCACCGCGTTCTACACCGCGCTCTACCACTCCATGCTGGAGCCGACCCTCACCAGCGATGTGGACGGCCGTTACCTCGGCGCCGACCGCAAGCCGCACCGGCTGTCCAAGGGCCAGAAGGCGCAGTACGGCACCTTCTCCGGCTGGGACCAGTACCGGGCGCAGGTGCAGCTGATGGCGCTGCTCAACCCCAAGGCGGGCAGCGACTACGCGCAGTCCCTGTTCAACTACGCGAACCAGCGCGACGGCGAGTGGGACCGCTGGCTGCTGGAGAACGGCAAGACGAGCGTGATGTCGGGCGACCCGTCCGACGCGGCGCTCGCCGGGATCTACGCCTTCGGCGGCCGTGACTTCGACGTGAGGGGCGCGCTGAAGTCGCTGGTGAAGGCGGCGACCGTGCCGACCGCCAACGACTCCGACAGCTCCGGCTGCAACGTCGAGTGCGTGGGCCAGCGCCCCGCCCTGGACAAGTACCTGGAGCTGGGTTACGTACCGGCGGACAACTGCCACTGCTGGGGCGGGGCGGCCGAGACGCTGGAGGACGCGGCGGCCGACTACGGCCTGTCGGAGCTGTCCCGGCGGCTGGGCAACAAGGGTGACGCCAAGAAGTTCCTGGACCGGTCGGGCAACTGGACGAATGTGTTCGACGCCAACGCCACCGAGCACGGCGGGTACATACGCGACCGGAAGTCCGACGGCAGCTGGGCGGGCACCTTCACGCCGGGCACCGGCGCCGGGTTCGTGGAGGGCACCAGCGCCCGGTACACCTGGATGGTCTACTCGGACGTGGCGGGTCTCGCCGGCGCGATGGGCGGAAACGCGCGCGCCACGGAGCGGCTGGACGCGTTCTTCCGTACACCGGACGGGAAGTTCGACTTCTCGGCGAAGGACGCCACGCGTTACGACCCGACGAACGAGCCCGACATCAACGCTCCCTACCTGTACAACTACTTCGGCGCCCCGTACAAGACGCAGGAGACGGTTCGCGCGGAGCTGGACCAGCTGTGGACCGACGGTCCCGGCGGGATTCCGGGCAACGACGACGCGGGGACCATGTCGTCCTGGTACGTCTTCTCCGCGCTCGGCATGTACCCGCAGAACCCCAGCCGCGCCGATCTGGCGCTGACCGCACCGCTGTTCCCGCACGCGGTGGTGCACACCGGGCACGGCAAGCGGATCACCATCGAGGCACCGGCCGCCTCGGCCGACCACACCTACATCCACGGGCTGAAGGTCAACGGCCGTACGTCCACGAGGTCGTGGGTCGGTGACTCGCTCGTGGAGCACGGCGGGCGGCTGGACTTCACGCTCGGCACGACGCCGGACACCTCCTGGGGCAGCGCACCGGCCGACGCGCCGCCGTCCTTCCCCGGCGGCGGGCTGAAGTACTTCACCGGGGCCTCGCCCGACCAGCTGAAGGTCGAGCCGGGCGGCGAGGGCGCGCAGACCGTGGTCAAGGTGCAGAGCCTGGAGACGAAGGCGACCACCGTGCACTGGAAGGCCCAGGCGCCGGACGGGGTCACGGTGACCCCGGCGGCGGGCGACTTCACGGTCCCGGCGAGCGGCGCGGCGCAGGCGGAGCTCACCGTGTCGGCGGCGAAGGACACCGCCGAGGGCTACTACACGGTCCCGGTGACGCTGACCTCGTCGGCGGGCACGGACCTGCCGAAGACGTCGGCGGCGGTGACGGTCGCCGGGAAGAACGGGCTGCTGTGGAACCGCAACAGCAACGGGATCTCGGCGGACGACGAGAACCCGCAGGCCAACTTCGACGGTGAGGGCTGGAGTTACTCGGCCCAGGCGCTCGCGGCGGCCGGAGCGAAGGCCGGCGGCACGGTCTCCTCGGGCGGCTTCGACTTCACCTGGCCGAAGGTGGACGCCGGTGACCCGGACAACATCGAGGTCGTCGGTACGAGCCCCCAGGTGCTGAACGTCCCCTCCGCCGAGGGCGACACGAAGCTGGCGTTCCTCGGGAGCGCCGCCGAGGGCAAGGCGTCGGGCACGGTGACGCTGACGTACACCGACGGCACCACGCAGCAGGCGGAGATCGGCTTCAGCGACTGGACGCTGGGCGGCGGCTCGCAGCAGCCGTCGTACGGGAACACGGTGGCGGTGCACACCGCGTACCGCGATGTGCAGGGCGGCGGAAAGGACCCGGTGGGCACGGAGGTCTTCACGACCGCGCCGATCGCGCTCCAGGCCGGGAAGCGGCTCGCGTCCGTGACGCTGCCGGCCACCACGGACGGCGGGATCATCCACGTCTTCGCGGTGGCCACCGCCTGACCGGATGCGCGCAACGGAAAGGGCCGGTCCCCCCGCTCGGGGGGACCGGCCCTTTCCGTGTCGTCGGATCAGACGAGGTCGAACCGGTCCAGGTTCATGACCTTGTCCCAGGCTGCGACGAAGTCGCGCACGAACTTCTCCTTGGCGTCGTCGCTCGCGTAGACCTCGGCGACGGCGCGCAGTTCGGAGTTCGAGCCGAACACCAGGTCGGCGCGGGTGCCGGTCCAGCGGACCTCACCGGTGACGGCGTCGCGGCCCTCGAAGGCGCTCTGGTCGTCGGCCGTGGACTTCCACGTCGTGCCCATGTCGAGCAGGTTGACGAAGAAGTCGTTGGTGAGGGTCTCCGGCGCGTCGGTGAGCACACCGTGCGCGGTCTGCTGGTGGTTGGCGCCCAGGACGCGCAGACCGCCGACGAGGACCGTCATCTCGGGCGCACTCAGATTGAGCAGGTTCGCCCGGTCGAGCAGCAGGTACTCGGCGGGGAGCCGGTTGCCCTTGCCCAGGTAGTTGCGGAAGCCGTCGGCGACGGGCTCCAGCTCCACGAAGGACTCGACGTCGGTCTGGTCCTGCGAGGCGTCCACCCGGCCCGGGGTGAACGGCACCTCGATCTCCGTACCGGCGTCCTTGGCCGCCTTCTCGACCCCGGCGGCGCCCGCGAGGACGATCAGGTCGGCCAGCGAGACCTGCTTGCCGCCCTGCTGCTCCGCGTTGAAGGACTCCTGGACGGACCGGAGGGTGCCGAGGACGCCCGCGAGGCGGTCCGGGTCGTTGACCTCCCAGCCGCTCTGCGGTTCGAGGCGGATGCGCGCGCCGTTGGCGCCGCCGCGCTTGTCGCTGCCCCGGAAGGACGAGGCGGAGGCCCAGGCGGTGGAGACCAGCTCGGAGACGGACAGACCGGAGGCGAGGACCTTCTCCTTGAGCGCCGCGATGTCGGCGGCGTCGATCAGCTCGTGGGTGCGCTCGGGCAGCGGGTCCTGCCAGATCAGCGTCTCCTGCGGGACCTCGGGGCCGAGGTAGCGGACGACGGGGCCCATGTCGCGGTGGGTCAGCTTGTACCAGGCGCGGGCGAACGCGTCGGCGAACTCCTGCGGGTTCTCGTGGAAGCGCCGCGAGATCTGCTCGTACGCCGGGTCGAAGCGCAGCGAGAGGTCGGTGGTGAGCATGGTCGGGGCGTGGCTCTTCGACGGGTCGTGCGCGTCGGGTACGGTGCCCGCGCCGGCGCCGTCCTTCGGCCGCCACTGGTGGGCGCCGGCGGGGCTCTTGAAGAGCTCCCACTCGTAGCCGAAGAGGATGTTGAAGAAGCTGTTGTCCCAGGCGGTGGGGGTGTCCGTCCAGATGCCTTCGAGGCCGCTGGTGATGGCGTCACCGCCCTTGCCGGTGCCGTACGAGTTCTCCCAGCCGAAGCCCTGGCGCTCCATCGGGGCGGCCTCGGCGTCGGGGCCGACGCTCTCGGAGGGGCCGGCGCCGTGCGTCTTGCCGAAGGTGTGGCCGCCGGCGATCAGGGCGACGGTCTCCTCGTCGTTCATCGCCATGCGGCGGAACGTCTCGCGGATGTCGCGGGCCGCGGCGATCGGGTCCGGGTTGCCGTTGGGGCCCTCCGGGTTGACGTAGATGAGGCCCATCTGCACGGCGCCGAGCGGTTCCTCCAGCTCGCGGTCGCCCGTGTAGCGCTCGTCGCCGAGCCAGGTGGTCTCGGGGCCCCAGTACACGTCCTCGTCGGGCTCCCAGACGTCGGCGCGGCCGCCGCCGAAGCCGAAGGTCTCGAAGCCCATGGTCTCCAGGGCGACGTTCCCGGTGAGGACGAGGAGGTCGGCCCAGGAGATGTTCTGGCCGTACTTCTTCTTGACCGGCCACAGCAGGCGCCGCGCCTTGTCGAGGCTCACGTTGTCCGGCCAGCTGTTGAGCGGAGCGAAGCGCTGCTGCCCGGAGCCCGCGCCCCCGCGGCCGTCACTGATGCGGTACGTGCCGGCGCTGTGCCAGGCCATCCGGATCATGAGGGGGCCGTAGTTGCCGAAGTCGGCGGGCCACCAGTCCTGCGAGGTCGTCAGCACCTCGGCGATGTCCCGCTTGACGGCGGGCAGGTCCAGCGCGTTGAACGCGGCGGCATAGTCGAAGTCCTCGCCGAGCGGGTTGGCCACGGCGGGGTTCTTGGCGAGAATCCGCACGTTGAGCCGCTCCGGCCACCACTGGCGGTTGCCGCCGCCCTGGGTGGGGTGCGGCGCGCGACCGTGCGCGACGGGGCAGCCGCCGGCCTCCTCCGACTTGGGGTCGGTGACGATCGCTTCGTGGTTCTCAGTCATGGAATTCCTTCCGGACGGGGCGGATCTCGGTGCTCTGAGAATGTGGGGGGCTGGCCTGACCGGTCTCGCCCGGAGAGCGTCCTGCCCTGGCTTCGGCCGGAACCGATCCTACGATGGACCTAGTCCAAGTCAATACGAACACGCGATGGAATGGATCAACGGTCGCCGCATATTGCCCCCGGGGAACAATGGTTCGGACCAGGGAGATTGCATGCTCGTACGGTCAGATGGCGGCCACCCGCCCCCTGACCGGCCCACCGCGCCGGGCCCCGCCGTCCCGACGGCCCTGTGCGCGACGCCGGACGGGCCCTAGCCGTCCCCCCGCCGGTGCACGCTCACCGCGTAGCCGCCGTCGTCGTACGGGGCGGCGTCCCAGGTGGCGAAGCGGTCGACGGGGGTGAGACCGGCGGCGGCGCAGTGGGCGTCGTACTCGGTGAGGGTGAGGCCGGGCGGTACGGGGAGGTGGGCCGCGTCCAGGCCGAAACCGGCGACCAGCAGACCGCCCGGGCGCAGCGCTCCGGCGAGGCGGGCGACGACGGCGGCCTCGGTTCCGGGGGCGAGCAGCGCCATCACGTTGCCCGCGGCGACGACGAGGTCGTACTCCGGTTCGACGGAGAGCTCGGCCAGGTCGGTGCGGTACCAGGGGAGCCCGGGCGCCTGCTTGCGCGCGACGGCCAGCATCGAGGCGTCGACGTCCACCCCGGTGCAGTCGTACCCGAGCTCCGCGAGCCGGATCGCGACCCGGCCGGTGCCGCAGCCGGCGTCCAGCACCCGCGCCCCGGCGGGGACCAGGGCGGCGCAGAACCGTGCCTCGCCGTGCATGTCCTTGCCGCTGCGGGCGAGGGCCGCGAAGCGGGCGGCGTAGTCCTCGCCCGAGGTGTCTCCGGTGAGTTCGGTCCAGCGGTTCATGCCGGACACTGTAGACGGGGCCCGGGTCAGCCCGACTTCGGCGGGTCGTGGGCGTCGAAGGCGAAGACGGTGTTCCGGGCGGCCGCCACGACCAGCGCGCGTCCGGCGACGGTCACGCGGGGGCTCGCGCCTTCCTGGCCGGTCAGGCCGTCGGCCCTCGGGTCGGTCGCCCACAGCACCGTGCCGTCGGACGGGGAGAGGGCGACCACGCGGCCGGAGGCGGAGCTGAAGAACAGGGCGCCGTCCCCGGCCACGGGGCCCGACGCACCCTCCACGCTGGTCTGCCGGGACCACTTCTTACGGCCGGTGGCGGGGTCGAACGCGGTGACGCGGCCGGTCTGCCCGCTCAGGTACACGGTGCCGTCCGCCATGCCGGGCGTGCCCTCGTAAGGGGCGGGCAGCGGCGCCTTCGTGACCTTTCCGGAGGCCGGGTCGACCCGGACCACCGCGTCGTAGCCGGCGAGTGCCGGTCCGTCCCGGTGTTCCCGGAGCAGGACGAGCCGGCCTCCGGTGACGCCCACCGGGACGGCGGGGCCGTCGACGGGAATGGCCTCGCCCCAGGTGCCGGAGGACGGGTCGAGGGGGTAGAGGGCCGGGTGGCGCACCTCCGAGGCGTCGAGCTCGGCGTCGGTCGCGCACATGGCGAGCAGCCTGGTGCCGACCGGGACGGGGGCGCAGCGGGAGCCGGCGGGGAAGGGTGCCGTCCGGGCGAGGTCGCCGCTGTGCGCGTCCCGGATCTCGAACGCGGTGTCGGAGGCGTCGACCGTGATCACGTCGCTGCCGGACACCACGGCGTCCCGGGTCCGGCCCGTGACGGCGGTCGACTGGGCGCCGGAGACCGTGGACCACAGCTCCTTGCCGCTGTCGGCGTCGACGGCCACCACCTCGTCGCCGCGCGCCTCGGGGTCGTCCTGGGCGGAGAACCGGTAACCGATCACGGTGTCGTCGGTGGCGCCGGCCAGGTGCATGCCCTGGACGGGGACGCCCGGGCTCTTCACCGTCCAGGCGCGCGAGCCGTCCCGGACGTCGATCCGGGTGGCGACGACCCCGCCGCCTCCGCAGAACACGGCGTCGTCGTGGGCGACGCACCGCAGCTCGTCCGGGATGTCCGCCTGGCCGCCCGGCACGGTCACGCGCCAGGGCGTGAAGCCGTCGGGCAGGGTGCCGGCGGGCGCGGCGACCGTGCGGCTCTTGCCCTCGTCCGGCTCCTCGCCGAAGCCGCCCGCCTGGAGGGCGGCCACTCCCCCGCCGATCGCGGCCACGGCGACCGCAGCCGCGAGCACGGGCCGCCAGCGGCCGCGCAGCCCGCGTCCGCCGGGGGAGCCGGCCGCCTGCGGAGCGGGGGCGCCCGGCGCCGCGGTGTCACGCGTGGCCAGGTGGTGCTGGGTGGCCACGTCCCGGGTGCGGCCGGGGGCGCGCCCGGCGGCCACCGCGCCGCCGAGGTCGGCGGGCAGGTCCCGCAGCAGCTCCAGGAGCTCGTCGGCGGAGGGCCGGCCCCCGGGCTCCTTGCCCAGGCACGGTTCGACGACCGTGCGCAGCGGCGCCGGCACGGTGTCCAGCGAGGGTTCCTCGTGCACCACCTGGTAGGCGGTGAGATAGGGGCTGTCCGCGTCGAACGGGCCATGGCCCGTGGCCGCGTACACCAGGAGGGTCGCCAGCGAGAAGACGTCGGAGCGCGGTCCGACGCCGCGCGGTGCCTGGAGCTGTTCCGGCGACATGAAGGGCGGGGTGCCGATGACGCGTCCGGTCATCGTCAGGGTCTGCTGGTCGGCGGCGCGCGAGATGCCGAAGTCGATGACGCGCGGCCCTTCGGGCGACAGCACGACGTTCGACGGCTTCAGGTCGCGGTGGACGACCCCGACGCGGTGGATGTCGCGGAGCGCCTCGGCGAGCCCGATGGCCAGGCTGCGCAGTCCGGCGCCGTTCAGCGGGCCCTCGGCGGCGATGCGCTCGGCGAGGGTGGGGCCCTCGATGTAGGTGGTCGCCATCCAGGGCTGTTCGGCCTCGGGCGCGGCGTCCACCACGGCGGCGGTGAAGGCCCCGCTGACCCGGCGGGCGGCCGCGACCTCCTGGCGGAAGCGGATGCGGAATTCGCTGTCGCCGGCGAACTGCTGGTGGATCAGCTTGATCGCGACGGGCCGGCCGGAGCTCGTACGGGCCAGGAAGACCGTGCCCATGCCACCTGAACCGAGACGCGCCTCCAGCGGGTAACCGCCGATCTCGGCTGGATCGCCTGCGCGCAGCGACACTCTTCCCGACCTCTCGTCCCCGTGCACCTCTGCCGTCACGGACCGCCCGTCTGTGCTGCACACAAACTAGCCGCAGGGTGGTGGGGCAGAGCAAAGCGGGTGACACGTGCGGGCACGTACGTGGTACGGGCCGCCCCGGCCGGAACCGGGGCGGCCCGTCGGGTCAGCGGGTCAGCAGGGGCCGAGGTCCTGCCAGACGCCCCATTCACCGGTGGAGCCGGGCGTCTCGTTCTGGGTCCACCACTTGGCCTTCCAGGTGTGGCCCCCGTACGAGACGGTGTTGCCGCCGGTGTAGACAGCGCTGCCGCTCCACGCGGCGGCGGCGCAGCTGCCGGTCGGGGGCGGCGTGGTCGGCGGGGTGGTGGTGGGCGGGGTGACGCCCGCGAACTTCACCGAGTACTTGGCGAAGTCCCAGGCCGCCTGCGCCACGCTGCTGCACGTGCCGGACGTCTTGCCGTTGTTGTCCGGCGGGCTGCACTGGCGGTCGCGGTTGAGGGACCAGAAGGTGAAGCGGTCCATGTGGTGGCTGGTGGCGAAGTCCAGGACGGTCTGGAAGTCGGCCTGGGTGAAGTACTCGCCGGTGTCGCTGCGGCCGTTCATGCCGGAGAAGCCCTCGTGGGCGTACGCGGTGGCCTCGTCCCAGCCGAAGGTGGTGCGCAGGATGGCGTTGAAGTTCGTCAGGGCGCCGGTCTGGGCGGCGGCACCGTTGAAGCCGCCGTCGAACGGCATGATGGAGAAGTTGTTGGGCGTGAAGCCCTGCGCCTTGGCCTCGTTGAGCATCTGCTTGCCGAACCAGCCGGTGCCGTCGGCGGTCGCCGCGGTGGTGACGGAGACGTAGAGGCCCGGGTTGTTCTGCTGGAGGATCTTGGCGGCGCCGATCTCGCGGGCGATGGCCGCCGTGTTCTCGTACTCCGGCTCCTCCAGGTCGAAGTCGATGGCCTTCAGCTGGTACTTGGTGATGACCTGCTGGTACGCGGCGGCGGTGGCGGCCGCGTCGGAGCAGGTCTGGCCGAGCTTCGTCCCCCCGTAGCCGCCGATGGACACCGACACGTCGCCGCCCTTGGCGCGGATCGCGCTGATGACGGAGGCGACCGCGGTGTCCGACGAGACCGGCGACGTGCCGTCCCACGTGGGGCTGCAACCGCCGCCGTTGGGGGCCAGGATGAAGGCGAGCTGGAACGCCTTGAGGCCGGTGGCGTCCATGATGGCGCCCGCGTCCGGCGGGTTGTTGTCGTGCGGCATCAGATAGGGCGCGGCGGCGTACCACCGGTTGGAGAGCGCGGTGGCGTCGGCGGACGCACCCGATGCCTGCTGCGCGGCGAAGGCCGCGAGTCCTGCGGTGGCCAGGGCGGCGGTGGCCACGCCGGAGAGCAGAGCGCGAAGACGTCTCATGGAGGCTCCTGTCGGGAGAAGGTGCCGCCAGAATCGGAGGATGACGCATTCACGTCAATGAGTTGGCCTAGACCATTGCGCATTTTTGAAGATCCCACCGCGTCTTCCCGCGTCGTGCGACCGATATCAGAACATCCACTGTCCGCATTACGGGGTCTCGGCTAGGGTGGCGCGCGTGTCCTTCCCACTCGCCTTCCGTCATCTCGTGGACGACGCCGCGGTCTTCCCGCCCGGCCTGGCTCCGCTGCCGCGTGCCGTGACCGAGCACGCCGGACATCTCGCCTCCGGCCACGCCGAACTCGTCGGCCCCTTCGTGATCGGCGCGGACCGGCTCGGCGAACTGGCCGGACTGGCCGGGCCCGGACTGTTCCCCGGCGGCCTGCGGGTGAGCGTGGTGGCCGGGCCTGACGCGCTCCCGGCGGTCCTCGCCGCCTTCGCGGGGACCGACCGGCTCGTGCCAGGGGCCGTGGAGTTCAAACCGGACCCCGCACGGCCGCCCGGCGCCCAGATCGAGGAGCTGGCCGCGCTCGGCCTCCCCGGCACGGTGTACGTGGAGGTGCCGCGCCCCGGTACGCCGGAGTGGGAGCGGGCGCTCGCAGCGGCGGTACGCCACGGCTTCCGGCTGAAGTTCCGCACCGGCGGGACCGAGGCGGCGGCGTTCCCGGACGAGGGCGAGCTGGCGGCCTGGATCCACGGGGCCGTCGCCGCCGGGTCCGCCTTCAAGTGCACGGCCGGGCTGCACCACGCGGTCCGGCACACCGCCGCCGCCACCGGCTTCGAGCACCACGGCTACCTCAACGTGCTTCTGGCGACGGCCCGGGCCCGCGCCGGGGCGCCCCTCTCCGATGTCCGCGCGGCCCTCGCCGAGCGCGACCCGGAGGCGCTGGCCCGTGCCGTGACCGCGCTCCCGGCCGCCGAGGCCGCCGCCGCGCGGGAGGCGTTCGTCTCGTACGGGTCGTGCAGCGTGCTCGAACCGCTGGAGGACCTGACCGCCCTGGGGCTGCTCGGCCCCGCCACCACCTGACCACCCGTCACCGAAGGGCCCCACGCATGACCACCCACCCCGTCACCTGGGCCGAGGGCGCGGCCGGCAGCGCGTACGACGTCGACAACCTCCCGTACGCCGTCTTCTCCACCGAGGACACCGCCCCCCGCGTCGGCGTCCGCATCGGCGACCACGTCCTGGACCTGGGCGCCGCCGCCACCGCCCTGCGCCCCGACTGGGCGCCGCTGCTCGACGCGCCCGCGCTCAACCCGCTGATGGCCGCGGGCGCGACGGTGTGGGCCGACGTCCGTTCCTGGGCCACCGAATTGCTCACCGACACCGCGCACCGCAGCCGGGTCCGCCTCGTACGGCTGGCCGACGTGACGTTGCATCTGCCGTTCGAGGTCGGGGACTACGTCGACTACTACGCGTCCGTGGACCACGCCACCAACGTCGGGCGGATCTTCCGGCCGGACGGGGACGCTCTGATGCCCAACTGGCGGCATCTGCCGGTCGCTTACCACGGCCGCGCGGGGTCCATCGTCGTCTCGGGCACCCCCGTGCACCGTCCCGCCGGGCAGCGCAAGGCGCCCACCGACCCGGCGCCCGCCTTCGGCCCGTCGCTGCGCCTGGACATCGAAGCCGAACTCGGCTTCGTCGTCGGCCGCACCGTCCCGCTCGGGCAGCGCGTCGCGACCTCCGAGTTCACCGAGACCGTGTTCGGCGTCACCGGCGTCAACGACTGGTCCTCGCGCGACATCCAGGCGTGGGAGTACGTCCCGCTCGGCCCCAACCTAGGCAAGTCCTTCGCCACCAGCATCGGCGCCTGGGTCACCCCGCTCGCCGCGCTGGAGCACGCCCGGACCGAACTGCCGGGCCAGGAACCCGCCGTACTGCCGTACCTGCGCGAGGAGGGCCCGTCGGGCTACGACATCGAGGTGGAGGTCGAGGTCAACGGCACGGTGGTGGCGCGCCCGCCGTACGCCTCCATGTACTGGTCGCCCGCGCAGATGCTGGCCCACCTGACGGTCAACGGGGCCTCGCTGCGGGTCGGCGACTTCTACGCCTCGGGCACCATCTCGGGCCCCGGGAAGCACCAGCGCGGCTCGTTCCTCGAACTGTCGTGGGGCGGCAAGGAGACCTGGACGGCGGGCGGCGAGGAGCGCACCTTCCTGGAGGACGGCGACGAGGTCGTCCTGCGCTACTCGGCTCCGGGCGCACGGGGGCGGATCGGCCTGGGCGAGGTCCGTGGCAGGATCCTCCCCACCATCCGGCCGCTCCCCGAAGAGGTGGAATGACACCGCCGAACGACTCCGAGAGCGGCGGCTCGCAGACCCTGGAGCGCGGGCTCGCCCTCCTGGTCGAACTGGGCCGCCACCCGGAGGGTCTGACGACCAGTCAGCTGTCGGCCGCGACGGGGTTCCACCGCTCCATCGCGCACCGTCTGCTCGTCTCGCTCCACCGGACGGGGTTCGCCGCGCGCGACGACGGCGGCCGCTACACCGTGGGCCCGGCCGTGACCGGGCTCCTCGGCGGCAGCGGCCCCAGCCTGCGGACCGTCGCGGAGCCCGTCCTGCACCGCCTCGCCCGCCGGCTGGACGCCACCGCGAGCCTGGTCGAGGCCGTCGGCACCGCCGCCGTCACCACGGTGGTGGCCGAACCGCCGACGGACGGTCCCCTGTTCTGGTACCGCAAGGGCAGCCGCGACCCCCTGGACCACGGCTCCGGCGGCCTGGCCGCCCTGGCCTCCGGCCCCCCGCGCACCACCGAACCGCCCCGCGTACAGGCCATCCGCGAGACCGGTTACGTCATCACCCACAGCGAGGTCAACATCGGTGCCCACGGCATCGCGGCCCCCCTGCCGGGCTGGCCGGTCCGGGCCGCGATCAACGTGGTCACCTCCGACCCCGACCTCGCCGACCGGGCCGTTCCGCACGTCCTGGAGGCGGCCGCCGCGATCGGCTCACTGGGCGACCACCTGGGGTGAACGGCGTACCGGCCACAGCGGCCGGTACGCGCCCGCCCATCAGCAGCCGATCGGCGCGGAGCCGACGGCCACGTCGTCGAACCACAGGGTGTCGTCGCCCACCCCGTAGCTCTCCCAGCCCAGCCGCAGGGCGGTGGGCCGGGGCGGGGCGGTCCGCGAGAGCCACTGGTCGTCCACGTCACGCGTGGGGACGCCGTCGGCGTGCAGACCGGGCACCTGCTCGTCGCCCAGCCAGGTGTCGAGCCCCGGGGCCGAGGTGTCGACCGCGAACCGCAAACACTGCCAGCTGCCCGTGGGAAGGGGCCTGCTCAGCCCCACCCCGGTCGGGCTCTGCGCCGGGAGCGTCGCGTCGTCGCTCTCCCGGTTCCACTGGAGCGCCCCGTTCTGCCCGCCGATCCGCAGGGCCTTGCCGCCCTGGGAGCTGTCGGGCATCGAAACGAAGGCGACGTGCGCCGCCGGAAGCGCCGTGGTGTGCCGCACCCACATGCGTACGTACAGCACGGGGCCGACCGCCGAGAGGTCGGCGGTGGAGGCCACGAAGGCGTGGTTGCAGTATCCGGCCTTCCCGTCCAGCCGCAGCGACCGGGTGCCGCTGTGCGCGGTCCGCGTGTCCACGGCGGCGGTTCCGGTGCCCTGGCAGTCGGGCGCGGTGAACCGCCAGTTCCCGGCGGGGGCCGGGCCGGCCTGGTCCTCGAAGTCGTCGCAGACCACCGCGTCACCGCACTCGGCGGAGGGCGGTGTGGTGGGCGGCGGTGTGGTGGGCGGCGTGGTCGGAGGCGTGGTGTCCTCGCCGCCGCAGGAGACACCGTTGAGCGCGAAGTCACCGGGCGCGGGGCCGCCCGACTGCGAGGTCCCCTGCACACCGAAGGAGACGGTGCCACCCTCGGCCACCGCCCCGTTCCAGGCCGTGGCGACGGCGGTCACGACGTGGCCGGTCTGCGTGACGGTGGCGTTCCAGCCGGAGGTGACGTGCTGGTCGCCCTCGTACGTCCAGGTCAGCCGCCAGTCGCTGAGCGCCGGGCCCTCGTTGGTGACGCTCACCTCGGCGGTGTAGCCGCCGGTCCACTCGTTGGCGGTGTAGTCGACCTGGCACCCGGACGCGGACTCCGCCGCCGCGGCCGGTCCGCCGGCGGGCATGGCCACGAAGAGCGACAGGGCCAGCGCGACGGCGGAACCGGCCGCGGTCCAGGGTCTGCTCAGTAAGCGGCGGGGGTGGACGGTCATGTGCGCCTCCTCGGGCGTGGGGAAGTGTGCGGGAGCGCTCCCATGTATGACAGCGAGTTGACGGCACACTGTCAATACGCCTGGCGGGCCGGGACTTCCGAGAGACCCGAAAGTTTCGCCACGCGATCCCCCGCGGCGACACACCAGCGGCCTCACCCACCCTCGGTTCGGCAGGGCGGACCGTACCGCACCCCCGATGACATGCGGGATCGTGGTCCGGACCCGCCCCAGCACGCGATCGACGCTTTCGAAATACGTGCCGAAACTCTTGACAGCCACCGGAGCGGCCCAAAAACTCCGTGCTCAGGCCCGGCCGTGCCGCCCGTGCGGCCGGAACTCCCCTCACCTGGAGGACAGTTCATGCGTCTGCGCTTCCAACGCCGCCCGGCCGCCCTGGCGGCGGGGCTCGTGCTCGCCGCGGCGAGTTCCCTGGGTCTGACCGCCACGGCGGCCACCCCGGCCCAGGCCGCCGCCTGCAACGGTTACGTGGGCCTGACCTTCGACGACGGCCCGTCCAACGACCACACCCCCGCCCTGCTCAACGCCCTCAAGCAGAACGGCCTGCGGGCGACCATGTTCAACGAGGGCCAGTTCGCCGCCTCGTATCCGGCGCAGGTGAAGGCCCAGGTCGACGCGGGCATGTGGGTCGGCAACCACAGCTACACCCACCCCCACCTCACCCAGCAGAGCCGGGCCCAGATCGACTCGGAGCTCTCCCGGACCCAGCAGGCCGTCGCGGCGGCGGGCGGCGGGACCCCGAAGCTGTTCCGGCCGCCGTACGGGGAGACCAACGCCACGCTCAAGGCCGTCGAAGCCACGTACGGACTCACGGAGGTGATCTGGGACGTCGACTCGCAGGACTGGAACGGGGCGAGCACCGACGCGATCGTCCAGGCCGTGTCGCGCCTCTCCAACGGCCAGGTCATCCTGATGCACGAATGGCCCGCCAACACCCTGGCCGCCATTCCGCGCATCGCCCAGTCGCTCGCCTCCCGGGGCCTGTGCTCCGGCATGATCTCGCCGCAGACCGGGCGGGCGGTCGCCCCCGACGGCAGCAGCGGCGGAGGCGGCGGGAACACCGGCGGCTGCACGGCGACCCTGTCCGCGGGCCAGAGCTGGGGCGACCGCTACAACCTCAACGTCGCGGTCTCCGGCTCCGGCGACTGGACCGTGACGATGAACCTCCCGTCCCCGGAGAAGGTCCTCTCCACCTGGAACATCAGCGCCAGTTACCCCAGCGCCCAGGTGCTGACCGCCAGACCCAACGGCAGCGGCAACAACTTCGGCGTCACCATCCAGTCCAACGGCAACCGGACCTGGCCGACGGTGTCCTGCGCGACGGGCTGACCTTCCCCCTCGCCCCCTGGTGAAGCGCCCCGCGCCGGTGTGCGGGGCGCTTTGCCATGCCCCGGGTCGGCGTGAGCTGCCGGTAACCAGGCGTTCACCCCGCCAGGGCTCCGGTGAAACAACCGGTTCCTAGCGTCTCCGCCCATGGATACGACGCTGTATACACCCCCGGACACAGCGCGGGACGCGGACGCGGAGCCCGCGCCCTCGCTCCGCGAGACGGTGTACGGGCAGTTGCGCGCGGCCGTACTGGACGGCGAGTTCGGGCCGCGCGAGCGGCTGGCCGAGACACGGCTCGCCGCACGCTTCCGCGTCTCTCGGACCCCGGTGCGCGAGGCCCTGGCACGGCTGCTCGCGGACGACCTGATCGAGCGCGGGGACGGTGGCTTCTTCGTCACGATCCCCAATCTGGCCCAGCTGCGCGACCTCTACGAACTCCGGGTCACCCTGGAGCTGCGCGGCATAGCCCGGGCGATCGACGACCCGTCCGTCCGGCATGATCCGGCCGTCCTAGAGGCCGAGCTGGACCGCTGGTACGCGATGCGGGAGCGGCCCCCGGACCCCGATCCCCGCTTCGTCGTCCAGGACGAGCGCTTCCACGCCGAGCTCTCCCGATCCTCCGGGAACCCGGCCCTGACGGACGCCCTCGTGGCCGTGGGCGAGCGCATCCGCCGGGTCCGGATGTACGACTTCCTCACCCCGGACCGGGTCGGCACGACCATCACGGAGCACATCGCGATCATGGAGGCCGTCCGTGACGGACGCCTCGCCGACGGCCACCGCGCCCTGCACGCCCATGTCGGCGACTCCATGGCCGTCGTGCTCGAACGGGCCCGGCGCGCCATGACGCAGATGGCCCTGCACGCCGACCGCATCTGAGACCCCGGCGGCCGACGACGTCCGCCACCGCCCGTCCTCAGCACGGCCTTCCCTCCGCTCACCGCTCCCCGAGAGGCTGCCCATGAGTACGACCGAGTCACGTGCGACGTCCACTCCACCCACCACCACCGAGAGCCGGGCCACGAGCGAGACCCTGGAGGACTACACCCTCCGCTTCGCGCCCCGGAGCTACCGCCGCTGGACCCCCGCGGTCGTGGCCACCACTGCCCTCGGCGGCATCGCCTACATGGCCGACTTCTCGATCGGCGCGGGCATCGGCCTGGCCCACGGCACCGGGAACGCGCTGCTGGCCATCGCGGTGGCCGCCGTCGTCATCTTCGCCACCGGCTTCCCGCTGGCGTACTACGGCGCCCGGTACAACCTCGACCTGGACCTGATCACCCGCGGCTCCGGCTTCGGGTACTACGGCTCGGTCCTCACCAGCGTCATCTTCGCCAGCTTCACCTTCATCTTCTTCGCCCTCGAAGGCTCGATCATGGCGCAGGGTTTGAAACTGGGCCTCGGGCTGCCACTCTGGCTCGGCTACCTCGTCTCGACGCTGATGGTCATTCCGCTGGTGATCTACGGAATGTCGGCGCTCAGCAAGCTCCAGGTCTGGACGACGCCCATCTGGCTGCTGCTCATGGTCGGCCCGCTGGTCTATCTGGTCGCCACCGACCCCGGCACGGTCGACCGGTTCCTCTCGTACGCCGGAACCGGCGGCGAGGGCGGCATCGACACCGCGTCCGTGCTCCTCGGTGCCGGGGTGTGCCTCTCGCTCATCGCGCAGATCGGCGAACAGATCGACTACCTGCGCTTCATGCCGCCGAAGACCGAGGCCAACAGGCGCACCTGGTGGACCGCCGTGGTCATGGCCGGACCCGGCTGGGTGGTGCTCGGCGCGCTCAAGCAGGCCATCGGCGTGTTCCTCGCCGTGTACATCATCGCGGAGGTCGGAGCCGACGCCGCGCCCGAGCCGATCCAGCAGTTCCGGGGCGCCTTCGACGCGATGCTGCCCTCCTGGCTGGTCGTCCCGCTGGCCGTGGTCCTGGTGGTCATCAGCCAGATCAAGATCAACGTCACCAACGCGTACTCCGGCTCGCTCGCCTGGACCAACTCCTTCACCCGGGTCACCCGGCGCTACCCGGGCCGGCTGGTGTTCGTCCTGGTCAACCTCGGCTTCGCGCTCGCGCTGATGGAGGCCGACATGTTCAGCTTCCTCAACGACATCCTCGGCTTCTACTCCAACTGCGCCATCGCCTGGATCGTCACCGTCGCCACCGACATCGGCGTCAACAAGTACCTGCTGCGCATCTCGCCGCTCCGGCCGGAGTTCCGCCGGGGCATGCTGTACGCCGTCAACCCCGTCGGCGTGATCGCCTTCACCGCCGCGTCCGGCCTGTCGATCGCGATGTACTTCCACGCCCTGGGCGACACCCTCCAGCCGTACTCCCCCGTCGCCGCGGCCGTGATCGCCTTCGCGCTGACGCCCCTGGTCGCCTTCGTCACCAAGGGCCGCTACTACCTGCGCCGCACCGACGACGGCCTGGACGAACCGATGCTCGACGCGGACGGCAACCCGAGCGCGGTGACCTACGACTGCCACGTCTGCCACCAGTCGTACGAACGCCCCGACCTCGCCGCCTGCGCCACCCATGACGCGATCGTCTGCTCGCTCTGCCTGAGCACCGACGGCGTGGGCGACCACGTGCTCACCGCACAGCCGCCCCTCGCCTGAACCCCGGCCCCGTACCCAGGAGTTGCCGTCATGTTCGACACCCTGCTCATCGCCAACCGCGGCGAGATCGCCTGCCGGATCATCCGCAGCGCCGAAGCACTCGGCCTGCGTACGGTGGCCGTGTACTCCGACGCCGACCGCGCCGCCCCGCACGTCCGCCTCGCCGACGAGGCCGTGCGCCTCGGCCCCGCCCCCGCCGCCGAGAGCTATCTGCGGGCCGACGCGGTCCTGGAGGCCGCCCTCGCCACCGGGGCCGGGGCGGTGCACCCCGGCTACGGCTTCCTGTCCGAGAACACGGCGTTCGCCGCCTCCGTGGAGAAGGCGGGCCTCGCCTTCGTCGGCCCCACGCCCGCCCAGCTGGAGGTGTTCGGCGCCAAGCACACCGCACGGGCCGCGGCGCTCGCGGCGGGCGTGCCGCTGCTGCCCGGCAGCGGGCTCCTCGCCGACGAGCAGGAGGCCCTGCGCGCGGCGGAGCTGACCGGCTACCCGGTGATGCTCAAGGCGACCGGCGGCGGAGGCGGCATCGGCATGCAGGCGTGTGCCGGACCCGAGGAGCTGCGGGACGCCTTCGCCCGGGTGTCGCGGCTGGCCCGGGGCAGCTTCGCCGACGGCGGGGTCTTCCTGGAGCGTTACGTGGAGCGCGCCCGCCATGTCGAGGTGCAGGTCTTCGGGGACGGGGCCGGCTCCGTCGTGGTGCTCGGCGACCGCGACTGCTCGCTCCAGCGGCGCAACCAGAAGGTGCTGGAGGAGGCCCCGGCACCGGACCTGCCGCCGCGCCTGCGCTCCGTACTCCACACCGCCGCACGGGAGTTGTGCGCCTCCGTGGACTACCGGTCGGCCGGGACCGTGGAGTTCGTGTACGACCCGGTGCGCGCGGAGGCGTACTTCCTGGAGGTCAACACCCGGCTCCAGGTGGAGCATCCGGTGACCGAGGAGATCCACGGCATCGATCTGGTCGCCTGGATGCTGCGGCTGGCGCGCGGCGAGAGCGGCTTCCTGACGGAACCGCCCGCCCGGGGCCACGCGGTCGAGGCGCGCGTCTACGCCGAGGACCCGGGCCGGGACCACCGCCCCAGCTCCGGCCTGCTGACCCGGGTCGGATTCCCCGAGGGCGTACGGGTGGACGGCTGGGCGGAGACCGGGCAGCACGTCTCCACGGCGTACGACCCGATGCTCGCCAAGGTCGTCGCGACCGGCGACACCCGCGCGGAGGCGTTCGCCCGGCTGGCCGAGGCCCTGGACGGGACGGTGGTGGACGGGGTGGAGACCAATCTCGGGCTGCTGCGCGCCGCCTGCCGCGCCCCGGTCGTGCTCGACGCCCGGCACACCACGGCGACCCTGGCCGGTCTGCGGGACCCGCGCCCCCGGATCGACGTGGAGCGCGGCGGCGCGCAGACCACGGTGCAGGACTGGCCGGGGCGCACCGGCTACTGGGAGGTCGGCATCCCGCCGGGCGGCCCGATGGACGACCTCTCCTTCCGCCTCGGCAACACGGCCGTCGGCAACCCGGAGGGCGCCCCCGGTCTGGAGTGCACGCTGGAGGGGCCGGCGCTGCGCTTCTCCGCACCGGCCACCGTCTGCGTCACCGGCGCCCCCGCCGCGGTCACCGTCGACGGACGCCCCGCGCCCATGTGGGAGCCGGTGGAGCTCACCGCCGGGCAGCTGCTCGACGTCGGCACCGCGCAGGGCCCCGGGATGCGCACCTACGTCCTGGTGCGCGGCGGCCTCGATGTCCCCGCCTACCTGGGCAGCGCCGCCACCTTCACCCTGGGCGCCTTCGGCGGCCACGCGGGCCGCGCCCTGCGCACCGGTGACGTGCTGCGGCCCGCCCGGCTGGCGACCGACGCCCCGGTGCCCGCCCCCGTCCCGGCCGCCTCGCGTCCGCACTTCGCCGCGCACTGGCGCATCGCGGTCAGCGAAGGGCCGCACGCCGCCCCGGACTTCCTCACCCGGGACGGCATCGGGACGGTGTACGCGACGCACTGGAAGGTCTCCGCGCAGTCGGCGCGCACGGGGGTGCGTCTCGTCGGCCCCCGCCCCGAGTGGGCCCGTCCGGACGGCGGCGAAGCGGGACTGCATCCGTCCAACGTGCACGACACCGCGTACTCCGTGGGCGCGGTCAACCTCACCGGCGACACCCCGGCGATCCTCGGACCCGACGGGCCGAGCCTGGGCGGTTTCGCCTGCCCGGTCACCGTGGTGCGCGGCGAGCGCTGGAAGACCGGGCAGCTCCGGCCCGGCGACACCGTCCAGTTCGTCCCGGTCACCGAGCAGACGGCCGACGCGCTGCGCCGTACCCCGGCGCTGCTGACGCTCCCGGCGCCGGGCGGCCCGGACGGTGACGACGGCGTGCTCGGGCGCCGCCCCGCCACCGACACCGTCCCCGAGGTCACCTACCGGCGGGGCGCCGACGACAACATCCTCGTCGAATACGGCCCGATGACCCTGGACCTGGGCCTGCGGATGCGCGTCCACGCCCTCGCCGAGCACGTGCGGGCGCTCGCGCCGCGCGGACTGGTCGACGCCACTCCGGGCGTACGCTCGCTGCATCTGCACACCGATCCGGACGTGCTGCCCCTGCGCACCCTGCTCGGTCTGCTCCGGGAGGCCGAGGACCAGCTGCCGGCCACCGCCGAACTGCGGGTGCCCAGCCGGGAGGTGCACCTTCCGCTGTCCTGGGACGACCCGACCGTGGACGAGGCCATCGACCGCTACGCCGCCTCGGTGCGCGGGGACGCCCCCTGGAATCCGTCCAACATCGAGTTCATCCGCCGTATCAACGGCCTGGCGAGCGTCGAGGACGTACGCCGTACGGTCTTCGACGCGCGCTATCTCGTCCTCGGCCTCGGCGACGTGTATCTCGGCGCACCTGCCGCCACCCCGCTCGACCCGCGCCACCGCCTGGTGACCACCAAGTACAACCCGGCGCGCACCTGGACGGCGGAGGCCGGGGTGGGCATCGGCGGCTCGTACCTGTGCATCTACGGGATGGAGAGCCCCGGCGGCTATCAGCTCATCGGCCGGACGGTCCCGGTGTGGGGCGGTCTGCGCCCGCCCCGCTCCTTCGCCGACGGCACGCCCTGGCTGCTGCGCTTCTTCGACCGGATCGTCTGGCATCCGGTCGATCCGGCCGAACTCCTGGACATCCGGGGCGATCTCGCCTCCGGGCGCACCGCTCTCGACATCCGCCCGGGGGTCTTCTCGCTCGCCGAGCACGAGGCGTTCCTGCGGGAGAACGCGGCGGACATCGCCGCCTTCCGAAACCGCCAGTCCGGCGCCTTCGAGACCGAGCGGCGGGCCTGGGAGGCGGCGGGCGAGTTCGCCCCGCGCGCCGAACCGGAGCCGTCCGCCGACGTCACGGCCCCGCTCGCCCTCCCGCCGGGCTCGGGCCTGGTCGAGGCCCCGCTGAGCTCCACCGTGTGGAAGGTGGAAGCAGGGCCCGGCACCCGGGTCGAGCCGGGACAGGCGCTTCTGGTCCTGGAAGCCATGAAGATGGAGGTCGTGGTGCGCGCCCCCGCACACGGCGTCGTCACCGACGTCCTCGTCACCCCCGGACAGCAGATCGACGCCGGCACCCCGCTGGCCGTCGTCGCACGAGAGGAAGCAGCGTGACCCAGAGCTGCACCGCACGCGTCACCGCCGCCTACCGCCGCATCGCCGAGACCGACCGGCCGGAGGTGTGGATCACCCTGCGCCCGGAGGAGGAGGTCCTGGCCGAGGCCGCCGCCCTCGACGCCCGGCTGGCCGCCGGAGAGCCGCTGCCCCTGGCGGGCGTCCTGGTCGCGGTGAAGGACAACATCGACGTGGTCGACATGCCCACCACGGCCGGCTGCCCCGGCTTCGGCTACGTCCCGGACGCCTCGGCGCCGGCCGTGCGGCGCCTGGTGGACGCGGGGGCGCTCGTGCTGGGCAAGACGAACCTGGACCAGTTCGCGACCGGCCTGGTCGGGACGCGGAGCCCGTACGGTCCGGTGCGCAACGCGCTGCGCCCCGGGAAGATCTCCGGCGGGTCCAGTTCCGGTTCGGCGGTCGCCGTGGCCCTCGGCATCGCGGACATCGGGCTGGGCACCGACACGGCGGGCTCCGGTCGCGTCCCCGCCGCCCTGAACGGCATCGTCGGCATCAAGCCCACGCTGGGCCTCGTGCCCACCACCGGTGTCGTCCCCGCCGCCCGCTCCTACGACGCGGTCACGGTGTTCGCCCGCACCCTCACCGAGGCCCAGACGGCCATGGGCTTCATGACGGGCCCGGACCGGGGCGACCCGCGTGGCCGGGCCTGGCCCGACGACGTCCGCCTGGCCGCGCCGTCCCGGCCCCGGATCGCGGTGCCGCGGGACGAGGACCTGGCCCCGCTGTCACCGGGGGGGCGCGCCGCGTTCGCGGCGGCCGTCAAGCAATTGGAGGCCGCCGGCGCCGAGACCGAAGTGGTGGACGTGTCACCGCTGCTGCTGGCGGCCCGGCTGCTCTATGACGGGGCGCTGGTAGCCGAACGGTACGCGGCCGTCGGCGAGTTCATCGCGGAGCAGCCGTCGGCGGCGGACCCCACGGTCGCCCGGATCATCCTCGACGCCGCCGCGCTGCCCGCCCATGCCCTCGCCTCCGACCAGGAGAGGCTGGACCGGTACCGGGTGCACGCCTACACCCTTCTGTCCGGCTACGACGCGCTGCTGCTGCCGACGACCACCGAGCACCCGGACATCGCCGAGGTGCTGGCCGAGCCGGTGGTGATCAACTCCCGGATGGGCACGTACACCAACTTCGTGAACCTGCTGGACATGGCGGCCGTCGCGGTCCCGGCCGGAGAGGCCGACGGCAGCCCGTTCGGCGTAAGCGTCGTGACCCGCGCCTTCGAGGACCAGCCGGCCATCGACATCGCCGCCCTGCTCACCGGGGAGCAGGCGGCGGACCCCCTGCCGGGCACGGGCATCGACCTCGCCGTGTTCGGCGCCCACCTGACCGGGCAGCCGCTCAACCACCAGCTCACCGATTCCGGTGCCCGGTACGCCGGTGAGGTGACCACCGCCGCGTCCTACCGGCTCACGGCGCTCGGCACGACCCCGCCGAAGCCGGGCCTCGTCCGGGTGGTGCCGGGCGGGGGCGGCGCGGTCCCGGGCGAACGCTGGACCCTCTCCCCCGCCGCCCTCGGGCGCTTCCTGGCCGCCCTGCCCGCGCCCCTGTCCCTGGGCCGTGTCGAGCTGGCCGGGGGCAGCTGGGTCCTCGGCTTCCAGTGCGACCCGGACTCGGCGGCCCGGGGTACCGACATCACGGAGTACGGCGGCTGGCGCGCCTATCTGGAGGCGGCGGGGGAGGCCACGCCCGGCTGAGGGTGCGGGTGCGGGTGCGGGAAGGAGGGCCCACGCCGTAGGGACATTGGTCCCGGTTTGTCCCTGCGGCGGCGGGCATCACCCCGGGAGCCCGGCCCCGCGCCGGGCCCGTCCGAGCCGCACCGCCCAGTGGAAGCGATACGCATGTCCTCTCAGCACCTGCCCCGGATCGACGCAGACGGCCTCGCGGACCTCGCCGTCGCGGCCTTCACCCGCGAGGTGTTCCTGACACCCAAGCCGGGACTGCCGGACTGCCGCACCGCGCAGACCCCCGCCAACTCGGTGTTCTCCTCGCTCGTGGACGTGGGGGCGCGGCTCCACGACCCGTTGCGCGCCGCCGCCCTCGCCGGAGCGGACACCGGCAGGCTCGCCGCCGCCTGCCGCGCGGCCCAGGACCTGCTGCCCCACACCGCGTCCCCGCACGGCTTCGACCTGGCCGCCCGCGCGCTCTGCCTGCTGACGGCCGCGTGGGCGCAGGGCGCGGGCGACCCCCGGGACGCCTGCACGCGGGCCCTCGCCCTCGATGAGCGGATGGGGCCGGCCGACGGCTTCCGGGACGGCCACCGGGCCGATCCCCATGACCTCACGGCGACCGGGGCGGCGCTCTCCGCCGTGCGCGAGGCGCGGGCGCGGGGCCTCGCCGAGGAGACCGCGCAACTCGACGCGCTGCTGACCCTGATGGCGGCCATGGACGACGAGCGGGTCGTACGCGACAAGGGGCCGCTGGCGCTGCGGATCCTCCAGGAGGACGCCGCCGCCGTCCTGGCCGCCGGGGGCGCCGGGATGCCCGAGGGGCGCCGGCGCCTCGCCGAGCTGGACGAGCAGCTGACCCGGTACGGGATCTGCCCGGCGACCAGCGGCGCGCTGCACACCGTGGTGCTCTTCCTGGACTCGGTGGACAGCCGGCCGCTCGCCGTCGCGGGCTGACACGAGCCGGGCGGCCGCCACCCGGCGTACACCGAGTGGCGCCCCCGGCCCCTCGCCCCGATGCTGTTCCGGCGCCGCCCGTACACCCGCACCGAGAGGCCCGACATGCCCGTGGACGAACCCCCTCCCGCGGGCAGCGCACGCGCACGACTGGAACTCCAGGCGATCCGGGCGCTGCTGGACGCCCAGCGCCGCCGCGTCACCCGCTACGCCGAGCGCTACGGGCCCGCCGCACCCGACTCCGTGGCCCGCGCCCCGAAGTCCCTCGTGGGTGACCCGCCCTCCGGCCAGGAGGTGCTCGACGCCCTCCCGGTGGCGGCCCTGCTGCTGACCCCGGAGTTCGGTGCGGACGGCGAGATCCGCGACGTCGTCCTCCTCGCCCGCAACGCCACGGCCCGCGACGACGCGGCCTCCCGGTTCCCCGGCGAGGCGCTGCCCCCGTGGACCGCGCCGGTGTCCCTGTTCGAACGCGTCCCGTCGCTGGCCACCACGGCGATCCCGCGCATGCTGGCCGACGCGCACCGCCAGGGTGTGCCGCAGCAGAGCGACACGGTGGAATGGCTGGTGAACACCCGCACCGGGCCGGTGCGGGTCAGCGCGGAGGTCAGGATCGCGCCCTGCGGCGACCACTTCCTGCTGACCTGGGAGCCGGGCGGGCGGCTCCGCATGGCCGGCGCGGCCCAGCAACTGGTGCGCACGTGCTGGGCGGAGTGGAATCTCGCCGACGACGGCATTCAGCCGTCCCGCGGGTTCCGCAAGGTAATCGGTCTGGCGGAGAGCGCCCCGGTGCCCAGCCTGTCCGACCTGGCCGCCGCCACCACGACGGACTGTCTGCCCACGCTGTACCAGGCGTTGTACGACGTCCTCCTGCGCAAGCGCGTCACCCGGTGCGAACTGCGTTTCCGGGGCAGCGAGCGCGTCTTCCGCATGGTCGGCGAGCCCGTGCGCATCGTGCCCGGTGGCCTGGTGTGGGCCCTGCGGGCCGTCTTCATCGACGTCACCACGGACCGGCGCAGGCGGGAGGCGGCCCGGCGGGCCGAGCTCGACGCGCGCCTGGAACACGAGCGCGCCGAGGCCGTCGCGGAGGTCGCCGGTGTCCTGCGTGACGCGGTGCTGCCCCACTTCCAGGACGAGCTGGACGGCTACGGCCTGGAGGCGGCGGCCGTCTACCGCCCGGACGCGCCCGGGGCCGGGGTCGGCGGCGACTGGTACAAGGCCCGCGGGCTGCCCGACGGGCGCCTGCTGATCGCGCTGGGCGATGCCCGGGGGCACGGCCTGGAGGCGGTCACCCTGATGGCCAAGCTCCGTTACGCGCTCGCCGGGCTCGCGTACACCTCGGAGCCCGTGGAGCGGCTGACGCAGTGGCTCAACGAGGTGGCGTGCGCGGACGCCAGGGAGTCCACCGCCACCGCGATCATCGCCCGCTACCACCCCGAGCGCTCCCTGCTCCGCTGGACCTGCGCCGGGCATCCGCGCCCCGTGCTGCTCCGTGACGGCCGCGCCGCTCAGCTGCCGGCGCCCGCCGGAGGGCCCGGGCTCACCCTGGGCGTGCTGCCGGGGACCTCGTACAACGCCACCGAGACGAAGCTGGAGACGGGCGACATCGTCCTGATCTACTCGGACGGGCTGACCGAGCGCCGCCCGGCCGACCCCGACCAGGACACCCTCCGCTTCCTCGACGCGGCCGAGAGCTGCTTCCGGGAGTCCGCGCCGGGTCCCGGACATGCCGGGCTCCAGGACTACGTCGAGCGGCTCGTGGCCCGCCTGGACGGTCCCCACTGCACCGACGACGCGACCCTCCTGGCGCTGCGCCGGCCGTGACCGCCGCCCGGGGCGGTGTCAGTGGGCTCCCGTAGTCTTCGGGCCATCGCTCACCGCCTGGAAGGACCAAGAGAGTTGACTGGCCTGTCCGCGTTTCCGCTGCCGTTCCATGCCTCCCGCGCCCATGGGTCCGTGCGGCCCCGCACCCTGCGTGAGCTGGAGATGATCGCGTGCAGCGCGCACCTTCGGGCGAAGCCGGGATGGTTCGAGAAGATGCATGACACCGCCATAGCCGCCAAGTGGACGCGGGAGGCCGCCGAGCAGGGCCTCACCGAGGCGCAGGTGCGCTATGTGCTCGCCGAGCTCGCGCACTACGCGCAGCTGCGGGACGCCCGGACGGGCATCGAGGTCTCGGCCGTCGACGGGGTCTGGCAGTCGGACACGCTGGTCGACGCGGAGCTGCGCTCCCGGCTGCGCGAGGCGGTCCGGGTGCTGGAGGAGGTCCCCGAGGAGGAGAAGGACTGGCACCCCGGGTCGGACGGCCAGGTGCTGGACCTGGTGCATCCCTCGCTGTTCTGCCTGGTGCGGGATGTGAGCGGCGGTCCGGAGCGGGCCTGGGAGAACCCGGCGAGCCCTTATGCGAAGTACGAGTTCTCGGACCGGTTCCAGTGGCTGCCCACGGACGTGGACGTCAGCGCGGACGGCGAGGCCGCCTTCCGGTCGTACGTGAACAACGTCCACCCCGAGGACCACCGGCAGCTGGCCGCGGTCCTGCCGGAGCTGTTCGGCCGGATGCTCCCGCTGTGGGAGAACGTGCTCACCGACCTGCGCCACCCCCGGCCGCCGAGGATCGAGGCCAACCCGTTCGGCTGGTACGACTCGGAGCCGGAGCATCCGGACGAGGACGACTTCAGCGACGAGGCGGCGTACGAGGAGGCGGTCGAAGCGTACGAGCTGGCCCAGGACGACTGGTACCAGAACCGTCGCCCGGTCGTCCCGGACGCCCCCGAATTCACCGCGCCCGAGCCGGTCGGCGCATCGGACCGGGTCGTCCTGCGCGGTCGCCGGCTCCAGGTCGTCGCGAAGCTGGCGACGATCCGTCTGACGCCCGAGAAGCCCGAGTACGCCGGCGGTTCCTGGCACGTCGAAGGGATGCTGAACGAGCGGATCGTGTCGACCGGCATCTACTACTGGGACAGCGAGAACATCACGGACAGCCGGCTGGGCTTCCGTGCCGCGGTCGACGACCCGGACTACGAGCAGAACGACCACAACGGCGTGAGTGACGTGTACGGCATGGACGACGAGGGCCCCCTCAACCAGGTCCTCGGCTCCGCCTCGACCCCGCCCGGACGCTGTCTGGCGTTCCCCAACCTCCTGCAGCACCGCGTCGGTCCGTTCCGCCTCGCGGACCCGAGCCGCGCCGGACACCGCAAGATCGTGGCGTTCTTCCTGGTGGACCCTTCGGAGACGATCGTCTCGACCTCCGACGTGGCGCCGCAGCAGCCCTGGGCCGGGACCTCGACCATGACCCTGGAAGAGGCGAAGGCGTACCGCGAGGAGCTCATGCGGGAGCGCAAGTTCTTCGTGGACGAGCACAACGAGCAGCTGTTCGAGCGGGAGTTCTCCCTCTGCGAGCACTGAGCACGGCCTCCGGCTCACACCCCGGCGGGGTGTGAGCCGGCACGACGCGGCGGGCCGGACCGGCGGTCAGCGCAGTCCGGCGAAGAGGTCGTTCTCGGGGACGGGGGCGTCGGTGGTGTCCCTGACGCGCACGAAGGGTTCCACTCCCATCATCTCGCCGAACCGCTCCTTGCCCATCTTGAGGAAGAAGATGTTCTCGCCCTGGCTGGCGTGCGCGGCCAGGGAGTCGAACTTCTGGCCGCTGAACGCGGTGGTGTCGACCCAGGTGGTGATCTCGTCGTCGGGCAGGCCGATCTCCGCCATCGCGGCGGTCTCCTCGGGGTCGGGCTCCGGCAGGTCCTCGCCGAACTCGCGCATCATCTCCCCGAAGCGCTGCATCATCGAGCGCGGTGCCGTCGTCCAGTAGACCTTGGGCGTCAGCCCGGTCATCTCCAGGGCGGCCATCGTGATGCGGTTGGCCTGGATGTGGTCGGGGTGTCCGTAGAAGCCGTTCTCGTCATAGGTGACGACCACATCGGGCCGGTAGTGGAGCATCAGCTCGGCGAGCCGGGCGGCCCCCTCCTCCACGGGCGTCCCCCAGAAGGAGCCGGGCGCGTCGTTGGCCGGCCAGCCCATCATCCCGGAGTCGGCGTAGTCGAGCATCTCCAGATCGCTGATCTTCAGGACCTCGCAGCTGGCCTCCAGCTCCCGCCGCCGCATCACGGCGACGGCCGCCGGGTCGTGCCCGGGATCGCCCGGCTTCACCCCTCCCGGCCCGTCCCCGCAACCGCCGTCGGTACAGGTCACCAGCACCGTGCGGATTCCTTCCGCCGCATACCGCGCGAGCACACCCCCGGTCCCGGTGGCCTCGTCGTCGGGGTGGGCGTGCACTGCCATGAGGGTCAGCGGCCGGTCAGTCATCACACAATCCTCCAGCGAAAACAAACATGCGGTACGGAGGCGCGGCGAACGCGGCCCCCGGTCATGCAACCGCTCCGACCGGACCCGGTGTTCCCGGCGCGGCCGATCCGTCTGGCCGAAACCCGCCGGGCGTCGGGCGGCCCGGCCTCCCGGGCGGTGACGCATTCCGCGAGAAGTTGATAAACAAGGGCACGGGGAGGCGATGAGACATGGCTGAGGTGGACCTTTCGGCCGGCACGGTCGAGTATCTGGACACCGGCGGTGAGGGGCCGGTGGTGGTCCTGCTGCACGGCGTCGCGATGGACGGCTCCCTGTGGCGGAACGTCGTGGAGCCTCTGCGATCGGATGTCCGCTGCGTGGTGCCGACACTGCCGCTGGGGGGCCACCGGCGGCCGATGCGCGCCGACGCCGACCTGTCGATCGCGGGTGTGGCCCGGCTGGTCGCCGAATTCCTCGACCGGCTCGACCTGCGCGACGTCACGCTGGTGATGAGCGACTGGGGCGGTGCGCAGGCCCTGGTCTCCGAGGGCAGGGACGAGCGGATCGGGCGGCTCGTCATCACGTCGTGCGAGGCGTTCGACAACTTCCCGCCGGGCCTGCCGGGCAGCAATCTGTTCGCCTCGGCGAAGCTGCCGGGCGGCATCAACCTCGCGTTCAAGCTGCTGAAGCTGAAGCCGATGCGCCGGTTGCCCGTGACCTGGGGCTGGATGAGCAAGCGCCCGGTCCCGCACGAGGTGATGAACGCCTGGTTCACCCCGCTGTGGACCTCCAAGGAGATCCGCCGGGACCTGCGCAAGTACGTGCTGGGCGTTCCGTCCAGGAGCGAGCTGCTGGGCTGGGCCGAGAAACTGCGCGACTTCGACCGGCCCGCCCTCGTGGTGTGGGCGGCCGAGGACAGGGTCATGCCCCCGGAGCACGGCCGCAGACTCGCCGAGCTCCTGCCCAAGGGCCGGCTCGTGGTGATCGAGGACAGCTACACCCTGATCCCCGAGGACCAGCCGGCGGAGCTCAGCGCTCGCATCCGGTCCTTCGTGCTGGGCGGCGGCCCGGACGGCGGGGGCGTCCTCTCCTGAGCCGGGACCGTGGGGAAGACTGTGGCCATGAGCGAGGTCGTCTTCACGCGTGGGAGTGGCTGGATTCCGCGCGTGGTCCGCGAGGACGGGATGCTGAAAGTGATGCTCGGGGCCGGGGCGGATGCCAATCATGAGCCCCGGACGTTCACGTTCCCCCTCGGGGAAGAGCATCTCGCGGTGATCCGGGAGGACCTGGGCAGGCACCTGTTGCTGTGGAGTGCGGTGCTGCCGCTGTGCGATGCCGCCGGAACGCGGGGCCGGCTCGATGAGGCCGCCGCCGTCGCGCTCCTGGACCCGGTCCTTCTCGCCGGGCCCGCCGAAGTCGACGCGTACTTCCGTCGCATCCCCTGGGACCAGGGCCTGCTCATCGCCCACGGGGCCGGCATCGACCTGCTCGAACGGGGCCGGGTGTGTGCGGCGATGCGCACGGCGACGGAGGCGTCCGACACGAGACGGGCCCAGGAGTACCGCGCCGAACGCCGTCGCGCCGAGCGCGGCGCCGTACTCGGTCCGCTCGACGCGGCGGTGCTGAGGTACACGGGCCAGTACGTACACGGCGCGACGATCCCGAGGCGGCTTCCCGACGCCGTCGATCCGGCGCTGCTGCCCGAGGTCATGCGGGTGGTCGCCACCGCGGAACGCGCCTGCGCCGACCTGCGAATCGGCCGCGACCCGAGACGGGGCAGGCGCGGCACGGACAAGCGGGACCGGGAGCGGATGGCGGCGACGGTCGAGTCGGCCGTACGCCGGGCACACCCGGAGCTCGCCGATGACGCGGTGCGCACCCTGGGCTTCCTGATGTGCTCGGAGGCGGTCGACCGCGCCAGGAGCACGCCCCTGGAAGCGTACGAGGAGGCTGCCGACGGGCGCGTGGTCCTGTCGTTCACCGACGACAAGGGCGCCGGGAAGAAGTGGCACCCGGGTGGTCCCCGTACTGCCGCCGTGGCGTTCTGGGAGTTCGTCGAGGAACGTGCCGCCTCGGACAACGAGGTCTTCACCATCGAGGACGAGGAGCGCGGCGAGGGAATCCAGGTCCACTTCTACGCGGACTCCGTCGCCCGGATCACGACCGTGCGCGAGGACCGGGGCGGGGCCGATCCTGAGTACCGGGTGGAGTACGGCCTGGTCGACGGGATGAGCGGGTACCGGAGCCTGGTGAGCGCCTTCGTCCGGGGCGGCTGCGCCGCGCTCGACGGGCTGGGCCCGTGGATGTCGGACCACGCCGAGTTCGAGCGGGCCCGTCGGCGGCGGCGCGGCCGGTAGGCGGCGCCGAGGTCAGGCCGGTCCCGTCGAGCCGCCCGGGCCCACCACCGTCAGCAGGTCCACCACGAAGATGAGGGTCGAGTGCGGCGGGATGAAGGCGGACGGCGACTGCTTGCCGTACCCGAGGCGCGGGGGAACGATGATCTCGCGCCGGCCGCCCGCCTTCATGCCCCGCACGCCCCGCTCCAGGCCCTTGATGGCCTTGCCGCCGCCCACGGCGAACTTGAACGGCCGGTCCTGCTCCCAGGAGGAGTCGAATTCCCGGCCGGACGCGAACGCGACGCCGACGTAGTGGATCTGCACCACCCTGCCGGGCAGCGCCTCCGGCCCCTCCCCCACCACGAGGTCCCGGGTCGTCAACTCGGTGGGCGCGGCGCCCTCCGGTACCTGGACGTCGGGCTTGGCCGGTTCGCTCATCGTGGATCCCTTGCTGGTCGGCACGGCTACTTCGTGTAGTTGTAGACGGTCGCCCGCGAAACGCCCAATTGGCCGGCGATGAGCTGCGCGGAGCTGCGGGTCTCGAAGAACCCGTCGCGGTGCAGCCGCCGGACCAGTTCGCGCTTCTGTTCGCGGTTGAGGCCGCGCGGCGTGCTGGAGCGGTCCGCCGCGAACGCGTCGATGACCGAACGGAGTTCGCGGCCACCGCGGTCGCGCAGCGTCTCCAGGGCCTCGCCCTGGTGCTGGACATCCGTGGCCACGAGGTTGGCCAGGGTCAGGGCCAGCGGCGAGAGCGTGCTGACGTCCAGATTCAGGCAGAGGGCCGCGACATAGCGCCCCTCCGCGTTCTTGATGCCGATCGATGTGCTCTTGGCGGGGCGACCGTCCGGGAACCGGTTGCTGTAGTTCTGGACGACGCCGGGGTAGTCGGGGTCGGCGATGCGGCGCAGGCCCAGTTCGGTGGCGGGGTCGCCGACCTGCCGTCCGGAGAGGTTGTTCTCGATCACCCGGATGGCGTGGTCGGGCCGGCGCAGGTCGTGCAGGACGACCTCGCACAGCCCGGGGAACATGCGCCCGACGGCGACGGCGATGCGCTCGGCCTCCCGTACGAGGTGCTCGTCGTCCGGATCGCCGGTGGGCCCGGTCATCGCGCGCCGCCCGCTTCCCGTACGTCGCTCCCGGGGCCGTCGAAGACCGCGGCCATCTTCTCGGCGGACTTGAGCCCCGCGCCGGTGAGCACGACGACGGTGGTCTCGTCCGGTGCGATCTCGCCGGACGCGACGAAGTGGTCGAGGGTCGCCGCGGCGACACTGCTGGTCGGCTCGGCGTACAGCCCGCGCGCGCTCAGGGCGCGTACCGCGGTGTGGATCTCGGCCTCGGGAACGGCGTACGCGGCTCCGCCGGAGCGGCGGATGGCTTCTATGGCCTCGGGCAGCCGGACCGGGCGGGCGATGGACGCGCCCTCGGCGATCGTCGGCACCCGCTCGCCGCGCGAACCCGGGGCGATGCCGTTGAACGTGTCGGCGATGGTCGCCCAGTGCTCGGGCTGCCCGACGAAGAGGCGCGGGAGCCGGTCGATCTGTCCGGCTTCGAGCAGCTCACCGAACGCGAGGTCGCACCCGATGACGTTGCTGCCGGCCCCGGCCACGAGGACCACGTTGTCGGGCGCGGTGAAGCCCAGGGACTCCCACATCTCGTAGGCGACGGTCTTGGTGCCCTGGATGAACATGGGGTGCCAGTTGTGGCTGGCATACGGAATCCGCTCCGACTGCCGGACCGCCTCTTCCGACACCTCGTCGCGGGTGCCTTCCACGAGTTCGATCTCGGCTCCGTACGCCCGGACCTGGAGGATCTTGGCCGCCGAGGTACCGGCGGGGACGATGATCTTGGCGCGGATCCCGGCCGCGGCGGCGTAGGCGGCCACCGCGGAACCGCCGTTCCCCGAACTGTCCTCCAGCACCCGGTCGACGCCCTGCGCCACGAGGTGGGAGACCATCACGGACACCCCCCGGTCCTTGAAGCTGGAGGTCGGATTGAACCACTCCAACTTGAAGTGGACCCGCCGCCCGCGCCAGTCGACCGGGATCATCGGCGTACAGCCTTCACCGAGACTCACCCGCCGACCGGCCGGCACGGGAAGGGCGGCCCGGTAACGCCAGAGGGACCGCTCGGCGGTATCGACCTGCTCCGGCCGCAGCCCCGGCAGCGCACTGACAGCAAGCGGCCCCCCGTCGTCGCCCCGCCAGCGCGCGTCGTCCAGGGGGTAACGCCGGCCGGTCCGGTCGAGGAGGACGGCGGTGTCGACACCCGAAAGCTGTTCGTTGGTCATGGGCGATCCCGGCTTCCCGTCACTCGGCGTACGCCTCAGACTAGACGCTCAGTCCACATATGAACAGTGCGTCCAAGTGTGCCGGTCACGGCAGGAAGCTCAACCGCACCTGCCGCTCCGCGTTGTCCACATTCGTGTCCACCGAACTCCGTTGAGGCAACCTCAGCCCATCCGGATGTCACCACGCACCGAGCCCCTCCAACGTCAACACCGTGCGGGGGCGCACTGCGGCTCAAGCGGGCACAGCGCGCAAAAGTCGGCCATGGGGCTCTCTCCCCACGTCGTCGGCTCGTCACCCCGCCGCAGGTATCGCCCGTCACCGTCCGCCTTCATGCCCTGCGGAAAGTTCTCCCCGCGCCGGCCGTTTTTCACCCGAACCGCACCGTACGCCGCAGCACCTCGGGCGTATGGCTGGAGCACGTCAGCCCGGAAGAGCACCTTCCACGCAGGACTCGAATCCAGGGGGTTCGATCCCAGAGGCCAGGTGCGACAACTCGCGAGCCCATCTCTCCGGGCGTAACTCGGATGCGTCTCGACGCGCAGTAAGCGTTCAAGGCTTGAAGCTTGTGCATCTTCTTGACGGTTCACCTTTGCCACCCAACACTGCCTTGACGGGGCCAGCACCTCGCTCATCCGTAGATTGAGAGCGTTCTCAAGAGGTTCATTCAAAGGTCCACAGAGGTGGCAAGGCGATGCCCGCACAGTGTCGAGACCGTCTGCACCCCGTCCTCCGCAGCGTTGATCCGGTGTTCACTTCACGAAACCAGGTGAAAGGACTCCCCCCATGCGCACAACCGTCCCGCCCGGCCGCATGAGACCCCTGAACAGTCCGAAGCACCGCGTCATCGCTCTACTGAGTGCCCTCGTACTCGCGCTCGTCGGACTGCTCGGCCTCGATCAGAGCGCGGCTCCCGCCTCGGCAGCCGCGCCCGACTACACCCAGAGCGTCACTCGGTTGAGCCCCACGCAGGCTCAGATCTCGTTCACTCCGACCACGTCCGCGGTCTACGTCGACGTGCACTACCTGGTCAACAGCGCCAACCAACAGAACGTCCGTATGACCAACAGTGCGGGCACGTGGACTCAGACCGTCGGCTCGCTCGCCAACGGAACCGTACTGGAGTACTGGTTCACCTACGAGAAGAGCGGGCCGCAGTACGACACACCCCACTTCACGTACACCCAGGGCGGTGGTGGAACCGGCACTGTCGCCACCCCCACCTTCACTCCCGCAGGGGGCACCTACGCATCGGCCCAGAGCGTGACACTCGCCGACGCGACCGCGGGCGCGAGCATCCGCTACACGCGTGACGGCTCCACCCCTACCGCGGCGTCCACTCCGTACAGCGGGCCGATCAGCGTCACGGCCACCACCACCATCAAGGCCATCGCCATCAAGTCCGGACTCGCCGACTCCGCGGTCGCCAGCGCGACGTACACGATCGGCGCGTCGGCAAGCTGCCCCACCCAGTCGGACACGCCGAACTTTGGCCCGAACGTGCACATCTACGACCCGAGCATGTCCAGTGCCACCATTCAGGCACAGCTCGACGCGCAGTTCGCCCAGATGAAGGACACCGCCTCCGCGCAGTTCAGCGAGAACCGGGTGGCACAGCTCTTCAAGCCGGGTACGTACGCCGTCGACGACAATGTCGGCTACTACACCTCGGTGGCGGGTCTCGGGCAGAATCCGGGCGACGTGACGATCAACGGACACGTCACCGTGGACGCCTTCAACGCCTCGGACGCCGGCAACGCGACGCAGAACTTCTGGCGCTCGGCCGAGAATCTGGCCATCAATCCGGTGGGTGGGAACCGCTGGGCCGTGGCCCAGGCGGCCCCGTTCCGCCGGATCGACGTCCGCGGCGACCTGCAGCTCTACCCGGCCAGCTACGGCTGGGCGAGCGGCGGCTACATCGCCGACACCAAAGTCAGCGGCCAGGCGGCGTCCATCTCGCAGCAGCAGTGGTACACCCGGGACAGCAACCTGGGCAGCTGGGCCGGCGGCGTGTGGAACATGGTCTTCTCCGGCACCACCGGTGCTCCCGCGAACACCTTCCCCAACCCGCCCGAGACCACCTTGGCCACCACCCCGGTCTCCCGTGACGTGCCGTATCTGTACGTCGACGGCGCCGGAAAATACCGGGTGTTCCTTCCGTCGCTGCGCACCAACGCATCGGGGGCGAGCTGGGCGAACGGCAGCACTCCCGGCACCTCTCAGCCGATGAGCCAGTTCTACGTGGTCAAGGCCGGCGACACTGCCTCGACCATCAACAACGCCCTTTCTCAGGGCTGCAACCTGTTCGTCACGCCGGGCGTCTACCACCTGAACCAGACCCTGAACATCACCCGGCCCAACACGGTCGTCCTGGGCATCGGCTACCCGACCTTCGTCCCGGACAACGGCGTCAACGCGATCCAGGTCGCCGACGTGGACGGAGTCCGTCTCAAGGGCCTGCTGATCGACGCAGGAACCACCAATTCGGCGGCGCTGCTGACCGTCGGCCCGTCCGGATCGTCCGCGAGCCACGCGGGCAATCCGACGACCATCCAGGACGTGTTCTTCCGGATCGGTGGCCAGATCGCCGGCAAGGCAACGACCAGCCTGATCGTCAACAGCAACAACGTGATCATCGACCATATCTGGGCATGGCGGGCCGACCACGGCAAGGCAGGAAGCTTCGGCTGGACGACCAACACGGCGGACACCGGCGTGATCGTCAACGGCAGCAGCGTTCTGGCAACCGGTCTCTTCGTCGAGCACTACCAGAAGCACGAAGTCGTCTGGAACGGCCAGAACGGCAAGACGATCTTCTTCCAGAACGAGATGCCGTACGACGTGCCCAATCAGGGCGCGTGGATGAGTGCGGCAGGGGTCAACGGATATGCCGCTTACAAGGTGGGCGCGGGCGTCACCACCCACGAGGCGTGGGGACTCGGAAGCTACTGCTACTTCAACGTCAACCCCGCGGTGAACAGCTACCACGCCTTCGAAGTGCCCAACACCCCCGGCGTGAAGTTCCACAACGCCCTGACGGTCTCACTCGGCGGCGTGGGCACCATCACCCACGTCATCAACGACACGGGGGCGGTGACCGCCTCGAACACCACTCCCAGCAATGTGGTCGCCTACCCATGAGGCGATGACCTGAAGTGAATGGTGGACCGGGGCTCCTCGCAGTTACGAGGGGCCCCGGTCCATGTCCGCCCGCACACACGGAGGACCTTCTCCCATACGAAGGACTTCACCCACACAGTCAGGCGTCGTCCGAGCCCCCCAGGAACGACAACCTGACCTGACGGTTGGTATTGCTCCTGTTCGTGTCGACCAGGCACACCGACTGCCACGTGCCCAGTTCCAGGTGGCCAGCGATCACCGGAAGGGTCGCGTGTGGGGGGATCAGGGCCGGGACCACGTGGTCGCGGCCGTGGCCGGGGTGGCCGTGGCGGTGTTGCCAGCGGTCGTCGGCCGGGAGCAGGGTGTGGAGGGCGGAGAGGAGGTCGTCGTCGCTGCCCGCGCCGGTCTCCAGGACCGCGATTCCGGCGGTGGCGTGCGGGACGAAGAGGTTGAGCAGGCCGTCGCGGCCGGAGGCCGCGCGGGCGAGGAACTGTTCGCACTCCGACGTCAGGTCGGTGACGGTCTCCGTCGAGCCCGTCGTGAGGTGCAGGACCTTGGTGGTGAAGGCAGAAGGCATGGGCCCCATCCTGCCGTGGGCCGGGGCCGGAAACGTTGAGCGACGGCGCGCGGGAAGTTCCTCGGGGCCGCCGTAGTTGGTAGAAGCGTGAACGATTTGGCGATGCGGTCGGTGGACGTCGTGGTGGTCGGCGCCGGGCAGGCGGGGCTCTCCGCCGCATACCACTTGCGGCGCGGCGGTCTGGAGCCGGACCGCGACTTCGTGGTCCTCGACCATGCGCCGGCCCCGGGAGGCGCATGGCAGTTCCGGTGGCCTTCGCTGACGTACGGCAAGGTGCACGGCATGCACGCGCTGCCGGGCATGGAGCTGACCGGTGCGGACGAGGAGCGGCCCTCGTCCGAGGTCATCGGCGCCTACTTCGACGACTACGAGAGCGCCTTCGGGCTGCGCGTGCACCGGCCGGTCGACGTCGGCGCCGTGCGTGAGGGCGAGGGCGGCCGGCTGCTGGTCGAGACCTCCGAGGGTACGTACGCGACGCGCGCCCTGATCAACGCGACCGGGACCTGGGACCGGCCCTTCTGGCCGCGCTACCCGGGGCAGGAGACGTTCCGGGGGCGGCAGTTGCACACGGCCGGCTACCCGGGCCCGGCCGAGTTCGCCGGCCAGCGGGTGGTCGTCGTCGGCGGCGGTGCCTCCGGTACGCAGCATCTGATGGAGATCGCCGAGGTGGCGGCGGAGACCCACTGGGTCACGCGCCGGCCGCCGGTCTTCCGGGACGGGCCCTTCGGGGCGGACCAGGGGCGGGCCGCCGTCGCCCTGGTGGAGGAGCGGGTGCGGCGCGGGCTGCCGCCGCAGAGCGTGGTGAGCGTGACCGGGCTGCCCGTCAACGACGCCATCCGGCGCGCCCGCGAGGCCGGGGTGCTGGACCGGCTCCCCATGTTCGACCGGATCACGCCCTCCGGTGTCGCCTGGGACGACGGGCGCCACATCGAGGCGGACGTCATCCTCTGGGCCACCGGCTTCCGCGCGGCCATCGACCATCTCGCCCCGCTGCGGCTGCGGGAGCACGGCGGCGGCATCCGGGTCGAGGGCACCCGGGCCGTACGGGACCCGCGCGTCCATCTCGTCGGCTACGGCCCCTCCGCCAGCACGATCGGCGCCAACCGTGCCGGGCGCGCCGCCGTGCGCGAGATCGTCGCGCTGCTGCGGGAGGGGACGGCTACGGCACCCGCAGAAGTGCCCGCGTGCGTCTGAGGCCGGGGCGCCCCCTCATCCCCCTCCGCCACGGCTCCGGTTGAACTCCGCCACGTTCCGCTGCTGTTCCGCGTAGTCGTCCGTGAAGCGGGTGTCGCCCGGGGCCACCGTCACGAAGTACAGCCAGGGGCCCGGGGTGGGGGTGATCGCGGCGGTCATCGCCTGTTCGCCCGGATTGCCGATGGGCGTGGGCGGGAGGCCCTTGTGGGCGTAGCTGTTGTAGGGGCTGGCGAGCTTGGTGTCGCCGGTGGTGGTGTCCAGGGTGCTGCGGTTCAAGGCGTAGTTGAGGGTCGAGTCCATCTGGAGCGGCATGCCCCGGTCCAGGCGGTTGTGGATGACGCGGGCGACCTTGCCCATGTCCGCCTCGGTGTCCGCCTCGGCCTGGACGATGCTGGCGATGGTCACCGTCTGGTACACGGTCACGTCGTTGCGGCGGGCGCCCGCCGTGATGTGGTCGGCGCCGAAGTGCCGGCCCGCCGTGTCGGTCATGTAGCGCAGCAGGCTCTTCGGGGTGGTCGCGGAGGTGACCGGATACGTCGCCGGGAAGAGGTAGCCCTCGGGGTTCCCCTTGGCCGCGGGCGGGAGCGGCAGGTCCGACGTCGGCGCTGCCGCGGCGGTCGTGCCGGCGGGTACGCCGAGGGCCTGGTCGACGGCCTCGTAGACCTGGGTCGCCCGGCGCCCCTCGGGGATCACCAGCGTGCGGGCCGTTTCCTCGGACTTCGGTTCCCGTGTGAGCAGGGGGACGCATACCGCCGCGGCCACGACGAGGACGAGCAGGGAGCCGATGAACAGGGTCAGGCGGCCGCGCCTGGTCAGGCGCGTGCGGCGGCGGGGCGGGGTGACCGGGGGCTGCGTATCCGGGGTCTCGTGCGCCATGCGGGCACGCTAACCCGCGTCGGTCCCGGGCCCGGGGACGCCATGCCCGGCGGCCTGCCCCCGGTCAGCCCGCCACGGGGGCCATCTCCGTGTCCCGGCGGACCAGCGCCGCGTACCGTCCGTCGAGCCGGAGCAGTTCCTCGTGGGTGCCGCGTTCCGCCGTGCGGCCGCCGTCGAGGACGACGATCTGGTCGGCGTCGCGGACGGTGGAGAGCCGGTGGGCGATGGTGATCGTGGTGCGTCCGGCGGAGAGTGCGTCGATGGCTTCCTGCACGGCGAATTCGGTACGGGTGTCCAGCGCGCTCGTGGCCTCGTCCAGGATCAGCACCGGCGGGTCGCGCAGGATGGTGCGCGCGATGGCCAGACGCTGCTTCTCGCCGCCGGAGAAGCGGTATCCGCGTTCGCCGACGAGGGTGTCGTAGCCGTCGGGGAGCGAGGAGATGTGGTCGTGGATCTGCGCGGCGCGGGCCGCCGCCTCGATCTCCTCGTCGGTGGCGTCGGGCTTCGCGAAGCGCAGGTTCTCGGCGACCGACGCGTGGAAGAGGTACGTCTCCTGCGAGACGACGCCGACCGCTCGGGCGAGGGTGTCGAAGTCGAGGTCGCGCACGTCGATGCCGTCGAGCGTCACCCGGCCGCCGGTCACGTCGTACAGCCGGGGCACCAGGTAGCTGAGGGTGGACTTGCCGGATCCGGTGGGGCCGACGACGGCCAGTCCGGCCCCGGCGGGCACGGTGACATCGACGCCGCTGAGGGTCGGGCCGCTCTTCTCGTCGTAGCTGAAGTCGACGTTCTCGAAGCGGACCTCGCCGCGGATCTTCTCCAGGCGCACCGGATTCTCCGGTTCCGTGATGTCCACGGTGAGGTCGAGGTATTCGAAGATCCGCTGGAACAGCGCGAGGGACGTCTGCATCTGCACCCCGGTGGAGAGCAGGCTCACGGCGGGGCGGAAAAGGCCCTGCTGGAGGGAGACGAAGGCGACCAGGGTGCCGATCGAGACGGCGGGTCCGCCGGACTGGAGGGCCAGGCCGGCGGCCCAGTAGATGACGGCCGGCATGGCGGCCATGACGATGCCGATCGTGGACATCCGCCAGCGTCCGGCCATGCTGGAGCGCACTTCGAGGTCGACCAGCCGCTCGGACTCCTCGGAGAAGCTCTGGGTGAGCGAGTCGGAGCGGCCCATCGTGCGGCCGAGCAGGATGCCGCTGACGGACAGCGACTCGGTGACGGTCGCGGCCATGGCGGCCATCTGCTTCTGGCGCTGGGTGGTGATCTTCTTGCGCTCGCGGCCGACCCGGCGGCTGATCCACACGAAGACGGGCAGCAGGAGCAGCGAGACGACGGTGAGCCGCCAGTCGAGCGCGAGCATGGCGACGACGGTGGCGATCACCGCGGTGAGGTTGGAGACGAGCGAGGTCGCCGTCGAGGTCACGGTGGCCTGCATGCCCCCGATGTCGTTGGCGATCCGGGACTGGACCTCACCCGTACGGGTCCGGGTGAAGAAGGCGAGCGGCATCCGCTGCAGCTGGGTGTAGACGGCGGTGCGGAGGTCGTGCATGACGCGCTGGCCGACGGTGGTGGAGATGAGGGTCTGGAGCACGCCGAAGACGCTGTTCATCACGGCGGTGAGGATCATGCCGAGGGCGAGCAGCGTCAGCAGCCCGGTCCGGCCCTGCGGGAGGGCGGTGTCCAGGATCTCGCGCAGCAGGAACGGCGAGGCGACCGACACCAGCGACGAGGCGCCGACGAGCAGTCCGACCACCGCGAGGCGGCCGCGGTACGGATGGAAGAGGCGCAGGATGCGGCGCAGCTCGGCGGGCGGCTGGGCGGCGTCCTTGGGCGGGGGTGTCCACGTGGGTTCGTCGGGCTTCATGGGCTCCTTCGTCGGGCGCGCGGCAATGGAACGGGGCGGGGCCGCCCGGACGCGGGGATCGCGACCGTGACAGCCGAGCAGAATGAGAGCATAGCTCATTGTTACCCCTATTCACAATGAACCACGTCCTGATATTGTTCCTCCCATGGATTCCCCCGACCCCGACGGCATGCTCGCCGAACAGCTGCTGCGGCTCACCCGCAGGCTCCAGCGCATCCAGGGCCGCCAGCTGGAGCCGATCGGCATCACGCCCGCGCAGTTCCGGCTGCTGCGCACCGTCGCCCACTACGACGGACCGCCCCGGATGGCGGATCTCGCGCAGCGCCTCGACGTGGTCCCCCGCGCCGTGACCACGCTGGTCGACGCCCTGGAGGCGAGCGGCAGGGTGCGCCGTGTCCCCGATCCGGACAGTCGTAGGGTGGTCCGTATCGAGATCACGGACGAGGGCATCGCCACGCTCCGCTCGCTGCGCGACGCGCGCCGGGCGGCCGCGGAGGAGATCCTTGCTCCATTGACCGCAGGCCAGCGCGAGGTGCTCGGCGGCCTGCTGACCGCCCTGGTCGACGGAATGCCGGAGCGCCGCTGCTGACCGGTCACGGGACGCGGCGCCGAGCCGCCGGACCGACGAGCCGCCGAGGAGAACGACGATGCCGCTACTGGAGCCCGACCCCGACACGCTGCGCCCCGCGGCGGTGCGCCCGCCCTCCCACGACCGCGTGCCCGACGCGCAGGCGCAGGGCACTCCGGAGACGCTGCGCACCGAGCTCACCGCCCTGCTCGGCGCGGACAAGGTGCTCTGGAAGGTCTCCGACCTGGTGAAGTACGCCTCGGACGCCAGCCCGTACCGCTTCGTGCCCCAGGTGGTCGTCGTCCCCGAGGACCTGGACGACATCTCCGCGATCCTGTCGTACGCGCACGGCAAGGGCCGCAACGTGGTCTTCCGCGCCGCCGGCACCAGCCTCAACGGCCAGGCCCAGGGCGAGGACATCCTCGTCGACGTCCGGCGGAACTGGTCCGGCATCGAGGTCCTGGACGACGGCGCCCGCGCCCGTATCCGCCCGGGGACGACGATCGTACGGGCCAACGCCTCCCTCGCCCGGTACGGCAGGCTGCTGGGCCCGGACCCGGCCAGCGCCATCGCGTGCACGATCGGCGGAGTCGTCGCCAACAACGCCTCGGGCATGACCGCGGGCACCACCCGCAATTCGTACCGGACCGTCTCCTCGCTCACCTTCGTGCTGCCGAGCGGCACCGTCGTGGACACCGCCGACCCGGCGGCCGACGAGGATCTGGCCAGGGCCGAGCCGCAGCTGTGCGAAGGGCTGCTGGCGCTGAAGGCGGAGATCGAGGCGGACGCGGCGCTCACGGCCCGTATCCGCGCCAAGTACGAGATCAAGAACACCAACGGCTACCGGCTGGACGCGTTCCTCGACGGCTCGACCCCGGTGGAGATCCTGCGCGGCCTCATGGTCGGCTCCGAGGGAACCTTCGGCTTCATCTCCGAGGTCGTCTTCGACACCCTGCCGCTGGACCGCCGGATCTCCACGGCGCTGCTGTTCTTCCCCTCGCTGACCGCGGCGGCCGCTGCCGTCCCGCTGTTCAACGAGGCGGGGGCCATCGCCGTCGAGCTGATGGACGGCAACACGCTGCGCGCCTCCGTGAGCGTGCAGGGGGTCCCGGCCGACTGGGCCGGGCTGCCGAAGGAGACCACCGCGCTGCTGGTGGAGTTCCGGGCCCCGGACGACGCGGGCCAGGAGGCGTACGAGCGGGCGGCGGCCGATGTGGTGCGGCGGCTGGAGCTGGTCCGGCCCGTCACCTCGGTGACCAACGAGTTCACCCGGGACGCCCGCACCATCTCCGGTTACTGGAAGGCCCGCAAGGCGTTCGTCACCGCGGTCGGCGGCTCCCGCCCCTCGGGTACGACGCTGATCACCGAGGACTTCGCGGTCCCGCCCTCCCGGCTGGCCGACGCCTGCGAGGCGCTGCTCGCCCTCCAGGCCGAGCACGGCTTCGACGCCGCCGTCGCCGGTCACGCCGCCCACGGCAACCTGCACTTCCTGCTCGCCTTCGACGCGGCGCGGCCCTCCGACGTCGACCGGTACGCCGCCTTCATGGCGGACTTCTGCCGGCTGACGGTCGAGCGGTTCGACGGATCGCTCAAGGCGGAGCACGCGACGGGCCGCAACATCGCCCCCTTCCTCGAACTGGAATGGGGCCCGCGGGCCACCGAACTGATGTGGCGTACGAAGCAGGTCATCGACCCCGACGGGATCCTGGCGCCGCGGATCGTCCTCGACCGCGACCCGAAGGCGCATCTGCGCGGGCTGAAGACCATCCCGAAGGTCGAGGCCATCGCCGACCCCTGCATCGAGTGCGGCTTCTGCGAACCGACCTGCCCCAGCCACGACCTGACGACCTCACCGCGTCAGCGCATCGTGCTGCGCCGCGAGATGATGCGCCAGCCCGACGGTTCGCCGGTCGAGACGGGCCTGGTCGACGCCTACGGCTACGACGCCGTGGACACCTGCGCCGGTGACTCCACCTGCAAGCTGGCCTGCCCGGTCGGCATCGACACGGGCGCCATGATGAAGAACCTCCGCCACCAGCGGCACTCTCCGCGCGAGGAGCGGATCGCCGCGCTCACCGCCAAGCACTTCCGTACGGCGGAGACGGCCGCACGGCTCGCGGTCGCCGCGGCGAGCCGGATCGACGACCGGCTGCTGCAAGGGGTCACCCGGCTCGCCCGCCGGGCGGTGAGCCGCGATCTGGTCCCCGAGTGGCTTCCGGAGATCCCCGGCGCCGCGCCCCGCAAGCTGCCGCGCACCTCCAGGACGGGAGCGAGCGCGGTGTACTACCCGGCCTGTGTCAACCGCATCTTCGGCAGCCCGGACAGTCATCGCGGCCCGTCGCTGCCGCAGGCCGTGGTGGCCGTGTCGGCCCGGGCGGGAAAGCCCGTCTGGATCCCGGACGACGTCAACGGCACCTGCTGCGCCACCATCTGGCACTCCAAGGGCTACGACTCCGGCAACGCCGTGATGGCCAACCGGATCGTGGAGGCGGCCTGGGGCTGGACGGCCGGCGGAAAGCTGCCGCTGGTGGTCGACGCCTCCTCGTGCACGCTGGGGATCGCCCACGAGGTGGTCCCGTATCTCACCGAGGACAACCGGGCGCTGCACCGTGAGCTGACCGTGGTCGACTCCCTGGTCTGGGCGGCGGACGAGCTGCTTCCGGAGCTGACCGTGGTGCGCAAGTCCCGTTCGGCCGTGCTGCACCCGACGTGTTCCATGGAGCATCTGGACGATGTCGACCGGCTGCACGCGGTCGCCGATGCGTGCGCTGACGAGACCGTCATGCCCGACGACGCCGCGTGCTGCGGCTTCGCGGGCGACCGCGGGATGCTGCACCAGGAGCTGACGGCGTCCGCGACCGCCAAGGAGGCCGCCGAGGTGCGGTCCCGGGAGTACGAGTCGTATCTCTCGGCCAACCGGATGTGCGAGATCGGCATGGACCGGGCGACGGGCCGCTCGTACCACTCGGCTCTGATGGAGCTGGAGTGGGCGACCCGCCCGGGCCCCGCCTGATCCGTCCCGGCCGCGCCTGACCCGCCCGAGCGGCGCGGGTCAGGCGCGGAGGCTGGCCCGATCGCCCATGACGACGACCGGGTGCTGCTTCGGGTCGAGGGTGCGCAGCAGCTTCTCCATGGCCTCCTTGGAGACGCTCACGCAGGCCGAGGTGCCGCTGCCGTGGTCCATGTGCAGCCAGATGCTGCCGCCCTTGGTCTGTCCCTGCGGGCGCGTCGGGTCGTTGGGCGGGGTGCCCTTGACCCGGTTGTAGTCGATGGCGATGACGTAGTCGAAGTCGTGCCAGTGAGACTTGGCCCAGTAGTGCGGGGCCTGGATCGAGGCGGTCTGCGTGTACGGGAGGCGGGCGCCCGGGTCGGGCAGGACACCGGCCGCGTCGCTGAGGGTGTAGACGCCGACGGGGCTGCGGTTGTCGTTCTCGTGGTGGTCGGGCGTCCAGCCCTTCTTGCCGTTGTGGCCCTTCCAGGAAGCGGTCTTGTCCCAGGTGGAGCCTGACTTGGTGTAGAGCACGACGGTGGAGTCCGCGGAGTCCTTGCCCTCGCCGTAGACGGCGACGACCTGGCGGGATTCGGCGGGGATCTTCGACTGGAGCCGGTCACCCACATCGGGGATGCGCTTCAGGTCCTTGACGGGCGCCTTCGTGCTGCCCTTCCCGGCGGCCGACCGCTCGGCGGCGGCGCCCTTCCTCGTGTCCTGTCCGTCTCCGCAGGACGTCAGGGTCGTGAGCAGGACACCACAGGCGGCCGCCGAGGCCACCATTCGAACCGCACCGGCTATACGCATCCGTCCATGCTCGCACCTGGCGATGTACGCCGTCGGCCACCCCCGGGCGGCCCCGGGGAAAGCGTGCCGAATCTTTACCCGCGCCGCGTAAAACCGTTTGCCGCGATCCCGGTGAGAGGCGAGGCTTGCGCGGTCCGGTTCCCCTGCCCGCGTACTCCGTGGGCGACTCCGTGCTGCCCCGAAGCGCTTTCGCGGCGCCTCGCGAGCCCTGCCTCTTCCGATCCTTTGGGATGTCATGCACATTCGCGATCTTCCGTTCTCGGACCCCGGTGATCCCGACGTCCGTTCAGGCCCCCGCTTCCTGCTGTGGCTGGGCCGCAATCAGATCCGCGGGCAGCTCAAGTCCTTGTTCTGGGGGCTGGTGCACCACTGTTCGATCGCGGGATACCCACTGGCGGTGGGGCTTGCCGTCCAGGCGGTCGTGGACCGGTCGGGCGGAAGGCTCGCGCTGGCCTGCGGGCTGACCGCGCTGCTGGGCGTGCTGACCGCGGTGGGCGACGCCATGCTCCACCGGGCCGCCGTCACCAACTGGATCACCGCCGCCGCCCGGATCCAGCAGCTGCTGGCCCGCAAGACCGCCGAGCTGGGCTCGCTGCTGACGCGCAGGGTCGCGGCAGGGGAAGTGGTCGCCGTATCAACAGGCGACGTCGAGAAGATCGGATGGTTCGTCGAGGCGCTCTCGCGCTTCCTGGCCGCCGCCACGATCCTCGTCGTCATCAGCGTGGGGCTCGTCCTCTACCTTCCGTCGCTCGGCGTTCTCATGGCGATCGCCATGCCGTTCCTCGCCCTGTCCGTCCTGCCGTTGCTGCCGCGCGCCACCCGGCGGGCGGACGTGCAGCGCGAGAAGGGCGGCCGGGCCACCGAGCTCGCCTCGGACACCGTGGCCGGGCTGCGGGTCCTGCGCGGCATCGGCGGCGAGGAGCTGTTCCTGGACCGCTACCGGCGCGCCTCGCAGGAGGTCCGCGAGGCCGCGGTGCACAGCGCCCGGATGTGGTCCCTGATCTCAGCGGTCCAGGTGTTGCTGCCCGGAGTCCTGCTGCTCGCCCTGGTCGTCCACGGGGCTTCGCTGGCCCGTGACGGCAGGATCGAGGTGGGCCAGCTGGTGACGGTGTACAGCGCGGTCACCCTGGCCCTGTTCCCGCTGCGGAACTTCGAGGAGATCGCGATGGCGTACTCCTTCTCCCGCCCCTCCGCGCAGCGCGCCGTACGCGTGCTGTCGCTGAGCCGGAACACCCGCCCGGCCACCGTCGACACGATCCCGTCCGGCGACCTGTACGACCCGGTCACCGGGCTGCTGGCCCCGCAGGGCCGCTTCACCGCGGTCGTCTGCGGCGACCCGGACGAGGCGGGCCGGCTGGCGGAACGCCTCGGCGGACACGCCCAGCCCGAGGCACCGGACTCCGACGCCCCCGAGCCGCCCTCCGTCCTGCTGGGCGGCGTGCCCCTGGACGAACTGGAACCGGGGGCGGCACGGACCGCCGTGCTCGTCCAGGACAAGGACCCCGTGCTGCTCTCGGGCACCCTGCGCGAACTGCTGGACGTGCCGTCGTCCGGGCAGGTGGAGGCCGCGGCCGCCCTGTCCGCCGCGCAGTGCGACGACGTACTGGCCGCGCTGGCGCAGGCGTCCCCCGAGCGGGGCTGCGAGCCGCTGGACACCCGGATCACCGAGCGCGGCCGGTCCCTGTCCGGCGGTCAGCGTCAACGGCTCGCCCTGGCCCGGTCGCTGCTCACCGACCCGGACACGCTCGTCCTGGACGAGCCCACCTCGGCGGTCGACTCGCACACCGAGGCCCGGGTCGCGGCGGGCGTCAAGGCGCTGCGCGAGGACCGTACGACCGTCGTGTTCTCCTCGTCGCCCCTGCTCCTCGACCTGGCCGACCGGGTGGCGCTGGTGCACGGCGGCACGGTGGTGGCGGTCGGCACGCACCGCGAGCTGCTGCGCACCGAGGAGCGCTACCGCACCGTCGTCACCCGCGAGACCGACGACGAGAGCGCCGCACACCAGGAAGCACACCAGGAAATCGAGGAACGGGCATGAAAGGCCAGGCAATGACCGGCGCCGCCGCACCGGCCCACGTACCCCCCGCCTACGACCCGGCGGCCCCGGAGACGGCCATCACCCTCCCGGTCGGCCGGCCCGCGACCGTACGGGCGTACGTACTGGAGCTGATGCGGCGCCACCGCAAGCCGTTCGTCGTGGTCACCCTGCTCAACACGTTCGCGGTGATCGCGTCCATCGTCGGCCCGTATCTGCTCGGCGGGCTCGTGGAGGACCTGTCCGACGGGGCCGAGGACCTGCACCTGGAACGCACCGCGGCCGTTTTCGCGTGCGCCCTCGTGGTGCAGACGGTGGCCACCCGGTTGATGCGGCTGCGCAGCGCCATGCTGGGCGAGGAGATGCTCGCCGACCTCCGCGAGGACTTCCTCGTCCGCGCGGTGCGGCTGCCTCCGGGCGTGCTGGAGCGGGCCGGGACGGGTGATCTGCTGTCCCGGATCACCACGGACATCGACCGGCTGGCCAACGCGATGCGCGAGGCCGTTCCGCAGCTGACGATCGGCGTGGTGTGGGTGGGTCTGCTGGTCGCCGCCCTCACCGTCACCGCTCCCCCGCTGGCCCTGGCCGTGGTCGTGGCGCTGCCGGTGCTGCTCGTCGGCTGCCGCTGGTACTTCCGCCGGGGTCCGGCGGCGTACCGCTCGGAGGCCGCCGGTTACGCGGCGGTCGCCGCGGCGCTGGCGGAGACCGTGGACGCGGGGCGGACCGTGGAGGCGCACCGGCTGGGGGCCCGCCGGGTCGCGCTGTCGGACCTGCGGGTGAAGCAGTGGACGGCGTGGGAACGGTACACGCTCTTCCTGCGGACGGTGCTGTTCCCGGTCGTCAACATCACGTACGCGACGATTCTGGGCGCGGTCCTGCTGCTGGGCGGCTGGTTCGTCATCGAGGGGTGGATGACCGTCGGGCAGCTCACCACCGGTGCGCTGCTCGCCCAGATGATGGTGGACCCGATCGGTCTGATCCTGCGCTGGTACGACGAGTTGCAGGTGGCCCAGGTGTCGCTGGCGCGGCTGGTGGGCGTCCGGGAGATCGAGCCGGACGCGGGTGACGCCTCGGTGTCCCCGGACGGCCGGGATGTGCGCGCCGACGAGGTGCGCTTCGGGTACGTGGACGGGGTCGACGTGCTGCACCGGGTGTCGCTGGACGTGGCGCCGGGTACGCGGCTGGCGCTGGTCGGCCCGTCTGGTGCGGGCAAGTCGACGCTGGGCCGGCTGCTCGCGGGCATCTACGAGCCCCGGGACGGCGAGATCACGCTCGGCGGTGCGCGTCTTTCGCGGATGGTGACGGAGCGGGTGCGGTCGCATGTGGCGCTGGTCAACCAGGAGCACCATGTGTTCGTCGGTTCACTGCGGGACAACCTGCGGCTGGCCCGTACGGACGCGGAGGACGCGGAGCTGTGGGCCTCGCTCGCCGCGGTCGACGCGGACGGGTGGGCGCGGGCCCTGGAGCAGGGGCTCGACGCGGAGATCGGCTCGGGGGGCCTGGTGATCACCCCGGCGCAGGCCCAGCAGATCGCGCTCGCCCGGCTGGTCCTGGCCGATCCGCACACGCTGGTCCTGGACGAGGCGACCTCGCTGCTCGACCCCCGGGCGGCCCGCAACCTGGAGCGGTCGCTCGCCCGGGTGCTGGAGGGCCGCACGGTGGTGGCCATCGCGCACCGGCTGCACACCGCGCACGACGCGGACGTGATCGCCGTGGTCGAGCAGGGCCGGATCACCGAGCTGGGCAGCCATGACGAGCTGGTGGCGGCGGACGGGGCGTATGCCGCGCTCTGGCGCTCCTGGCACGGCTGACGGGTGCGCGGGGCCGGTTCGCCGGCCCCCGCACGGTTCAGAAGACGTTCATCGCGAAGGCCGCGCCCACGCCGCCGAGGATCATGAAGACCGGCATCAGCACCTTGACCTCCACCCAGCTGCCGGCCTTGAAGCGCATGAACTGCGGCGGACCGATCGGGTACCAGCGCTTGCGGCCCAGCGGGATCGGCCACAGGATCGGGCAGCCCGAGACGGTCAGCGCGTCGCCGATGTCGTGGACCAGGGCGCCGAGCACGATCGGCAGCCCGAGCCACAGGTATTCCTGGCCGGGGTCGGTGAACAGCCAGTCGGCGCCGTTGCCCGGCTTGTCGAGGATGCCGGCGAGAATCCAGGCGCTGGTCGCGCCGAGCAGCCACACCAGGACATCGCTGGAGACCCGGGCGGCTCGCCAGAGCAGCCCTTCGACGGCGAGGACCAGGTGGACGAAGAGGATGGCGAGGACCCCCCACCGCCCGCCGGTGATCGCGAGGGCGGAGGCGGCGGCCCCGGTCAGGACCGCCCAGACCCAGGTGTGCGTCAGGGTGCGGTGGCCCCCGTTGCGGTTGGAGTCGCCCCGCATCCGGGTGGCCTTGTAGACGGCGTGCGAGAGCTTGTCGACGATCTCGCACACCAGACGTGAGAGGGGGCCGAAGGCCCGCGAGATGGTCGCCGACTTGTGATCGAGGTCGGGGGCGAGCGCGGCGCCCGCGCTGATCAGCGCCCCGACGACGAGGACGGGCCACGGCATGGTGTGGCCGGTGGCCGCCGCCGCGGCACCCACCCCCAGCCAGGCCGCTGCCCCTGACAGAGAGTGTGCCGGTCCCATCATGACTGCCGAGCCCCCAGAGGTGTCGCCGCGTGTGCCCGGGGGTGCCCGGGCGCGAGATCCGGCCACCGCCGGTGCGGCGCGGCCGAGTTGAGTGGGAAGCGTATCGTCCGTGATCTTCGGGTCGTCGTCCGGTTCCCTCATCGGGGCGGAAGACAGGCAAGATGGGGGCGTGACCCTTATCGATCAGCTGCCCCCGACCGACGATCCCGACGCTCTCTTCGAGGCTTTCTCGTCCTGGACCGAGACGCAGGGGATCACCCTCTACCCGGCTCAGGAGGAGGCGCTGATCGAGGTGGTGTCCGGGGCCAACGTCATCCTCTCCACGCCGACGGGGTCCGGGAAGAGCCTGGTCGCGGCGGGTGCGCACTTCACGGCGCTGGCCCAGGACAAGGTCACCTTCTACACCGCGCCGATCAAGGCGCTGGTCTCGGAGAAGTTCTTCGACCTGTGCAAGCTGTTCGGTACGGAGAACGTCGGCATGCTGACCGGGGACGCCTCGGTCAACGCCGACGCCCCGGTGATCTGCTGCACCGCCGAGGTGCTGGCCTCCATCGCGCTGCGTGACGGGAAGTACGCGGACATCGGCCAGGTCGTGATGGACGAGTTCCACTTCTACGCGGAGCCGGACCGGGGCTGGGCGTGGCAGATCCCGTTGCTCGAACTCCCGCAGGCGCAGTTCGTCCTGATGTCGGCGACGCTCGGCGACGTCCGGATGTTCGAGGAGGACCTGACGCGGCGCACCGGCCGCCCGACCTCCGTGATCCGCTCGGCGACCCGTCCCGTACCGCTGAGCTACGAGTACCGGCTGACGCCGATCACCGAGACGCTCACGGAGCTCCTGGAGACACGGCAGTCGCCGGTGTACATCGTGCACTTCACGCAGGCGGCGGCGGTGGAGCGGGCGCAGTCGCTGATGAGCATCAACATGTGCACCAAGGAGGAGAAGGAGAAGATCGCCGATCTCATCGGCAACTTCCGCTTCACCACCAAGTTCGGCCAGAACCTCTCGCGGTACGTGCGCCACGGGATCGGTGTGCACCACGCGGGCATGCTGCCCAAGTACCGCAGGCTGGTGGAGAAGCTGGCGCAGGCGGGTCTGCTGAAGGTGATCTGCGGTACGGACACGCTGGGCGTCGGTGTCAACGTACCGATCCGCACGGTGCTGTTCACCGCACTCACCAAGTACGACGGCACCCGGGTGCGGACGCTGCGGGCGCGGGAGTTCCACCAGATCGCCGGCCGGGCGGGCCGGGCGGGCTTCGACACGGCGGGCTTCGTGGTCGCCCAGGCCCCCGAGCACGTCATCGAGAACGAGAAGGCGGTCAAGAAGGCGGGTGACGACCCGAAGAAGAAGCGGAAGGTCGTCCGCAAGAAGGCCCCCGAGGGCTTCGTGGCGTGGTCGGAGACCACCTTCGACAAGCTGATCCAGTCCGATCCGGAGCCGCTGACCTCGCGGTTCCGGGTGACGCACACGATGCTGCTCTCCGTGATCGCCCGTCCGGGCAACGCGTTCGAGGCGATGCGGCATCTGCTGGAGGACAACCACGAGCCGCGCCGGGCGCAGCTGCGGCACATCCGCCGGGCCATCGCGATCTACCGGTCGCTGCTGGACGGCGGTGTGGTGGAGCAGCTGGACGAGCCGGACGCGGAGGGACGCATCGTGCGGCTCACCGTCGATCTCCAGCAGGACTTCGCGCTGAACCAGCCGCTGTCGACGTTCGCGCTGGCCGCGTTCGAGCTGCTGGACCCGGACTCGCCGTCGTACGCGCTGGACATGGTCTCGGTGGTCGAGTCGACGCTGGACGATCCGCGCCAGATCCTGGCCGCGCAGCAGAACAAGGCGCGCGGTGAGGCGGTCGGGCAGATGAAGGCCGACGGCATCGAGTACGAGGAGCGGATGGAGCTGCTCCAGGAGGTGACGTACCCGAAGCCGCTGAGCGAGCTGCTGTGGCACGCGTACGACGTCTACCGGCGCAGCCACCCGTGGGTGGGCGACCACCCGGTGTCGCCGAAGTCGGTGATCCGTGACATGTACGAACGGGCCATGACGTTCACGGAGTTCACGTCGAACTACGAGCTGGCGCGGACCGAGGGCATCGTGCTGCGGTATCTGGCGAGCGCGTACAAGGCGCTGGAACACACCATTCCGGACGATCTCAAGTCGGAGGACCTGGAGGATCTGATCGCCTGGCTGGGCGAGATGGTCCGTCAGGTGGACTCCAGTCTGCTGGACGAGTGGGAGCAGCTGGCCAACCCCGAGGTGGAGACCGCCGAGCAGGCGCAGGAGCGGGCCGACGAGGTCAAGCCGGTCACGGCGAACGCCCGCGCGTTCCGGGTGCTGGTGCGCAACGCGATGTTCCGCCGGGTGGAGCTGGCCGCGCTGGACCGGGTCCGCGACCTGGGCGAGCTGGACGCGGACGCGGGCTGGGACGAGGACGCGTGGGGCGAGGCGATGGACGCGTACTGGGACGAGTACGAGGAGCTGGGCACCGGTCCGGACGCGCGCGGCCCGAAGCTGCTGAAGATCGACGAGGACGCGGCGCACGGGGTGTGGCGGGTCCGCCAGACGTTCGCCGACCCGAACGGCGACCACGACTGGGGCATCAGCGCGGAGGTCGACCTCGCCGCGTCGGACGAGGAGGGCCGGGCGGTCGTGCGGGTCACGTCCGTGGGCCAGTTGTGAGAGTGGAGAAGAACGGCATGACGAACCCCGCCGAGCGCCTGGTCGACCTGCTCGACCTGGAGCGGATCGAAGTCAACATCTTCCGGGGCCGGAGCCCCGACGAGTCCCTGCAGCGGGTCTTCGGCGGCCAGGTCGCGGGGCAGGCGCTGGTGGCGGCCGGGCGCACGACGGACGGGGACCGGCCGGTGCACTCGCTGCACGCCTACTTCCTGCGGCCGGGGCGTCCCGGGGTGCCGATCGTGTACGACGTGGAGCGCGTCCGGGACGGCAGGTCGTTCACGACCCGCCGGGTGACGGCCGTGCAGCAGGGCCGGACGATCTTCAACCTGACGGCGTCGTTCCACCGCCCGGAGGAGGCCGGCTTCGAGCACCAGCTGCCGGCGGCCCGGGTGGTGCCGGACCCGGAGGAGCTGCCGACGGTCGCCGAGGAGGTGCGGGAGCATCTGGGCGGTCTGCCGGAGGCCCTGGAGCGGATGGCGCGGCGCCAGCCGTTCGACATCCGGTACGTGGACCGGCTGCGCTGGACGCGCGAGGAGATCAAGGACGCGGACCCGCGCAGCGCGGTGTGGATGCGTGCGGTGGGGCCGCTGGGCGACGATCCGCTGGTGCACACCTGCGCGTTGACGTACGCGAGCGACATGACACTCCTCGACGCGGTCCGCATCCCGGTGGAGCCGCTGTGGGGGCCGCGCGGCTTCGACATGGCCTCCCTGGATCACGCGATGTGGTTCCACCGGCCGTTCCGGGCGGACGAGTGGTTCCTGTACGACCAGGAGTCGCCGGTCGCGACGGGCGGGCGGGGTCTGGCGCGCGGCCGGATTTACGACCGGGCGGGCAATCTGCTGGTGTCGGTGGTTCAGGAGGGCCTGTTCCGGCGGCTGGACGGCGCCCCGTCCGCATAACCCCCCAGACGGTAGGGCTAGTGTTCGACTTCCCGATCGTCGCACCGGAGGAGCGCGCACGTGGCCGCCGTCCTGCAAGTGAGTCCCGTCGCGACGGGGAGGAAGCCGCGCAAGGGCGCGCCGGCGCCCGCTCCCCTCTCGCCCTTCAGCCATGTCGTCAAGGTCACCGACGAGCCGGGCGGGGAGTCGCGGGTGCTGGCCCATCTGGAGCGGGAACTGCCGCCGGGCGGCATACCGGCCTACCTCGCCGGCCGGAAGACGGGGGCCCGCTCCTTCGTCCTGTGGGCCGACCCGGAGCGCCGCTCCCGGCTGGCAACGGTCGTCACCTCGTCGTGCGGTGACGGGGTTTCGGCGTACCAGGTGCTGGGTGGTTACGGGGAGGTGCTGGGCACCGTCGTCCGGGAGAAGGCGTGCTCGGGCAAGGGCCTGCGCACCCGCTGGTCGGTCACCCAGACCGGCTGCCCCGAGGCAGTCGGTCTCAAGGGCCGCATCTTCTGGTGGTACGTGTGGTGGCTGCTGTTCCCGCTGTGGCTGGCGATCGGCGTGGGCAGCCTGGTGAGTGGCGGCGGCGACGTGCCGCGCGGGCCCCGGCGCATCCGCTGGCGGGCGGCGGGTGAGACCCCGTTCGAGTTCCATTCCGACGGCGAGGTCGTCGTACACGCCCAGTGGACCGACCAGCGGCTGGCGGCGGCGCTGACGGCGCTGATCGTCTCGTTCGACAGCTGGCTGGGCACGCCGTGGGACGACAGGCGGGAGTAGCGGCCCCGGTCACCCCCGGTACCGCTGTGCCACTGCGGCGAAGGCGGCCTTGGGCTCCCATTCCATGTCGGGGTAGGTCCGCCCCCGGCGCCCTTCCAGGAGCTTGACGATGCCCAGTCCGGCCCGGTCCAGGTCGTCCCTGGGGTCGCCGTCCGGGCGGTGCGGGTAGCCGGGCAGGGCGAACAGGAAGACGAACGCGCTGTCCACACCCTCGGTCTCGAAGACCTCCAGGAGCTCGCTCAGGTACGCGGCCTGGCCGGCCTCGTCGCGTTCGTGGACGCCGTCCAGCCGTACGGGGTCCTTGGTGACCGGGTCGTGCTCGACCACGGCGAGGACCCGCCCGCCCCGGTCCCCCGCGCCGCGGTAGGCCGCGGTGCCGAATCCGGTGACGGCGAGCGGCTTGGGCCCCCGGGCCAGGGTGCGGACCGCTTCGCGGAACCGGTCGGCGATCTCGGCGGAGCGGATCAGCTCGTACGTCACGACGTCGAAGGGCGCCCAGTCGACCTGCTCGAACTGGATGGCCGCATAGGTGAGGGTGCCCCGGTAGTGCTCGCGGACGGCGGCCACGGCGTCGCCGAGGAACGCGTTGAAGCGCAGACCGAGTTCACGGATCGCCTCGGCCCGTCGTCCGGGGCGGCTCATCAGCTGCCCGACCCGTTCCTCGGGGCTCTCTCCCGGCAGGAACCCCCGGTTCATCACGCTGAGCTCGACGCCCGCGACGAACACGACCGCGGCGCCCTCCCGCCGGAGCCGTTCCGCTCGCGCGGCGCAGTCGCGGAAGAGCGTGAGGATCTGCTCCGGTTCCAGCTCCAGCGGGTAGGGCGAGAACCAGACCTCCAGGCCGAGTGCGGCGGCGGCGACCGCGGCCTGTTCCAGCCGGTCCGGGTCGCCGCCGATGATCTGGACGGCGTTGCAGTGCAGGTCGTCGCGGATGATCGCGAGTTCCCGCCGGACCACCGCGAGGTCGAATCGCTCGCGGGATGTGCGGCCGTGCAACACGAATCCGGTGTCGTAGGTCATTCCTCTGGCCCGCATGGCGGCGTCCTCTCCTCGGTCCGTCCGGGTCGGGCCGAGGCTGCCAGGAAACTTGCGTGCACGCAAGTTTGCGTGCACGCAGCCTCTATGGAACGCTGGCGCCGTGACGACACCACCGGGACTGCGGGAGCGCAAGAAGCGGGCCACCCGCGAGGCGCTGCGCGAGGCGGCGCTGCGGCTGGCCATCGAGCACGGACCCGACCGGGTGCGGGTCGAGGACATCGCCGAGGCGGCCGGCGTCTCGCCGCGCACCTACAACAACTACTTCGCCAGCCGGGAGCAGGCGATCGTCTCCGCCGTCACCGCCGACCGGGAGGCGCGCGTCGCGGCGGCCGTCGCGGCCCGGCCGGCGGACGTCCGCCTGGCCGACGCCGTCACCGACGCGGTGGTCGAGCAGTACACGGACCCCGGTGCGCGCGGCCGGGAGGCGCTGCTGCTCGTCACCACCCGGCCGGCGCTGCGCGACGCCTACCTGGACGCCACCGCCGGTGTCGAGCCCCCGCTCACCGCGGCGATCGCCGCGCGCCTGGACGACGCCCCGACGCCGACCGCACGCGTCCTGGCGGCCGGCGTGGCCGCCGCGATCCGCATCGCGCTCGAAGGCTGGATCCAGCCGGCCGGCGACACAGCGACTCCGGACTCCGGAGGGCTGGTCGTGCCCGCCGGCTCACCGTCCGCCCTGCTCCGCGCGGCACTGGCCCCGCTCGCGCCCGCCTTCGACGCCGCCGAGGGGCGCGCGGGGGCGTGAGCGGATAGCCCGTCCGGGCGATCCCGGCCATCCGGTGCACCCCCTCGGCGCGAGCCCTCGCGGCCGGGCCGGGCGGCGGCGCGGAAGGTGGTCGCGCGCGCTGCTGTGCGGGTCGTGTCCGGCGGCCGGGTGCGCCGGAGGAGGCGGGTCGATGACGGCGGACCAGGTGTACGTGGGGCTCGGGCTGATCGTGGTGCTCGCGGTCGGTTCGCAGTTGCTGGCGAGGCGGCTGCGGGTGCCGGCGCTGCTCGTGCTGCTGCCGGCCGGGTTCATCGCCGGGGCGCTCACCGACGACGTCGATCCCGAGCGGCTGCTCGGACCCGCCTTCTCGCCACTGGTGTCGCTGGCGGTGGCGGTGATCCTGTACGACGCCGGGCTCGGCCTGGACCTGAAGCGGCTCAGGGGGCACAACCGGCGGGTGGTGCTCCGGCTGCTGTGGCTGGGAGCGCTGCTGACGCTGGTGTCCGCCGCGCTCTTCGCCGTCCCGGTGCTGGACATGTCGACGCAGGCGGCGGTCATGCTCGCGGCGATCCTCGTCGTGTCGGGCCCGACGGTGGTGGGGCCGCTGCTCGCCTTCGTACGGCCCACGGAGCGGTTGCGGCGCATCCTCGTCTGGGAGGGCGCTCTGATCGACCCGGTCGGCGGCATTCTGGGGGCGCTCGTCTTCCACGGGGTCCTGGCGGGCGGCCGGCCCGGGTTCGGCAGCGGGCTCGGGCACTTCCTGGCCAGCGCGGGGGTGGGCGTGGCGGCGGGCGCGGCCGGTGCGGCGGTGCTGTGGCTGGTGCTGCGGCGGGTACGGCTCAGCGAGGAACTGGAGACCTCGCTCCAGCTGGGCGCCGTGGTCGGGGTGGCCGCGGTCTGCGACGCGCTGCGCGACGACACGGGGCTGATCTCGGCGGTCGTGATGGGGATGGCCATGGCCAACCTGCCCGGCCTGGATCTGCCCGCGCGCCGCCCGTTCTTCGAGACGCTGGTCTCCCTGATCATCGGCCTGCTCTTCGTCTCCATCTCGGCGACGGTCACCCCGGCGTCGCTGCGGCACGTGGTGCTGCCCTCGCTGGCGCTGACCGCCCTCCTCGTCCTGGTGACCCGGCCGCTCATCGCCCACCTCGCGGCGGCCGGTACGGACGTGCCCGGGCGGGAGCGGTGGTTCATCGGCTGGATGGCCCCCCGGGGCATCGTCGCGGCCGCCACCGCCTCCACGTTCTCCTCCGAGCTGGCCGGGCACCACATCGCCGGTGCGGAGCGCATCCTGCCCGCGACCTTCGTGGTGATCGTGGCGACGGTGACGCTCTACGGCCTGACCGCGTTCCCGGTGGCGCGGCGGCTCGGGGTGCTGCGGCCGGCCCGGTCCCGGCCGCTGCTGGTGGGCGGGGCGCCCTGGGCGGTGGACCTCGCGGGCGCCCTGCGCGGGGCGGGGCTCGACGTGCTGATGTGGGCGGGCGCGGACGAGGAGCGCGCGCGGATCAGGGCCGCGGGGCTGGAACTGGCGCCCGGTGAGCTGTTCGCCTCGGCCACCGGGGCCGGTGCGGAGCTGGAGGGGATCACCTCGGTGCTGCTGCTCACCGGCGAGGACGACTTCAACGCGCTGGCGTCGCTCACGCTCCGGGAGAGCGTCGAGGGGGAGGTCGGCCGGCTCGCCCCGCCCTCCGCGAGCCAGGGTGTGGTCGCCCCCTACACCGGTGGCGACGCCCTGTTCGGACCCGGGCTCACCCGGCCCGAGATCGCCCGGAAGTACGCGGCCGGGGCGCGGGTGGTGACGCGTCCGGCGGACGGACCGCTCACACCCGGGGAGCACCTGCTGTTCCTGGTGCGTCCTGAGGGGCGGCTCGTCCCGGCCACGCAGAGCGGTCGCCCGGAGCCGGCTCCGGGCGACACACTCGTCCTGCTGAGGGAGCCGTGAGGCCCCGTCAGGCTTTCGCGCGGAGGTCCGGGCCGGTGCAGAGCGCCCAGATGATGAAGACGTCGATGGCGATCAGCACGATGGACCACAGCGGATAGTGCGGCAGCCACGCGAAGTTGGCCAGTGCGCCGAGCCCGGCGAGGAACACGCCCACCGCCCGGGCCCAGAAGGCCCCGGTGAACAGGGCGCAGCCGGCGAGGACGATCACGATTCCGAGGATGAGGTGGATCCAGCCCCAGCCGGTGAGGTTGAACTGGAAGACGTAATTGCGCGTGGCGACGAACACGTCGTCCTTGGCGATGGCCGCGATGCCCTGGAAGATCGCCATGGCACCACCGAAGATCATCAGGACCGCGGCGAACGCGGTCCAGCCCGTGCGGGCGGGATGGTGTGATCCGTCGGTGCCGTGTGGAGCCGTCGGTGCGCTGCCCGTGTTGGCCATGTCGGCCTCCTTTGCTGGCACGGTCGCCCGGCGCGGACCGGAGCCGAACCGGACGTTCCGTTTCCAGAGTGTCACGGGAACGCATGTCCGGCAGTGCGGCGGGCAGGGACTGACGGACCGGATGCCCGCTGCCCGCGATCACCCGCTTAGGATCACGTCGCAGCCGGTCCGCGCGGGGATGCGGACCGGAGTTCCCCGGAAGGACCTCACCCCCATGACCGAGATCGTCCCGGTGTCCGGCCCCGAGCTGGTCACCTACGCCGATGAGCTGGCCGCCCTGCTCGTGGAGACCGTCGAGAACGGCTCGTCCGTCGGCTTCCTCGCCCCCCTGGACCGCGACACCGCCGCCGACTGGTGGCGCGCCCGGGCCGCGTCCGTGGAGGCGGGGCAGCTCCAGGCGTGGCTCGCCCGGGACGGGGAACGCATCGCGGGCACGATCGGCCTGGTCCGGGCGCCGCTGCCCAACGCCCGCCACCGCGCGGAGGTGACCAAGCTGATGGTCCGCCCCTCGGCGCGCGGGCGCGGTCTCGGCCGTGAGCTGCTGGCCGCGGCCGAGCGCACGGCAGCCGAGGACGGCGTCACGCTCCTCGTCCTGGACACCGAGAGCGGCAGCCCGGCGGAGGGGCTGTACCGCGCTGCGGGATGGACGGAGTGCGGTTCGGTTCCGGACTACGCGGCCGGTCCGGACGGGGTCCTGAAGCCGACGACCTTCTACTACAAGTCGGTCGGCCGCGTCGCCGACGTACCCCTGGGGTGAGAATGGGCCGGGAAGACACCGACGAGGAGACATCCATGACGCTGTACGACATTCCGCTGCGCACCCTCACCGGCGAGCCGACGTCCCTCGGCGACTACCGGGGCCGGGCGGTGCTGCTGGTGAACGTGGCATCGAAGTGCGGGCTGACCCCGCAGTACGCGGGACTGGAGCGGCTCCAGAAGGAGTACGGGGACCGGGGCCTCACCGTGCTCGGCGTGCCGTGCAACCAGTTCGGCGGCCAGGAGCCGGGGACCGCCGAGGAGATCGAGACGTTCTGCTCGACCACGTACGGGGTGAGCTTCCCGCTGCTGGAGAAGACCGAGGTGAACGGCGCGAACCGGCACCCGCTGTACGCGGAGCTGACCCGGCTCGCGGACGCCGGGGGCGAGGCCGGGGACGTCCAGTGGAACTTCGAGAAGTTCCTGATTTCCCCGGCGGGTGAGCCGGTCGCCCGCATCCGCCCCCGCACGGAGCCGGACGCGCCCGAGCTGGTCGAGGCGATCGAGGCGCAGCTGCCGGCCTGATCCGAACGAGAGGTTCTAGGGGGTGTCTTGTCGATCATGGCCGGGTCCGACCCTGATCGGCAAGACACCCCCTAGGCGCGGCTGAGCAGCACGGAGCCCTTGGGGTAAGTGGCATCGCCGCCCACGTTCGCCACCTGGACGAGGACGGGGGTGCCCTCCTTGATGTCGCCGGTCTTCCACGGCGTGCAGTACGGAGAAGTGTGGCCGCGTGTGGTGGCCGTCCGGTCCCAGGTGCCGTCCCGGCCGATGTCGAGCTTGACCTCGATGCTCCAGCCGTCGGCGTCGGTGTCGCAGGCGCGGATCGAGTCGCCGGGGGCGGCGCCGTACGGGTCCGCGTTCCACTCCCCGTAACCGCCGAAGACCGCGTCGACCGTCCGGGGCTCGGCGTGCGCCGTCGTCTGCGCGGTCACCACGAGCCCGAAGGCCGCCGCCGCGGTCACCGCGATCCGTCCCGCACCGGATCTCGCCATGCCTGCTCCCTCCATCACCCGGTCACGATCTCCACCGGGAATCTACAGGTACATGGCAGGTGCACACCATCGTGAGCGCTCCACGACCGCGGCCCCCGCCCCCCGGTGTGTGCCGGGGGACGGGGGCCGCGGTCGCCGCATGCGCCTCGCGCGCGGTCAGCGGATGGGCATGCCCGACAGGGTGCGGGCGATGACCAGGCGCTGGATCTCGCTGGTGCCCTCGAAGATCGTGTAGATCGCGGCGTCCCGGTGCATGCGCTCGACCGGGTACTCCCGCGTGAAGCCGTTGCCGCCGAGGATCTGGACGGCCTGGGCGGTGACCTTCTTGGCCGTCTCGCTCGCGTACAGCTTGGACATGGAGCCCTCGGCCGACTCGAACGGCTTGCCGGTGGTGGCCATCCAGGAGGCGCGCCAGACCAGCAGCCGGGCCGCGTCGATCTGGGTCCGCATGTCGGCGAGCTGGAAGGCGACGCCCTGGTTGTCGATGATCGGGCGGCCGAACTGGGTCCGTGTCTTGGCGTAGTCGAGCGCCACTTCGTACGCGGCCCGGGCGGTGCCGACCGCCATGGCACCGACGGCCGGGCGGGACGCCTCGAAGGTGGCCATCGCGGCGTTCTTCACGCGCTCGCCGCCGGTCGCGGCGCGCTCACGGGCACGGGCGAGGCGCTGGTCCAGCTTCTCCTTGCCACCGAGCAGGCAGTGCCCGGGAACCCGCACGTCCTCCAGGACGACCTCGGCGGTGTGCGAGGCACGGATGCCGTGCTTCTTGAACTTCTGGCCCTGGGAGAGCCCGGGGGTGTCCGGCGGCACGATGAAGGAGGCGTGGCCCTTGGAGCCGAGCTCGGCGTCGACCACCGCGACCACCACGTGGACGTTGGCGATGCCGCCGTTGGTCGCCCAGGTCTTGGTGCCGTTGAGCACCCACTCGTCCTTGGCCTGGTCGTACACCGCGCGGGTGCGCATCGAAGCGACGTCGGAACCGGCGTCGGGCTCGGAGGAGCAGAAGGCCGCGACCTTCACGTCGTCGGCGTCCCCGTACATCTGCGGGATCCAGGTGCCGATCTGCTCCTCGGTGCCGTTGGCGAGGACGCCGACGGCCGCCAGGCCCGTACCGACGATCGACAGGGCGATGCCGGCGTCGCCCCAGAACAACTCCTCCATGGCCATCGGGATGCCGAGGCCCGTAGGATCGAAGAACTGCTGGGCGTAGAAGTCGAGGGAGTAGATCCCGACCTTCGCGGCCTCCTGGATGACGGGCCAGGGCGTCTCCTCACGCTCGTCCCACTCCGAAGCGGCCGGACGGATCACGTCCGCGGCGAAGCCGTGGAGCCAGTCACGGACCTGCTTCTGGTCATCGTTGAGCTCAAGCGTGAACTCGGCCATGTTCCCCTCCACGTACTGCCGTCGAAACGCCTCGTTACTTGCGGTAACAACAGTCTGTTACTGGCAAGTAGCCTCTGTCAACCGCATGAGACGCCATCCGCACCCCGCCGGACAGGGTGTTACGTTGCGCAGGCACGACGGACAGGCACGGTCAGGGGTGGGAGAGACGACATGGAGACCACACGACAGGCCGAGCGCCAGCGGACCACGGCCGAGCGCCGCCGCCGCGAGCTGCTCGACGCCGCCGACCGCGTGGTGCTCAGGGACGGCCCCGGGGCCTCGATGAACGCCATCGCGGCCGAGGCGGGCATCACCAAGCCGATCCTCTACCGGCATTTCGGCGACAAGGGCGGGCTCTACCGGGCCCTGGCCAAGCGGCACACCGACGCACTGCTGAGCGCCCTGCGCGCCGCACTCGACGCCCCCGCCGAACGGCGCGCCCGGGTCGAGTCGACGCTCGACACCTACCTCGCTGCGATCGAGGCCCGCCCCCAGGTGTACCGCTTCCTGATGCACCCGTCCGACGACGCGGCCCCCTCCCCCGAGCAGGGCTTCGACGTGGGCCGGCACTCCGCACCGCTGCTGCGCCGCCTGGGCGAGGAGCTGGCCACGGTGATCGCGGAGCGGGTGGACCTCGGCCCGGACAGCGAGGCGATGGCCCGGATCTGGGGCCACGGCATCGTCGGCATGATGCACGCGGCCGGTGACTGGTGGCTGGGCGAACGCCCTTGCTCGCGCGAGCAGTTGGTTCGCAGCCTCGCCGATCTGCTCTGGGGCAGACTGGCCGCGGCGGGCGACCGCGCGGACGGTCCCGGATTCTGACGGGCCGTCGACCGGCTCAGCCGTTTCGCGCCCACGGCGCCCGGCGGGCCGCGCGCAGCACCCGGGCCCGGCGCAGCCCGGTCAGCCGGTCGGTGTAGACCCGGCCCTCCAGGTGGTCGCACTCGTGCTGGAGGCAGCGGGCGAAGAAGCCGGTGCCGTCGATCCGGACCGGCTTGCCGGTCATGGTGACGCCCTCGACCACCGCGTGGTCGAAGCGCGGGGTGCCGGCCTCCAGGCCGGGGAGCGAGAGGCAGCCCTCGGAGCCGCGCACGGTGACCCCGTCCGCCTCCACCAGGACCGGGTTCACCACGTGTCCGAGGTGGCGCACGTCTTCGTCGTCGGGGCAGTCGAAGACGAACACCCGTGACGGCACACCGATCTGGTTGGCGGCGAGCCCGACGCCCCGCGCCTCGTACATCGTGGCGAACATGTCCTCGACGAGCCGGGCGAGCGAGGGGCCGAACTCCGCGACCGGTTCGCATGCCGCGTGCAGGACGGGGTCGCCGAGCAGGGTCATGGTGCGGACGATGCCGGAGCTGCCGGGGATCGGGCGGTTGCGCATGGCGGTCATCGTACGTTCCAGGGGGTGACGCCGGGGACGCCGGACTTCCCGGCCCCGGACCTGCGTCAACTCCGTCGCCCCGGTCACCCGGGCGGCCTTTTCCCGGGCCGCCGGCGTGATGCGCACCACTGTCCGGGCGGGCACGGCCGCCGAGGGGTGATCATGGGCGAATGAACGCCCGCTTCCTCGGCATCGCCGAGCTGTCCGCGACCCCCTCCGTGGCGGTCGTCGTCGATGTCATGCGCGCTTACACCGTGGCCGCCTGGGCCTTCGCCCGGGGCGCGGAGAAGATCGTGCTCGCCGGCTCCCTGGACGAGGCGCTGGAGCTCAAGGGCCGCCACCCGGACTGGGTGGCGCTCAAGGACGGTGCCCCCGCGCCCGGGTTCGACGCCGTCAACTCGCCGGGGCGGTTGCGCTCGCGGGACCTGGGCGGCCGGACCGTGGTGCAGAAGACCACGGCGGGGACGGTCGGCGCCCTCGCGGTGAAGGACGCGCCGCTGGTGCTGTGCACCGGCTTCGTGGTGGCGGGGGCGACGGCGCGGCTGCTGCGGGAGCGCGCGGGCGGGGACGTCACCTTCGTGGTCACCGGTGAGGACGGGCGCGCCGACGAGGACCTGGCGTGCGCCCAGTACATCGCCCGCCGGGTGGCCGGGGAGGCGGTGGACGCGGAGCCGTTTCTGCGTCGGGCGGGCGATTCGCGCGCCGCTGCCGAGCTGGCGCAGGGGGTGCGCGCGGGGGCCCACCCCGAGGACGTGGCGCTCTGCCTCGAACTCGACCGGTTCCCCTTCGCCATGGTCGCGACGCAGGAGAACTCCCTCATGACGCTGCGCTCGCACATCTTCACGTAGATCCATCACGACGTTCACATACTGGGTCAGCAAACACATGCATGACCGTTGACGTGCCCATGGCGTCACTCTACGGTCAATGGAAAGCGCTTGCACCACACCGAGCGGAAGCCCGTCCGGTTCACTCCCCCCACCTGGAGTCGAAGATGCAGCTCAAGCCTGTTCTCGCCTGTGTCGGCCTGCTTGCCGGTTCGCTCGGCGTCCTGGGCACTACCGCACACGCCGCCCCCGGTCAGGAAAACGCTTCCCTCGCGGCCGCCGCGCTGTACGTCGCACCGGACGGCACCACCGATGCCGCCGGTACCGAATCGGACCCCACCACGCTCGCCTCGGCGATCAGCCGGGTGAACGCCGGCGGGACGATCTACCTGCGCGGCGGCACGTACCGCTACGGGCAGACGGTCACCATCCCGCCGGGCAACGACGGCACATCGGGCGCCCGCACCACCATGGCCGCCTACCCGGGCGAGCAGCCGGTGCTGAACTTCTCGGAGATGAGCGAGGACCCGGCCAACCGCGGGCTCGCGGTGAACGGCGACTACTGGCACATCGACGGGCTCACCGTCGAGCACGCCGGCGACAACGGCGTCTTCGTCGGCGGCAGCGACAACGTCATCGAGCACGTCGTGACCCGCTTCAACCACGACTCGGGGCTCCAGATCTCCCGGATCTCCTCCGACACCCCCGACGACGAGTGGCCCGCGAACAACCTCGTCCTCAGCTCCGAGTCGCACGACAACGCCGACTCCGACGGCGAGGACGCGGACGGCTTCGCCGCCAAGCTCACCGCGGGACCGGGCAACGTCTTCCGCTACACCGTCTCGCACAACAACATCGACGACGGCTGGGACCTCTACACCAAGACGGACACCGGCCCTATCGGCCCCGTGACCATCGAGGACTCCCTCAGCTACGACAACGGCACCCTCTCCGACGGCACCGTGAACGAGGACGGCGACCGCAACGGCTTCAAACTCGGCGGCGACGGGATCAAGGTCAGCCACATCGTGCGGCGCAACATCGCCTACAACAACGGCCACCACGGCTTCACGTACAACAGCAACCCCGGCACGATGACCGTGTCCGACAACGTCGGCATCGACAACGAGGAGCGCAACTTCTCCTTCGACAAGGGCACTTCGGTGTTCCGGGACAACACCTCCTGCCGCAGCGGCGACGGCTCCAACGACAAGACCGTCGGCGACGCGGACGGCTCCAACCAGTTCTGGACCGGCTCGAACGGCTCCCGCTGCTCCGCGTACGACGGGGCCCTGGACTGGTCGTTCGCCTCCGACGGCCGCCTCGTCGTCTCGTTCGGCGGGACCGCGGTCACTCCGTAACCCGGGCGGGCGGTGCCGGGGCCTCCCCCGGCACCGCTCCCGTCTCACTCCTCCCGCAGGCTCGTCACCAGGTCGCGCGGCAGACCGTGGGTGTCGTGGAGGTAGTGAAGGTCCTCCTCGGTCAGCGGGCCCCGGAACCGGGGCCGGGTCAGCACCTGCCGGCCTCGCTCCAGGAGCCGGACGAACCGGCGCTCCTCGTCGGTCAGCACCCGCAGCACCTCGCCGGGGTCCACGTCCTGCCGGAAGTGGTCCAGGGTGTGCCGGACCGGCTCGGGCGGAAGATCGCCGAGCGTGCGCGAGGGGTCGCCCTGCCGGAGCACGGTCAGGGCCCGTCGCAGCAGCCGGCGCAGCACGTAACCGCGCCCGGTGGCGGCCGGGCGGATCCCGTCGCCGACGACCACGACGGCGGAGCGGAGATGGTCGCAGACCAGCCGCAGCGAGGGCTCGTCCAGCGGCCACAGACCCGGTACGACACGGCGCCAGGGGTCGAAGACATCGCACTCGAACACCGAGCCCTTGCCCTGGAGCAGCGAGGCCAGCCGTTCGAGACCGAGCCCGGTGTCGACATTGCGCCGCGGCAGCGGCACCAGTGATCCGTCGTCGAGCCTGCGGTGGCTCATCGTGACGTGGTTCCACACCTCCACCCAGCGGTCGTCCCCGGTGGGCGTGGACACGGGCGGTCCCTCGCCGCTCCACAGGAAGATCTCCGAGTCGGGTCCGCACGGACCGGTCGGCCCGTTGGACCACCAGTTGTCCTCGACGGTCGGCTCGACGGGCACGCCCAGCCCCTGCCAGACCCGCAGCGAGGCGGTGTCCGGCTCGGTTCGCTCGTCCCCGGCGTACACCGTGGCGTGCAGCCTGCCGGGGTCGATGCCCAGGCCCTCGGTGAGCAGCCCGTACCCCCATTCCAGGCTGCGCGGGCCCTCGTAATCACCCAGCGACCAGCTGCCGAGCATCTCGAAGACGGTGAGGTGGGTGGCGTCGCCGACCTCGTCCAGATCGGTGGTGCGCAGGCAGCGCTGCCGGTTGACCAGTCGGCTGCCCAGGGGATGCGGGCGGCCCTCCAGGTACGGGGTGAGGGGATGCATCCCGGATGTGGTGAAGAGCACGGGGTCGCCGGGCGGCGGCAGCAGCGTGGAGCCGGTGACGCGGCGGTGGCCGCGCTCCTCGAAGTACTCCAGGAAGGTACGGGCGAGCTGTTCGGTGTCCATGGGGACGGCTCCTTCGCGGATGGCGGGGAGGCGCCGGAGAACGGGACCGTTCGGTCACCCGGCCGGGGAGGAATCTCCGCGGCACCACCGACGGACCGTTTCCGGTCGCCGGTGGAAGGGAAAGTCAGACGGCGGCAACCGGCGAGCAGGTCGCTCGCGCGGTCGCGGTGGTGGTGATGCCGTTGACGTCCATACGCCGAAGGTAACGCGCCCCCGGCCGCCCGTGCACCCGGATTCCGTCGCCGGCGGGCCCATGGAGAACGCGACGGCCCGCTCACGCGTCCTCCATTCCACGGGAAGTCCACGTGCCGGACGGTGCCGCCGTGCGGTCACCGTGCCGGACATCGATAGGCTGGGCGGCGGACCGATGCAAGGAGGATCTAGGACGATGGCAGGCAACACGGAGCCGTTGTCGCCGCGGGCCAAGCTGGCCGTGACGGCGGGCAAGGCCGCTGCGGCGGTGTCGCGGGCGGCCGGGCGGGGCAGCGGATCGGTGATCGGCGGCCGGGTGGCGCTCAAACTCGACCCCGACCTGCTCGGGCGGCTGGCGCAGCACCTGGACGTGATCCTCGTCTCGGCGACGAACGGCAAGACGACCACCACACGGCTGATCGCCGAGGCGCTGCGCGCCGCGGGCCCGGTCGTGTCGAACGCGCTCGGCGCCAACATGCCCGCGGGCATCACGTCGGCGCTGGCCGGCGGCTCCGACGCGCAGTACGGCGTGATCGAGGTCGACGAGAAGTACCTCGCGGGGGTGGCCCGCGACACGACGCCCAAGGTGATCGCGCTCCTCAACCTCTCGCGCGACCAGCTGGACCGGGCCGCGGAGACGCGGATGCTGGCCGAGAAGTGGCGTGAGGGTCTGTCCGGCTCGAAGTCCGTGATCGTCGCCAACGCCGACGACCCGCTGATCGTCTGGGCGGCCTCCTCCTCCCCCAATGTGGTGTGGGTCGCGGCCGGCCAGGCGTGGAAGGACGACGCCTGGTCCTGCCCGTCCTGCGGCGGGGTCATGCAGCGCCCCGGAGACGACTGGTTCTGCGGCGAGTGCGGTTTCCGGCGTCCGCCGCCGAGCTGGGTGCTGCACGGCGACTACGTGCTCGACCCGCACGGTTCGGCGTGGCCGATCCACCTCCAGCTCCCCGGCCGCGCCAACAAGGCCAACGCCACGAGCTCGGCGGCCGTGGCCGCGGTCTTCGGGGTGCCGCCGCAGGTGGCCCTGGAGCGCATGTACCAGGTGCAGGCCGTGGCCGGCCGGTACGACGTGGTGAACTTCCTCGGCCGTGAGCTGCGGCTCCTGCTGGCGAAGAACCCGGCGGGCTGGCTGGAGACCTTCTCGCTGATCGACCCGCCGCCGACCCCGGTGATCCTCTCCGTGAACGCGCGCGGCGCGGACGGCACGGACACCTCGTGGCTGTGGGACGTCGACTACACGCAGCTCGCGGGCCACCCGATCTTCGTGCTCGGCGACCGCAAGCTGGACCTCGCGGTCCGCCTCGAAGTGGCCGGACTCGACTTCCGGGTCTGCGAGAACCTGGACGAGGCCGTGCAGCAGGCTCCGCCCGGGCGCATCGAGGTCATCGCCAACTACACCGCCTTCCAGGACCTGCGCCGCCGTGTCGGCAACTGACCCCGGCCCCGGGCCCCTCCGGAGAGGACGAAGCATGAGCAACAACAGCCTGCGGCTGGTGTGGGTGTACCCGGACCTGCTGAGCACCTACGGCGACCAGGGCAACGCCCTGGTGGTGGAGCGCCGGGCCCGCCAGCGCGGCCTGGACGTGGCGCGCGTCGACGTGCGCAGCGACCAGCCGGTGCCCACGTCGGGCGACATCTATCTGATCGGCGGCGGTGAGGACCGGCCGCAGCGGCTCGCGGCGGAGCGGCTGCGCCGCGACGGCGGACTCTCCCGGGCCGCGTCCAACGGCGCGATCATCTTCTCGGTCTGCGCCGGCTACCAGATCCTCGGCCACGAGTTCATCAACGACCTCGGTGAGCGCGAGCAGGGTCTCGGTCTGCTGGACGTGGTGTCGACGCGCGGCGAGGGCGCGCGGTGCGTCGGCGACGTGCTGGCGGACATCGATCCGCAGCTGGGCCTTCCGCCGCTGACCGGGTTCGAGAACCACCAGGGCGTCACGCATCTCGGGCCGACGGCGCGGCCGTTCGCCCGGGTGCGGTTCGGCCGGGGCAACGGCACGGGCGACGGCACCGAGGGCGCGTACAACGACACGGTGTTCGGCACCTACATGCACGGTCCGGTGATGGCGCGGAACCCCATGATCGCGGACCTGCTGCTCAAGCTGGCCCTCGACGTGAACGCGCTCCCGCCGACCGACGACCGGTGGTACGAGGCGCTGCGCGCGGAGCGCATCGCGGCGGCCACACAGCCCGCCTGACCAGGCGGTTCACTGGTTGTCCGATGAGTGGCGCAGGGCTCGGATGAGCGGCGTCCAGCAGGCGGACGCCCGGTTCGGTCCCGCCACCCTGCGCCGGTAGGGTGGCGGGGATCCAACCGGACGACGTGGTCCGGTCGTCGGCCCACGTTGCAAAGGTTTCCCGGGCAATGCGAATTGGTGTGCTCACCTCCGGCGGCGACTGCCCCGGCCTCAATGCCGTCATCCGGTCCGTCGTCCACCGCGCTGTGGTCGACCACGGCGACGAGGTCATCGGCTTCCACGACGGGTGGCGGGGCCTCCTGGAGTGCGACTACCGCAAGCTCGACCTGGACGCCGTGGGCGGCATCCTCGCCCGTGGCGGCACGATCCTCGGCTCCTCCCGGGTCCAGCCGGCGCATCTGCGCGGGGGCGTCGAGACGGCCCGGGGCCATGTGAAGGACCTGGGGCTCGACGCGATCATCCCGATCGGCGGCGAGGGCACCCTCAAGGCGGCGAACCTGCTGTCCGAGGCGGGGCTGCCCATCGTCGGGGTGCCGAAGACCATCGACAACGACATCGCGTCCACCGACGTGACCTTCGGCTTCGACACCGCCGTCGGCGTCGCCACCGAGGCGCTGGACCGGCTGAAGACCACCGCCGAGTCGCACCAGCGCGTCATGATCGTCGAGGTCATGGGCCGCCACACCGGCTGGATCGCCCTGCACTCGGGCATGGCGGCCGGCGCGCACGCCGTCGTCGTCCCGGAGCGCCCGTTCGACATCGACGAGCTGACCGAGGTCGTGGGCCGGCGCTTCTCGGCCGGCAAGAAGTTCGCGATCGTCGTCGTCGCGGAGGGGGCGAAGCCGCGCGAGGGCTCCATGGACTTCCAGTCGGGCGCCAAGGACATCTACGGTCACGAGCGCTTCACCGGCGTGGCGACCCAGCTCTCCGTCGAGCTGGAGCAGCGTCTCGGCAAGGAGGCCCGCCCGGTGATCCTGGGCCACGTCCAGCGCGGCGGCACGCCGACCGCGTACGACCGCGTCCTCGCGACCCGGTTCGGCTGGCACGCGGTGGAGGCGGCGCACCGGGGCGAGTTCGGCATGATGACGGCGCTGCGCGGCACGGACATCACGCTGGTGCCCCTCGCGCACGCGGTGGAGACCCTGAAGACGGTCCCGGCCGCCCGCTACGCCGAGGCGGAGTGCGTGCTCTGAGCGACACCCCGACACGAGACCGCCCCCGGCCGCATCCTCGGCCGGGGGCGGTTCTAGTCTGGTCGGGACAACCAGCACGAAACAGGGACGTCCCGGCGTTCCCGTCGGGAGTGAACAGATGGATCACAGCGGGCACGGCATGAACATGGACCTGCCGCCGTTCACGCTGGGACGCGGCCTCCACTTCTCCGCGGACCCGTTCTTCCTGATCGGCTGTGTCCTGGCGGTGCTGCTGTACGGGTACGGCGTGCTGCGGCTGCGGCGGCGCGGGGACGCGTGGCCGGTGGGACGCACGGTCGTGTTCGTCACCGGTGTGCTGACGATCGCGCTGGTGATGTGCACCCGGCTCAACGACTACGGCATGGTCATGTTCAGCGTGCACATGGTGCAGCACATGGTGATCAGCATGCTGTCGCCGATCCTGCTGCTGCTGGGCGCGCCGGTGACGCTCGCGCTGCGCGCGCTGCCGGTCGCGCCGCGCGGCACGAAGGGACCGCGCGAGTTGCTGCTGATGCTGCTGCACAGCCGGTACATGAAGATCGTCACGCATCCGGCGTTCACGATCCCGCTGTTCATCGCCAGCCTCTACGGCCTGTACTTCACGCCCCTCTTCGACTACCTGATGGGGTCCACGACCGGGCACCTCGTGATGATGGTGCACTTCCTGGCGGTCGGCCTGTTCTTCTTCTGGCCGATCATGGGCGTCGACCCGGGGCCGCACCGTCCCGGCTATGTGATGCGGATGCTGGAACTGTTCGCCGGAATGCCGTTCCACGCGTTCTTCGGGATCGCGCTCATGATGGCCTCCACGCCGATGGTGGAGGTGTACAAGGACCCGCCGGGCTCGCTCGGCATCGAGGCGCTGTCCGACCAGAGCGCGGCCGGTGGCATCGCGTGGGCGTTCAGCGAGATCCCCTCGGTGGTGGTCCTGGTGGCCCTGGTGTTCCAGTGGTACCGCTCGGAACAGCGGACGGCGAAGCGCTCGGACCGGGCCGCGGACCGCGACGGGGACCAGGAGCTCCAGGCGTACAACGCGTATCTCGCCTCGCTGCAGGCGCGCGGACAGTAGCGGCGGACCCTCCTTTCGGGTGACGATGGCCTTTACGGCCGCGCGGCCGATGAGGAGGGTGCGCGCATGTCCGGATCCACGAAGACGATGGGAATGCTCACCGCAGGCGCCCTGGTGGCGGTGACCGCGTACACGGTGGCCCTGGGGAGCAACGGCTGGCTCTGGTTCGGCTGGGTGATCCTGGGGCTGATCACGATCGGCATGGCGGCCACCCGGGAGACGTGAGGCGGTCCAGCTCCGCGCCGATCGCCTCCCGCAGCGCGGTGTGCCGCGCCCCGAGCGCATGACGCCCGTCGCGCCACCGCTCGGCCGGGTACAGCCACACGGGCCTGCCCACCAGCTCCGGCGGCTCCCAGTCGTACCGGGGCCACACGTGCGCGTGCAGGAACGGATCGGTGTTCCCGAGGATCTCCAGGTTGACCCGCCGGAAGGCGGGGTCCAGCCGCCGGCAGACACGCTCGACGGCCTCGCCGAGGGCGTCCATGCCGGCCAGGAACGCCTGCCGCCGGGCGCGTGGGAGCTCCGACAACCGCTGTACGGCGGGATCGTCCACCAGCAGCACCGAGTATCCCGGCAGGAACTGAGCGTCCCCGATCACCGCGAACCCCGCCTCCAGCCTCCGGAGCACAGTGGGATTCCCGCCCCGGAGCGCGGCGCCGATCCGGTCCTGTCGCCAGTCGTCCGTCATGGGCGACGAATGTACCGGCGGCTGTGGACGTTCCGAGGGCCCCGAGGGTGATGGAGCGCTCCCACGCGGTGCTCCGGGCGCTCGGGGTCGGCGGTCCCGGTGGCGTTACGCGAAGGTGAACCGGTGCATACGGTGACGGGCCGCAACCGGTTCCGGCCGGGGCGCGCGGTCGGCCCGGGGCCATCTGGGACACCTTGCCGTTGCGGCGTACACCTACCGGCCCGGCGGCGGCGATGCGAACGGCGCAAACGCTCCGGGCGGCAGTCGCGGCTGCCGCATCTCTCGTCACTCCCCGTCGGTTTCGACGCACGGGTCGCTGTCGTCGCGAAGCTGGCACACCCCTTGCACATTGCCGCTGTCCTGGTGGTTCGCCGCCGGCCCGGTACACCGTGGAGCCCGTCACCGCACCGGAACCGCACCTCACCCCGAGTGACCGAAGAGAGACGCGCCCCGCCGCATCCGCGGCCCCGCGCATGCGATTGCGAACGTCTCCGCGGGGGCGGCGGGACGCCTCCCCGGGCTCGGCCACCGGCGGTCCCCCGGTCGCCAACTCCGCTTCACGGGCGGTCCGTTCGAGGTGTGGTCGCGTTCACACGGCCGTAAGCCAGTTGCGCTTTAACTCTTGACAGGTGCCTGTCGCCACGCCACCTTGGGAGCGCTCCCACAATCAAGACTTGCACACTCCACCCCTCCCCCTTCTCCCCCAACGCCGTTGAGCCGCAAGGGCGTCACCCGGCAGAGGAAGGCGTTTGTCATGAGCAAGGTGAAGCGTTGTAGGCCCCGCCGCTCCCCGGGGCTCCCGGCCCTCGCGGTCGGCGCACTCGCCCTGGCCACCGGCCTGGCGGGCGGGCCGGCCTCGGCCGCGCCGCAGGACACACTGCACGACCTCGCCGCGGCCCAGGGCAAGTACTTCGGCTCCGCCACCGACAACCCCGAGCTCCCCGACGCGGCCTACGCGGCGAAGCTGGGCAGCGAGTTCGGGCAGATCACCCCCGGCAACTCCATGAAGTGGGACACCACCGAACCGGCCCGGGGCCAGTTCAACTTCGCCAAGGGCGATGTGATCACCGACTTCGCCCAGGAGCACGGCCAGACCGTGCGCGGCCACACCCTGGTCTGGCACAGCCAGCTGCCCGGCTGGGTGGGCTCACTGCCCGCCGCCCAGGTGGAGACGGCGATGACCGACCACATCACCGCGGAGGCCACCCACTACCGCGGCGAGGTGGCCGCGTGGGACGTGGTGAACGAGCCGTTCAACGAGGACGGGACCTTCCGCACCAGCCCGTTCTACAACGCGATGGGCAAGGACTACATCGCCAAGGCCCTGCGCGCGGCGCACGCCGCCGACCCGGACGCCAAGCTCTACATCAACGACTACAACGTCGAGGGCAAGGGCGCGAAGAGCGACGCGATGTACAACCTCGTGAGCGACCTGCTCGACGAGGGCGTGCCGCTCGACGGGGTCGGCATGCAGGCGCATCTGGCCATCCAGTACGGCTTCCCGTACCAGATGCAGGCCAACATGCAGCGGTTCGCCGATCTGGGCCTGGACGTCGCCGTCACCGAACTTGACGTGCGCATGCAGCTTCCGGCGGACGCCGCCAAGCTCGCCACCCAGTCCTCCTACTACGCGCAGGTGGTCGACGCCTGCCTCGCCGTGGAGCGCTGCGTCGGCATCACGGTCTGGGACTACACGGACAAGTACTCCTGGGTGCCGAGCACCTTCCCGGGCGAGGGTGCGGCCAACCTGTACGACGACAACCTCGCCCCCAAGCCCGCGTACGCCGCCGTGCGCACCGCCCTGGGCGACGAGGACGGCGGGGGTGACGACGGCGGCACGCCGGGCACGCTGAAGGCCCTGTACCGCGCCAACGACACCTCGGCCGGTGACAACCAGATCAAGCCCGGCCTCCAACTCGTGAACACCGGCACCACCCCGGTCAGCCTCCCCGCAGTGACCGTCCGCTACTGGTTCTCCGGCGACAACGGCGCTACCACGTACGGCAGTTGGTGTGACTGGTCCCCCATCGGCTGCTCCACCATCACGCACCGGGTGGCCGCCGCGAGCACCCCGAGGGCCGGCGCCGACCACTACCTGGAAGTCGGCTTCACGAGCGGCGCCCTCGCCCCTGGCGCGTCGACCGGCGAGATGCAACTGCGCCTCAGCAAGACGGACTGGTCGAACTTCAACGAGTCGGACGACTACAGCCACGGCACCGGCGCCTCGTACGCCGACGCCTCGAAGGTCACCGTCTACGTCGGCGGCCAACTCGTCTGGGGCATCGAGCCCTGACCCCGGGGGCCCCGCTCAGGCCCCCGCACCCCCTCGCACTCCCCCTCGCGCAACCGCCGCACCCCGTCCCCACCGCTTCCCCTCCTCCCCTCCCCCTCGACGACACCCGCCACTGGAGGATTTGTGTCGATATCACGTAGAACGTTCAGCAGCGCCCTCGGCGGCAGCGTGCTGGCCCTCGGTCTGGCCCAGGGCACTGCGATCGCCGGGCCCGCCTCGGCACGGACCGGTACCGGAGCCCGTACGGCCGCCGCCGGAGACGACCCGTACACGCAGGCGTTCCTCACCCAGTACGGCAAGCTCAAGGACGCCGCGAACGGCTACTTCAGCCCGGACGGTCTCCCGTACCACTCGGTCGAGACCCTGATGGTGGAGGCGCCGGACCACGGCCACCAGACGACATCGGAGGCCGTCAGCTTCTGGATGTGGCTGGAGGCGGCGTACGGCAGGGTGACCGGTGACTGGGCGCCGTTCAACGCGGCCTGGGCGGTGGCGGAGAAGACGATCATCCCGCAGCACGCCGACCAGTCCACCAGCGACTCGTACAATCCCTCGGCGCCCGCGACCTACGCCCCCGAGCACCCGCTGCCCAGCGGCTACCCCTCCGCGCTGGACGGCACGGTGCCGGTGGGCACCGACCCCCTGTCGGCCGAACTCGCCTCGTCCTACGGGACGATGGACGTCTACGGCATGCACTGGCTGATGGACCTCGACAACGTCTACGGCTACGGCAACAAGCCGGGCACCGGGGGCGAGGCCGGGCCGGGGGCCGGTGCCTCCTTCATCAACACCTACCAGCGCGGTGCGCAGGAATCGGTCTGGGAGACCGTCCCGCAGCCGACCACCGACCTCTTCAAGTACGGCGGCGCGAACGGGTATCTCGACCTGTTCGTCAAGGACTCCAGCTACGCCAAGCAGTGGAAGTACACCAACGCGCCGGACGCCGACGCCCGCGCGGTGCAGGCGGCCTACTGGGCGTACCGCTGGGCCTCCGAGCAGGGCAAGGAGAGCCAGGTCGCGGCGTCGGTGGCGAAGGCCGCCAAGATGGGCGACTACCTCCGCTACGCCATGTTCGACAAGTACTTCAAGCGCGTCGGGAGCTGCACCGACCCGAAGTCCTGCCCGGCCGCCTCCGGCCGCGACTCCCAGCACTACCTGCTGTCCTGGTACTACGCCTGGGGCGGGGCCGCCGCGGGCAGCGGCGGCGGCTGGGCCTGGCGGATCGGGGACGGCGCCTCGCACCAGGGCTACCAGAACCCGCTCGCCGCCTGGGCGCTGTCCAACGTGCCCTCGCTCACCCCCAAGTCGGCGACGGCCAGGTCGGACTGGTCCAAGAGCCTGACCCGGCAGCTGGAGTTCCTGACCTGGCTCCAGTCCAGCGAGGGCGCCCTCGCGGGCGGCTGCACCAACAGCTGGGAGGGCAGCTACAGCGCGCCTCCGGCCGGCACGCCCACCTTCTACGGGATGGCGTACGACTGGCAGCCGGTCTACCACGACCCGGCCAGCAACAACTGGTTCGGCTTCCAGGCGTGGGGCATGGAGCGCGTCGCCGCGTACTACTACGTGACCGGCAACGCGACCGCCGAGGCGGTGCTCTCGAAGTGGGTCGCGTGGGCGTCGAGCGAGACGACCATCGGCTCCGACGGCAGCTTCCGCTTCCCCTCCACCCTCAACTGGACCGGGCAGCCCGACACCTGGAACGCGTCCTCGCCCGGTGACAACGCCGGTCTGCACGTGTCCGTGGTGGACTACGCCAACGACGTCGGCGTGGGCGCCGCGTACGTCAAGACGCTCACCTACTACGCCGCCAAGTCGGGCGACGAGGACGCCGCGGCGCTCGCCAAGGCACTGCTGGACGCGATGGCGCTGAACGCCACGGACAAGGGCATCTCGGTGCCGGAGACCCGGCTGGACTACAACCGGTTCGACGACGAGGTGTACATCCCGTCCGGCTGGACGGGCACCATGCCCAACGGCGACCCGGTCCGCTCCGGTTCGACGTTCCTGTCCATCCGCAGCTGGTACAAGGACGACCCGGACTGGCCGAAGGTGCAGGCGTACCTGGACGGCGGGGACGCACCCGTCTTCACGTACCACCGCTTCTGGGCGCAGGCCGCGCTCGCCCTGGCCTTCGCGATCTACGCGGAGCTGCTGGTGGAGGGCGGCGGCGGTGAGCCGGGCGGTGACACCGAGCCGCCGACCGCGCCGGGCGGGGTCACGGTGACCGCGACCACCAAGGACAGCGTCTCGCTCTCCTGGACCGCGTCCACCGACAACGTCGCGGTGACCGGCTACGACGTGTACCGCAACGGTGTGCTGGCGGGCAACGCGACCGGGCGGACGTTCACCGACTCCGGGCTCGCCGCCGCCACCGAGTACACCTACGCGGTCGCGGCGCGGGACGCGGGCGGCAACACCTCGGCGCTGTCCGACGCGGTCCTCGCCAAGACGAAGTCCGGCGGCTCGACCGGCACCGGCGCGGTGAAGGTGCAGTACAAGAACTCGGACTCCTCGGCGACGGACAACCAGATCCGGCTGGGCCTCCAGGTGGTGAACACGGGCAGCGCGCCCATCGACCTGTCGACGGTGAAGGTCCGGTACTGGTTCACCGCGGACGGCGGACCGAGCACCTTCGGCACCTACTGCGACTACGCGGCGCTCGGCTCGTCCACCATCACGCACGCGGTGGTCGCGGTGTCCAGCCCGAAGACGGGAGCCGACCGCTACCTGGAGGTCGGGTTCGCCGGCGGCGCGGGCTCGCTGGCCGCCGGGGCGTCCACCGGTGAGATCCAGCTGCGGATCAACAAGAGCGACTGGTCCAACTTCAACGAAGCGAACGACTACAGCCGAGCCACCAACACCGGTTACGCGGACTCCTCGAAGGTCGGCGCCTATGTCGCCGGCGCCCTCGCCTGGGGGGTCGAGCCGTGACAGGCCGAGCCGTGACCGGCCGACCGCTGCCGGCGCCGGCCGAGTCCGGCTCCTCCACCTTCGGCACCTCGTGCTTCGCCGACGCCCCGGAGGCCGGGGCGTACGTCAACGGTGCCCTGTCCTCGGGCACCGCCCCCTGACCGGCCGCACCGCCGGTCACCCCTCACTCCCGATGGCGGGTCGAACACTCACCCCGCTGAGCCCGCCATCGGGCAGCACCCCCGATGAACCCGTCTGCGGGGAGTTTCCGCAGGCGTACGAGAGGAGCACGGAGCCGCAATGAGTACCAGAGGCACCATCAAGAACCGGCTGAGCAGGAGGCTGGCCGCAGCCTCCGCCCTGGCCATGGGCGCGGCGCTGGCGGTGGCGGTCCCGACCACCGCCGACGCGGCGGCGGCCCGGGTCGACAACCCGTACGTGGGCGCCAAGGCCTATGTGAACCCGGACTGGTCCGCCAAGGCGGCTGCCGAGCCGGGTGGTTCGGCCATTGCCAACACGCCGGCCTTCGTCTGGATGGACCGCATCGCGGCCATCGGGGGGACGCCCGGGGCGATGAGCCTGCGCGAGCACCTGGACACCGCCCTCGACCAGGGTGCGAACCTCTTCCAGGTGGTCATCTACGACCTGCCGGGGCGCGACTGTGCGGCGCTGGCCTCCAACGGTGAGCTCGGCCCCACGGAGCTCAACCGGTACAAGAGCGACTACATCGACCCGATCTCCGAGATCCTCGCCGACCCGGCGTACGCGAACCTGCGGATCGTCACCATCATCGAGCCGGACTCGCTGCCCAACATCGTCACCAACGCGGGCGGCACGGCCGGTTCGACCGACGCCTGCGCGACGATGAAGGCGAACGGCAACTACGAGAAGGGCATCGGGTACGCGCTGCACACGCTGGGCGCGATCCCGAACGTCTACAACTACGTGGACGCCGCCCACCACGGCTGGCTGGGCTGGGACAGCAACATGGTCCCGGCGGGCGTGGAGTTCAAGAAGGCCGCGACCTCCGAGGGCGCGACCGTGAACGACGTCTCCGGCTTCATCGTGAACACGGCCAACTACTCGGCCCTCAAGGAGCCGAACTTCAAGGTCACCGACTCGGTCAACGGCACCACCGTGCGCCAGTCCAAGTGGGTCGACTGGAACTACTACGTCGATGAGCTGTCGTTCGCCCAGGCGCTGCGCACCCAGCTGGTGGGCCAGGGCTTCAACTCGAACATCGGCATGCTGATCGACACCGCCCGCAACGGCTGGGGCGGCGCCGACCGGCCCACCTCGGCGGGCCCGCTGACCAGCGTGGACGACTACGTCAACGGCGGCCGCGTCGACCGGCGCATCCACGCCGGCAACTGGTGCAACCAGAGCGGTGCCGGTATCGGTGAACGTCCCACCAGCGCCCCCGAGCCCGGGATCGACGCCTATGTGTGGGCGAAGCCCCCGGGGGAGTCGGACGGCAACAGCGCCCCCGTCGACAACGACGAGGGCAAGGGCTTCGACCGGATGTGCGACCCGACCTACGAGGGCAACGGGCGCAACGGCAACAGCAAGACGGGTGCGCTGCCGAACTCGCCGCTGGCGGGTCACTGGTTCTCCGCGCAGTTCCAGGAGCTGGTACGCAACGCCTACCCGCCGATCGACGGCAGCGGCGAGAACCCCGGCGGTGGCACCGACACCCAGGCGCCGACCGCGCCGACGGGTCTGACGTCCACGGCGAAGACCAGCAGCAGCGTCTCGCTGTCCTGGTCGGCGTCGAGCGACAACAAGGCGGTGACCGGCTACGACGTGTACCGGGGCTCCACCAAGGTGGGTTCGGCCACCACCACCTCGTACACCGACACGGGTCTGTCGGCCTCGACCGCCTACAGCTACACCGTGAAGGCGAAGGACGCGGCCGGTAACGTCTCGGCGGCCTCCTCGGCCCTCTCCGTCACCACCTCCGCCGGGGGTGGCACCGGAACGGGCGCGCTGAAGGTCCAGTACAAGAACAACGACTCCTCCGCGACCGACAACCAGATCCGGTTCGGTCTGCAGCTGGTGAACACCGGCAGCACGGCGGTGGACCTGTCCACGGTGAAGCTGCGCTACTGGTTCACCCCCGAGTCCGGCTCCTCCACCTTCGGCACCTCGTGCGACTACGCGGTCCTGGGCTGCGGGAAGCTGAGCCTGGCGGTGAAGACGAACGGTTCGGCGGCCGGGGCCAGCCACTACCTGGAGGTCTCCTTCGGCAGCGGCACCCTCGCGGCCGGAGCCTCCACCGGTGAGATGCAGCTGCGGCTGAACAAGAGCGACTGGTCCAACTTCAACGAGGCGGACGACTACAGCCACGGCACGGGCACCTCGTTCGCCGACGCTTCCAAGGTCGGCGTGTACACGGCCGGTGCGCTCTCCTGGGGCACCGCGCCCTGATCAGTGACCGGACAGTCCGGTGACTCCGTCCGGCCCCGCCACCTCGTGTGGCGGGGCCGGGCTTCTTCACGCCCCGGTAGCCGGACATCTTTACGCACAAGTGAGCGACGGGTTTTTGTTATGGTCTCCGGCCGGGCCGCATCTCCCAGGTGTGCGTGAAGCCAGAACAGGACTCCGGAAGAGTGAGCACAGCATGGGCCAGGACCGCGAACGGGCGTTGATCAAGGCGGCACGAGCCGGTGACGCCGACGCCAAGGACCAACTCGTCGCGTCCTGTCTTCCGCTGCTCTACAACATCGTCGGACGCGCGCTGAACGGCCACGCGGACGTGGACGACGTCGTGCAGGAGACGGTCCTGCGCATGTTGCGCGCCCTGCCCGGCCTGCGGAATCCGGAGAGCTTCCGCTCCTGGCTGGTGGCCATCGCGATGAACGAGATACGCGGGCACTGGCGCGACCGGCAGTCCGCCGCGATCCCCGTGGAGCCCCTGGCCACCGGCCACGACCGGGTCGATCCGGCAGCGGACTTCGTGGACGTGACGATCCTGCGGCTGGGCCTGTCCGGTCAGCGCCGCCAGGTCGCCGAGGCGACCCGCTGGGTGGACGAGGACGACCGGGCGCTGCTGTCGCTGTGGTGGCTGGAGGCGGCAGGGCAGCTGACCCGCGCCGAGGTGGCCGCCGCGATGAACCTGTCGCCCGAGCACACGGCCGTCCGCGTGCAGCGGATGAAGGCCCAGCTGGACACCGCCCGTGTGGTGGTGGGGGCGCTGGCCGCGCAGCCCCGGTGCGTCCTGCTGGACGACATCCTGATCGGCTGGGACGGGGCGCCGTCGCCGCTGTGGCGCAAGCGCATCGCACGGCACGCGCGCGGCTGCACGGTCTGCTCGGGCTTCGGCTCGGGCCTGGTGCCGGCCGAGGGCCTGCTCGTGGGCCTCGCGCTCGTGCCGCTCGCGGTGGCCGGGGCGGGCCGGGACCCCCGGCTGACCGAGATCGCGGCGGCCGCCCCCCTCGGCGCGTCCGCGCGGCCCGGCCGGGCCGCGCGGCGGCGAGACCAGGCACGCCGCCGCCGGCGCAACGCGGTGGTGGCGTCCGTCCTCGCGGTGGGCGTGCTGGGGGCCGGGGGCGCCGCCGTCCATCTGTCGACGGATGACGACGGCGGCGACGAGGTCTCCGTCGCGACCGCCCCCGAGACCGACGGCTCCGTCACCGCGACCGCGTCGGCCGAGGAGTCCGCCTCCGCGACGCCGTCCGCGTCGCCCTCGCACTCCGCAGGGAGTCCCGGCCCGAGCGCCACCGGGAAGAAGGACCGGGCGAAGCCGAAGAAGACCGCGCCCGCGACCAGGCGTCCTCCGGCGACGAAGGCCCCCTCGGCGACCCGGCCGGCCCCGGCGCAGCCCGCACCGAGCCCGCCCTCGGACGCGGAACAGGTGCTGGCCCTCGTCAACACCGAGCGCGCGAAGGAGGGCTGCACGCCGGTGACCGGCAACGACGAGCTGACGACCGCGGCGCAGCGGCACTCCGAGGACATGGCCGCGCACGACTACTTCTCGCACACCTCGCAGGACGGCTCGGGCCCCGGCGAGCGGATCACGGCGGCCGGCTACCGGTGGAGCACGTACGGGGAGAACATAGCGAAGGGGCAGCGGACCCCGGCCGACGTGATGAACTCCTGGATGAACAGCCCGGGCCACCGGGCGAACATCCTGAACTGCTCGTTCAAGGAGCTGGGCGTCGGCATCCAGGACAGCCCCGGCGGCATCGTCTGGACCCAGGACTTCGGCGCGCAGATGTGAGGCCGCGGCGTCGCCCGGCGGGCGCGGGGTATACGTCTCCATCATCGACCAGCTGATTCCACCGGACCGGGGAGGGACCGTGTTCTACTACGTCCTCAAGTACGTCGTCCTCGGGCCGGTGCTGCGGCTGCTGTTCCGGCCGGTCATCGAAGGCGCGGAGCACATCCCGGACGACGGCGCCGCGATCGTCGCGGGCAACCACCTGTCGTTCTCCGACCACTTCCTGATGCCCGCGATCCTCAAGCGGCGGATCACTTTCCTGGCGAAGGCGGAGTACTTCACCGGCCCCGGTGTGAAGGGCCGGCTGACGGCGGCCTTCTTCCGCAGCGCGGGCCAGATCCCGGTGGACCGCTCGGGCAAGGAGGCGGGGCGGGCCGCGATCCGCGAGGGCATCGGGGTGCTGGAGCGGGGCGAGCTGCTGGGGATCTACCCGGAGGGCACCCGCTCGCACGACGGACGGCTCTACAAGGGCAAGGTCGGGGTGGCGGTGATGGCCATCCGGACGGGGGTGCCTGTGGTGCCGTGCGCGATGGTCGGCACCTTCGAGATCCAGCCGCCCGGCCGCCGGCTCCCCCGCCTCAAGCCCGTCACCATCCGCTTCGGCGAACCGCTGGACTTCTCGCGCTACGCGGGCCTGGAGGACGAGAAGGCGGCCGTCCGCGCGGTGACCGACGAGATCATGTACGCCGTCCTGGGGCTCTCCGGACAGGAGTACGTGGACGAGTACGCGGTGAAGGTCAAGCAGGCGGACGGGGAGGAGCAGCAGCCGGGCAGGTTCCCGAAACGGCAACGCCGACAGCGGATTCGCGAGCGGTGAACGCCCCTGGTCAGGGGGGCGGCCGGGGCCTAGCGTGCGGGACATGATCAAGGGACACGCTTGGGTGCTGGGAGCAACGGGACAGATAGGGCGGGCCGCCGTGCGCGCGCTGTCGGAGGACGGCTGGGAGGTGACGGCGGCCTCGCGCGGCGGGGGCCGTGACGAGCGGTGGGACGAGGGGGTCCGGGCGGTCGCCCTGGACCGCGACGAGGAGGGCGCCCTCGCGGCGGCGCTCGGGCCCGGATGCGACGTCCTGGTCGACATGGTGGCGTACGGGCGGCAGCACGCCCGGCAGCTGACCGGGCTCGCCGGCAGGATCGGCTCGGCGGTCGTCGTCTCCAGCGGCGCGGTGTACGAGGACGAGAAGGGCCACAGCTTCGACACGATGGGCGAACCGGGCGGGGAGCCCTGCTATCCGGTACCGGTCCCGGAGTCGCTGTCCACCGTGGCGCCGGGCGAGGACACCTACGCGACGCGCAAGATCCGGCTGGAGCGCGATCTCCTGGCGGCCGGCGACGCGCTGCCCGCCACGCTGCTGCGGGCGGGTGCGGTGCACGGCCCGTACTGCCGTTCGCCGCGTGAGCTGTACTTCGTCAAGCGGGCGCTGGACGGCCGGACCCGGCGTGTGCTCGCGTACGGCGGGGCGTCCCGCTTCCACCCGGTCCACGCGGCGAACGTGGCCGAGCTGATCCGGCTGGCCGCAGCCCGGCCCGGATCCCGGGTGCTCAACGCCGCCGATCCGCAGGCGCCGACGGTCGCGGAGATCGGCGAGGCGGTGGACGCGGTGCTGGGGCGGAGCACGGAGACGGTGCTGATGCCCGGCGACCCGACTCCGGAGGGCGTCGGCTCGACGCCGTGGAGCGCGCCGCACCCCATCGTGTACGACATGTCGGAGGCCGAGCGGGAACTCGGCTACCGGCCGGTGACGGGGTACGCCGAGTCGCTGCCGGAGACCGTCGAGTGGATCGCCGGGCAGCTGGCCGGACGGGACTGGCGGGAGGCGTACCCGGCGATGCTGCGGTCGTACGGCGCGGGCCTGTTCGACTACGCGGCGGAGGACGCCTGGCTGGCGGAGCACGACCGGAAGGGGTGAGGCCGGGCGGGGTCAGCCCGCCTCCACCGGGTCCATCGACATCAGCCCGCGCAGGCCGTTCTCCAGGACCTCCGGGCCGGTGTCCCCGAACATGGCGAGCTGGGCGATGAACCCCTGGGCCGTCGCGATCAGGGCCCGGGCGACATGCTCGTCGGGCACGTCCGCCCGGAGCACCCCGGCCTCCCGGTACAGCCCGACCAGCTCCGTCCAGGCGCTGCGCAGCCCGCCGAACGCCTCGGTGAGGGTGGCCGCCAGCCGCTCGCTGCGCAGCGTCTCGGACCACACCTGGATGATCAGCCCCGCGTAGGCCCGGGGTTCGAGCCCCCGCCCCGATTCGAGCCCATCGGTGAACAGGCTCCGCGAGACCCGGCCGATCAGGACGTCCGGGGTGGGGACGGGGGTGTCCCGGGCCGCCCCCTCGAAGGCCCGGCGCACGCCGTTGACGGCCTCGGTCGCGATGGCCGCGATCAGGTCCTCCTTGCCGCCGAAGTAGCGGTACACGGCGCCCGCCGACAGACCCGCCTCCTTCAGCACGTCCTGCATCGAGGTGCCGTGGAAGCCGTCACGGGCGAAGCAGCGCGCGGCGCCGTCCAGGATCTGTCTGCGGCGGGCGTCGAGGTGCGCCTGGGATACACGGGCCATGCCGCCAACCTAAAACGAACATTCATTCTTGACAACCGAGGACAGCCGGGGCGACAGTGGCCGTGTCTTATAAAACGAACGATCCTTCTCTTTGAGGGTCCGTTCTCCCCGAATCGAGGCCCGTCCCATGCCCCTCACCCCGAACCGCCGCCTGGCGGTGGTGGTCCTGCTGGTGCCGCTGGTGGTGACCCTCGCCCTGTGGGCCTTCGCCTGGCCCGCCGCCCGGACCGCACCGCGCGACCTGCCGGTCGGGATCGCCGGTGCCGCACCGGCCGCCGACCGGCTCCAGCAGCGGTTCGAGGAGCGCGACGGGGCCTTCGAGGTGCACCGCTACGAATCCGAGGCCGCGGCCCGGGACGCGATCGAGGACCGGACCGTCTACGGCGCGGTCGTCGTGACCGCCAAGGGCCCCGAGCTGCTGACGGCGAGCGCCGGCAGCACGGTGGTCGCCCAGCTGCTGCGCGAGGCGGTGACCGCCGGAGCACCGGCCGGATCCGAGGTGCCGGTGACCGATGTGGTGGCCGCACCCGCCGCCGACCCCCGGGGCGCCGTCCTCGGTTCGAGCATCCTGCCGCTGGCCATCGCGGGCGTCGCCGCCGGCGCGGCCGTGACCGTACTGAGGCTGCGCGGAGCTCGGGCGGCGGTCGCACTGTTCGGCGTGGCCGTCGGGGTGGGGCTCCTGGCCACCGTCGTGACGGACAGCTGGCTCGGCGCCCTCACCGGCGACTGGTGGAGCGAGGCCGGGACCATCGCCCTGACCGTGCTCGCCATCGGCGCACCGGTCGCGGGCCTGGCCGCCCTGCTCGGGACTCCGGGCATCGGCATCGGCGCCCTGCTCATGGTGCTGCTGGGCAACCCCTTCTCCGGAGTGACCAGCGCACCCGAACTGCTCCCCCGCCCGATCGCCGTGATCGGTCAGCTGCTGCCGCCGGGGGCGGGCGGGTCCGCGCTGCGCTCGGTGGCGTTCTTCGACGGGGCGGCGGCGGCCGTGCCCGCGCTGACGCTCGGAGTGTGGGCGGTGCTGGGGCTGGGCGCGGTGCTCGTCGGCGGGCGGCGCGGGACGGCCGCGGGCACCACGCGGCCGGAGCCCGTGCGGGAGCCCGCGCTGACCGGCTGACCGCGTCCACGGCACAGCAGTGCGCCCCCGTCCCTGCGGACGGGGGCGCACTGCCGCGTACGGGGGTCAGTCCTCGCGTCCGTGGTGGCCGCGGTGCTCCGCCGCGATACCGAAGCGCTGCCGTTCGCCGGCAGCGGACGCGGCGGAGCCGATCGAGGAGACCGAGCTGATCACCTGCTCCTGCTCCGCCGCCTCCTCCTTCTCCAGTCGTTCGAGGTCAGCGGCCGATACGAGGGCGACGAGCGGTTTGCCGTGCCGCGTGACGACCACGCGCTCACCGCCGTAGACGACGCGGTTGATCAGTTCGGCGAGTTCAGCCCGGGCTTGCGTCACCGGAATCTCGTAGGCCATGCTCCCATCATAACCTTCTGTACGTCCTGTACATTTTTTACGGAAGCGTGCGCGGGCGCCCCGCTGCGCCCGCGCGACCGGAGGAGAGGCACAGCCGTGTACCGTCCCGCCGCCCGTCACGTACTGCCCGAGTTCACCGAGCGCACCGCCCAGGGGTCCCGGACCCTCGACCCGTACTCCAAGCTGCTCGCCGAGCGCGTCGTCTTCCTCGGCACGACCCTGGACGAGACCGCCGCCAACGACCTGGTGGCCCAGCTGATGCATCTGGAGCACGACGCGCCGGACCGGCCCGTCTCGCTGTACATCAACTCGCCGGGCGGCTCGTTCGGCGCGATGACGACCCTGTACGACACGATGAACTTCCTCTCCTGCGAGGTGGAGACCTACTGCCTGGGCCGGGCGGGGGCCGGGGCGGCGGTGCTGCTGGCCGCGGGCGCCCCGGGCCGGCGGCACGTGCTCCCCGGCGCCAAGGTGGTCGTCAGCCAGCCCGCGCTGGACGAGCCGCTCCGGGGCCAGCCGTCCGACCTGGAGATCGAGGCGCGCGAACTGGCCCGGATGCGCGCGACGATGACCGGCATGCTGGCCCGGCACACGGGGCGCTCCGCCGAGCAGGTCACCGAGGACACCGAGCGCGACCTCGTCCTCGACGCGGAGGGGGCCCTGGCGTACGGGCTGGTGGACCACATCGTGCGGAGGCGGGTCCCGGAGCCGCCGCGCTCCGGGTGGTGAACCGGCGATGCAGCCACCGGAGTTCCCGCCGCTGCCCGCCCTGACCCGGGCCGAGTCCGCGTTCATCGACCACTATCTGCGTGTGGTCGACCAGGTGGGCCGGATCAACCCGGCGCACGGTGACGACACGTATGCGGCCCTGCGCGCCGCCCAGGCGCTCGCCTCGCACGCGGCGGCCTTACGGGACGCGCTCGCGCTGATGCACCGGCGCGGCGAAACCCGCATCCACAGCTCCACGTTGACCCGCGCACTGCGGGAGCTGGACGGCGAGCGGCGGGCGGCCCGGGTCGCCCTGCCGCCCGCCCCACCGGACTGAGACCCGCAGGTCACCGACACGCCCGAGGGGCGCGCGGGATTTCCTCGCTCGTTCGGCGTAGGCGTTCGCTCTCACGAGCGACGGGCCGATTTGCCTTTTCCTGATGCGCGTGGGGCGGATTCCTTCGCGACACCGCTGGTACGGCCGTGGCCGGGGGCGGCCGGCGGACCGCCGTACGGGTTTGCGTCCACCTGAACGGGCCATCCGCGACGGTCTTCACCGATGGCTGTTCCGGCTCGGAAATCCGGCTCCGGGTGAGTCAAGATCCGTGGGACGACAAGCCCCCGCCACCGCGGCGGGGCGGTCCGGGCGGACGCCGAGTCCTGCCGCCGCCCGGATGACTGGTCGACAGGAGTGGATCGGCAGGAGTGGAGGACCCGAGCACTACGGGACCGCCGGATCTCCGGTTGTCCCTCGGGGTGAAGCCGCCTCACGCGGCCGGGCAACTTCGCCAGCCCGAACCCGACAGGTCATCCTTCACAGGCGGCTGACGAAGGGTTGCGCATGAGTGCGCAGGTTCATGTCCCGTCTCTGCTCGCCCGGGCCACCACGGCCTCGGTCCTGACTCTGGCCGCCGTCGGCGGCACGCTGTGCGTCCCAGGAGCCGCGCCCGAGGCGCAGGCGGCCGGCCACGCGATGAAGGCCCTGAAGATCGCCGCGTCGAAGAAGGGGGCGCCCTACCGCTGGGGCGCCACCGGACCCGGCAGCTTCGACTGTTCCGGGCTGACGCTCTATTCGTTCGAGAAGGCCGGCAGAAAACTCCCCCGGACGGCCCAGCAGCAGTACAACAGGACCAGGCACATCTCGGCGTCCAAGCGCCAACGAGGTGACCTGGTCTTCTTCCATTCCGGGCGCAGCGTCTACCACGTGGGCATCTACGCCGGCAGCGGGAAGATCTGGCACTCGCCGAAGACCGGCGCCGTGGTCCGCCTGGAGAAGATCTGGACCCGGAGCGTCCTCTACGGCCGGGTCGCCTGACCCGGCCGTCTCAGGGCTGGACGGGAACCGACCACGGGAGCGCCACCCAGACGGTCTTGCCGCCGTCGGCGGTCGGCGTGACGGCCAGCCGGCCGCCGTACTCCTTGGCCAGCGAGCGGATGATCACCATGCCGCGTCCGTTGTCCTGCTGGACGGCGGCGGGCAGCCGCTGGGGCCGCCGGGGATGACTGTCCGTCACCCCGACGCGCAGTTCCTCGTCCCGCTCCAGGCGCAGATCGACGGTGAAGGTGGGTGACTGCCCGAAGGTGTGCAGGACGGCGTTGGTGGCCAGCTCCGAGATGATGAGGCGGACGGCGTCGGCCGCCTCGGCGTCCTCGGGCAGGCCCCACTCCGTCAGCACCCGGGCGACAAACCCGCGGGCCGCGGAGACCGAGACCGGCTCGCTCGGCAGGGTGACACGTGCTTCCTGATGGTCTGCCATGGCGAGCCGTCCCTTTCCCACCCGATACCGGCCCGGTGAACGGTCCGGTTGCGCTTGGCGCCAGATTGCCACCGATGCCGCCCTCCGTGGCGGCGATCCCCCAAGATATGCATATATCTGTCGCTCAAACCGGTGAACTCTCCCCACACGGGCCCCCTCCGGCGCCACACTGTCTGCTCGTCGGGCAGTGGGAGGGAGCCATCGGATGCAGCACGGCCCTGCGGTACGGCGCCGCAAGCTGGGAGAGGAGCTGCGGAGCCTGCGACACGCGTCAGGTCTCACGAGCCGCGAGGCGGCGGCGCTGCTCGGCTGGCACCAGTCGAAGGTGAGCAGGATCGAGACAGGTGTCAGCGGGGTGCGGCCGGATGACGTGAACCGGCTGCTCGACGCGTACGGCATGGACGATCCGAAGCTCCGCGAGGTCCTGGGCGCTCTCGCCGGTTCGGCGGGCGGGGGCGGCGCCGGCTGGTGGCACGCCTACCGCGGGCTCATCCCGCCCCAGTACCGCGACTTCATCAGCCTGGAGTCTCAGGCGCGCACCGCCCGCACGCTGGAGACCACGGTGGTGCCGGGCCTGTTGCAGACGGCCGATTACGCCCGCGCGGTGACCCGGGCGTCTCTGGACGGGCTGCCGTCCGGCCAGCTGGACTCACTGGTGGAGGTGCGGCTGACCCGGCAGGGGGTACTGCGGAGCGATCCGCCGCTGCGGCTGAGCGCGGTCCTGGACGAGGCGGTGCTGCGCCGGGAGGTCGGTGGCCGAAGAGTGATGCGGGAGCAGCTGCGCCATCTCGCCCGGGTGGCACAACTTCCTCATGTGCAGCTCCAGTTACTTCCGTTCTCCGTCGGCGGCTATGTCAGCCTCACCAGCCCTTTCGTTATCTTCTCTTTTCCGACTGCTTCTGATCTTGACGTGGTCGTTCTTGACCACTTGACGAGTAGCCTCTATCTGGAACGGAAAGAAGACCTTGCGGCGTACAGCTCGGCCTTCGAGACCCTTCAGACGCACGCGCTGTCGCCGGAGCACACGCTGGACCTGATCGCCGCCATCGACCGCGGCGACGGGTGACCCCCACCGCCCGGAGGAAGCGTCATGTCCGAACACCTCGCCCGGCATGCGTCGCGCTGGCGACGCAGCAGCTACAGCACGGGGATGAACAACTGCGTGGAGACCGCGCCGTCCGGGAGCGGGCGGCTGCTGGCCGTACGCGACTCGAAGGACGTGGCCAGGACGCCGCTGGAGTTCTCCACGACGGCCTGGACGTCCTTCGTCTCCGGCTTGAAACGCTGAGGCGGACCACCGCCTCAGCAGCTCTGCGGTGCGGTCCTCCGCACCGTCTCCACCGCCCGCGCGATCTGCTCGTCCGTCAGGTCCGCGCGGGCGGTCAGCCGGAGCCGCGAGATGCCGTCGGGCACGGACGGCGGGCGGAAGCAGCCCACCGCCATCCCGGCGGTCCGGCAGTCGGCCGCCCAGCGCACGGCGGCGTCGGCCGAGGGCGCCCGGACCGAGACGACCGCCGCGTCGGGCCGCACCGCCGTCAGTCCGGCCGCCGTCAGCCCCTCGTGCAGCGCGGTGGCGACCGTACGCGCCCTGAGCGCGCGCTCCGGTTCGCGGCGCAGCAGGCGGAGTCCGCCCAGGGCGGCGCCGACCGCGGCCGGGGCGAGCCCGGTGTCGAAGATGAACGTCCTGGCGGTGTTGACCAGATGGTCGATGACCCGGGCCGGTCCGAGGACCGCGCCGCCCTGGCTCCCCAGGGACTTGGAGAGGGTGAGCGTGGCGACGACGTCCGCGTCGCCCGCGAGCCCCGCCGCGTCGAGCGCGCCCCGTCCGCCCGCGCCGAGCACCCCGAGCCCGTGCGCGTCGTCCACCATCAGCGCGGCGTCCTCCGCCCGGCAGACGGCTGCCAGCGCGGCCAGCGGCGCGGCGTCGCCGTCCACGGAGAACACCGAGTCGGTGACGGCCAGCTTCCGGCCCCGGTGCCCGCGCAGCGTCTTGCGGACGGCCTCCGGGTCGGCGTGCGGGACGACGGCGGTCTCGGCCCGGGAGAGCCGGCAGCCGTCCACGATGGAGGCGTGGTTGCCCGCGTCCGACGCGATGAGGGCGCCGCGTCCGGTGAGCGCGGTGAGGGCCGCGAGGTTGGCGGCGTAACCGGAGGAGAGGACGAGCGCGGCCTCGAAGCCGCAGAACGCGGCGAGTTCGCGTTCCAGCTCGGCGTGGAGCGCGGTCGAGCCGGTGACCAGGCGGGAGCCGGTCGCTCCGCCGCCCCAGCGGCGCGCGGCGTCCGCCGCCGCGGCGGTCACCTCCGGGTGCCGGGTGAGGCCGAGGTAGTCGTTGCTCGCGAGGTCCAGCGGCTCCGCGCCGGCCTCGCGGGGACGGAGCCGGCGGACGAGCCCCGCGTCCGCGCGCCGGCGCGCCTCGTCGTCGATCCAGTCGAACGGGGTGGCGGGCATGGGCGGTCCCTTTTGTAGGCAGCTCACAGACCCTAACCGGGCTCATGCCAAGACACGGTGTGGCAATGCACACACCCCGTGTGAGCTCTGTTGTCCGGTTCCTCCTTGGCTCCGGGCGGTGCGGTGCGTCAGGATCATCGCCATGGACCTCCTGAACACGCTGGTGGACAAGGGGCTGCGGCGCGAGCTGCCGACCCGTGAAGAAGCGCTCGCCGTACTGGCGACCCCGGACGACCGACTGCTCGACGTGGTGGCCGCGGCCGGCAAGGTGCGCCGTCAGTGGTTCGGGCGGCGGGTGAAACTGAACTACCTGGTCAATCTCAAGTCCGGGCTCTGCCCCGAGGACTGCTCGTACTGTTCGCAGCGGCTCGGCTCCAAGGCCGGGATCCTCAAGTACACCTGGCTGAAGCCGGATGAGGCGTCGAAGGCGGCGGCGGCCGGGGTGGCCGGGGGTGCCAAGCGCGTCTGTCTGGTGGCCAGCGGCCGGGGCCCGACGGACCGGGACGTCGACCGGGTCTCGCAGACCATCGAGGCCATCAAGGAACAGAACGAGGGCGTCGAGGTGTGCGCCTGCCTCGGTCTGCTCTCCGAGGGCCAGGCCGACCGGCTGCGTTCGGCGGGCGCCGACGCGTACAACCACAACCTCAACACGTCCGAGGGGACGTACGGGGAGATCACGACCACCCACACCTACGCCGACCGCGTCGACACGGTGCAGCAGGCGCAGGCCGCCGGGCTCTCCGCCTGCTCGGGGCTGATCGCGGGCATGGGCGAGAGCGACGCCGACCTGGTCGACGTGGTCTTCTCGCTGCGCGAACTGGACCCGGACTCGGTGCCGGTCAACTTCCTGATCCCGTTCGAGGGGACCCCGCTCGCCAAGGAGTGGAACCTGACGCCGCAGCGGTGTCTGCGGATCCTCGCGATGGTGCGGTTCGTCTGCCCGGACGTGGAGGTGCGGCTCGCGGGCGGGCGCGAGGTCCATCTGCGCTCGATGCAGCCGCTCGCCCTGCACCTGGTCAACTCCATCTTCCTGGGCGACTACCTGACCAGTGAGGGCCAGGCCGGGCAGGCGGATCTGGACATGATCGCGGACGCCGGTTTCGAGGTGGAGGGTGCGGGTACGACGACGCTCCCCCGGCACCGCGCGGACGCGGTGGCGGGCTGCGGCTCGCACGCGGGCGGCGGTTGTGCCTCCGAGTCCGAGGGCTGCGCTTCGCACGCCGGCGGCGGCTGCGGGCCGTGCGGAGAGGGCGCGGAGGCGGAGGCCCCACCCACCGCCGAGGTGCCGGGAACGCCGGGTGCCCGTACGGATCTGGTGGCGGTCCGCCGGCGCGGCGCCGGCACCGACCTCGCTCCCAATGCCTGAGCCGCTCTCCCCCGCCGCACTCCGGGACCTGGACCGGGCGCACGTCTGGCATCCGTACGGCCCCATGCCGGGCCGGCAGGAGCCGCTGGTCGTGGAGTCCGCGTCCGGGGTCCGGCTGCGGCTCGCCGAACCCGCCCACGGACAGGACGAGTTGGTCGACGGGATGTCCTCGTGGTGGTCGGCCGTGCACGGCTACAACCACCCCGTGCTGAACGAGGCGGCGCGCGGCCAGCTGGACCGGATGAGCCATGTGATGTTCGGCGGGCTCACCCATGAGCCCGCCGTCCGGCTGGCGGCCCGGCTGGTGGAGATCACCCCGGAACCGCTGCGCCACGTCTTCCTCGCCGACTCGGGCTCCGTGTCGGTCGAGGTCGCCGTGAAGATGTGCCTCCAGTACTGGCGGTCGGCCGGGCGGCCGGCCAAGAAACGGCTGCTGACCTGGCGCGGCGGCTACCACGGGGACACCTGGCAGCCGATGTCGGTGTGCGACCCCGAGGGCGGGATGCACGAGCTGTGGTCCGGCGCCCTGCCCCGCCAGGTCTTCGCGGACGAGCCGCCCGCCGGTTACGACTCCGAGCCCGACCCCGTCTACGCGGCGCATCTGCGCGAGCTGATCGGGCGGCACGCGGACGAGCTGGCGGCCGTGATCGTGGAGCCGGTCGTCCAGGGGGCGGGCGGCATGCGCTTCCACTCCCCCGGCTGGCTGCGCGTGCTGCGCGAGGCGTGCGACGCGTACGGCGTGCTGCTCGTGTTCGACGAGATCGCGACGGGCTTCGGCCGTACGGGCAGGCTGTTCGCCGCCGAGCACGCGGGGGTCTCCCCTGACGTGATGTGCGTGGGCAAGGCGCTGACCGGTGGCTATCTGACGATGGCGGCGACGCTGTGCACGAGCGAGGTGGCGGACGGGATCTCGCGCGGCGAGGTGCCCGTGCTCGCCCACGGCCCGACGTTCATGGGCAATCCACTGGCCGCCGCGGTGGCCTGCGCCTCCATCGACCTGCTGCTCGGCCAGGACTGGCAGCAGGAGGTCAAGCGGATCGAGGCCGGGCTGAACGAGGGCCTGGCGGCGGCGCGGGAGCTGCCCGGGGTCCGCGATGTGCGGGTGCTCGGCGCCATCGGGGTCGTCCAGCTGGACCACGAGGTGGACATGGCGGCGGCGACCTCGGCGGCGGTGCGCGAAGGGGTGTGGCTGCGGCCGTTCCGGGACCTCGTCTACACCATGCCGCCGTATGTGACGGGTGACGACGACGTGGCACGGATCTGCCGCGCGGTGTGCGCTGCGGCGCGGGAGGGCTGAGTTATGACCGTTCTGGTGGTGACCGGTACCGGTACGGAGATCGGCAAGACGATCGTGACGGCGGCCGTGGCGGCGGCCGCCGCGCACCGCCGCGTCGCCGTCCTCAAACCGGCCCAGACCGGTCTGGAGCCGGGCGAGCCTGGCGACGTGGCGGAGGTGGTACGGCTGGCGGGCGCCCATGTCACGGCGGTCGAACTCGCCCGCTTCCCCGAACCGCTGGCGCCCGCGACGGCCGCCCGCCGGGCCGGAATGGACCCGGTGCGCCCGTTCGAGGTCGCCGAGGCCGCCGGAAAGCTGGCCGCCGACCACGACCTGGTCCTGGTCGAGGGGGCCGGCGGGCTGCTCGTCCGGTTCGACGACGACGGCGCGACCCTGGCCGACGCGGCCCGGCTGCTCGCGGCCCCGGTCCTGGTGGTCGCCCCGGCCGGTCTGGGCACCCTGAACTCCACGGCTCTGACGGCGGAGGCGCTGCGGGCCCGCGAGCTCGACTGCCTCGGGGTGGTCATCGGCAGCATGCCGGCCGCGCCCGGCCTGGCGGAGCGCTGCAATGTGGCGGACCTCCCGGTGGCCGCCGGGGCACCGCTGCTGGGCGTCGTCCCGGCAGGCGCCGGGGCGCTCGCCCCGGCGGACTTCCGTGCACGGGCGGGGAGTTGGCTGGCCGCACCGCTGGGCGGCGAGCGGCCACCGGGCTGAGCCCCGGACATCCCGGCCCGTCCGGGAGGCACCGGCGCGTCAGTTCACCGTCGCATCCCGGACGGATTCCGTACCCCGGCCCCCCATTGGTCGAACACCTGGTCATAATTCCTGCTCAGGGCTCAGGGCTCAGGGAGCCGAAGTCACCGCGGTCGGCCACGTCCTGGCACCACAGGCGCGTCAACCGACCAGTTCTCGCGACGACTCATGGAGTGACATTGAGTACGACGACGTTCCGTTCCCGCATCACGGCCCGGCTCGGACGCGGCTACCTGGCCAGGATCCAGAAGCACGGCTTCGGTTCGACCACGATGAGGCTCCTCCCGGAACAGTTGCTGATGCCACTGCGCAGGGACGGGCTCGACCCGGTCCGCCGGCTCGCCGAGACCCGGGCGGGCGCACCGGTGACCAGGGTCGCCCTGCCGTTCGGCATGGACGCCTGGGTGGTCACCGGCTACGAGGAGTCGAAGGCCGTGCTCGGTTCCGCCGAGGGCTTCAGCACGGACTTCGCCCACCTGGCGGGCAACGCGGGCATAGCCGCCGAGCACAGCCCCGGCGGCCTCGGGTTCAGCGATCCGCCGGTGCACACGCGGCTGCGCCGCATCCTGACCCCGGAGTTCACGATGCGCCGGCTGCGCCGGCTGACGCCCCGGATCGACGCCATCGTCGCGGAGCGGCTGGACGCGATGGCCGCCGCGCCGGGGCCGGTGGACCTGGTGCACGCGTTCGCGCTGCCCGTGCCGTCGCTGACCATCTGCGAACTGCTCGGGGTGCCCTACGCGGACCGCGACGACTTCCAGAAGCTGGCCATGGACCGCTTCGACCTCTTCGCGGGGACCACCGCTCCGTTCGGCGCCATGTCGGAGTCGCTGGACTACTTCCGGGGTGTCGTCCGGGACCAGCGCCGCGCGCCCGGCGACGGCCTGCTCGGGATGATCGTGCGGGAGCACGGGGACAGCGTGGACGACGAGGAACTGGCGGGCCTGGCGGACGGGGTGCTCACCGGAGGCTTCGAGACGACCGCCAGCACGATCGCGCTCGGCGCCCTGGTCCTGCTGCGGAACCCGGAGGTGGCGGACCGGCTGCGCGCGGACGACGGGGTGACGGCGCCCTTCGTGGAGGAGGTGCTGCGCTATCTGTCGGCCGTGCAGATGGCGTTCCCCCGCTTCGCCCGCGAGGACATCGAGATCGCGGGGGTGGTGATCCCGCGCGGCGACATGGTGCTCTGCTCGCTGAGCGGCGCCAACCGCGACCCGGCGTACGTCACGGACGACGGGCGGTTCGACGTGGACCGGGTCACCCCGGCCGGGCATCTCGCCTTCGGATACGGCATCCACCGATGCATCGGCGCGGAGCTCGCGCGGATGGAACTGCGCTCCGCCTTCCCGGCCCTGGTCCGGCGCTTTCCCGCGATGCGGCTCGCCGTGCCGCCGCAGGACCTGACCTTCCGCAAGCTGTCGATCGTGTACGGCGTCGAGACGCTGCCCGCACGACTGCGCTGAGCAGCCCCGTACCGGCGGGAAAGCACTCGCCCCGGAGAACGGTCCTCTGATTGGCTCGCCCTCATGAGTGATCTCTCCATACGCCCCGCCGCCCTCGCCGACATCGACCCCGTGCTGCTGTTCTGGGGGACGGCGGCGGAGGGCACCAGCATCAGCGACGACCACGACGGGGTCGCCCGGCTCATCCGCCGCGACCCGGGGGCGCTGCTCCTCGCGGAACGGGAGGGGGTGCTCGTGGGAAGCGTCATCGCGGGCTTCGACGGCTGGCGGTGCTCCGCCTACCGGCTTGCCGTCCACCCGGACCACCGCCGCCGGGGCATCGCGACCGCACTGCTCGACGCGGCGGAGCGGCGCTTCGCCGAACTGGGCGGGCGACGGGTGGACGCGATGGTCCTGGAGGAGAACGAGCGGGCGCACCACACCTGGCGGGCGGCCGGCTACCACCGTGAGGACCACTGGCGGCGTTGGGTGAAGCCCCTCGGGCCGGGCACAGGGATCAGGTGACCGGCCGCACGAACGACTTTGCCGATCCTTTACCATGGTGAGGCAGTCCTTCCCCTCCGACGAAAGGTGTGAGCGTCCGCCCATGGGCGAGCCTCCCAGTCCCAGAAGCCACCGACATCGCGCGGTCCGCCGGTCCCTGCCCGATCATGGGACGGAGGTGAACCGATGACCGAAGTGCTTCTGCTGCTCGTTGCGGTACTGCTCTCGCTCGCCTGCGGCGCCTTCGTCGCGGCGGAGTTCTCCTTGACCACGGTGGAGCGCGGCCAGCTGGAGCGCGCCGTCGAGCAGGGCGAGCGCGGCGCCGCGAGCGCCATGAAGGCAGTCCGCGGCCTCACCTTCCAGCTCTCCGGGGCGCAGCTCGGGATCACCGTCACCAACCTGGTGGTCGGCATGCTCTCCGAGCCGTCCATCGCCAAGCTGATCCGGGGTCCGGTGGAGGCCGTGGGCCTGTCGCCCGGTGTGGCCTCGTCCGTCGCGCTCGTCATCGGCACGGCCCTGTCCACGGTGTTCCTGATGGTCGTCGGCGAGCTGGTCCCGAAGAACTGGGCCATCTCCTCGCCGCTCGCGGTCGCGAAGACGGTCGCCACCCCGCAGCGGGCCTTCACGGCCGTCTTCCGGCCCTTCATCAGCCACCTGAACAACACCGCCAACCGGATCGTGCGCCGCTTCGGGCTCGAACCGGCCGAGGAGCTGGCCTCCGCGCGCAGCCCGCAGGAGCTGGTGGCGCTGGCCCGGCACTCCGCCAAGGAGGGCGCGCTGGAGGCGGACACCGCCGAGCTGTTCGTCCGCACCCTCAATCTCCCGGAGCTCACCGCCGAGAACGTGATGACCCCGCGCGTGCAGGTCACCGCCCTGGAGGTCAGCGCGACCGCCGAGGACGTCGCCAACGCGACCCGGGCCACCGGCCTCTCCCGCTTCCCGGTCTACCGGGGCAGCCTCGACACGGTCGTCGGCGTCGCCCACATCAAGGACGTGCTGGCGGTCCCGGCCGAGGAGCGGCCCCGCAAGCGGGTCTCCGAGATGCTGCGCGAGCCGGTGCTCGTCCCGGAGACGCTGACCGTGGACCGGCTGCTCGACCGGCTGTCCGGCAAGCTGGCCATGGCGGTCGTGATCGACGAGTACGGCGGCACGGCGGGCGTCGTGACGCTGGAGGACATCGTGGAGGAGGTCGTCGGCGAGGTGCGCGACGAGCACGACCCGCACGAGACGCCGGACCTGGCCCCGGCCGGTGAGGACGCCGACGGGCGTGTCCTGTGGTCGGCGGACGGCGCCGCCCGCACGGACCAGCTGGAGACGATCGGGCTGCGGGTGCCGGACGGCCCGTACGAGACGCTGGCGGGCCTGATCGCCACGGAGATCGGCCGCATCCCGGCCGTGGGCGACACGATCGAGCTGGCCGGCTGGCGCCTCGACGTGGTGGACGCCTCCGGGCGCCGCGCCGCCCGGGCGCTGCTGCACGCACCGCTGACCGGTTCCCACCAGCCGTCGGAGGACGAGCGATGACCGCCGTACAGCTCTTCATCGGTCTGCTGACGCTGGTCGTGAACGCCTTCTTCGTCGGCGCGGAGTTCGCCCTGATCTCGGTGCGCCGCAGCCAGATCGAGCCGCAGGCCGAGCAGGGGATCCGGCGGGCGCGCAGCGTCATCTGGGGCCTCGAACACGTCTCGGCGCTGCTCGCGGCCGCGCAGCTGGGCATCACGCTGTGCACCCTGGTGCTCGGTATCGTCGCCGAGCCCGCGATCGCGCACCTGCTGGAACCCGTCTTCGACGCGGTGGGCGTGCCGCACGGCCTGGTCCACCCGGCCTCGTTCGTGATCGCGCTGACGGTGGCGACGTATCTGCACATGCTGCTGGGCGAGATGGTGCCCAAGAACATCGCGCTGGCCGAGCCGGTGCGGTCCGCGCTGCTGCTCGGCCCGCCGCTGGTGACGCTGGCCCGGGCACTGCGCCCGGTGATCTTCGCGATCAACGCCTTCGCCAACGCCCTGCTGAGGCTGTTGCGGGTGGAGACCAAGGACGAGGTGGAGGCCACCTTCTCGGACGACGAGCTGGCGCGCCTGGTGAAGGACGCCGGTGACGCCGGGCTGGTGGACGACCGGGCCGCCGAGCGCCTGCACCACGCGCTGGAGCTGGGCCGCCGCCCGGTCCGGGACGTGGTGCTGCCGGTCGACAAGGTGATGTACATCCGGGTCGGGGCGACACCGGAGGAGCTGGAACGGCTGTCGTACGAGACGGGCTTCTCGCGCTTCCCGGTGATGGACGCGGAACAGCGCATCCTCGGCTACCTCCACGTGAAGGACGCCCTGGACGTCACCCCGCGCGACATGCCGTTCCCGGTGTCCTCGATGCGGCCGATCGCCCGGGTCCGGGCGGCGACACCGCTGGACGACGCGCTCACGGCGCTGCGGCGCAGCCGTACGCACCTGGCGGCTGTCCTGGACGAGGACGGCAGGCTCGCGGGCATGGTGACGATGGAGGACGTCCTCCGGGAACTGGTGGGACGGCCGCAGAGCCGCTGAGCCACGGGCGCTGGGCGGCTCCGGCCCGGAGCCGCCCAGCGCCCGTCGGGGCCGTACCGCACCGCGATACGATCGCATCGCCATGGAAATCAATGCCTCATACACCAGTCTGGTCGCGGTCGGCGACTCGTTCACCGAGGGCATGTCGGACCTGCTGCCCGACGGCTCGTACCGGGGCTGGGCGGATGTGCTCGCCTCCCGGCTGGCCGCCCGCACACCGGGATTCCGGTACGCCAACCTCGCGGTACGCGGGAAGCTCATCGCCCAGATCGTGGACGAGCAGGTGGATGTGGCGGCGGCCATGCGGGCGGACGTGGTGACGCTGGTCGGTGGCCTCAATGACACCTTGCGCCCCAAGTGCGACATGGGCATGGTGCGCGGACGCCTCGAGGAGGCGGTGGAGCGCCTGGCCCCGTCCTGCCAGAAGCTGGTGCTGATGCGCAGCCCCGGCCGCAACGGGCCCGTGCTCGACCGGTTCCGGCCGCGCATGGAGGAGCTGTTCGCGCTGGTGGACGAGCTGGCCGCGCGGCACGGCGCGGTGGTGGTCGACCTGTACGGCGCCCCGGCGCTGGGCGACCCGCGCATGTGGGACGTCGACCGGCTGCATCTGACCGCCGAGGGGCACCGCCGCGTCGCCGAGGCGGTCTGGCAGGCCCTGGGGCTGCCGCCGGAGGGCGACTGGCGGGCTCCGCTGCCCGCCTCGGCCCCGGCCCGCTGGGCCGCCCGGCGGGTGGAGGACGTGCGCTTCGCCCGGCAGCACCTGCTGCCCTGGATCGGCCGCCGGCTCACGGGGCGCTCGTCGGGCGACGGACGGGCCGGAGCGCAGTTCGACGCCGAGCTGGGGCGGGGCTTCTGGGTGACCCCGGAGGAGGACGGCTGGACGGCCCCGGTGGGGACGTGGCGGCAGGTGGAGTCCAGTGGGCGGGAGGCGCGGGACGCGTCCGGTTCGTAGCAACGCACAAACCGGACCTGGGCGCTGAGCTGCACGAACCGCCAGTAGAATCCGTACACGTGACTGCTGTGTCTGCGAAGCCTCGCATCCCCAATGTCCTGGCCGGCCGCTACGCCTCCACGGAGCTGGCCGTCCTCTGGTCCCCCGAGCAGAAGGTGAAGCTGGAACGCCGGCTGTGGCTGGCGGTGCTGCGCGCCCAGAAGGACCTCGGGATCGAGGTGCCCGACGCCGCCCTCGCCGACTACGAGCGCGTCCTCGACCAGGTCGACCTGGCCTCGATCGCCGAGCGTGAGAAGGTCACCCGGCACGACGTGAAGGCCCGGATCGAGGAGTTCAACGCCCTCGCCGGCCATGAGCACGTCCACAAGGGCATGACCTCGCGCGACCTCACCGAGAACGTCGAGCAGCTGCAGATCCGGCTCTCCCTGGAGCTGATGCGCGACCGCACCGTGGCTGTCCTGGCCCGCCTCGGCAAGCTGGCCGCCGAGTACCGCGAGCTGGTCGTCGCCGGGCGCTCGCACAACGTGGCGGCGCAGGCCACCACCCTCGGCAAGCGGTTCGCGACCGCGGCGGACGAGCTGCTGGTGGCGTACGGCCGCCTTGAGGACCTGCTCGGCCGCTACCCGCTGCGCGGCATCAAGGGCCCGGTCGGCACCGCGCAGGACATGCTGGACCTGCTGGGCGGCGACGCCGGGAAGCTCGCCGCGCTCGAAGAGCGCATCGCGGCGCACCTCGGCTTCGCGCACGCCTTCACCTCGGTCGGCCAGGTCTACCCCCGGTCGCTCGACTACGACGTGGTGACCGCGCTCGTCCAGCTGGCGGCGGCGCCCTCCTCGGTGGCGAAGACCATCCGGCTGATGGCCGGCCACGAGCTGGTCACCGAGGGCTTCAAGCCCGGCCAGGTCGGCTCGTCCGCGATGCCGCACAAGATGAACACCCGCTCCTGCGAGCGCGTCAACGGCCTGATGGTCATCCTGCGCGGCTACGCCTCGATGACCGGCGAGCTGGCGGGCGACCAGTGGAACGAGGGCGACGTCTCCTGCTCGGTGGTGCGCCGGGTGGCCCTGCCGGACGCGTTCTTCGCGTTCGACGGGCTGGTCGAGACGTTCCTGACGGTGCTGGACGAGTTCGGCGCGTTCCCGGCCGTCGTGGCCCGCGAACTGGACCGCTACCTGCCGTTCCTCGCGACGACCAAGGTGCTGATGGGCGCGGTACGCGCCGGCGTCGGCCGCGAGGTCGCCCACGAGGCCATCAAGGAGAACGCCGTTGCCTCCGCCCTGGCCATGCGCGAGCAGGGCACCGAGCGCAACGAACTGCTGGACAAGCTCGCGGCCGACGCGCGCATCCCGCTGGACCGCGCCCAGCTCGACGAACTGATGGCGGACAAGCTGTCCTTCACCGGGGCGGCCGGCGACCAGGTCGACGCGCTCGTCGCGCGGATCGAGGAGATCACCAAGCAGCACCCCGAGGCCGCCGGCTACGCGCCCGGCTCCATCCTCTGACAGCGGCCCCGGCGCACCGTTCCCGCAGATGACGCCCGAAGAGCTCCAGGCCGCCCGCGACCACGTCGTTCCCGACGTGGTCGCGGGCGGCCTGCGCGTCCTGTTCTGCGGGATCAACCCGAGCCTGACGACAGCGGCGACGGGCCACCACTTCGCCTTCCCCGGCAACCGCTTCTGGCCGGTGCTCCATCTGTCCGGCTTCACCCCGCGCCGGCTGGCCCCCGCCGAGCAGGCCCACCTGCTCGACCACGGGCTGGGCATCACCAATGTCGTCGCCAGGGCCACCGCCCGGGCCGACGAACTGTCAGCCGAGGAGTTCCGGGAGGGCGGGCGGATCCTGACCGCGAAGGTCGAACGGCTGCGCCCGCGCTGGCTGGCGGTCGTCGGCATCACGGCCTACCGCACCGCATTCGGCGAGCGCAGGGCCCGGATCGGGCCGCAGGAGCGGACGGTCGGCGGGGCCCGGGTCTGGGCGCTGCCCAACCCCAGCGGCCTCAACGCGCACTGGACGGCCGCCACCATGGCCGAGGAGTACGCGCGGCTGCGCGCGGCCGTGGAGGCCGATGGCCCTCAGGGCGGGTCGGTCTCCGTCACGACGACGCTCAGCTCGCAGCCGGAGCCGCCCTCCTCCAGATAGAGGGCGAGCGCTATCCAGCGCTCCTCGATGTACCAGAGGCGCAGGTACTCGCAGCCCGCGGCCGTGTCCGCCCAGGGCTGGGGTATCTCCTCACCGGCGAGCATCCGCTCGTGGGCGCTGAACAGACTGACCAGCTGCGGCTCGCCCCAGCGGCTGCCGAGCAGGGTGACCAGCGCCGCGTGGTCCGCGAGGCACTGGGCGCGGCGCTCCAGCCGGCCCGCCTCGTCGTCCTCCCAGACATCGTCCACGTACAGGAACGCCGTGTGGTAACCGGGACCGCTGACTCCCGAATCCGACCGGACGCGTTCCCCCGGGAAATCCCGGGTGCGCATCCCGTCGATGAGGCGGAGGTGATGTGCGGTGGTCATGCCGTCAGTAAACCTTTCCCCACTGACAATCGGGGCCCGGCTCCGTACTTTGAGATGATTTCAGCCACCTCGTTCCGGCTGCCCCGCCTCCAGTTGGCATCCACCCGACACCAACTGGGCGGTGCCCCGCAGAAGATGGCGCCGGACGTCGCACCCGGGTCCGGGGCAGCCGGAGCCGGCCCGCCGAACCCCTTCCTAACGGCTTCGCATCCCTCGGTCGCCTCCCCCCTGAGCAGCGAGTACGATCCGCCTGACATGCGCACTAGCTGGGAGGACACACCGTGGGCCGGCTGACCGGCGGGGATCCCTCGCTGCTGCGGCGGATCAATTCCGCGGTGGTACTCCATGCCCTCCGGGGTGCCTCCTCCTCGACCCTCACGGACCTGACCCGGATCACGGGGCTGTCGCGCCCGACGGTCGAGGGCGTCGTCGAAGGGCTCTTCGAGGCGGGCCTGGTCGTGGAGTGCGCTCCCGAGGGGGCCGAAACGCGCCGCCAGGGCCGTCCCGCCCGCCGATTCCGTTTCCGCGCCGAGGCCGGGCACCTGCTGGGCATCGAGATCGGCCCGCACCGCGTCTCCGCCCTGCTGTCGGGCCTGGACGGCCGGATCATCGGCGCCGGCTCCCGCGAGGTGTCGGAGACCGCCGGTGCCGACGACCGCCTCGACCGGGTCCGGGCCGTGGTCGCCGACGTGCTGCGCCGCACCGGCGTGGCCCGCAGCAGCCTGCGCGCGGTCGGCGTGGGCAGCCCGGGCATCGTGGAGGCCGACGGGACCGTACGGCTGGGCACCGCGCTGCCGGACTGGACGGGCCTGCCGCTGGGCGAACGGCTGCGGCGTTCCTTCCGCTGCCCGGTCCTCGTGGAGAACGACGCCAACGCCGCCGCCGTCGCCGAGCACTGGAAGGGCGCGGCCACGGAGTCCGACGACATCGTGTTCGTCCTGGCGGGGCTGAGCCCGGGCGCCGGTTCCCTGATCGGGGGGCGGCTGCACCGGGGGTTCGGCGGGGCGGCCGGGGAGATCGGCGCGCTGCACCTGCTCGGCCGGGACGTGACGCCGGAGCACCTGCTGTCCACGACGGACACCCCGCTGGACCCGCTGGACGAGCAGGCGGTGGCCGCGGTCTTCGCGAAGGCGCGGCACGGGGACGAGCAGGCGCGGGCCGCGGTGGAGCGGTTCATCCAGCGACTGGTGCACGACGTGGCGGCGCTGGTGCTGGCGCTCGACCCCGAGCTGGTGGTGGTCGGGGGCTGGGCCGCCGGTCTGGACGGGGTGCTGGACCCGCTGCGGAGCGAGCTGGCCCGCTACTGCCTGCGCCCGCCCCGGGTGTGCCTGTCGCTCCTCGGCGAGGCGGTGGTGGCGACCGGTGCGCTGCGGCTCGCGCTCGACCATGTCGAGGAGGAGCTGTTCGCCGTCGAGGGAACGGTGACGGCCCGCCGCTGAACGCGACGGGCCGTGGGTGCGGGCTGGTGACCGGGGTCAGGAGGCCTGGCGTTCCTGGGCCGGGTGGCTGATCTCCAGGTCGCCCGAGTCGCCGAAGGTGAGCCGGCAGGTGTCGGCCCGGTACGTCGCGACCGAGACCGCGGCCGTGCCGCCCGCGGCGAGGTAGCGGGTGGTGACCACGAGGACGGGGGCGCCGGGGAGCCGGTCCAGCTCCTTGGCGTCGTCGGCGCGGGCGGAGCCCAGCTCGACGGAGCGGTCCTGGCCGTCGAGGCCGAGGCGGTGCAGTTCGCGGACGACGTTACGGGCGCGGGCCGCGCCGGACGGGGCGTCTATCCCGGACAGCTCGGGCACCGAGGCGGACGGCACGTAGAGCAGCTCGGCGGCGACCACCTGGCCGTGGCTGGTGCGGATGCGGCGCACGATGTGCACGGGCTCCTCGGCACCGGCGTTCAGCGTCGCGGCCACGGCTGCCGGGGCGGGAGCGCTCTCGCAGTCCACCGGCTGCCAGGCGGTGTCGGCGCCGCCGTCGGTCCAGTCGTTGCGGGCGGTGGAGACGGCCACGCCCACGCGGGGCGGGGCGACCGTGGTCCCGACGCCCCGGCGGCGGTGCAGCCTGCCTTCGAGTTCGAGCTGTTCCAGGGCCTGCCGGAGCGTGGCCCGGGCGACGCCGAACCGGGCGGCGAGCTCACGCTCGTTGGGGAGGATCTCCCCCACCGCAAAGTCCGAGTCGAGTGCCTCACTGAGCACGGTCTTGAGGTGCCAGTACTTCGGCTCCTGCACCGTTTCCAGCTGCGTGGTCCCCACCCTGTCCTCCGCAATCGCCCAGCGGCTTATTCCGCGACGTTATTTATTAAAGGTTCCTGTCTTAACGTTGAGACCATAGGACGGCGCAACCCCTTGGTCAAGACCAATCCTCCGCCGGAGACCCTGTGAATGGACGGTGTGCCGCACAGCGTTCACAGGACGTTCGCGGACCGGCGCACCGCGCGCGGCCCGGTGTCCGCCTTCGGAGCCGGGCCTTCTGCCCGCGGGACCGTGGCGCCGCGCCGTCCCAGCACTCCCGAGCCGATCGCCACACCGAGGCCGACGAGGCATGACCCGGCGGCCTGGGCGAGGCCGTAGGAGCCGGTCCCGACGAGCGGGGCGGTGAGCGCCGCGGAGACGGGGATGAGGCCGGAGAAGAGGGTGGCGCGCTCGGCGCCGATGCGCTGCATGCCCATGTACCAGCAGACGAAGCCCACGACCGTCACGACGGCCGCCTGCCAGATCAGCGCCAGCGCCTCGGCCCCGGTCGGCACGTGGAGGAAGCCGCCGCCGTCGAGCACCAGGCCGAGGACCGTCGCTTCGGCCGACGCGACGGCGCACACGGTCGCGGACAGCAGCTTCGGGCCCAGCGGGCGCAGCACCGGCACCGCGATCACGGCGAAGCCCACCTCACCGGCCAGCGCGCCGACGGAGCACAGGATGCCGCTCAGGTCGGTGCGCCCCCAGCCCTGGACCGTGAACGCCCCGGCGGCGACCAGGCCCGCCGCGTACAGCACGGGCCGTGCGGGCCCGCGTCCTTCCAGCAGGGGGACGAGGACGGCGACGAGGATCGGGGCGCAGCCGACGAAGACGCCGGGAACCGCGGGTTCGGCGGAGCGTTCGGCGGCCAGGACGGCGAAGTTGAAGCCGACCATGCCGACGGCGGCGAGCAGCGCCAGGCGCCCCCACTGCCGCCTGGTGAGCAGGCGGAGGGTTGCGGCGGGGCGGGGTTCGCCGGGGCGGTGGATCAAGGGCAGCAGGAGAAGCGCCGCGAGGCCGTAGCGGAGCGCCTGGCCACCCGCGTAGGGGTAGTCGCCGAGGACGCTGTTGGCGGTGAAGGAGGCGCCGACGAGGACGCAGGCGAAGGCGGCGAGCAGGGCGCCGCGCAGGGGGGTCGCGTTCATGGGACCGACGCTAGGGAGCGCGGTGGTTCGGTTTAAGGTCCACTTCCATGACAGCTTCGGGGACCAATCCGCCTTCCGGTGGCGGCGGTCCGGACCGTGCATCCGTCTCGGCGGCCTGGGAGTTGCTGCTTCCGGTGGCGTCCGCTCCGGTGCGCGGCCGTGGCCGGGCACTCCAGTCGGCGCTGCGGGAGGCGGTCCGCTCCGGCCGTCTGGCGCCGGGGACGCGGCTGCCGTCCAGCCGTGAGCTGGCCGCCGATCTGAGGGTTTCGCGCGGTCTGGTGACCGAGGCGTACGAGCAGCTGACGGCGGAGAGCTATCTGCGCAGCGGACGCGGTGCGGGGACGTGGGTGAGCGGGTCGGCCCGGGCGGCGGCGGGCGGGGCGCGGGATCTGGCGCCGCGCGCCCTCGGGGTGCGGGTCGACTTCCGGCCCGGGACACCGGATCTCTCCCTGTTCCCGCGCAGCGCGTGGGCCGCCGCGCACCGCTCGGTGCTCGGGCGGCTGCCGCACGGCGCGCTCGGCTATCCGGATCCGCGCGGGCTGCCGGAGCTGCGGGTGGCCCTGGCCGCGCTGCTGACGCGACGGCGCGGGGTGGTCGCCGATCCGGAACGGCTGCTGGTGTGCTCCGGGGTCGCGCAGGCGACGACGCTGCTCGGGTTCGTCCTGCACGGGCGCGGGGTGCGCACGGTCGGGGTGGAGGACCCGGGAAGCCCGGAGCACACGGCGCTCTTCGCCTCCGCCGGGGTGGCGACCACCATGGTCCCGCTGGACGACGGGGGCCTGGCCCTGGAGCCGCTGAAACGTTCCGGGGTGCGGGCCGCGGTGACGACTCCGGCCCACCAGTTCCCGACCGGAGTGGCGTACTCCGCGGCTCGTCGCAGCCGGCTCCTGGAGTGGGCGCGGGAGGTGGACGGGCTGCTGATCGAGGACGACTACGACGGTGACTTCCGGTACGACCGGGCGCCGGTCGGCGCCCTCCAGGGCCTCGATCCGGAACGCGTCGCGTACACCGGCTCCGTCAGCAAGTCGCTGGCTCCAGGGCTCCGTCTCGGCTGGCTGATCGCGCCCGCGTCGATGACCGACGAGCTGGTGGAGCGGAAGCGGATGATGGACCTCGGCAACCCGTCCCTCGAACAGGCGGTGCTCGCCGACTTCGTGACCGGCGGGGGCTACGACCGCCAGCTGAGGCGCTGTCAGCGCGCCTACCGGGAGCGCCGGGACGTGCTCACACGGGCCCTGTCCGAGCACATCCCGGGCACGGAGGTGAGCGGGGTCGCGGCGGGGCTGCACGCCATCGCGCGGCTCCCCGGACGCTGGGGCCCGGACGAGGAGTTCGCCCAGCGCGCGGCGGGTGCCGGAGTCGCGGTGCGGCTGCTGCGCGAGTACGGGACGGAGCGGCCGGCGGGCGACCGCGTACGCCTCGTCCTCGGTTACGCCCACCTGGCGCCGGCCGACATCGTGCGCGGGGTGCGAGCACTGGCCGGCCTTGCCCAATAGCACTGTTGACCTGCGGTGATGACCGATTGTCAGTGGCGGGTTCTACGGTTTTTCCATGACCCGAACCGTGCAGGCCCTGGCCTACTCACGTCCCTCCGTCCTGGCCTCCTCGGGGGCCGGACAGTCGCTCGGCCTGGAGACGGCAGGCGGCTCCACACCGCATGGCGCCGAGGCGCATCCCCGGTTCTTCTCCGGGTTCCTGGCCTCGCCGCGGATAGCGGCGCGGGGGCTGCTCGCGGTCGCGGACGTCGCCGCCGCACGGTACTACCAGCGGAACCTGGCGGCCTCACTGGACCCGGTGGTGACGGGCAACGGGGACCGGCTGCGCTTTGAGTCGTTCTCCGGCTGCTGCGGGGTGTACGCGCGGCTCGATGTGCTTGGCGAGGGTCTGGAGGGCGTGGAGACGGGCCACGGCACCACCAATGTGGACGTGAACCATCCGCTGCGGGAGGCGCTGTCCCGGATGGGCGGCGACGAGCCGCTGCATCTGCGGGTGGGCCCGGACGAGATGGCGGTGACCACGACGGAGGGTGCCGTCGTGGAGAAGAAGGTGCCGCTCCCGGACCGCTGGCTGCGGGGGTTCGCGGAGGCGCAGGTGGCGTCCGCCGCCTTCGATCTGCGGGCGGAGCTCCCTGCGGCGGACGCCGTACGGTTCCTGCGATCGCTGCCCACGTCCTCGGGGGCGGCCGCGCGCGGCGCCCGGTGGGTGGTCCCCGCCGGACGGTCCCTCCGGCCCACGACCAGGCCGGTGCCCGGTGCCGTCTGCCTTCCCGGCCCGCAGCGGCTGACCGCCTTGCAACGGGTCCTGCGGTACGCGTCGGCGCTCCGTGTGTACGGGCCGCCGGCCGACGGCGCGGCCGCCGCGAGCGCCTGGGAGGTCGTGCTGCCCGGGATGCGGCTCACGCTGACGCTGTCGCCCGACGCCTCACGCGGCTTCTCCGGTGAGGGCGGGGTCCTGGAGGCGCTGGCCACGGACGACGCCGCGGCCGACGCCGAGCTGGTGTCGGTGCTCCTGGCATGGGAGCCCAGGATCGAGCCGGACCGGCTGGCGGAGCAGGCCGGCCTTCCGGTGGAGCGGGTCCGCGCCGCCCTGGTCCGGCTGGGCACGGCCGGCCGGGTGGGCTACGACCTCGCGGACGCCGCGTACTTCCACCGCGAGCTGCCGTACGACGCGGACCGCGCCGAGCGTCACAATCCCCGGCTGGTCGCGGCGCGGCGTCTGGCCCGGGAGGGGGCGGTGGTCCTGGACGGCGAGCTGGCGGCGGTGCGTTCGGGCGACCGGCGCTACCAGGTCCGTGAGCAGGCGGGGGCGCTGAGCTGCACCTGCCAGTGGTGGGCGGACTACCGGGGCCGCCGGGGCCCGTGCAAGCACGCCCTCGCGGTCCGGATGGTCCGCCGTGGCGCGGCGGTCGCCGGAGGTGCGCGATGACCACACTGCTGGACGCGGTCCGCGAGGGCCGCATGGACGACATCCGCCCCCTGCTGGCCCGGCTCGACCGAGGCGGACGCAAGGCTGCCCTCGATGAGCTGAAGGCCCTGCGCAAGGAGGCCCGTGGCTGGAGCTGGGGCGAGCGCACCCGGGTCCGCAAGGCGATCCTGGTGGCCGGTGCGGGCTGCCACACCGGGGCGGCGGGCTGCGCGACCTGGCTCGGGGCCAGGGACATGCGGGACTGGGTGCACTCGCCGTACCCGTGGGTCCTGGAGGTGCTGGGCGACCGCGAGCCGGACTGGCTCGCCGATCTCGCCCACCGGCTGGCCGCGCGCGCCGTGGAGTCGGACGCGGAGTACCGGCTGGTCGAGGAGCTGGCCCGCCGGGCGGGCTGTCCGCTGCCCGTCTCGGACGGCATGGTCGGGGCGTGGGCGGAGCGGGTCAACACCGCGCGCTGGCACGGCGGGTCCGGGAAGCCCCTGATCGACGTGTTGCGGGCGGACGCCCATCTCGACGTCCTCGTGCCGCATCTCCTGACGATGCCGGAGCTGCCCCCGGTGGTGGCGTGGGTCGACAGCGGCTCCCCCGCCGAGTACTGGCCGGCCGCGTTGAACGCCCTGGTGGCGGAGGGCCGGCTCGACCGCGCGGCCCTGCTCGACAGCTGCACCGCGCGGCTGCTGCGGGGCGGGAAGCCCACCGATCTCCGCTTCTGCCTGCTGGTCGTGCGGGGGCTGGCTCCCACCGCCGACGAGGAGGCGGCGCGGGTCGCGGACTGGATGGCGATGGCGGCCGACGGGCCCTCCCCGGTGGCCGGCCACGCCCAGGAGGTGCTGGTCCGGCTCGACGCGCAGGGGGCGCTGTCGGTCCGGCAGCTGGCGGAGGTGTCCGGTGGGGTGCTCTTCCGTACGGAGAAGAAGCTGGTGCGCGCCCAGTTGATCCACCTGGGGAAGGTGCTGCGCCGGGAGCCTTCGGCGGCGGACGAGCTGCTGCCGGTGATCGCGGACGTCTTCGGGCATCCGGACACCGACGCGCAGGAGCGGGCGCTCAAGCTGGCCGCCCGCGCCCTGCCCGCCGCGTCGCCGGAGGTCCGCGAGGAGGCGGCCGGGATGGCCTCGCTGCTGGCGCCGGTGCACCGGGAGGCGGCGCGCGCGGTGTTCGGTGACTTGTTGGAGGACGAGCCGGAGGCGGCGTACGAGGAGGTTCTCCCGCCGCCGCCCGCCCCGCGCCCTCTCGGTGCGCCGCCCGGCTCGGTGGCCGAGCTGACGGAGGAGGTGACCGCGGTCCTGCTCCGGTCGGACCGGGAGGAGGACGTCCCCGCGTTCGAACGGGCCCTGGACGGGCTCGTCCGGTACGCCCGCACGGACCGGGAGAAGCTGGTCACGGCCCTGGAGTCCGCGCTCGCCGGCCAGTGGTGGGCCTCCGAGGGCGAGGTCGAGGCCGAGTGGCGGATGTCCGGCAACAACGACGGCATGGGTGTCGTCGTGGCGGCCCTGCTCGGGCGGGTCTCGCGGCGGAGCGTGCACGACGGCCAGGCCCGCCGGACGGGTGAGGCACGCTGCTGCCACAGCGCCCTCAACGGGATTCTGTACGCCCGGCTGTGGGAGGCGGCCGCCGAGATGTGGTCGGGCAGGCTGCCGTATCTGCTGGCCACTCCCACGTGGCACACGGGCACCATCGACGCGGGGGAACTGGTCGAGCGGTTGCGCGGCTACCGCGCGCTGGGTGTGGCGGCCGGGCCGGTGGACTTCGCCCAGGCGCTCCTGAGGGTCCGGCGCACGGACGCGACGGAGGCCGCACAGCAGGCGTCCGCACTCGGCACCGAGGAGGGCGACCGCCTGGCGGAATGGCTCCTGGCCGACGAACCGGTGGCGGCCGTGGTCCCCCGCCATGTGGACACGGACGTCCGGATCGGCCGCGACTGGCTGCGGCAGACGGTGGTCAACGCGCGGCGTGCGCTGCTCACCACCAGGGAGAACCCGCTGGTCCGGCAGAAGTTTCCGCGCCCCTTCCACTGGCTCGGGAGCGCGCACTCCCCCCGGAACCAGAGCTGCTACTGCTGGACGGCGGAGTCCCCGCAGTGGGTGGCCACCCTCCCCGAGGACGGCGAGACGCTTGCGGCCTGGCTGCTGCCCTCCGTCGCCGCGTCCGTGCGCGAGGAGCGCGGCACCACCTGGCTGCTGCCCGCTCTCGCCGAGACCGGTGGGCCCGCCGCCGGGGCGATCCATCTCGCCCTGGCCTACGGGCTCGGCGCCCGGCATACGGAGGACCGGCTCGCGGCGGTGGACGCGCTCCTGGTGCTGGCGGCGCGGGAGCGGCTGGACACCGGACGGCTCGGCGGCGAGCTGGCCGTGCTGATCGAACAGGGCTCGGTCAAGCCGAACCGGCTGGCGGAGGCCGCGCGGACGGCGGCGGAGACCGGGGCGTACGGGACGGTCCTGTCCTTCCTGGTGCCGGTGCTGCCCGCACTGCTGGCGCGGGAGCGGGCGCCCCGGGGGCTGAGCGATCTCCTCGCCGTGGCGGCGGAGTGCGCGGAGCGCAGCGGGCCCCCGAAGACCGGGCCGGTCCCCGGGCTCGCGGAGACGGCCGCGCGCGGCGGGACGACCCAGCTGGTGCGGCAGGCGATACGCCTGGAGACCGCGTGCCGGGCGGGGACCGGCTGAGCCCCGTGCGCCGGGGCGCCCTGCGAAACCGATTCCGCACGCCTTCGAAACCGACGGCAGGAAGCCCGATCGCCCTTTAACCCATCGGTCACAAAGCGTTCGTGATCAGGCAACACCGTACGGTCACAGTGGGTTCATGACTGATGTGACATCCGCGAAGAGTGCCCGCCGCCCCCACCACTGGCGGCGGGACGTGATCGAACTCGCCGCGCTGTTCACGGCGGTGGCGGTCGCCGACGCGATCGCGAACCTGATCGGGCACCAGCCGGACGGCCCTTATCTGCTCGTGGCCTCGGCGGTGGCGCTGACCGCCACGGCCGCGTTCCACACCTGGTGGGCCCGGCGCCACAGCCACGCCCCGCCCCCCGCACCGGCCCCGGATACCACCGCCGCATCCGACGTCCACGACACCTCCGCCGTCCCCGGCGAGACGGTGCTGTGGCGGATGCGGACCACGGTGCGGGACGTCCCGGGGAGCCTGGCCGCGCTGTGCACGGTGCTGGCCCGGCACGGCATCGACATCCTCACGCTCCAGACGCACCCGCTGGCGCAGGGCACCGTGGACGAGTTCCTGCTGAGGGTGCCCGCGTCGCTCCCGGCCAGGGAGCTGTCCCGCGCGGTCGCCGCCGCCGGGGGAAGCTCCACCTGGACGGAGCGGGCCGACGCCCACGACCTGGTGGACGCGCCGACCCGGCTGCTCGGCCTCGCCACCCGGACCGCCCTGGATGCGGCCGAACTCCCGCTCGCCCTGCGTCAGCTGCTCGGCCGGTGCACGATCCACTCGCTGCCCGCCGTGTCGTTCACCGGGCGCGCCACCGGTGAGACCGCCCCGGTCGAAGGGGTGCTGGAGGAGACGGTGATGCGGCTGCGCGACCCGTCGGGCGGAGTCATCACCGTGGAGCGGCCGTATCTGCCGTTCACGCCCACGGAGTTCGCCCGGGCCCGTGCGCTGGTGGAGCTCGACGCCCGGCTCGGCCCCCGGGTCCCGCGCGGCGAGCAGGTGCTCAGGCTGCCCGAGGGCGACGAGATCACCGTGCGCCGGGCGGACCGCGCCGACCTCGACGCGGCAGTGGAGATGCACGGACGCTGCTCCGAGCGGACCCTGCGGCTGCGCTACCACGGCCCGGTCCGGGACGCCGACCGCTATCTGGACCACCTGCTGAGCCCCCGCTTCGGCCGCACGCTCGCCGTGCAGACGGCCTCCGGGCGGATGGTCGCCCTCGGCCACCTGCTCTGGGACGGCGACGAGACCGAGGTGGCTCTCCTGGTCGAGGACGAGTGGCAGCGGCGGGGCCTCGGCTCCGAACTGCTGGCCCGTCTCGTGGCGCTGGCCGTGGAGGCCGGCTGCGAGAACGTCTACGCCGTCACCCAGGCGTCCAACACCGGGATGGTCGCCGCCATGCGCGCGCTCTCGCTGCCGCTCGACTACCAGATCGAGGAGGGCACCCTGGTGATCACCGCACGCCTCGCGGCGACCCCGGCGCGCCCCCTGCCGCAGCTGCCGCCGTACGAGCAGGCCGAGCGCTGACCCGGGCGCCGGCCCCACCGCGTACGGAATCGCCGCCGCCCAGCGCCTGGCACAGGTCGGCCCACAGGTCCTCCACGTCCTCCAGGCCCACCGACATCCGCAGCAGCCGGTCTCCGACACCGGCGGCGTGCCGGTCTCCCTCGTCCACGATGCGGTGGCTGATGGAGGCCGGGTGCTGGATGAGGGTGTCCACGCTCCCGAGGCTGACGGCGGGGGTGATCAGCCGGACGGCCGCGATCACCTGATGCGGGTCCCCGTACACCTCGAACGAGACCATGGCGCCGCCGATCTCCGGGTAGTGCACCCGGGCCACCCGGGGGTCGGCGGAGAGCCGGCGGGCGAGCTCGGCGGCGCTCGCGGAGGCGGCCCGGACCCGCACCGGCAGGGTCGACAGGCCGCGCAGCAGCAGATAGCCGGCCATCGGGTGCAGGACCCCGCCGGTCGCGAAGCGGACCCGGCGCAGCAGGGCGGCGAACTCCTCGTCGCACGCGACGACTCCGCCCATCACGTCGCCGTGCCCGCCCAGGTACTTCGTGGCGCTGTGCAGCACGATCCGCGCCCCGAGCTCGACCGGGCGCTGCAGGACGGGCGTCGCGAAGGTGTTGTCGACCAGGAGCGGCACCGCGCCGCAGGAGTGGGCGACGGCCCGGATGTCCACCTCGGCCAAGGTCGGGTTGGCCGGGGTCTCCACGATCACCAGACCCGTGTCGGGCCGGATCGCCTCCGCGATGCCCGCCGGGTCCGTCCATGTCACCTCGGTGCCCAGCAGACCGGCGCCCAGCAGGTGGTCGCTGCACCCGTACAGCGGCCGCACGGCCACCACATGGCGCAGTCCCACGCTCGCGCGGGCGAGCAGGACGGCGGTCAGCGCGGCCATGCCGCTGGCGAACGCCACCGCGCTCGCGGTGGATTCGAGCCGGGCCAGCGCCGTTTCGAAACGGCCCGTGGTGGGGTTGTCGAGCCGTGCGTAGACCGGCGGGCCGTCCGGGCGTGCCCCGGTGGTGGCGAAGGCGTCGATCCGCTCCGCCTCCGCGCGGGAGTCGTACGAGGGGTAGGTGGTCGACAGGTCGATCGGTGCGGCGTGCAGGCCGAGGGCCGCGAGGTCGTCGCGTCCGGCGTGCACGGCTTCGGTGGCGAGCGCCCGGGACGGGGTGGTCGAGGGCTGCAGCACGGATTCGTTGTCCATGCGCGCACTCTGAACGCTCGCCGGAAGGTGCGGCCCAAAGGCCGTGCTACGTTCGCCGAATGACTGATTCCGTCGCTCTCGACACGGTCGATCTGCACATTCTGCGGCTGTTGCAGAACGACGCCCGGACCACGTACCGGGAGCTGGCGGCCGAGGTCGGCGTGGCTCCCTCGACCTGTCTGGACCGGGTGGCCCGGCTGCGCCGCACCGGGGTCATCCTCGGGCACCAGCTGCGGCTGGATCCGGCCAGGCTCGGCCGGGGTCTTGAGGCGCTGCTGTCCGTACAGGTGCGGCCGCACCGGCGGGAGCTGATCGGGCCGTTCGTGGAGCGGATCAGGTCGTTGCCGGAGTCCCGGGCCCTGTTCCATCTGACGGGTCCCGACGACTATCTGGTGCATGTGGCCGTGGCGGACACGGCGGATCTGCAACGGCTGGTGCTGGACGAGTTCACCTCGCGGCGCGAAGTGGCCCGGGTGGAGACGCGGCTGATCTTCCAGCAGTGGGAGTGCGGGCCGTTGCTTCCTCCGGTGCCGGGGGCGGCGGTTCCGGTCCCCGGTCAGGTCCGTCCTGCCGATTGATGGTGACGCGGAGGCACTCCCCGTACGAGGATGTCCACATGTCAGACTCTTCCAGCAGCGCACTGCCGCGCCAGATCGCCGACGCCTACGTCGACGCCTTCATCGAACTCGATCCGATCTCCGGCACCTATCTCGGTGTCGCGGCAAGCTCGCGCCGCCTTCCCGACTTCTCCCCCGCCGGCCAGGAACAGCTGGCCGCGCTGGCCCGGGACACCCTCGCCCGGCTGGACCGCGCGGAGCAGCTGCCCGGGGCCGCCGATGACGCCGAGCGCCGCTGCGGCCGGCTGCTGCGGGAGCGGCTGACCGCCGAACTCGCCGTGCACGAGGCGGACGAGGCGCTGCGGGCCGTCTCCAACCTCCACTCCCCCGCGCACTCGATCCGTGAGGTGTTCACGGTGACGCCGACCGAGACGGACGAGGACTGGGCGGCCGTCGTGGAGCGGCTGCGGGCCGTCCCGGCGGCGCTCGCCGGCTACCAGGAGTCCCTGGCGCTCGGTCTGGAGCGCAAGCTGTACGGCGGTCCGCGCGCCACGGCCACCTTCGTCGGACAGCTCGACGAGTGGGTCGGCGACGGTACGAACGGCTTCTTCCGGGACTTCGCGGCCGCAGGCCCGGACAGCCTGCGCACGGAGCTGGACGAGGCCGCCGCGCAGGCCACCGGCGCGCTGGACGAGCTGCGGAGGTGGATGCGCGAGGTGTACGCCCCCGGGATCGAGGGCGAGCCCGACACGGTGGGCCGCGAGCGGTACGCCCGCTGGTCGCGCTACTTCAACGGCACCGACCTGGATCTGGACGAGGCCTACGCGTACGGCTGGTCCGAATACCACCGGCTGCTCGCCGAGATGAAGACCGAGGCCGGGAAGGTGCTGCCGGGCGCGGGCCCCTGGGAGGCGCTGGCCCATCTCGATGTGCACGGCAAGCACATCGAGGGCGTGGACGAGGTCCAGGCGTGGCTCCAGGGCCTGATGGACGAGGCGATCGACGCGCTGGACGGGACGCACTTCGAGCTGGCCGAGCGGGTCCGCCGGGTGGAGTCGCGGATCGCGCCGCCGGGCGGCGCCGCCGCTCCGTACTACACGGGCCCCTCCGAGGACTTCTCGCGGCCCGGCCGCACCTGGCTGCCGACCATGGGCGAGACCCGCTTCCCGGTGTACGACCTGGTGTCCACCTGGTACCACGAGGGCGTTCCCGGCCACCACCTCCAGCTCGCCCAGTGGGCGCACGTGGCGGAGAGCCTGTCGCGCTACCAGGCGTCGATCGGCATGGTCAGCGCCAACGCCGAGGGCTGGGCGCTGTACGCGGAGCGGCTGATGGACGAGCTCGGGTTCCTGAAGGACGCCGAGGAACGGCTCGGCTATCTGGACGCGCAGATGATGCGCGCCTGCCGGGTGATCGTGGACATCGGCATGCACCTGGAGCTCGACATCCCGGCCGACTCGCCGTTCCACCCGGGTGAGCGGTGGACGCCGGAGCTGGCGCAGGAGTTCTTCGGCAATCACAGCGGCCGGCCCGCCGACTTCGTGGAGAGCGAGCTGACCCGCTATCTCTCGATGCCGGGCCAGGCGATCGGCTACAAGCTGGGCGAGCGGGCCTGGCTGCTGGGCCGGGAGAACGCCCGGGCGGCGCACGGTGACGCCTTCGACCTGAAGGCGTGGCACATGGCCGCCCTGTCCCAGGGGCCGCTGGGTCTGGACGACCTGGTGGACGAGCTGTCGAAGCTCTGACCGGGTGCGGCCGGTCCCGGGGTGCCGTCCCCGGGACCGGCCGCCGTCAGCAGCCGCAGTCGTCCGTACCGGCCGGTGCGGTCAGCGGGTCCGCGTCGCGCCTGCCCTCGCCCTCCCAGGTCTCGTACGCGAATCCCTCGCGCGCCCAGTACTCGAAGCCGCCGAGCATCTCCTTGACCCGGTAGCCGAGCCGGGCCAGGGCGAGGGCGGCGCGGGTGGCGCCGTTGCAGCCGGGGCCCCAGCAGTACGTGACGACCGGCACGGCCGGGTCGAGGAGCCGGGGCGCCTGCTCGGCGATGAGCGCCGTCGGCAGGTGCAGGGCGCCCGGGATGTGCCCCTGGTCCCAGGACTCGGTGGACCGCGAGTCGAGCAGGACGAAGCCGGGATCGCCGTCGGCGGCGAGGGCCGCCGCGACGTCCGAGACGTCGGCGTGGAAGGCGAGCGAGGCTCCGAAGTAGGCGACGGCAGCGGCCGGTTCGGCGGGAGGGACGCTCAGGACGGGGTGGGCGGCGAGGACGCCGGGCTGGGGAGTCATGCCGGAAAATCTATGAGCGGCGCCGCCGGTCCGGAAGGCTGGATCCCCGGCAGCGGGGTTGATCCGCCGGGGATTCCACGGTTCTCTGTGCGGATGAGCGACTATTCCCCGGACGCCACCGACTGGCGCATTCTCGACGTGCTGCAACGCGAGGGCCGTGCCTCGTTCGCGGAGCTGGCGCGGGCGGTGGCCATGTCGCCGAGCGCCGTGACGGAGCGGGTCCGCCGCCTTGAGGAGGCCGGGGTGATCAGCGGTTACGCGGCCGTGGTCGATCCGGAACGGCTCGGGCTGCCGATTCTCGCCTTCGTACGGCTGCGCTATCCGAACGGCAACTACAAGCCGTTCCACGATCTGTTGGAGACGACGCCGGAGATCGTGGAGGCCCATCACGTCACCGGCGACGACTGCTTCGTGCTCAAGGTGACGGCCCGCTCGATGAGCCATCTGGAGACCGTCTCCGGGAAGATCGGCGCGCTCGGCTCCGTCACCACCAGCGTCGTCTACTCCTCGCCGCTGCCGGGGCGGCCGATCAGTCGCTGAGCCCGTCCGCCCCGGCCCGGAGCCGCACGGCCGACCCGTGCCGCTCCTTCACCACCTCCAGCTGTGCGGGGATGCGGCGGCGCAGGTCGGCGACATGGCTGACGATGCCGACGCTGCGGTCCCGTTCGCGCAGCGAGTCGAGCACGTCGAGCACTTCGTCCAGCGTCTGGTCGTCCAGGCTGCCGAACCCCTCGTCGATGAACAGGGTGTCCAGCCGTACGCCTCCGGCCTCGTCGGTGACGACGTCGGCGAGGCCGAGCGCCAGGGCGAGCGAGGCGAAGAACGTCTCGCCGCCGGAGAGCGTGGCGGTGTCGCGCTCGCGGCCGGTCCAGGCGTCGATGACGTGCAGGCCGAGCCCCGCCCGGCGGCCCCCGGTGCGGGCGTCGGAGTGGACGAGCTGGTAGCGGCCCGAGGACATCCGCTGCAACCGGGCGGTGGCCGCCGCCGCGACCTGTTCCAGCCGGGCCGCCAGCACGTACGACTCCAGCCGCATCTTGCGCGCGTTGTCCGCCGAGGTGCCGGCGGTGAGCCCGGCGAGCCGGGCGACGCGTTCGTACTCCTCGCGCACCGGTCCGAGGGCGCGGACCTCGTCCGCCACGCGGCGGGAGAGCCTGGCGAGTTCGGTACGGCGTTCCCGCGCCGCGTCGAGGCGGGCGCCGGCCTCGCGCAGCGCGCGCTCGGCCCGGTCGAAGCGCTCCCGGGCCGCTTCCGGCGCGGCGGGCGGGCGCTGCGCGGCGTCCCGGGCGCCGGTCTCGGCGAGCCGGTCGGCGACTGCGGCGGCCTCGGCCTGCCAGGCGTCGACGCGGTGCTGGAGCGTCCGCTGCGCCGCGTCGTCCAGCAGGGTCGCGGCGGCGGCCTCCGGCGTCTCGAACCCGGCCCGGAAGGCGGCGTCCGCGAGCCGGTCGTCGGCCTCCTTGAGCCGTGCCGCCGCGCTCTCCTCCTCACGCACGGCCCCGCCCGCCCCGGCGAGCAGGGCGACCCGCCGCTGAAGCACGGCGGCGTGCTCGGCCACGCTCGAGTGCCCGCCGCGCGCCCGGTCCAGCACCGCGTCGATGTCCGACTGCTCCCGGTCCAGCGACTCGCGCCGCGAGGTCCGCGCGGCACCCCGCTGCCCGACCCGCTGCAGCTCCTCGGCCCGCCGCCGCTGTTCCCGCTCGGCCCCGGCGAGCGCCTCCCGCGCGGAGAGCGCCCCGGCGGCCAGCCGGTACGCCTCGGCGTGCGCGGCGGCGAGCCGGTCCACGAGTTCGGCGAGCTCTCCGACGGTGGGGTCGCCGCCGGCCGCCGCGCCCCGGGGCGACTCGGCGCCCCCCGGCCGGACGCCGGTGCCGGAGGCCGAGGCGGATGCGGCTTCGTGGGTCCCTCCACGGACACCGCTGCCGGAGGCCGAGCTCGCATCGGCAGCCGGAGCCGGGGCGGCCGCGCCACCTGCCGGGGCGTCGGCGTCCGGAAGGTTCTCCGCATCGGCGGCGGTCCCCGCCGCCTCCGCGCGGGCCGTCGCGTGGCGTTCGCGCAGCAGCGCCAGGGACTGTTCCGCCGTGGCGCGGGCGCGCTCCGCCTCGCGGTGGGCGCGTTCGGCGGATTCCTCCGCCGCGCGGTCCACGTGGCCGTCGCCCGGGCGGGCCGGGGACGGGTGGGCCGTCGCGCCGCAGACCGCGCAGGGGGTGCCGTCGGCCAGCTGGGCGGCGAGTTCGGCCGCGATGTCGCGCAGGCGGCGCTCGCGCAGGTCGAGCCGGTGTTCGTGGGCGGCGGCGGCGTGTTCCCGGGCGTCGGTCAGCGCGTGCCCGGCCGTGGCCACCTCGGCGGCCAGCGCGTCGCGGCGGCGGGCCGCGTCCAGACGGCGGCGGGCCGGGTCGAGGCGGCGGGCCAGGAGTTCGGTGCGGGTGGCGGCTTCGAGGGCGGCGTCCAGGCGGGCCTGGAGGTCCTGCCGGGTGGTCTCCCAGCCGGCGAGCCAGTCCTCCGCTTCCCGGACCAGCTCCTCGTCGGCCCCGGCCTGTCGGTCCAGGGCAGCGCGCTCCTCGGCGATCCCGGCGGCCCGCTGCTCGGCGCGCCGGGCGGATTCGAGGCCGCCCAGGTCCTCGCGGAGCCGGTGCTCCAGGGCGGCCAGCTGCTCGGCGCCCGCGTCGGACAGGGGCTCGGGCAGCCGGGCCCGGGCCCGGTCCCGCTCCTCGCGGGCCCGCCGGTACGCCCGCTCCGCCGCCTCGCGCAGGTCGAGCGCGGGGCCGACGAGGTCCGCCTTGCGGGCGCGCGCGAGGCGGTCCCGCGCCTCGTCGCAGGCGGCTCGGCCGGCCTCCACGGCGTCGGCGCGGCGCCGGGTCTCGGCGTACCGCTGCTGGAGCGCGGCGAGCTCCCGTTCGGCCTCCAGGGCGATGCGCGCGGCCTCGTGCCGGAGCTCCGCCGTGGCCAGGACCGACGCGGCGATGTCGCAGCGTTCGCCGGCGCCGCTGCGGGCAATGGCGGCCCAGCCGAGGACCGCGTCCGCCAGGCCGGGCTCGCCGGGCTGGGCGTCCGGCAGCGGGCACTCGTGGGCGGCGGGTCCGGCGGCCTGGGCGATGCGCTGGGCGAGCCCGAGGATCTGGTCGTCACCGGCCTTGACCTGGGCCTCGGCCGTCCGGCGCAGTTCGGCGAGGCGCTCCTCGACGGCCGCGAAGCGGCGGGTGTCGAAGAGCCGGCCGAGGAGCCGGCCGCGCGCCTCCGCGTCGGCGCGCAGGAAGCGGGCGAAGTCGCCCTGGGGCAGCAGGACCACCTGGCAGAACTGTTCGCGGCTCATGCCGACGAGCTGGGTGATCTCCTCGCCGATCTCCTGGTGCGACCGGCTGAGCGCCCGCCAGCCGTCCTCGGGGTCGTACTCGCGCAGCCAGCTCTGCGCCTTCTCCGTGGTGTGGCCGCCGCCCCGCTTCTTGGGGCGGGGCTGGGCGGGGCGCCGGGTGATCTCCAGGCGGCGCCCGCCGACGGTGAGGTCGAGCAGGACCTCCGTCGGCAGGTCCGCCGGGGCGTGGTCGCTGCGCAGCGAGGTGCCGGGGCCCTGCCGGGCGCCGGGCACCGCGCCGTACAGGGCGTAGCAGACGGCGTCCAGGACGGAGGTCTTGCCGGCCCCGGTCGGCCCGTGGAGCAGGAAGAGCCCGGCGGTGGAGAGCGCGTCGAAGTCGATCTCCTGGAGGGCGCCGAAGGGGCCGAACGCGGTGACGCGGAGGGTGTGGAGCCTCACCGGTTCACCTCGCGCACGCCGTCGTCCACCCGGACGTGGTCGAAGGCGCCCCGCAGCACCGCCCGCTCCTGCTCGTCGGTCCCCCAGCCGCCGCGCACATGGGCCACGAAGTCCTCCGCGATGGTCTGGTCGTCGCGGCCGCGCAGGCGGCGGGCGTAGGTGAGGTCCGGGTCGTCGGGTGCCCGGTCCGGTTCGAAGACGAGGGCGAGGGTGTGCGGGAAGCGCTCGGTGAGCCGGGCCATGGGGTCGGCGGGGCGGACCGGGTCGGTGAGGGTGGCCTCCACCCAGGCGTCCTCGTGGCAGTCGAGCGCGGGGTCGTCGAGCAGGTCGTCCAGCCGGCCGTGGAGCCGGGCGAGGCGGCGGGGCACCGGGCAGTCGATCCGTTCGCCGGTGACCGTCCCGGACGCGTCCAGGTCGATGAGCCACATGGTCTTGCGGTGGGTGGCCTCGGAGAACGAGTAGGCGAGCGGGGAGCCGGAGTAGCGGACGCGGTCGGTGACGGCCTGGCAGCCGTGGAGGTGGCCGAGCGCCGCGTAGTCGACGCCGTCGAAAACCCCGGCCGGGACGGCGGCGACGCCGCCGACGGTGATGTCGCGCTCGCTGTCGCTGGGCTCGCCGCCGGCGACGAAGGCGTGGGCGAGGACGACGGACCGGGTGGTGTCCGGGCGGGCGGCGAGGTCGGCGCGGACGCGGTCCATCGCGGCGGTGAGCACGGCCTCGTGCCCGGCACGCTCGGCCTTGAAGACGTCCTTGACCAGTGCCGGTTCCAGGTAGGGCAGCCCGTAGAACGCCACGTCGCCGTGTGCGTCGGGGATGACGACGGGCGTGCCGCAGTGCGCGGGGTCGGTGCGCAGGTGGATGCCGGCCCGGCCGATGAGCCCGGCGCCGACACCGAGGCGGCGGGCGGAGTCGTGGTTTCCGGAGATCATCACCGTGGGCACCCCGGCGGCGGCGAGCCGGTGCAGCGCGTCGTCGAAGAGCTGCACCGCGCTGAGCGGGGGCACCGCCCTGTCGTACACGTCACCCGCCACGACGACGACGTCGACCTCGTGGGCGGCGACGGTGGCGACCAGGTGGTCGAGGTAGGCGGCCTGGGCGTCGAACAGGGGGACCCGGTGGAAGGACCGGCCGAGGTGCCAGTCCGATGTGTGCAGAATCCTCAAGACCCGGCTCCGGTCCGCATGCGCTTCCTCCGCCCCTGTGCTCTCACGCCCCACAGTCTCCCATCCCGGCGGGGAGCCACGGCCGCAACCGGGAAGTTCCGCCCGGCCGCGACGGGCGCCGAGACCTTCCGCCCGCGGCCGCGTCACGCGTCGTCGTACGCCTCGCCGCCCAGCTCCATCCGCGCCTCGCCCGCCGTCGCGTCGGCGAGCCAGCGGCCGAACGCCTCGACGTCGGCGTCCGGCAGCGCGATCTCGATGGTCACGTCGGCCGCGTACCGGACCTCGCGCACCGTCCGTCCGGTGGCGCGCAGTTCGTTCTCCAGCCGGCCCGCCCGCTGGTGTCCGACGGTGACCGTGGCGAGGCGGAAGCGGCGGCGGGTGCGGGTGCCGAGTGCGTCGAGGGCTTCGCCGACCACTCCCCCGTACGCCCTGATCAGGCCTCCGGCGCCGAGCTTCACACCGCCGTAGTAGCGGGTGACGACGGCGACGGCGTAGCAGACCTCGCGGCGGGTGAGCATCTGGAGCATCGGGACTCCGGCGGTGCCGCCGGGCTCGCCGTCGTCGCTCGCCTTCTGCACGGAGGCGTCGGCGCCGATCACGTACGCGTAGCAGTTGTGCGTGGCGGTCGGGTGCTCCCTGCGGACGCGGGCGATGAACTCCTGCGCCTCCTCCTCCGTGGCCGCCGGGGCGAGCGCGCAGATGAAGCGGGACCGGTTGATCTCGCTCTCGTGCACGCCCGCGCGGGCGACGGTCCGGTACTCCTCCTGCATCCCGCCACCCTATGCGCACCTGCGGGAATGGCCGGGGCGGGCCGCCGGTTGTGCGGTTCATGTACGCAGACGCGGAGACGATCCGCAGGATCCTGGAAGACACCGGCGACACCTGGGCGGTGGTCGGCCTGTCCAGCAACCGTTCGCGCGCGGCCTACGGGGTCGCCGAGGTGCTTCAGCGCTTCGGCAAGCGCGTGGTCCCGGTGCATCCGAAGGCCGAGCGGGTGCACGGCGAGGAGGGGTACGCCTCGCTGGCGGACATCCCGTTCCCGGTGGACGTGGTCGACGTCTTCGTCAACAGCGAGCTGGCGGGGGCGGTGGCCGACGAGGCGGTCGCCAAGGGTGCCCGGGCCGTCTGGTTCCAGCTCGGTGTGGTGGACGAGCAGGCGTACGGACGCACCCGGGCGGCCGGCCTGGACATGGTGATGGACCGCTGCCCCGCCATCGAGATCCCGAGGCTCGGGGCCTAGCTCGGGGCCTGGGAGGCGTCCGGGGCGCGGACGCCCAGGCCGTCGAGGATCACCGCGCCCGGCAGGGCGCCCAGCGCCTTGCCGGTCACGATGAGCTTGCCCCGGCGCGAGCCGCTGCCGATGAGGACCCACTCCTCGTCCACGACGGCGGAGTCGATCAGCAGCGGCCAGGCGGCGGGGAGCCCGATGGGGGTGATGCCGCCGTACTCCATGCCGGTCTCGCCCACCGCCGTGTCCATCGAGGCGAAGCGCGCCTTGCGCAGGCCGAGGTGCTTGCGGGCGACCCCGTTCACATCGACGCGGGAGTGCGAGAGGACCAGGCAGGCGGCGAGGGTGACGTCGGTGCCCCGCTTCCCGGAGAGCACGACGCAGTTCGCCGAGTGGTCCAGCAGGTCGGCCCCGTGATGGGCGACGAAGGCCGCGGTGTCGGCGATCTCCGGGTCGGTGTCGACGTGCAGGACCTGGTCGGACGCGATGCCGCCCCAGCCCGTGCGCACCGCCTCGGCCACCGGGGCGGTGAGCAGGTCCTGACGGTCGACGGCGGGGCTGGCGTTCTCGAAGGAACCGATGGGTGCGCGCATACGCGTCACGCTAACAGCGCCGTACGCGGGGCTGTGCGCCGTCTCATCTGACGGGCGGAACGCTTACGGCCATGGTGAGTTCGACCGGTTCGGCGCCCTCGTTGAGGTAGGCGTGCGGATGGTGCGCCTCGAAGGTGGCGGAGGTGCCGGCACCCATCTCGTAGGGGGTGTCGGCGACGACGAGCGTGAGCGTTCCGGCGGTGACGTGGAGGAGTTCGACCGTGCCCTCGGGGTGCGGGTCGGAGCGGCTGCCCTCGCCGGGCATCAGCCGCCAGCAACAGAGTTCGAACGGGCCCCGGGCGTCCGTGCCGACCAGGAGCGTGGTCGAGCTGCCCGCGTCGGTGGACCAGAGGCGGACGGTCTGCTCGGGCGGGACCAGACGGACCGGGGAGCCCTGTTCGTAGTCGAGCAGGGTGGTGATGCTGACGCCGAGCGCGTCGGCGAGCTTGACCGTGGTGCCGACGCTCGGATTGGTGCGGGCCTGCTCGATCTGGATGATCATGCCGCGGCTGACTCCGGCACGGGCCGCCAACTGGTCCAGGGTGAAGCCGCGTTCACCGCGCCAGCGCTTGAGATTGCGCGCGAGGGACTGGGTCAGCTGATCGAGGTCAGTCACATTCCGTCCAATATTCTGTATGACACGGTCCAGCATCCTGCACTACGGTGCGGTGTACCCACCTGTTCGCCGCACTGTACTGCGAGGCCCCCCATGACCGCGTTGTTCGCCCTGGCCACCAGTCTCCTGTGGGGGCTGGCCGACTTCGGGGGCGGCCTGCTGACCCGCCGTACGCCCGCGCTCACCGTGGTCGTGGTCTCGCAGATCATCACGGCGGCGGTGCTGGGCGTGATCGTGACCGCCACGGGCGGCTGGAGCGAGGCGGGGCCCCGGCTCTGGTACGCGGTCGCGGCGGGGGTCGTCGGACCGGTGGCGATGCTCTGCTTCTACCAGGCGCTCGCGCTCGGCCCCATGGGTGTGGTCTCCCCGCTCGGCTCGCTCGGCGTGGCCGTGCCGGTGGGCGTCGGGCTGATCGCCGGGGAGCGCCCGGACCTCCTCCAGGGCGCCGGGGTCGCGGTGGCCGTCGTGGGCGTCGTACTGGCGGGCGGCCCGCAGCTGCGCGGGGCGCCGGTGCAGCGGCGGGCGGTCCTGCTGACCCTGGTGGCGGCCTTCGGCTTCGGGGGCGTGATGTCGCTGATCGCCCATGCGTCGACCACGGTGACCGGGCTGTTCCTCGCCCTGTTCGTGCAGCGCGTCACCAACGTGGCGGTGGGCGGCGGGGCGTTGTACGTCTCCGTGCGGCGCGGCGGCCGGGCACTGCCCGAGGACGGGGGCGCGGCGGTGGTCCGGGCGGCGCTGCCGGCGCTGGCGTTCGTCGGCCTCGCGGACGTCGCGGCCAACGGCACGTACTCCATCGCCGCCCAGCACGGCCCGGTCACCGTCGCCGCCGTGCTCGCCTCGCTCTATCCGGTGGTGACGGCGCTGGCCGCGCGCGGATTCCTGAACGAGCGGCTGCGGGGCGTGCAGGCGGCGGGCGCGGGGCTGGCCCTGGTGGGCACGGTGCTGCTCGCGACGGGGTAGGGCCTGCCTTCAGCCCTCGTCGAGCTGCGCCACGGCGAGGAGTTGTTCCGGGGTGACGCCCTCGGGGATCGGGACCGGGGCCGGTGTCCGCAGGGGCGGCTGCCAGCCCTTCTCCGGGTCCCAGCCGCGTACGACACGGGCGGGCGCTCCGGCCACCACCGCCCGGTCGGGGACCTCGCCCCGGACCACCGCCCCGGCGGCCACGACGACGTTGCGGCCGAGGCGGGCGCCGGGCAGGATCACCGCGCCGGTACCGATCCAGCAGCCGGGGCCGATGGAGACGGGCTCCATCCGGGGCCACTGCTTGCCGACCGGCTGGTGCGGGTCGTCGTAGCTGTGGTTGGTCGAGGTGATGTACACGTACGGGCCGCAGTACGTGTCCGAGCCGATGGTCACCGTCGTGTCGGCGACGACATGGCTGCCCCGGCCGAGGACGACCCCGTCGCCCAGGGTGAGGATCGGGTCGGGCCCGAGGTCCAGGTCGGGCATGAGGCCCGCGGTGAGCGTGACCTGTTCGCCGATGATGCAGTGGTCGCCGAGCCGGATCCACGGCTCCCCGAAGACCGTGCCCTGCGGGAACGCCAGCCGCGTGCCCTCACCGATCCGGGCGAACCGCAGCCCTCCGGGGTGCGCGGCGGTGACCGCGCCCGCCTCGCGCGCCCAGCGCCAGCAGCGGTGGACGATCCCGGACAGGGCGCGCCGCCGCCAGGCGGTCAGGGCGGCGAGCGGATTCCGGTTCTTCGGCACGCGCTCACCGTAAGCCGTGCCCACCGGACGGGCGGCGGGACCGGCCTGTGATCTTCACCCCAACAGGGGGCGGCGCCGTCGCGTCGCATACGGTTTCCCCGGCGGCGACCGACGCCACCGGAGCACGGAGGAACGGGCCATGGCGGAGCAGGCGATGATCATGGGCATCGGTGGCAAGGAGCCCGCCATCGACGCGGAGGCGTTCACCGCCCCGACGTCGGTGGCGATCGGCGACATCACCATGGCGGCGGGCTCCAGCCTCTGGTACCAGGCGGTGCTGCGTGCGGACTGCGGGCCCATCGTGATCGGCGCGGACTCCAACATCCAGGACAACTGCAGCGTCCACGTCGACCCGGGCTTCGCGGTGACGGTCGGCGAGCGGGTCTCGGTCGGCCACAACGCGGTCCTGCACGGCTGCACCATCGAGGACGACGTCCTCATCGGCATGGGGGCCACCGTCCTCAACGGCGCCCACATCGGCGCGGGCTCCCTGGTCGCGGCGCAGGCCCTCGTACCGCAGGGGATGCGGGTGCCGCCGGGGTCGCTGGTCGCGGGCGTCCCGGCGAAGGTGAAGCGGGAGCTGACCGAGGAGGAGCTGGAGGGCGTCCGCTTCAACGCGGTGGGTTACGTGGAGCTGGCCAAGGCCCACCGCGAAGCCTGCGAGGGCTGAGGCCCGCCGGCTCAGTCCGCGACCGGCACGGTCCCCGGTTCCGGCTCGGTGGCGGCCGCGGCGGAGTGCGCGGCGGCGGCCTTCTTGGCGCGGTTCTTCAGGACCAGCATGGAGGCGAGGCCGATCAGGACCGCGATGGCCAGGCCCAGGTAGGAGAACCGCTTGAGCCATGCCTCGGCGACGACGCCCACCGAGTAGATGACGGCCGTGGTGCCGCCCGCCCAGGCGATCCCGCCGAGCACGTTGGCGATGAGGAACTTCCAGTACGGCATGTGCAGCACACCGGCCAGCGGACCGGCGAAGATGCGCAGCAGGGCGACGAAGCGGCCGAAGAAGACGGCCCACATGCCCCACTTCTGGAAGGACCGCTCGGCCATGGCGATATGGCTCTCGCCGAAGTGCTTGGGGAACTTGCCCCCGAGCCAGGCCAGCAGCGGGCGTCCGCCCTTGCGGCCGATGGCGTAGCCGATGGAGTCCCCGATCACGGCTCCGGCGGTGGCGCAGGCGCCCAGGATCCAGGGGTTGATGCCGTCGTGGCTCGCGGCCAGCAGCGCGGCGCTGACCAGGACGATCTCGCCGGGCAGCGGGATGCCCAGGCTCTCCAGCCCGATGACGGCGCCCACCAGGATGTAGACGCTGATCGCGGGGACGGTCTCCAGCCACTCCTGGATGTGCAACGCCGTTTCCTTACGTGTGATGTCCTGTCGCCCGCCGGACACTCATCGGCGCACCGCCGGGAAGCCTACCCTCAGCCTCACGGAGGCGGACAGCGCGAAGGGCCGCCGGGCACCGGTCCGGCGCGGGGCGGCCCTCGGGGTCGTACGGGTCAGGAGTGGGGGCGCAGCGTCCAGACCACGGTCATCTCACCGGTCACGGCGCCGTCCGCGCGCCGGATCTCCACGGTCACCGGGAATTCGGGACGCTCGCCCGCGTCGAGTTCGGCGACGACCTCGGCGGCGGGGCGGCCGAGGACGGCGGTCGCGGTGACCTCGCCCATGGCCAGCTTCTTGTAGCCGATCTCGGCGCTGACCGCGAGCGGCACGGCCCGGGAGAGCTGGTCGCCGAAGGCGGCGATGACGATGGCTCCGCTCGCCGACTCGGCCAGCGTGAACATCGCTCCGGCGTGCGGTCCGCCGACGTGGTTGTGGTAGTCGGCCTGGTCCGGCATGCGGACCACCGCGCGGTCGGCGGTGGACTCCAGGAATTCGAGGTTGAGGGTCCGGACCATGGGAACCGTCGCGGCGAGCATCTCGCCGGCGGTCATCTGTTCAGCGCTCATGACCGTGATGTTACTCATGGGTAGGCAGCTTTGGCCATGCCTCTCGCGGCAGTCACCGGCCGGGCCGCGCCCGCTCCTTCACCGTTCGCACACGGGGGCGGACGTAGCACGCGGGGCGGGGCCCCTCTATCGTTACTCGCCATGTGGCCAGGACAGCAGCCGCCCGGGGGCGAGCAGAACCCGCAGGACCAGAACCAGAACCCGTACCAGCAGCCGGGGTACCAGCAGCCGAATCCCTATCAGCAGCCGGGATATCAGCAGCAGGGCCAGCAGCCGGGACAGCCGGGTTACGGCTACCCGCAGCAGGGCGGGCAGGGGGGGTACGGACAGCCCAACCCGTACCAGCAGCCGACCGTTCCGCAGTACGCGGTGCCCGGTCCTCCCGGTGACCCCCAGCCGGGCAACGACAAGAAGAAGAAGACGACGGTCATCGCGATCGTCGCCGCGACCGCGGTCGTGGTGGCCGCCGCGGTCACCGGTGTCGTCGTGCTGAACAAGGACGACGACAAGGACGGCAAGAACGTCGCCGACGACAAGAAGACGGCCGCGCCCGCCAAGCCGTCCGGCTCCGCGTCGCCCGAGGACAACCCGCGCGGCGGCGAGGACGCCAAGCCGCAGATCGCGGGCTGGAAGGTCGTGACCAACCCCAAGTGGGGCACCCAGTTCGACGTGCCCGGCGACTGGGAGGTCTCGCCGCCCACCGTGCAGTCCTTCTTCGAGGACGAGAAGAAGAACGACGGTCTGCCGCTCATCGGGTTCAGCGCGCCTGCGGACCTCAAGCAGGAGTGGTGCACCGACGACGCCGACAAGGACGGCACCGAGGACAAGTACAGCCTGGCCGGCACCGGCACCCGGGGCGCGCAGGGCGCCACGGACCCGGACGTGAACGCCCGTAACGAGGCGGGCACCTGGGCCTGGGCCGCGTTCGCGCAGCACATGCCGAAGAAGACCATCAAGATCAGCAAGGCCAAGCAGTACACCACCAAGTCCGGGCTGACCGGGAGCCTGGTCACCGCGACCGCGCCCCACGTCACCAAGCGCTCCAAGTGCAGCAGCGACGGCAAGACGTACGCCTTCACGTTCAAGAACAAGAAGAACGAGTTCGCCTCGTGGGTGCTGTACGCGGCCGCGGGCGTGGACGACGAGCTGCCGAACGCGACGATCGAGAAGATCCTCAGCACCGTGCGCCTGGTGCCCGTCGTCGACCCCGACGGCGATTCCTGACCCCGCTCGGGCAACTCATTTGCGCTACGGGGCGGCGGCCGCGATAGTCCCTGGGTGACCGAAGCAGCCGCCCCCGCCCCCCGCACCACCCGCCCCGTCCCGGCGGGCCGCAACTACCGGCTGCTGACCGCCGCCTCGATCATCACCGCCCTGGGCACCCACGGCGCGCTGATCGCGGCGGCGTTCGCGGTTCTCCAGACGGGCGGCGACGGCGGTGACGTCGGTCTCGTCGCCGCCGCCAGGACGGTGCCCCTGGTGCTGTTCCTGCTCATCGGCGGGGCGATAGCCGACCGGGTGCCGCGCCACCGGGTGATGGTCGCGGCCAACACCCTCAACTGCGTCTCGCAGGGCCTCTTCGCCCTGCTGGTCCTGGCCGGCGACCCGAAGCTGTGGCAGATGATGGTGCTCACCGCGCTCTGCGGCACCGGGCAGGCGTTCTTCAGTCCGGCGGCCGAGGGCATGCTGATGTCGAGCGTCAGCGGCGAACAGGCGAGCCGGGCCTTCGCGCTCTTCCGGATGTCGACGCAGGGCGCCGCGATCGGCGGCGCCGCCCTCGGTGGCGCCATGATCGCGGCGATGGACCCCGGCTGGGTGCTCGCCGTCGACGCGGCGGCCTTCGCGGTCGCGGGAGCCCTGCGCGCCTTCCTCGACGTCAGCCACATCCCGGCCCGTGAGCCCGGGGGCGGGCTGCTCGCGGACCTGCGGGACGGCTGGAAGGAGTTCACGGGCCGCCCGTGGCTCTGGTCCATCGTCGCCCAGTTCTCCGTGGTGGTCGCCGCCGTCGGGGCCGCCGAGGCGGTCTACGGGCCGCTGGTCGCCCGCGACGAGCTGGGCGGCGCCCGGCCCTGGGGCTTCGCGCTCGCCGCGTTCGGCGTCGGCAACCTCGCGGGGGCGCTGCTCATGATGCGGTGGAAGCCGCGCCGGCTGCTGCTGGCCGGGACGCTCTGCGTCTTCCCGCTGGCCCTGCCGTCGGCGGGGCTCGCCGTGCCGCTGTCGGCGAGTTGGCTCTGCCTGGTGATGTTCGTCAGCGGTACGGCGATCGAGGTGTTCGGCGTCTCCTGGATGACGGCCATGCACCAGGAGATCCCGGAGGAGAAGCTGTCGCGCGTCTGCGCCTACGACTGGTTCGGCTCGGTGGCCATGGTGCCGGTCGCCACCGCCCTCGCCGGACCGGTCGAGTCCCTGGTCGGGCGCTCCGAGGCGCTGTGGGGGTGCGCGGGCCTGGTCGTGCTCGTCACGGGTCTCGTGCTGTTCGTTCCGGACGTACGCAATCTGACCCGCCGGACCGAGACGGTCGAGGTGGCCGCCGCCCCGCTCCTGCCACCCACCTCAGCCGACGCCGAAGGCGCCGTCGGGCGGCTCGGGTGAGCCCACCGCGTCCTCGTCCCCGACCGGCCGGGCCCCGTTGAAGAACGCGGCCAGCGACGCGCCGTGCTCCACCCGCGCCGGGAAGGCGTCCGCCGCGCACCTGCGGGCCAGCGCCGCCGTGTCGAACGGCGCCCGGGAGGCGACCAGGACCACGTTTCCGAAGCGGCGGCCGCGCAGCACGCCCGGTTCCGCGATCAGCGCCAGCTCACCGAAGACCGCCGCGAAGGTGGCCAGCTGCGAGCGCAGGAAGCCGAACGGCGGCCCGTCGGCCAGGTTCGCGGCGTAGACCCCGTCGGGGCGCAGCGCCCGCGCCGCCGCCCCGGCGTACGGGACCGAAGTGAGGTGGGCGGGGACCCGGGACCCGCCGAAGACGTCCGCGATCAGCAGATCCACCGAGCCGGGCGGGGTCTCCTCCAGCCGGGCGCGGGCGTCCGCCGCGTGCACGGTGATGCCGGAGTCCGCGGGCAGCGGCAGGTGCTCCGCGACGAGGCCGAGCAGCCCGCGGTCCGCGTCCGCCACCTCCTGCCGGGAGCCGGGGCGGGTGGCCGCGACATAGCGGGGCAGGGTCAGGCCGCCGCCGCCCAGGTGCAGGACGTCCAGCGGCTCGCCCGGGTCCGCGGCGCAGTCCACGACGTGGCCGAGGCGACGGGCGTACTCGAACTCCAGGTGCTCGGGCGCGTCGAGGTCGACGTAGGACTGCGGGGCGCCGTCGACCGTGAGCAGCCAGGCCCTGTCCCGGTCCACGTCCGGGAGGAGGCGTGCGGTGCCGTGGTCCACGTCCCGGATGACGGGTATCGACTCGTTCACCGTCCCATTGTGAGGGCTCCCGTCGGACGGGCCCGCCCGGGTGGTGAAGGCTCCCGGCGGACCTGCCCGCCCGGGCCGACGGCGGACGGACCTGCCCGCCCGGGCCGGCGGCGGACGGGCCCGCCTTCCCCGGGTCGGGGAAGGCGGGCCCCGGGGCCCGTCCGGCTCAGAGCAGTTCCGTGACCGTCCCCGCGCCGACCGTGCGGCCGCCCTCGCGGATCGCGAAGCCGAGGCCCGGCTCCAGCGGGACGTCCCGGCCCAGCTCGACGGTCATGGTGACCGTGTCGCCGGGTCGCGCGACCGCCGCCTCGCCGAGGTCCACGTCGCCGACCACGTCGGCCGTGCGGATGTAGAACTGCGGCCGGTACCCGGTGGTGACCGGGGTGGTGCGGCCGCCCTCGCGCCCCGACAGGACGTACACCCGCGCGGTGAAGCGCCGGCTCGGGGTGACGCTGCCCGGCGCCGCGACGACGTGGCCGCGGCGCACCCGGTCGCGCTCGACGCCGCGCAGGAGCACCGCGACGTTGTCGCCGGCCTCGGCGGACTCCATCGGCTTGCCGAAAGTCTCCAGGCCGGTGACGACCGTCTCGATGTCCGGGCCGAGCACCGCCACCCGGTCGCCGACGCGCACCGTGCCGCGCTCCACGGCGCCGGTGACGACCGTGCCCCGGCCGGTGATGGTCAGGACGTTCTCCACCGGCAGCAGGAACGGCGCGTCGGTGTAGCGCACCGGCATCGGCACATAGGTGTCGACGGCGTCGAGCAGCGCCTCCACGGCCCCCGTCCAGCGTGGGTCGCCCTCCAGCGCGCGGAGCCCCGACACCCGTACGACGGGCACCGTGTCGCCGCCGTAGCCGTGCGCGGACAGCAGCTCGCGCACCTCCAGCTCGACCAGGTCGGTCAGCTCGGGGTCACCGGCGTCCGCCTTGTTGAGCGCGACCACGATGTGGTCGACGCCCACCTGGCGGGCGAGCAGCACGTGCTCGGCGGTCTGCGGCATGATCCCGTCGACCGCGGAGACGACGAGGATCGCCCCGTCGAGCTGGGCGGCCCCGGTGACCATGTTCTTGATGTAGTCGGCGTGGCCGGGCATGTCGATGTGCGCGTAGTGCCGGGTGCCGGTCTCGTACTCGACATGCGCGATGTTGATGGTGATGCCGCGCTGCGCCTCCTCGGGCGCGCGGTCGATGCGGTCGAAGGGGACGAAGGTGCCGGTGCCGCGGTCGCTGAGCACCTTGGTGATGGCGGCGGTCAGGGTCGTCTTGCCGTGGTCGACGTGGCCCATGGTGCCGATGTTGAGGTGCGGCTTGGTGCGCACGTATGCCGTCTTGGGCATGGGTTCATTCCTTGGGATGCGAAGCGTGACGTGAGGACCCCGGGGCCCGGCCGACCCTCCCCTCGCGGGGTCCGCCGGACAGTCGGGGGAGGGTCAGCTTCGGGCGCCGCCGAGGGGCGCTGCGGCAGCGGTGACCGCTGCGGCGCCACCTGCTGCGAGTGCGGACACGGCAGCCTTCGGCGCGTCCGCGACTGCGGACGGCGCTGCGAGGAAGGCGTACCGGAACATGCGCCGATCATCTCCGAGGGGCCGCCCGCCCGTCGAGCGAATTACGGCGGGCGGTACGGGGATTGGGCGCGGGTCGCCGGGGCGGGCGGCGGAGGCACATTACGGCGATCACACACCTTTGTCGGTTACTCTCCCCGAATGCTCGACGTCGTCCCCGACACCCGGCCCGCCCCCGGCCTCGCCGTGCGCTGCACGCGGGTGCTGCTGTCACCGTGGTCCCGGCTCTCGCTGCTGGTCGCCGTGCTGGTGGCCGCCGCGACGGCCATGCTGCTGCTGGACCCGCAGCGGCTGCTGACCTCCGGGAGACTCGGGGAGCTGGGCGGCGGCTCGACGGCGGTGGTGCTCTTCGGACTCGCGTACGGCGTCTGCACGGTGGCGTTCGTGCCGCGTCCGCTGCTGAATCTCGCCGCGGGCGCCCTGTTCGGGGCGCAGGCGGGGCTCGTGGCGGCGCTCGGCGGCACGGTGCTGGGCGCGGGGGTCTCCTTCATGCTCGTCCGGGTCCTGGGCCAGGACGCCTTGCGGACCCTGGTGCGGGGGCGCTGGCTGCGGGCGGCGGACGGGCAGCTGAGCCGGCACGGCTTCCGCTCGATGCTGGCGCTGCGGCTCTTCCCCGGGGTGCCGTTCGCCGCCGCCAATTACTGCGCGGCCGTCTCGCGCATGGGCTGTCCGCCGTTCCTGGTGGCGACGGCCCTGGGCTCGATCCCGAACACCGCCGCCTACGTGGTGGCGGGCAGCGAGGCGTCGTCGCCGACCTCGCCCGCCTTCCTGGCGGCGATGGGCTTCATCGTGCTGACGGGCGCCGGAGCGGCCGTGGTCGCCTGGCGCCGTCGCCACCGCCTGGGCGGCTGAGCACGGCGACGGGGCGGGGCGCGCGGGGGTTGTCGCCGGGCGTTCACCCGGGGGCGATACGCTGCCCGCGACCGACAGACGAGACAGGGCCCGGCCGGGCCCTGTTCTCGCGTGACCGCACACCGCACGCCGCCCGCGCCCGACGCGGGGGGCCGGCGCACGAGTACCCCGGGATGGCCCAAGCCCCATGAGCTGGTTCGAATCGTTCGTCCTCGGCCTCGTCCAGGGACTGACCGAGTTCCTGCCGATCTCCTCCAGCGCGCATCTGCGGCTCACCGCGGCGTTCGCCGACTGGCAGGACCCGGGCGCGGCCTTCACCGCGATCACCCAGATCGGCACGGAGGCCGCGGTCCTCATCTACTTCCGCAAGGACATCGCGCGGATCGTCTCGGCGTGGTTCAGGTCGCTGACGGACCGTTCGATGCGTGGCGACCACGACGCCAAGATGGGGTGGCTGGTCATCGTCGGCTCCATCCCGATCGGCGTGCTGGGCCTGGCGTTCCAGGACCAGATCGAGGGCCCGTTCCGCGATCTGCGGCTGATCGCCACCACCCTGATCGTGATGGGCATCGTGCTCGGCGTCGCGGACCGGATGGCCGCCCGCGACGAGAAGGGCGGCAGGCACCGGGCCGGCAGGCAGCGCAAGACCCTGCGCGAACTGGGCGTCAAGGACGGCCTGATCTACGGCTGCTGCCAGGCGATGGCCCTCGTCCCCGGCGTCTCGCGGTCCGGCGCCACGATCAGCGGCGGTCTGCTGATGGGTTACACCCGGGAGGCGGCGGCGCGTTACTCGTTCCTGCTGGCGGTCCCGGCGGTGCTCGCCTCGGGCGTCTTCGAGCTGAAGGACGCGGGCGAGGGGCACGTCGCATGGGGGCCGACGCTCTTCGCGACGGTCATCGCGTTCGGCGTGGGGTACGCGGTCATCGCGTGGTTCATGAAGTTCATCACGACGAAGAGCTTCATGCCGTTCGTGATCTACCGGATCGTCCTGGGCGTGCTGCTGTTCGTCCTCGTCGGCGCCGGTGCGCTGTCCCCGCACGCGGGTGAGTCCGCGGGCTGATGTGCGTACGGTGCCGCCCCCGGCCGCGACCGGGGGCGGCGCACCGCGTCAGATCTCCGCGTCCCCGGGGCCCTCGGCGCCGAACTGCTCGGCGCGCAGGGCGAGGTCCTGGAGCACGTCCGCCGAGGTGACGTCCGTCTGCCCGGAGTCGTGGACCTGGGCGAGCATGGCGAACGCCAGGGTGAACGCGCCGACGAGCTGTTCCACCGCACCGCCGACCTCACGTCCGACGACGACCACCACGTCCTCGACGGTGGCGTCCTCCGGGATGGCGATCCGGGGCATGGTCTCGTTGAGTAGGGCGGTCACGACGGTCGAGTCGGTGTCGGCGTCCTCGCGGTCCGGGTTCTCCTCCAGCAGCCGGCGCATCTCCCCCGCTTCGGTGAGGATGCCGACCACACGCTTCACCACTTCGCTCTGCTCCATACCGCGAGCATAGGCGCAGCCGGACCGGCCCCGAGGGACAACGACGGGCGAGGTCACGCCGTGCCGGGGCCCGGACGGCCGCCTCCGCCTCGGCACCGGTGCCCGTGCCGCCGTAGCGTACGAAGCAGGTCCGGCCGGCGGAGAGGAACCCATGAGCGACACCGAGCTTCCCGTGATCGCGGCGGTCGACGGCTCCTCGCACAGCTGGGACGCGCTGGACTGGGCGGCCCGGGAGGCGGTCGTACGGAACTGGCCGCTGCTCGTCGTGCATGTCCGGCAGCTGGCCCGGCGCACCGACCAGGAGGTGCAGGAGCGCGAGGCGGGCGAGCTGCTTGCCTCGGCCGTGCGCCGCGTCGCGCAGGCCGCTCCGGGGCTGCGGCCCACGACGCTCGCACCGCTCGACTTCCCGTCGGCGGCGCTGGTCTCGCTGAGCCGGGACGCCTCGCTGCTGGTGCTCGGCTCGCGGGGGCTCGGCGGGTTCCGGTCCCTGATGCTGGGGTCCAACAGCCTGGCGACGGCGTCCATGGCGAAGTGCCCCGTGGTGATCGTGCACGGCGGCCGTGACGACGAGGAGCAGGACGGTGAGGGCGCGGGCGAGGTCTTCCCCGACATCGTCGCCGGGGTGGCCGCCGACGAGAGCAGCGAAGGGGTGCTGGACTTCGCCTTCGAGACGGCGGCGGCGCACCCGGGCGCCCGGCTGCGGATCGTGCACGGCTGGACGATGTTCTCGTCGATGCTGTCGGGCGGCCCGGTCTTCGACCGGGAAGCGGCGGCGGACGCGGCCGAGCGGTCGCTGGCCGAGGTCACCGCCGGCTGGCGGGCCCGCTATCCGCAGGTCGAGGTCATGAAGGAGCCGGTCAACGGCTCCGCGACACGCACGCTGGTCACCGCGTCCGCGACGGCGTCGCTGACCGTCGTCGGGAGGCGGAGCGGCGGTGAGTCGCTGGGCCTCGGCCTGTCGCCGGTGGCGCACACGACGCTCACGCACGCGATGGGCCCGGTGGCCGTGGTCCCCTGCTGACGGACGGGCCGCGTCCGCTGCCGCACACTGGGCAGAAGATCGGGACCGGCCGGGGGACGGACCCGCCGGCGGGCGGGGCGAGGAGGTGCGGCATGGGTGCGTGGACCGGGTGGCGCGAGCGGGGCGCGCGCGTGCTGGACCGGACCCCGGGGCGCGCGGCCGCCGCTCTGGTGGCCGGTGCGCTGCCGGCCCTGGCCTTCCCCGCGCCCTCGCTCTGGTGGTTCGCCTACGTCTGCCTGGTCCCGCTGCTGTTGCTGGTCCGGTCCGCCGGGACCGGGCGCGCGGCGGCGCGGGACGCGTGGCTGGGCGGCACGGGTTACATGGTCGCCGTGCACCACTGGCTGATGCCGAGCCTGCATGTGTTCATCGTGATCCTCGCGGCGCTGCTGGGTCTGCTGTGGGCGCCGTGGGGGCTGCTGGTGCACCGGCTGCTGCGGGGCCCGGTGAGCGGGCGGGCGGCGGTCGCGGCGGTGGTCGTGGTCCCGTGCGGCTGGCTGATGATCGAGCTGGTGCGGTCCTGGGAGGCGCTGGGCGGGCCGTGGGGGCTGCTGGGGGCGAGCCAGTGGCAGGTGGTACCGGCGCTCCGGCTGGCCTCGGTGGGCGGGGTGTGGCTGGTGAGCCTGCTGGTGGTGGCGGTGAACACGGCGGTCACCGTGCTGCTGGTGCACTCCGCCGCCCGGGCCGCGGCCGCCGTGTCGCTCCTGGTGGGGGCGCTGGTGGCCGGTGCGGCCTGGGCGTGGGCGCCGCAGCCCGAGCGGACGGGCACGGCCAGGGTGGCGGTCGTGCAGCCCGGGGTCGTGGAGGGTCCGGGGAGCATTGGGCGGAGGTTGGCCCTCAGCGAGGAGCTGACGCGGTCGCTCGCCGGCAGGGGCGTCGACCTGGTGGTGTGGGGCGAGAGCAGTGTCGGGGTCGACCCGGCCCGGCGGCCGGAGGTCGCGGCCCGGCTCGCGGCGCTGTCGCGGACGGTGGGCGCGGACGTCCTGGTGAACGTGGACGCCCGGCAGACCGACGCGGCGGGGCGTACGGGGATCTTCAAGAGCGCCGTGCTGGTCGGACCGGACGGGCTCACCGGGGACCGGTACGACAAGATGCGGCTGGTGCCGTTCGGTGAGTACATCCCGGCCCGGTCGGCGCTCGGCTGGGCGACCTCGATGGGCCGGGCGGCGGGCGAGGACCGGCTGCGCGGCACGAGCCCGGTCACGATGCGGGTGCCCGGCGCCGACGGACTGCGCATCGGCCCGCTGGTCTGCTTCGAGTCCGCTTTCCCCGACATGAGCCGGCGTCTGGTCCGGGACGGGGCGGGACTCCTGGTCGCCCAGTCCTCCACCTCGTCCTTCCAGCACGGCTGGGCGCCGGGCCAGCACGCCTCGCTCGGCGCGCTGCGGGCCGCGGAGAGCGGCCGTCCGATGGTGCACGCGACGCTCACGGGCGTGAGCGCGGTGTACGGCCCCGGGGGCGAGCCCGTCGGGCCCCGCCTCGGCACGGGGACCAGCGGCACCGCCGTCTACGGGGTGCCACTGGCCCGGGGCACGACGCTCTACGTGCGCCTGGGCGACTGGCCGGTGTACGGGGCGCTGGGGGTGCTGGCCGTCTTCTGTGCGGCGGAGGGCGTACGAGGGGTGCGCGCCCGGAGGCGTACGCGGCCGGTGAAGACCGCGACGCAGAGTCTTTAGGCCGCGTCCAGCTCCCGCAGGACGCGCTCGCACAGCTCATGGGTCTCCAGGGCGTCCCGGGCGCTCGGCGTGCGGCCCTCGTGTACGGCGTCCAGGAAGGCCAGGACGGCCTGCTCGATGCCGCGCTGACGGGCCACCGGGACCCAGTCGCCGCGCCGTCGCACGCTCGGCTGGCCCTTGTGGTCGATGACCTCCGCGAGGTTGAGCACCTCGCGCTTGGAGTCCTGGCCGGAGACTTCGAGCCGTTCCTCGGTCGAACCGCTGAGCCGGTTCATCGCTCCGATCGCGGTGAAGCCGTCGCCGGAGAGCTGCAGCACCACGTGGTGCAGCAGACCGTCCACGAGCCGGCCGCTGACCACCGTGCGCTCGACGGGGCCGGGCGCCAGGAAGCGCAGGGTGTCCACGACGTGGATGAAGTCGTCGTACACCATGGTCCGGGGCTCCTCGGGGAGCCCGACGCGGTTCTTCTGGAGGAGGATCAGCTCGCGCGGGTGCTCCGCGCACTGGGCGTAGCCCGGGGCCAGCCGGCGGTTGAAGCCGACGGCGAGGCCGGTGGAGCGCGCCTCGGCGAGCTCGACCAGGCGGGTGGACTCCTCGAGCGTGTACGCGAGCGGCTTGTCGACGTACGTGGGGACGCCCGCGTCGAGCAGCCGGCCCACGATCTCGGGATGGGCGGCGGTCGAGGCGTGCACGAACGCGGCGTCGAGCCCCTGGGCGAGCAGCGGGCCGAGGTCCTGGTGGCACCGGTCCGCCGGGATGCGATGGGCGGCGGCGACCTCGTCCAGGGTGGCCCGGGTGCGGGTCTGGAGGTGCAGTTCGATGCCCGGCAGGGTGCCGAGCACCGGCAGGTACGCCTTCCGCGCGATGTCCCCGAGCCCGATGCAGCCGACCTTCACAGGGTGTTCCTCTCGCTGGTCAGCGCCGTGTGCCGGGCGCCTCCTCCGTCGTCCCGGCAGCATACGTGGCGCCCGGGGGCCGCCAGTCGGCGATCCCGTCGAAGGTGCGCAGGACGAGACCGGGGCCGAGGCGGGAGACCGTGGACATGAGGAAGTCGCGTGCGGCGACGGCCGGGGCACTGCTGAGGCTCATGAGCCTCGACACCTGGTCGGCCTTGCGGACGACGGCGGCGGTACGCGGCAGCCGGTCGGCGGTGTACGCGGCGAGTCCGGCGCCCAGGTCCCGGCCGGGGGCCACGTGGCGGGCGAGGACGATGCCGTCCTCGATGGCCTGGTTGCCGCCCTGGCCGAGGGTGGGGGCCATGGCGTGGGCGGAGTCCCCGAGCAGCACGGTGCGGCCCCGGTGGAAGGCGGGGAGGGGGTCGGCCATCCGGTACACGTCGTTGCGGAGGACCTTCTCGGGTGCGGTGGCGGCGATGATTTCGGGGACCGGGTCGTGCCAGTCGCCGAAGCGGCGCAGGAGTTCGGCCTTCTCGTCGTCGGCCGCGCGCCCCCCGGCGGGGGCGGTCGCCGCCGCGTACGCGTAGATCCGGCCGTCCTTGAGCGGCTGGGTGCCCCACAGCGCGCCGCGCCCCCAGGTCTCGTGCGGCGGGAAGGGGCGGTCCGGGGCGGGGACGACGACGCGCCAGGTGGTGAAGCCCGCGTAGGAGGGACCGGGGGCGTCCGGGAAGAGGACGCTGCGGACACCGGAGTGGATGCCGTCGGCGCCGACGACGAGTTCGGCCTCGATCGCCCCGGCCGGCGTGGCGACGACGGCGGGGGCGCCGCCCGCGGTGCCGGGGTCGGTCAGGCGGGCCGGGCAGCCGGTGCGGAGGGCGGAGGCGGGGAGCCGGGCGGCGATGCGGTCGATGAGGACGGAGCGGTGCACGAGGACCAGGGGGCCGCCGAACCGTTCGGCCGCGGCCGAGGCGTCGGTGCGCGAGAGCCAGCGGCCGGACGGCGCGCGCATCCCGCCCTCGCCCTGCCAGGCGGCCAGGGACCTGATCTCGTCGCCGAGGCCGACGACGTCGAGCGCGCGCTGGGCGTTGGGGGCGAGCCCGATGCCGGCGCCGACGGGCTCCAGGGAGTCGGCGCGTTCCAGCACGCTGACCCGCCAGCCGGACCGGTGCAGGGCGAGGGCGGCGGTGAGTCCGCCGATCCCGCTGCCGATGACGACCGCACGGCGCTTGTCCATGACGTTCCCTCCGGTCCGAGAAGCGCGGCAACTACATCTGTAGTGCCACGGTCCAACGTACTACAGCTGTAGTCGCGACGGTAGGTTGGCCCCATGACCGCACGCCCCACCGGCTCCGACCGGGCCGAACTGATCGCCGACGCCGCGCTCGCCCTCCTCGCGGAGCGCGGCATGCGGGGGCTGACGCACCGGGCGGTGGACGAGCGGGCCGGGCTGCCCCAGGGCTCGACGTCCAACCACGCCCGGACCCGGCAGGCCCTGCTGGAGGCGGCTGTGCGACGGCTGGCGGAGCGCGAGGGACGGGTCCTGGCGCCCGGCGGGCTCGGGACGGGCACGGACACCAGCGAGCTGGTCGCGGGTCTCGCCCGAGCGCTGCACCGCTATCTGACACACCACCCGGAGCTGCTGGTCTGCCGGTACGAACTGGCGCTGGAGGCCACCCGCCGCCCCGAGCTGCGGGAGTTCTTCGACGCGACGGGCATGCAGTTCCGCGCCCCGCTGGTGGCGCTGATGACGGCGGCCGGGTCGCCGGCACCGGAACGGCACACGCTGTCCCTGGTGGCCTGGTGCGAGGGGCTGATGTTCTCGTGCGCGGCCGGCTCCTACCACCGCGACGAGCCGAGTGAGGCGGAGCTGCGGACGGGCTTCGGCGAGCTGCTGCGCGGGATGCTGGGTCCCTGACGCGTTGTTTCCGAGGCGCCGTGCTGACCGGCGTCACTCGTGCGGGCGGATCGGGGGCGACGGCGGCCCGGACCGGTCACCGGCCCCGCAGAGTTGATCACGTGCAACGAACGAGTACCGCCGTGAAACTCCTGGTCGGCCTCACGGTCGCGGCCCTGTCCGGGTGCGTGTCCGTCCAGCCGCGTCCGGCCGCCCCGCCGCGCCCGGGGGTCAGCCGGCCGGCCCATGACCTGGCCCCGCAGACCGCCGGGCCGCCGGTCCACGACACGCTGGAGGCCGTACCGAAGGCGAAGCCGTCCCGCGCGGTCTCGCCGTCCGCCACGCACGAGCCGTCGCCGGGGCGCCCGGCCGCGCGGCCCGCCGGACCCCGGTTGCCGCTGCCGCGGCGGCCCGCGCCCGCCCCGGACCTGCCGCTGCCGCGCCGGATCGCCCCGCCCGCCCCCGTCCCCGCTCTGCCCGCACCCGGCGGCGGGTCCGGGGTGTGCGATCTCGGCCGGGGCTACGGCCACTGGCCCGCGGGCAGCCCGCAGTCCCGGATCTGCGACCACACCTACGGGCGGTGAGGCGGCGGCGCTCCGAAGGCACCGGTCACCACTCGCGCAGCCGCCGCTCCAGCCGGCCGATCGCCGCCCGGACGCCGCCCCCGTATCCGTCGTCCGTGCCGTCGTCGGCCAGCACCGCCGAGGCTGCCCGGGCCCGCTCCAGGTGGTCCCGGGCCGCCCCCGGGCGCTGGAGCTTCATGTAGTCCGCGGCGAGGTTGAGGTGCAGCGACGGATAGAAGGCGCGCATCGCGAGCGCGTCCCGCTCCCCGGCCGCTCCCTCGTCGACCAGGGCACGGGCGGCGGTCAGCGCGCGCAGATCCCAGGCCAGCTCGTCGGCCGGGTCGTCCTGCGTATCGGCCATGTAGTGCGCCAGGGTGCACCGGTGCAGGGCGTCGCCCCCGTCGCCGATCTCGGACCAGAGCACGGTGAAGCGGTTGCGGGCCTCCTCCCGGTCGCCTCCGTGCAGCAGCATGACCGCCTGGCCGATCCTGGTCATGAAGACGTCCTCCGACGCCTCCCGCTGCTCCGTCACCAAGGCCTCCTCGCACCCACCCGCCCGAACCCGGCGGTCCGGCTTCCGACGCTAGCCCTCGGAACGGGCGGACGCGTGGAGGCTCAAGGGCGCTCAGCCCAGGTCGGGGATGCGCCAGTCGATGGGCTGGTGGCCCTGCTGGGCGACGGCCTCGTTTATCTGGGTGAAGGGGCGGGAGCCGAAGAACTTCTTCGCGGACAGCGGCGAGGGGTGGGCGCCCTTCACCACCACGTGGCGCTCGGTGTCGATCAGGGGGAGCTTCTTCTGCGCGTAATTGCCCCAGAGGACGAAGACCGCCGGGTCGGGGCGGGCGGCGACGGCCCGGATCACGGCGTCGGTGACCTTCTCCCAGCCCTTGCCCTTGTGCGAGTTGGCCTCGCCCGCACGGACGGTGAGCACCGCGTTGAGCAGCAGGACGCCCTGCTCGGCCCACGGCATCAGATAGCCGTTGTCCGGGACGGGCAGGCCCAGCTCCTCCTTCATCTCCTTGTAGATGTTGCGCAGCGAGGGCGGGGTCTTCACGCCGGGCCGCACCGAGAAGCAGAGGCCGTGCCCCTGGCCCTCGCCGTGGTAGGGGTCCTGGCCGAGGACGAGGACCTTCACCTGGTCGTACGGGGTCGCTTCGAGGGCCGCGAACACCTGCTCCCGGGGAGGGTAGACCGGTCCGGCGGAGCGCTCCTCCTCGACGAACTCGGTGAGCTCCTTGAAGTACGGCTTCTGCAGCTCCTCGCCGAGGACGCCGCGCCAGGACTCGGGCAGCAGGTCGGTGTCGGTCACGTGAAACAACCTCCGGTAAGCAATCCGTTCTTGCTCCCAGAACCTACCGGGCGCCACTGACAGCGCGGTCCGGGCGGGCCACCGGGGCCCGCCCGCGCGGTGTCACCAACTGGCCTTGCGGTACAGCTCCCACATCTGCATGACGGTCTGCGGGTCCAGGGCGCGCTCGCCGCCGCCGATGTCCTCGCCCTCCGCCACGTACAGCTTGCCCTGCCACAGCGGCAGCAGCCGCACGTCGTCCACCAGGATCTTCTGGGCCCGCTCGAACTCCTTGGCGACCGCGCCCCGGTCGCTCTGCCGGCGGGACTGGGGCAGCAGCTGCTTGGTGATCTCGTCCTTCACGTACGGCATGCCCGTCACGCTGTTCTTGCCCACGAAGGGGGCGATGAAGTTGTCCGGGTCCGGGAAGTCGGGGAACCAGCCGCGTCCGAAGACCGGGTACTCCCCCTTGGTGAAGCCCTCCTGGAAGGTCTTCCACGGCCGGTGCTTCAGGGTGATACGGAAGAGCCCGGACTCCTCCAGCTGGCGCTTCAGTTCACCGAACTCGGGCTCGGTCGATGAGCCGTAGCGGTCGGTGGTGTACCAGAAGGTCATGGGGACGGGCGTGGTGATGTGCGCGTCGGCCAGGATCTGGCGGGCCTTGTCCTTGCTGGGGTTGCCGAAGGTGTCGAAGAAGCTGGTGGTGTGCGTGGCGATGCCCTTGGGGACCATCGAGTACAGCGGTTCGGCCGTGCCCCGGTAGACCTTGGCGACGAGCGCGTCCCGGTCGACCAGCTGGGCTATCGCCCGCCGGACGGCCGGTTTCCCGGCGGCGGGGTCATTCGGGTTGAACACCAGGAAGCGGATGTCGGCGCCGGTGGACTCCACGATCTGGAGGTCGCCGCCCTGCCCGTTGCTGTTGCTCCTGCTGTCCTCGATGCTGACGACGTCCTCGGCGGACAGACCGCGGTAGGTGGCGTCGATCTCGTTGTCCCGCAGCGCCTTCACCATGGCGCCCGACTCCTTGAAGTACCGGATGGTCACGGCGTCGTTCTTGCGGTCGGCGAAGCCCTTGTAGTCGGGGTTCTTCACCAGTTCGGAGCGGTCGCCCTGCTTGTAGGAGTCCAGCAGGTAGGGGCCGGAACCGATGACCTTGCCGTCGTCGCGGATCTTGTGCTTCGCGTACGCGCTCGGCGCGACCAGGGACATGGCCGGGGTTGCGAGGACGAACGGGAAGGTGGCGTCGGGCTTCTTCAGGTTGAAGATGACGACGTCGTCGCCCTTGGTCTCGACCCGGTCGAGCGAGCCGAGCATGCCGACGGGTCCGCCCTTGACCCCGATCTCCGAGATCCGGTCGATGGAGTACTTCACGGCCGCGGCGTCCAGCTTGTCGCCGTTGGAGAACTTCAGCCCCTTGCGGAGCGTGCACCGGTAGGCGGTGCTGGTGCGGTCGGTGAACCTGCACTCCTCGGCCGCGTCCGGCTCGGGCTTCGTACTGCCGGTGGGGAAGCTCACCAGGGTCTGGAAGACGTTGCGCATCAGCTCCCAGGAACCGTCCCACGCCGCCGCCGGGTCGAGGGTCGAGGGCTCACTGGTCGTCCCGACCGCGAGCTTCTGGTCCACCTCCGAGCCACCGCCGGGCAACAGCCCGCAGCCGGCCAGCAAGGACAGGGACGCAAGGGCTGCAGCGGCTTGCAGACTGGCCCGGTAGAACACGTGCACGCTCCTCGATCAGCCATGGGTCGGCAGACCATACCGCAGCGCCCCACCGGGTCAATCCGCAGGTCCGGCGGGGCACTTGAGGCAATCGGGGCCATATCGGCCCAGGCCGGATCAGCCGACTCCGGCATTCAGGAAAATGCCCCCGTCGACCACCAGGGTCTGGCCCGTGATCCACGCGGACTGGTCGGAGGTCAGGAAGGCGGCGGCCCCGCCGATGTCCTCCGGGACCCCGAGCCTGCCGAGCGGGTAGGCGGCCGCGGCCTCCTCCTCGCGGCCCTCGTAGAGCGCCTGGGCGAAACGGGTCTTGACGACCGCCGGCGCGATCGTGTTGACCCGGACCACCGGCGCGAACTCGTGCGCCAGCTGGAGGGTCAGGTTGACCATGGCCGCCTTGCTCATCCCGTAGGCGCCGATGAACGGCGAGGCGGAGACACCGGCGACCGAGGCGATGTTGACGATCGCCCCGCCGTTCTCCTTCTGCCACGCCTTCCAGGTCTGCTGGGCGAAGCCGAGCGCCGAGACCACGTTGGTCTCGAAGACCTTGCGGGCGACGTTCAGGTCGAGCTCCGCGATGGGCCCGAAGACCGGGTTGGTGCCCGCGTTGTTGACCAGGAAGTCGACCCGGCCGAACGCCTCCATGGCGCGGGCGACGGCCACCTCCTGGTGCGCCTCGTCGTGCGCCTTGCCCGCGACGCCGATGACCCGGTCGGCGCCGAGCGTCTCGACGGCCTCCTTCAGGGCGTCCTCGTTGCGTCCGGTGATGCACACCCGGTCGCCGCGCTCCACGAGCGCCTGCGCGATGCCGTAGCCGATGCCCCGGCTCGCGCCGGTGATCAGCGCGACCTTGCCGCTGTCCTGCACAGTCATGGTGTCCGCAGCCCTTCGCGTCAGTTGAGCGGTCCGCCGGCCACGTACATGACCTGGCCGGAGACGAAGCCCGCGGCGTCGCCCGTGAAGAAGGCGATGGCGTTGGCGATGTCGTCGGGGACGCCGACGCGCTGGACCGGGATCTGCGTCGCGGCGGCCGCCTGGAACTCCTCGAAGCCCATGCCGACGCGGGCCGCGGTCTGCGCGGTCATCTCGGTGACGATGAAGCCGGGCGCGACGGCGTTGGCGGTGATGCCGAACTTGCCGAGCTCCTTGGCGAGCGTCTTGGTGAAGCCCTGGAGACCGGCCTTGACCGCCGAGTAGTTGGCCTGGCCGCGGTTGCCGAGGGCCGAGGAGGAGGACAGCGAGACGATACGGCCGAACTTGGCGTCCACCATGTGCTTCTGGACGGCCTTGGCCATCAGGAACGCGCCCTTGAGGTGCACGTTCATCACGGTGTCCCAGTCGGACTCGCTCATCTTGAAGAGCAGGTTGTCGCGGAGCACGCCCGCGTTGTTGACGAGGATGGTCGGGGCGCCGAGCTCGGCGGCGACCCGCGCGACGGCGGCCTCCACCTGGGCACTGTCCGACACGTCGCAGCCGACGGCGAGGGCCTTGCCCCCGGCGGCCGTGATCTTCTCGACGGTGTCCTTGCAGGCCGCCTCGTCGAGGTCGAGTACGGCGACGGCGCGGCCCTCGGCCGCCAGACGTACCGCGGTGGCGGCACCGATGCCCCGGGCCGCTCCCGTCACGATGGCTACGCGCTGCTCGCTGGTCGACATGCTTGGCTCTCCTCGCCCTTGGATAGCGGCTCAGCGGACGTCGGGGGCTCCGGAGAGAAACCGCCCGATGACTGAGCAACCGCTTAGTACCTTCAGCAGACGAGACGCTAGAAGCCCTGGCACCCGGTGTCAACGGGCCACGGGCGCAGCGGTGCATGTCACACTCCGCCGGGCCGCTGTCACCCGGGGGGCGGACGGCGGCCCGGATCGCGGATCAGCGCACCAGCAGGTCGAGCAGCCGCTCCACCTCGGCCTCGGGATCGGCGGTGAGGCCGCTGTGCACGGGCCCGGGCTGTACGACGGTGGAGCGCGGCGCGATCAGCCAGCGGAAGCGCCTGCCCGCGTCGTCGCCGGCGGCCTGGCCCGCGTCCGTACCGCCGCGGCAGACGCCCTCGACGGCGTGCAGCGCGGCCCGGACCCCGGCCACGTCGGCGCAGGGGTCGAGCGCCTTCAGCTTGGCCTCGTCCAGCTCGGTGCGGGCGGCCACGAAGCCCTTGGCGCGGCAGTAGACGACCACCCCGGCGTTGAAGCACTCCCCGCGCTGGACGCGGGGGACGACGCGCAGCAGCGCGTACTCGAAGACATCGCGCCCGCTCATGCCCGGCCGCCCTTCTCGCCGGTCCTGGCGTGGGTGGTCGGGTCGAGGCGTTCGGTGATCCAGCCCGGGGCCTGGGACGGCTTGTCGGGGGTGGGCGCGTCCATGACGATCCGCTCGTGGATGGTGGCCGCGCGGGCGGCCAGGGCGTCCACGTACGCCTGCCGCAGCTCGTCCGTCGAGCCGAAGCCCGGTTCGTCCACCAGCCACTCGTCGGGGACGTCGGCGGCGGCCTCGGCGAGCAGCTCGGGCGTCACCAGCGGGGCGAGCTCGGCGGCGGCCGACGCGATGTCGGGCCGGAAGGGGGCGAGGGCGTGGTCGGAGGCGTTGTACGGCTTGGCGGCGGACGCCTGGGCGCCGGGCCAGTTGTGGTGCCAGATCATGGTGGCGCCGTGGTCGATGAGCCAGAGGTCGCCGTGCCAGACGAGCATGTTCGGGTTGCGCCAGGACCGGTCGACGTTGTTGATCAGCGCGTCGAACCAGACGACCCGCCCGGCCTCGCGCGGGTCGACCTCGTATGCGAGCGCGTCGAAGCCGAGGGAGCCGGGGAGGAAGTCCATCCCGAAGTTCAGGCCGCCGCTGGCCTTCAGGAGTTCCTGCACCTCCTGGTCGGGCTCGGCGAGCCCGATGACCGGGTCGAGCTGGATCTGCACGAGCTCGGGCACCCGCAGCCCGAGGCGCCGCCCGAGCTGCCCGCAGATCACCTCCGCGACGAGGGTCTTGCGGCCCTGCCCGGCTCCGGTGAACTTCATGACGTACGTGCCGAGGTCGTCGGCCTCGACGATCCCGGGGAGCGACCCGCCTTCACGCAGCGGCGTGACGTAGCGGGTCGCTACAACCTCTTGCAACACTTTCCCAGGCCACCCATCTCTTCTGCCCGAGCGGACCGTCGAGGGCGCCGCGTCGCTTGCTGCCAGCTTCCGGCATGAAGGGACAAGAGTAACCGAGGGTGACCGTCGAGGAGGGGCGCGGCCGGAGGGGCGGCTCGTTGGGTCAGTGCTGCGTCTTCGACGCCCAGACCGGAGCCCCTCCCGAGTAGATCACCAGGTTGCCGTCCTTCTGGAGGCGCAGGATCGCGCCGCGGTGGCCCTGGGTCCTGCTGGCCCAGACCGGTCGGCTGTCGGCGGTGTAGACGACCAGGTTGCCGTCCGCCTGGAAGACCGCCTGGTAGTTGTGGCCGAAGGTCATGGTGGCCCAGCGGGGCTTGTCGTTCTCGTCGTAGACGACGAGGTTGCCGTCGCGCTGCATCCGCAGCCTCGTCCTGTTCGCCTCGATGGATTCGCCGGCCCGCAGCACCCTGGTGGCCGTGACGGTGATGTCCGCCGGCCGGGACGGCTTCTTCACCGGTTTCGGGCTCGGTCCGGCGGTCTGCTTCGGCGCGGGCTTCTTCGTCGGGGACGGCGAGGGCTTCTTCGTCGGGGACTGCGAGGGCGGCACCGGGGCCACCACCGGGGCCTGCTTTCGCGCGGCCTCCTTCGGTGCCGGCGTCTTCCTCGGCTTCGCCGGCTTCGAGGGCGACGCGCTCGACGAGGCGTACGCCTGCGCCTCCTCCCTGGTCGGCTCCCCGCCGCCGAGGAGCGTGCCCGCCTGGTTGGCGACGGTGGTGTCGTGCCGCTCGGGCTCACCGTGGCGGCTCATGAGGAGGACCGGCACGGCGACCAGCGCGGCGCCCAGCAGCGCGGCGCCCGCCAGCAGCGGGCGGCTCGGGCGCCCCGCCGGGGCCGCCGCACCGGGCTCGGGGTCCTCCGGCGCGGAAGCCGCCAGCGCCTCGGCGACTCCCGGCTCCGCCGCCGCCTCGGGCGCGGAGGCGGCCGCCTCCGCTTCGGGCTCGGGGACGGATGCGGCGGTCTCCGCCTCGGGCTCGGAGGCCGAGGTCCCGTCGCCCTTGTCCGGCGCCTGCTCGTCCGGCGCCTGCTCGTCCGGCGCCTGCTCGTCCGGCGCCCGCGCCGGACGCGTACCGGCGCGGGCGCCCTCCGGAGCGGCAGCGGCGGTCCCGGGCGCCGCCTCCGGACCGGGGGGCGCCGAAGCCTCTTCCGTCGTCGCCGCTGCCGTACCGGTCCGGTCCGTCATCTGGCCCCATCCGTCCCGTAGTTCGTCGTACGTCCCCGTGAGCGCTCTCATTCACGCACACATGTGGGGGACGCGTCATATCTCTGGAATGAACAATGGGTCTCGGGGAAATCCCGGCCCGGGTACGGGTGTTGCAGATCATCCCGTAATGCGCGGTACGCCGCCCTCCGGGGTGGGATCGCAGGTGGGAGGAAGGCATGATGGGGCCGACCGCAACCCACGGGTGCCGATACAAGGAGGTCAGCGGAGTGCGCCAGGTACTGACGATCTGTCCGGAGGGCACCGGGGACGCCCGGACGATCGCAGAGGCCCTGGCCAGGGCGCGCGGAGGGGCGGTGCTCAGTGTGCGCCCGGGGACGTACGAGGAGAATCTCGTCGTCACCACCCGCGTGACCATCGTCGCCGAGCAGTCACGCGGCAGCGTCCGCCTGGCACCGCGCACCGGGACCGTGATCTCGCTGCGTGCCGACGCGCTGATGCTGACCGATCTGGTGGTGCAGGGCCAGGACGACGAGGCTCCCGTCGTGGACGCCTCGCACGGACAGGTCGCGATGCAGGGCTGTGACGTCTCCGGCGCGTCCTGGGCGACCGTCCTCGCCCGCAACTCCGGCTCGCTGGCCATGCGCGAGTGCCGGGTCTCCAGCCGGACCGGCGCAGGCGTCGTCGTCACCTCGGCCAGTGAGAGCTCGCTGGAGTCGTGCACCTTCGAGCACCTGGGCACCAGCGGCGTGGTGATCGGCGAGCGCGGCAGGGCGACGGTACGCGGGTGCACCGTGCGCGACGCACGCGGCAACGGTCTGCTGGCCAACGGCGACGCCCAGGTCTCCGTCGAGGACTGCGACCTCTCCTCGACCGACAAGCCCGCGCTGGCGCTGGAGGAGCGCAGCGCGGTCCGGGTGCTGCGGACCGTGATCCACGACACCGCGATCGGCGCGCACCTGACCAGCGCCGCCCGGGTCGAGCTGGACGACGTGCGGGTCAACGGCACCACCGGGCAGGGCATCATCGTCTCGCACGGGGCCGACCCGGTGCTGCGCCGCTGCCGCACCTCCCGCACGGCGGGCAACGGCCTCTTCGTCACCGACCGTTCGCGGGGCACGTACGAGGACTGCTGGCTGAGCGGCGCCCAGGCACCGGCGCTGCGTGTGGCGGGTTCCTCCTCACCCACCCTGACCTCACTGACCGTCCGGGACGGCGAGGCCGAGGCCGTGCTGCTGGAGGAGGACTCGGCGGCCGAGCTGGACCGTGTGGAGATCCTGGACGTCAGGGGCACCGGCGTGGTGGTCAGGGGCGGCGCCAACCCCCTGGTGCGCAGGGCCCGCATCACCGGCACGGGAAGCACCGGCGTCTCGGTGACCGACGGCGGGCGCGGCCGGGTGGAGGACTGCTCGGTGGAGTCGCCGGGCGGTGCCGGAGTGACGGTCGCCTCGGGCGGCAACGTCTATCTGGCAGGCCTGCGGGTGACCGGTCCCGGCGGCGCCGGTCTGGAGATCGGCGGCGAGGGCACGGCGGCGCTGCGCGACGGAGAGCTGGTGTCGGCCGGCGGCTGCGGCGTCGTCGTGGACAGCGGCGGCGAGCTGACGGCGACCCGGGTCCGGGCCGCCGCCGCCACCGACTACGGCTTCCTGGTCCGCGAGGGCGGCCGGGCCAACCTCAATGGCTGCGAGGCGGCCGGGAACGGCCGTGACGGCATCCGGGTCGAGACCGAGTCGCCGGTGTCGGTGGTCGGCTGCACCGTGCGCGAGAACAAGGGCGGCGGGCTCGTCCAGTCCCGGGCGAGTGGCCGGCTCGCGGTGGAGAACCTGAACAGCACCGGCAACGAGGCCCGGGACGCCTGGGGTTACGGCGAGGCCGAGGGCACCGATCCGGCGGGAACCGTGCCCGAGTCGGACGGTCCCGGGCGCCCGGACGGCCCCATGGCCGCGCTGGAGAACCTGATCGGTCTGGACAACGTCAAGGAACAGGTCCGCACGCTGGTCAACCTCACCCAGCTCGCCCGGCGCCGCGCCCAACTGGGCATGTCCGCGCCGCCGATGAGCCGGCACCTGGTCTTCGCGGGTCCGCCCGGCACCGGCAAGACGACGGTCGCGCGGCTCTACGGCACCATCCTGGCCGAGCTCGGGACGCTGCGGTCCGGGCACCTGGTCGAGGTCTCCCGAGCCGATCTGGTGGCGCAGGTCATCGGCGGTACCGCCATCAAGACCACGGAGACCTTCGAGCGGGCGCTGGGCGGCGTGCTCTTCATCGACGAGGCGTACGCGCTCACCTCCGACTCGCGCGGTTCGGGCGCCGACTTCGGCCGGGAGGCCGTGGACACCCTGCTGAAGCTGATGGAGGACCACCGCGACGACGTGGTGGTCGTGGTCGCCGGCTACTCCGGTGAGATGCGCGGCTTCCTCGGCTCCAACCCTGGTCTGGCGTCCCGGTTCTCGCGGACGGTGGAATTCGAGAACTACTCGGTCCCCGAACTGGTGGAGATCGTGGAGAGCATGTGCGGACGCCACCAGTACGTGCTGAACGACGAGACCCGCAAGGCGCTCGCGACGCACTTCGACCGCATACCGAAGGACTCCGGCTTCGGCAACGGCCGGGCGGCGCGGCAGGTCTTCGAGGAGATGGTGGACCGCCAGGCGGTACGGCTGGCCTCGCTGGCCCAGGTCACCGAGGAGGACCTCACCCTGCTGCTGCCGCAGGACATCAGCGAGGAGGCCGCCCGCCACTCCGAGGCCGGTCCGGACGGCGCCGACGCGGGGGACGACGCGCTCAGCCGCCTGGACGCCCTGGTCGGACTCTCCGCGGTCAAGCGGGACGTCACCGACCTGGTCAACCTGGTCTCGACGGCCCGGCAGCGGGAAGCCGCCGGGCTGCCGGTGCCGCGCCTCAGCCATCACCTGGTCTTCACGGGGCCACCCGGCACCGGCAAGACCACGGTGGCCCGGCTCTACGGCGAACTCCTCGTCTCCCTGGGCGTTCTGCCGCGCGGTCAGCTGGTCGAGGTGTCCCGCGCCGACGTGGTCGGGCGCTACGTGGGTCACACCGCGCAGCTCACCAAGGAGGTCTTCGAGCGGGCGCTGGGCGGGGTGCTCTTCATCGACGAGGCGTACGCGCTCACGCCGCGTGATGCGTCCGGCGCCGACTTCGGCCGGGAGGCCGTGGACACCCTGCTGAAGCTGATGGAGGACCACCGCGACCAGGTCGTCGTCATCGTCGCGGGTTACACCGGCGAGATGGAGGGATTCCTGGCCTCCAACCCCGGCCTGCACTCGCGGTTCTCGCGGAAGATCGAGTTCGCCGACTACTCGTCCGACGAGCTCGTCACCATCGTCCGCCAGCACGCCCTGCAGGCCGGGTACGAGTGCGGCACCGGGCTCGGCTCGGTGCTGCGGCACCACTTCGACGCCCTGCCGCGCGACCGGTCGTTCGGCAACGCGCGCACCGCGCGTCAGGTGCTGGAGCGGATGATGACCCGGCAGGCGGGGCGGCTGAGCCGAGTGGCCGCGCCCAGCCTGGACGATCTGCGGCTGCTGCTCCCGGAGGACCTCCCCGACCCGGTGCCGGCGTCCGCCTCCGGCGGGGCGGGGGCGTGACGACGGTGCGCGGGAGGAAGCTGCCCCGGGCCGCCGCCGGTGCGTCGGCGCTGCTGCTGACGGCCGCCCTGTGCGGCGCCGGTGCCGCGAGCGCCGCGGCGGCCGACGGGAACACGGTGGAGCTGCCGGTGCTCCGGTCGAGGCTGACGGGCACCACCGACTGTGCCGGGGGATCGGGGCGGCAGGCCACCGCCGTGCCCTGGGAGCAGGTCAGCCTCCAGCTCGGGCGGGCCTGGCAGTTCGCCTCCGGCTCCGGGGTCAAGGTCGGCGTGGTCGACACCGGTGTCTCGGCCTCCGCGCCCGCGCTGAAGGGCCGGGTGACGGCGGTCGGCGCGGCCGGAAAGGACTGCGTCGGGCACGGCACCTTCGTGGCCGGGCTGATCGCCGCGCAATCGGACCAGGGCGTGAAGTTCGCGGGCGTCGCCAGGCGGTCGGCCATCGTCGCGGTACGCGGGACCGACGAGCGGGGCGCGGCCACCCCCGGCCGGGTCGCCTCGGGCATCGAGGCAGCCGTCGGGGCCGGTGCCGAGGTGGTGACCGTGTCGGCGGCCTTCCCGAGCGACACGGCCGCCCTGAGGTCCGCCGTACGGCTGGCCGCGAAGAAGGACGTGCTGCTGGTCGCAGCCGCCGTGCCCGACTCTCCGGCCGCAGGGGTGGGCCAGGAGGTTCCGGCCCGGGACTACTACCCGGCCGCCAGTGACGGTGTGCTGTCCGTGATCGACGTGGACGTCAAGGGTCAGCGGCCGTCCGGCTCGTACACCACCGGGAGCGCCCAGCTCGCGGCGCCCGGTGACGGGGTGGTCGGAATCGGTCCGGCGAAGAGCGGCCACTACATCGGTTCGGGGGCCTCCCTGGCCTCCGGGTACGTGGCGGGGGCGGCCGCGCTGGTGCGATCGGTGCACCCGGAGCTGACGGCTGCGCAGACCGCCGCTCTGCTGCGCTCCTCGGCCTACCCGGACGCCGTACCGCGGGTCGACCCGTACGCCGCCGTCACCGCGGTCCTCTCCTCCGCCTCCACCGCCGCGAAGGCGTCGGGACCGGCCGCGGCCGGGGAATCCGCCGCCCCCGTACGGATGCCGGAGGACAGGGCCGCCGGACCGCTGCGCCGCGCCCTGTGGCCGACGCTGGCCGGTGTGGCCGTTGTGGTCACGGTCGTCTGGCTCGCCGTGATCATCCCCCGGGGCCGCCGCACGGGCTGGCGCCCGTCCGCCCGGCGCCCCTGAGCGAGACGCCCCCCGTCCCCCGCCGGGGCGCGGGGTGGTTCCGGGGCCGGCGGGGGCCGGCTACTCCTCCTCCGTCCCCGCCGCCAGCGCCGTCTGGATCAGCACCGGCTTGCGCCGCACGATGTGCAGCGCGCGTCCCGGCGGCAGCACCCGCGGCTTCACGCTCCCGAAGACGTACCCCTCGGACGGCGGTGTCGACATCAGGACGCCCGGGGTGTTGACCTCGTCCAGGCGTCGCAGCAGCTGGTCGTTGAGGCCGCGCCCGGCGCCGGTGGCGGACCGCACGACGACGATGTGCAGGCCCAGTTCGTGGCCGAGCGCGAGGTGGTCGAAGAGCGGGGCGAACGGGTGGTCCATCACGGTGCCGCCGCCGACCATGTCGTAGTCGTCCACGAGGACGAACAGGCGGGGGCCGGTCCACCAGTCGGCGCTGCGCATCCGGGCCGGTGTGATCTCCTGGCCGGGCAGCCGGGTCCGCAACGCCTTCGCGGAACCGCCGACGAGCTGTTTGAGGGCGTCGACGGAGACGGCGTGCCCGAGCCGGTACTCCTCGGGCACCGCCTCCACCAGGTCACGGCGGTAGTCGACCACGAGGATGCGGGCCTCGGTCGGCGCGTAGCGGGCGACGATCGCGTCCGCCACCACCCGCAGCAGGTTGGTCTTGCCGCTCTCGGTGTCGCCGACGGCGACGAGGTGCGGGGTGCGGGAGAAGTCGTGCCAGACGGTGTCCAGCGTCTCCTCGTCCTGGCCGAGGGGCAGTCTGAGGCTCTGTCCCTGGCCGAGCTCCGGCGCGGGCAGCTCCGAGGCCGGCAGCCGGTGCGGCAGCATCCGCACCTGCGGTGCGCGCGGCCCGTGCCAGGCGGCGGCGACACGCTCGACCAGGTCGCTGACGCCCTCGCTCAGCGTCTCCGGATCGCTGGAGCCGTCACCGCGGGGCAGCGCGGAGAGGAAGTGCAGCTTGGAGTCGACGGTGAGCCCCCGGCCGGGCGTACGGGGCACTCCGGCGGCCTTGCGGATGTCGACCACGGAGTCCATCGTGTCGCCGAGCCGGAGTTCCAGGCGGGTCGCGGCCTGGTCGCGCACCGGGGCGGTCAGCTCCAGCCAGCGCGAGGTCGCGACGATCAGGTGGATGCCGTAGTTGAGGCCGCCGGTGGCGATCTGGTTGAACGTCGGAATGAACTGGTCGAAGTTCTGCCGGACCGTGGACCAGCCGTCGATCACCAGGAAGATGTCGCCGTGCGGCTCGTCGGGGAACTCCCCGGCGGCGCGGCGGCGCCGGTAGGTGGCCATGGAGTCGATGCCGTGTTCCAGGAAGAACTGCTCGCGACGGGTGAGCACGGCGGTGACCTCGGCCACGGTCCGGCCGATCCGGTCCGCGTCGAGGCGGGCGGCGACGCCGGCGACGTGCGGCAGGCCGGTGAGCTGGGAGAGGGTGCCGCCGCCGAAGTCGAGGCAGTAGAACTGCACTTCGCGCGGGGTGTGGGTGAGCGCGAGCCCCATGATGAGACTGCGCAGCACGGTCGACTTGCCGCTCTGCGAGCCGCCCGCGACGGCGACGTGGCCGCCGGCTGCCGCGAGGTCCACGACGAGGGGGTCGCGGCGCTGGTCGAAGGGCTTGTCGACGAGCCCGACGGGGACCCGCAGCTTGCCGGTGCCGTTCCACCGCGGCGCGGTCAGGCCGCGCTCCGGGTCGACGGTCAGCCCGTGCAGCAGGACGTCGAGCGGGGACGGGGCGTCCAGCGGCGGCAGCCACACGCGATGGGCGGGCGGCCCGGCGTCGCGCAGCCGGTCCAGGGCGACCGCCAGCAGGCTGGAGCTGTCGTCCGCCTCCTCCGCCTCCGGTTCGAGGGCGGCCGGAGCGGGAGCGCGGGGCACCACGTACCCGGCGGACCAGGGCACGACCTGACTGGCGACGCGGGCCTGGGCGACGGCGCCGCCGCGACGGCGGTAGGGGCCGGAGACGTAGGCGGCACGGAACCGGGTCAGCGCCTCGACACCGCTCTTCAGGAATCCGCTGCCCGGCTGCGAGGGCAGTTCGTAGGCGTCGGGGACGCCGAGGACGCCGCGCGACTCCATGGCGGAGAAGGTGCGCAGCCCGATCCGGTAGGACAGGTGTGACTCCAGCTGGTGCATGCGGCCCTCGTCCAGGCGCTGCGAGGCGAGCAGCAGGTGCACGCCCAGGGACCTGCCCAGGCGGCCGATCATCACGAACAGCTCCATGAACTCCCGGTGGGCGGCGAGCAGTTCGCTGAACTCGTCGACGACGACGAACAGACTGGGCAGCGGGGCGAGGTCGGCGCCGCCGGCGCGCGCCCGCTCGTACTCCAGCGCGGAGGTGTAGTTGCCGGCCGAGCGGAGCAGTTCCTGACGGCGCAGCAGTTCGCCGTGAAGGGCGTCCTGCATGCGCTCGACCAGCGCGGCCTCGTCGGCGAGGTTGGTGATCACGGCGCTGGTGTGCGGGAGTTCGTCCAGGCCGAGGAAGGTGGCGCCGCCCTTGAAGTCGACCAGGACGAAGTTGAGCGTCTCGGAGGAGTTGGTGAGGGCGAGGCCGAGGACGAGGGTGCGCAGCAGTTCGGACTTGCCGGAGCCGGTGGCGCCGATGAGCATGCCGTGCGGGCCCATGCCTCCCTGTGCGGACTCCTTGATGTCCAGCTCAACCGGGCGGCCGTCCGCACCGACGGCGACCGGCACCCGCAGCCGCGCGGAGCCGTTGTGGCGCCGCCACAGGGAGTCGGGGTCGAGGCGGTGCAGGTCGGGGATGCCGAGCAGGGTGGTGAGCTCCATGTCGGCGGAGAGCGGCTCGACCGCGTCGGCGGTGAGGCTCATCCGGTAGGGGGATATCAGCCGGGCCAGGGTCTCGGCGGCGACCGGGCCGACGTGGTCGGGGCGGCCGAGGACGGTCGTCTGCTCCTTGCGGGTGCGGTCGGTGCGCACCAGGGCGACGGCCTCGGGGGTGACGTCGAGGCGGAGGGTGGTGCGGCCGGGACGCCAGGTGAGCGTGGAGGAGAGGTCGAGGATGACGGCGTTGCGGTAGCCGGGGCCGTCGAAGCGGTGGCCGGCCGGAACGGTGGCCCCGTCCACGACGACCACGACGAGCGGCTCGTCGCGGCCGGGCACGGCGTCGGGATCGAAGGCGGGCCGCTCGGAGAACTCGCTGCCGAGCTGGTTCTCCAGGTCGGTGAAGGCGGAGGCGACCATGCGCAGCGGTCCGGCGCCGTCGGTCTCCTGGGGGTGCTGGTTGTGCGGGAGCCACTTCACCCACTCCCACTCGGCGCGGTGCTCGTCGTCGGCGCAGACCGCGATCCACACCTCCTCCGGCGGGTGGAAGACCGCGAGCTGGCTCAGCGCGGCCCGCAGCATGCCCCGCGCGGCGTCCTGGTCTCCGCGCAGCAGCACCCGGGACCAGGAGCGCAGGTAGAGCGCGATGGGCTGGCCGGGCACGGTGCTGTAGGCGCGGATGAAGCGGCGCAGGGCGTGCGCGCACAGCGGTTCGAGGTCCTCGACGGGTTTGGTGGAGACGGGGTTGAGCCGCAGGGCCAGTTGCTGGTCGCCCACGGCGATGCGCAGCTCGGCGAAGTCGACGTCCTTGGTGCGGCGTTCCCACAGCCGGGTGGTACGCACCATGGAGCGCAGCACGGTGGGCTCGGGGTGGCGCCAGGCGAGGGCGAGTTGCTGCTCGACCACGGTGCGCTGCACGGTGCGCCGGCTCTGCGCCAGGTAGCGCAGGTAGTCGCGGCGTTCGCCCCGCAGCCGCTGCTTGCGGTCGCCCGCCTTGCGCATGACCTGACCGACCATCATGGCGGCGGCGGCGAGCACCATCATGCCGAGCGCGATGTACATGAAGATGCCGGATCCCTGGCCGCCCATGCGCAGGAACATCAGCATCATCGAGACCGACATCATGGCCATCGGGAGGTACGTCCACACCGCGGACGTGTCCGGCACGGTCTCCATCAGGGTCGGCGGTTCCTGCAGGGTCAGCTCGCCGCTCGGCATGTCGGGTCCGCGGCGACGGGCCGGACGACGGAACAGGACCACGCTCAACGCTGGGGCTCCTTAGTGGTCTTCGCGCACGCGGCGGTACGTGGGGGGAGGCTCACGGTCCGGGTCCCGACGCATGCGGGCGCGCTACGGGCAGGCCGTACGGGCCGCGGAGCCCTGGGACGCAGGGCCGGTATGTGTGCCGTGCACGTTGCCGGGGCTCCCGTTACGACGGCCTCCGGGAGTGACAGTAGTGTGCACCCCGTCAACTCCGTAAGTCCACGTCACCCCCTCCCTCCGCACGCTCCCCACTGTTCGACTGCCGTCCCTCTCATTCGCGCCACCTCACCCTCAGTGGCCTGCAACACCGCACGCCACGCACTCCGTTACGACGCTCAGGAGACGTGAGCCCCGGTATGACCGACACCTCCGTGGCCGACCTGTGCCACCTGACCGTGCGCGCCCCGGGCCGCACCATCGACCTCTCCGTGCCCTCCGACGTGCCGGTGGCCGACCTGCTGCCGACGGTGCTGCGGTACGCGGGCGAGGACATCGAGGAGACCGGCCTCGAACACGACGGCTGGATACTCCAGCGCCTCGGCGGGCGGCCGCTGGACGAGGAGGCGACGCTGGCGACCCTGGGGTTGACCGACGGCGACGTCCTGCATCTGCGGCCGCGCACCGAAGCGCTGCCCGAAGTGCGCCTCGACGACCTGGTCGACGGGATCGCCTCGGTCACTCGGGACCGGCTGCACGACTGGAGCGAGCAAGCGGCGCGGCACCTGCTGCGCGCCCTGGTCGCGGTGGCGGTGCTGGCCGGTCTGACGCTGCTGGCGTGGCCGGGTACGTCGGTGTCGCTGCGGGCGGGCGCGGCCGTCGTCGCCGGAGTGCTGCTGCTGGCGGGCGCGGCCTCGGCGAGCCGGGCGGTGGACGACGGCGCGACCGGGGCGGTCCTCGGTCTGCTGGCGGCGCCGGCGCTGGCACTGGCGGGCTGGCTGGTGCCGGGCGGCGAGCTGAGCGGCCCACAGGCCCACCAGGTGCTGGGCGCCCGGCTGTTGGGCGCGGCGGCGGCCTGGGCGGGCGGGGCGGTGCTCGCGCTGGCGGCCACCGCGGTGCGCACGCCGGTCTTCCTGGCTTCCGCGCTGACGGCGTTCGCCACGGCGGTGGGCGGTGCGGTGATGACCCTCTTCGGCCTGCGGGCGGCCGCCGCGGCGGGCGTGGTGGCGATGCTGACGGTGCTGCTCGGCGGTCTGGTGCCGGCGCTGTCGTTCCGGTTCGCGGGGATGCGGATGCCGGCGCTGCCGACCAACGCCCAGCAGCTCCAGGAGGGCATCGACCCCTACCGCGGCAACGATGTCGCGGTCCGCACCGAGCTGGCCGGCGAGTGGATGACGGCGCTGTACGGGGCGACGGGTGTGCTGGCGTCGGCCTGCCTGGTGGCGCTCGCGCACCGGCCCACGCTGCCCGCGCTGCTGTGCGCGCTGGCGCTGTCGCTGCTGCTGCTCCTGCACGGCCGGGGCCTGGTGAACACCACGCAGCGGCTGGTGCTGGTGCTGCCCGGCGCGTGGGGTCTGCTTCTGCTGGCGTTCGGCTGGGGCCTGGAGCTGACCGGTGTGGAACGGGTGCTCCTGGTGGTGGGTCTGCTGGTGGTCGCGACGGTGCTGACGATCGCGGTGTGGACGGTGCCGGGCCGCCGTCTGGTGCCGTACTGGGGCCGGGCCGCGGAGCTGCTGCACACCCTTCTGGCGGTCTCCCTGCTGCCGCTCACGCTCTGGCTGCTGGGCGTCTTCGGCGCCCTGCGCGGCTGGAACGGATGACGGACCGGCCGGGCACCGCGACGACGACGAACCACTGAGAGCAGGAGAAGACCGTGCGGTCCAAGCGCGACCAGGTGCAAGCGCACACGTTCATGATGGGGCGGCTGACCTCGGGCATGCTGCTGGCCGACCCCGACGCTCCGGAGAGCCCGCTGGGACGCACCACCCGCGGTGCGCTGATCGGCATCATCGTCGCCATCCTGATCTCGGCCGGCGCCTTCGTCTACGGGCTGCTCCGGCCGGGCGGCAACGACGCCTGGCGCGGCGGCGACACCCTCATCGTCAACAAGGACACCGGCGCCCGCTACCTGTACGCGGACGGCCGGCTGCGTCCGGTGCGCAACTACGCGTCGGCGCTGCTGATCGGCGGCGCGGACCTGGACACGACCGCGGTGGGCACGAAATCGCTGAAGGGCACCCCGGTGGGCACACCGGTCGGCATCACCGGCGCCCCCGACGGCGTGCCGGGCTCGGGTGACCTGGAGACGTCGGCGTGGGAGGTGTGCTCGACGGGTGCGGGTGAGGAGACGACGCTGGTGCCGGGTGCGCCGGTGGAGTCACGGCCGGTCGGCGCGGGTTCGGCGCTGGTGGTACGGGGGCCGGACGACCGCACGTACCTGATGTGGCAGGGCAGCCGGCTGGAGCTGGACCGGACCTCGGGCGCCGCCGAGTCGCTGGGTTACGGCGCGGTGACGCCCCGTCCGGTGTCGGCGGCGTTCCTGGACGCCCTGGTCAGCGGCCCGAAGCTGGCCACGCTGAAGGTCGCGGAACGGGGCGCGCCGGGCCCGGCGCTGGCTGGCGGGAAGTCCCGGGTCGGACAGGTGTTCCGGATGACGGCGGGCTCCGTGAGCCAGGACTACGTGCTCCAGAAGGACGGCCTGCACGCGGTGACGGCCACTCAGGCGGCGCTGCTGCTGGGCGATCCGGACACCCGTAGGAAGGCGTACGGCGGCGCGTCCCCGGAAGCCGTCGCGATCGGCGTCTCCGATCTGCGCTCCCACCAGGCCCCGGGTACGGCGGGCACCGACCCGTCGATGGCCGGGCTGCCGGACAGCCCGCCGGCGGCGCTGCGGCTGGCCACCGGACAGGCGGCGTGCACGCGGGTCGATCCGGACAGCGGCGCGGTACGCGTGTCGTCGGTACGGATCGACGAGGCGGCGCTGTCGCCGTACGCCGCGGCCGACTCCACCGCGCTGGTCCCGGCCTGTGTGGCGGTGGACCACGTGGTGACGCGCCCGGGGCACGGCACGCTGGTCCGGGTGCTGGGCGCGGCGGGCGCGACGGTCGGCAGCACCACGTTCCTGGTGGGCGACGACGGGGTCAAGTACCGCGTCGCGGACGCGGAGGCGCTGGGCGCCCTCGGGTACTCCGACGGCGATGCGGTGAAGGTGCCGTCGACGCTGCTGTCGCTGCTGCCCACCGGCCCGGACCTGAGCACGGAGGCCGCGGCGCGGTCCGACCCGGCCACTGATACGAAGAAGGCCGCGCCCGGTCCCGCGCCGCAGTGCCGGACCGGAGACGTCGTCCCGGGACCGTGATCCTTTCCGGCGCCGGGGGAGGTTTCCCGCCGGTTGATGCCCCGGAAGGAGATCGAGCGTGAACCTCAGATCTACCTCAGCTTGTTGTCTTCTCAACTTGCCTCACTTTAGGCTCAAGTTGCTCGTACCAAGATCCGACTCACGAAAGGTGGGACGATGGCGGGAGACGGCCAGCAGTCAAGCGAGTCATCAACCCGGAACGGCATCCAGGCCCTCGAAACGGCCTTCAGCGGGATCATGAAGATCCGCCAGGACGTCGACGGCACCAAGTCCGCCCTGGGCTCCGGCTACCAGGGCAGCGACGGCGGCCAGTACGGCCAGCTCCTCGCTCAGTGGGACGGCCAGTGCAACGTCATCCTCAAGAACCTTGAGGACGTCATCGACCGGCTGAACCAGAGCCTCGTCGAGCACAACAAGACCCAGGGTTCCTCGAACGACGCGATCAACCAGGCGTACAACGCCTCCCAGTCGGCCTTCGACCAGCTGGCCGGCTGACCCGGACGCCTCATCGGCACCAGGGCCTCCCGGTGACCTACCGGACAGGCCGCCCCCCTCAACACCGTGTGAAAGAGGCAGACCGTGGCAGACAACCTGAGCGACGGTTTCATTTACGTCAGCTACAACCACATGTCGAACGCGGCAGACGACATGGTGATGCAGACCAAGGCGATCGCCCAGACGCTGTCCAACCTTGAGGCAGAGCTCAGCGAGCTGTCCAAGACCTGGTACGGCAACGACGGCGACACGTACCGCCAGAAGCAGGCCGCCTGGGACGGTGCGGTGCAGAACATGGAGACGCTGCTCACCTCGCACGCGCAGCTCCTGAGCGACATCTCCGGCAACTACAAGTACAGCGAGAATTCGCTCAGCCAGATGTGGTCCGAAGTGACCATCGGCCGCTGAGCAGGCGTCCCGACCGCGCCGACCGGTCCGCCCTCGGTCGGCGCGGTAGAGCCGTCTCCCCGTACCGTCGCCGTGCCGCACGCAGGTCCGGCGCGTCCCGCCACCGGAGGCACCCATGGCAGACCTGACCCATCTGGACTCGACGGCGCTCAAGAACTTCAAGAACAACGATGTCGGGGACTTCATCACCGATCTGCTCAACATCCGCAAGGACAACGCGGGTGTCCGCTCCCTGAAGAACCTGGTCGCGGAGACCGGTGCGGGCTCGGCGTCGGGCGACGCCAAGATGCTGCGCATCGGCCTGATGGGCGGTGGCGACAGCGAGGACCCGACCGGCGGCTCGGCACTGATCGAGGCGCTGAAGACGCAGGGCGGCGCGCTGGACGGCATCTTCAAGAGCCAGAAGGTCCTCTTCGACGACATCGAGTCCGCTCTCGAAGAAACCATCACCACGCTGCTGAAGACACAGGGCGACAGCCTGACCTCGATCGACGGCGAGAAGCTGATGGACATCTTCGACACGGTCGACGACGACATGAGCGGCACCGGCTCCGACAGCTGACGCCGGGCGCGTCCTCCTCTCCCCCACCCCCCTCAGCCCCAGCAGCGGAGTCCGTGCCATGGCCGACGACGGCAAAAGTACTTCCGGAACGCCCACCTACGACCCGGACGACTATTACGGCCAGGCGATCACCAACTTCACCGGCTACACCATCCCGGCCCGCTCCAGCCTGTTCAACTCCCTGAGCAGCGACAGCGGCGACGACTTCTCCGACCTCAAGCTGTTCCGGATGGAGATCTCCGGGCAGACCATGCGTGCGGTGTCCACGGAGGACTACACGGCGCTCAGCGGCTTCCAGAAGAGCAAGGGCGAGGACTACGACCTGGCCTTCTACGACGCGGGCGGGGACGGCGCGCACAACAGCGTGAGCCTGAAGAAGGCGCGGATCGTGATGATCGGCGTGGGCGTGGGCGACGACGGCCGCGCCGACCTGTGGGGGGACGGGGCGGTCTCCGGCGGTGGTGAGTTCGAGGGCTCGTACTCGCACGTCCAGTGGGACTCCGGCCCGATGGCGCAGTACATCTCCGGCAGCAAGCTGGCTCTGGACGAGCTGCTGAACAATCACACCACCAAGGGCTGGAGCTTCAGCAACCTGTCGGTCCTCGATGGCAACGCTGTCGAGTTCAAGTCCTTCGAGGAGACGGGTCAGTCCTTCGACCGGGCGATGCAGTTCTTCAAGGACCACTCGGACGTCGTCAACGGGTGGATGAAGTCGCTCGGCGAGGACCAGGCAGCGTGGAAGGGCAAGGCGGCCAGCCTCTTCTGGCACCTGCTCAAGGAGCTGAAGACCAACTACGACGGTTACGTGTCCCAGTTGGGCGGCCGTGACTACAAGCCGAAGAACACCACGGTGGGCGGCTATGTCCCCAAGTCGAAGCTGAGCGACGCCCTGGCCGCCGCGCAGACCGCGCTCAAGGACGCGGTCACCGATCTCCAGACGGCGTGGAACAACTGGGCCAAGGACGGCCAGCACGACCCGCACAGGCACCTGGTGAAAGTACTGGACGACGTGTCCGCCTTCGTCCTCAAGGACAACATCCAGCACGTGAACGTGAAGACCCAGTACTACGGCGGTTACGGCGGTGGCGGCTCGTACAAGACCTACTCGACCACGGCCGAGTTCAAGCAGACCTCCGAGTACGGCGACCTCACCCAGCACACCACCTGGAAGAAGATCGCCGACGCCGCCGTCAAGAGCTGGTCGGACCATGCCGACTCGATGCTGAAGCAGCCGGCCATCGACGCCCTCAGCAACGTGAAGTCCGCCTGGGCCGATGTGACGGACGCCTTCGACCAGGAGGTGACCGACAAGAACTCCGAGACGCTGGCCGAGGTCCTCGCGAAGGAGGAGGCCGACATCGCGGAGGACGAGGCCAATGCGAACAACGACAAGCTGAACAAGTACCTCGACGGCCTCAACGACAACATCAACACGATCGGTGACGGTCTCAACGACCTCAACGACGGACTGAACGACAGCCTCAACAACCTGGGTGACGGGTTCAAGGACCTCAATGACGGGCTCAACGACGGGCTCAACGGCCTCGGCGACGGGTTCAAGGATCTCAACGACGGGCTCAACGACAATCTGAACGGGCTGAACGACGGCCTCCACAACAGCCTCAACGGCATCAACGACGGCCTCAACGAGAGCCTGAACGGGCTCGGTGACGGGCTCAACGGCCTCGGCGACGGCGTCAACAACCTCGGCGACGGCCTCAACAACAACTTCAGCACGCTCAACGACGGGCTGAACAACAGCCTGGGTGACGGCCTGGGCCCGAACGGCGACCCGGACTCCCCGCTCGGCGGGCCGGACCCGTCCGCGCTGGTGCCTCCGATCACCTCGCTACTGAACAACGGCCTGAACGACGGCCTGAACAACCGGGACGGGAAGGGGGGTTCCTCCCTGCTGAACTCCCCCACCGGGGGCAATACCCAGCTCAACGACGACGGCACGCTGACCACGAAGTTTCCCGACGGCTCCACGCAGATCATCGATCCGCGCACCGGTCTGGTCACCAGCACATCGCCGGACGGGGTGACGTCGACCTCGCAGCTCAACCCGGGCACGAGCCTGCTCAACCCGGACGGATCGACCACCACGCTCAACGACGACGGCACGCTCACCACCACCTTCCCGGACGGTTCGAGCCAGACCCTCGACCCGAGGACGGGCCAGGTGGAGACCCTCAACCCGGACGGCAGCCTGTCCGAGTCGACGCTCGACCCGACCGACGGAGCCTTCACCAACCCGGGCGGCTCCACGTCCCAGCTCAACGACGACGGCACACTGACGACGGAGTTCCCGGACGGTTCGACGGAGGTCCTGAACCCGGACACCGGGCAGGTGACCGTCACCGACCCCTCGGGCCACGTCACCACCCACCAGCTGGACCCCGGCGAATCGTTCACCAACCCGGACGGGTCCACCACCACCCTGAACGACGACGGCACACTCACCACGAAGTTCCCGGACGGCTCCCAGCAGGTCCTCGACCCGGAGACGGGCCGGCTGACCACCACCGACGCCGCCGGGCACACCACCACGACCGACCTGAACGGTGACGGCCCGTCGTCGCTCAACACCCGTGGCCCGGAACTCGACAGCCTCAACCACAACGGTCCGGACACCGACGGGCTCAGCACCCAGGACCTCAACGGCCCGCACACCTCGTCGCCGCTCACCCACTCGGCCGGCCTGAACACCCACGGACCGGGCGGCTCGCTGAACGTGCCCGGCGGCCCGGACTCCGGCCTCGACGACTACTACGACGACTACGACAGCACCCCGTACGGCGGCGGCCCCCTGGGGTCGATCACCCCCGCCGCCGCCGCGCTCGTCGGCAACCCGGCGGCGCAGCCCGCGAACGGCACCCCGCTCAACCCGATGGGCATGGGGGGCGGCGGCATGCCCGGCATGGCCGGCGCGGGCGGCGGCGGCCAGGGCACCAGCGAACGCACCCGGGCCGTCCTCACCGACCCGGTCGGCGGTGCCCGGGGCGGGCGCGTCGGACGGCCCGCGGGAGTCGACGAGGACGAGGAGATCGTGTACACCCGGCCGACCACCTCCAGTTCCCCGTACCCGGTGGGCGGGCCCGGCGCCGCCGGCCAGGGCGGCACGTCCACGGAGAGCGGCGACCGCGCCCGCGAGGCGTGGCTGGCCGAGGACGACGACGTGTGGGGCACCGACGACGGCGGCGCCCCGGCGGTCATCGGCCGCTGAGGACGCGGACCGGGCCACGGAAGAGAGAACGGGAGAGGGAGTGCGCGGTGAACAGTGAGTCGATCGAACAGCGGCTCGCCAAGGCGATGGCGGAACTGGAGGAGACCGAGGCCGCCGTGGCGCGCGCCGAGAGCGAACTGGCGCACGCCGAGGCGACGGTGCGCTCCGCGGACCGCTCGGTCGAGGTGACCGTCTCCGCCCAGGGCGACCTGACCGCACTGACCTTCCTGGACGACAAGTATCGTACGATGCCCGCAGGTCAGCTCGCTGCGAGCGTGCTGGAGGCGGCGCAGGAGGCGCGAGCCCGGATGGCCCGGCGGGTGATGTCCACCTTCGAGCCCTTCACCCACGCGCACGCGGAAGCGCCCGAACTCACCGGCTTCGACGTGGACTGGAACAGGATCTTCGGGCCCGGCGTGCTGGAGGGCCCGAAGGGCGACCGCCGCCGCGGCTCCGGCCGGCTCCGTGACGAGATCAGCGAAGACCCGGAGGACTGAGGAGACGATGACGGAGAACGCGTACTACGCCAACTTCCCCGGCCTGACCGGCGGTACCCGGCAGCTCCAGGCGATCAGCGACTACGCCGTCGACATGTTCGACGAGTTCTTCCACGACGTGTCGGCGACCAGCGACTGGCCCGGCAAGGACGACAGTTACGCCAAGACGATGGTCCCGCAGGAGAAGAAGCAGCGGGAGGGTGCGGTGAGCACCGGCAAGGCCCTGACCGAGGCCATCGTCGGCGTGGGCGACGGCACGCTCGCCAACCTGAAGAGCGTCCTGACCACGCTGGGCGGCAACCTCGACGCGATCCACGAGTCCCACATCGACAACACCAACGTCTCCGGCGGCGCGCACGGCGGCGGCAGGCACTGACGGACCGGACCGCGCCCCATGAGCATCCAGGTTTCGCCGCAGCTGAACAATCTGCTGTTCGTGCTGATCGGTGAGAAAATGCTGCAGGCCGACGAGGACATGGCCTTCGCCAACGGCAAGCCCTACGGGCGGCTGGGGCGGCGGGTGCGGGACCTGTCGGACCTGATCGAGCAGACCGCGGGTGGCGTGGGGCGCTCACTGCCACCGCAGGTGGGCAGTCAGTACGTCAAGGCCATGCACCTGTTCCTGGACAATGGCGGCAAGAACTACCTGAAGGACTTCGCCGACCAGCTCGACGACCTGGAGAAGGCACGGACCAAGTCCTCCATGGACATCATGGAGGCCAAGTGGCAGATCATCGCCGAGCTGATCCGGCTGCTGATCGAGCTGGCCATCATCATGGCGCTGTCCATCTTCACCGGCGGTTCGGCCTCCAGCCAGGCGGCGGTCGCCAAGGCACGCAGCCGGGTGGCGATCCTCACGCTGCTCGACTGGCTGATGAAGCGCACCCATCTGCTGCCGACCCTCTCCGAGATGATCGAGGAGGCGTTCACGACGTTCGCGGTCCGCCTCGCGATGATGCTGGGCGCACCCAAGGGGCGGCGGCCGGACGGCTTCGACTGGTCGCAGATCGTCCAGGACGGTGTCTTCGGCGCGTTCACCGGACTGTTCCACGGGTTCCTGAACGACATCCTCAAGAACCTGAAGAAGAACTTCAAGGACCTCTGGGGCAACGGGAACAACCCGTTCAAGCACATCGACGGCAACGGCGACAAGTTCAACAACAAGTTCGACCACCATCACTTCAACGACAAGCCGGCCCCCACACCGGACCCGAGACCGACGCCGAAGCCGGGCCCCGAACCGTCCCCCGCACCGAAGCCCAATCCGGTCCCGCTGCCCAAGCCGCCCCCCACCCCGCCCCCCGGCCTCGGGGACCGGCTCAAGCACGAGTTCGGTGAGGACATCGGGCACTTCCTCACCGAGGGCGGCGCGGAGGCGCTGGGCGAGCTGGCCACGGCAGCGATCTTCCACCTCCCGGTCGAGGGCCCGATGACCTTCCTGGGCGGCGGGCTGAGCGCGGTCAGCGAACGGCACCTGGGACAGGGCGCGTCCGCCCTGGGCAACAAGTTCAACTTCACCAAGCCGCCCACCGTGAACACCGCGCACCTCCCGGACACACCGGACGACTCCACGGCGGACGGCGCTCCCCGCCCCGGCGACGGCGACGGCAAGGGCCCCGGTCCGGGCACGCCCACCCCGGGACCGGGAGCGGGTGTGCCGACGCCGGGCCCGTCCCCGACCGGCGGCGGGCGGAACGGGCCGGTCACCGTTCGGCCTCCGACACGGTCCCCCGACCTCGACGTTGCGGTGACCGGCGGGAACATATCCGCCGACGGCCCGTCAGGCGTGCACTTCGACGGCGTGCACGTGGACCCCGTCACGATCGAGGGCGTGGACGTCCACAGCGATGCCCCGGACCTCGACGGCAACGTGGCGGTCACCGACCCCGACGTTCACCCGGTGACCGATCCGTCGGCGGTCCGGAAGCCGACGACGGCCCCTGACACCTCCGCCCACGACCCGGTCGCCGAAGCGCCCAAGCCGATCGTCACCGGCGGCACCGCACCGCCGCCGACCGGTCTCCCCCGGGGATCCGTGCCGGACGGCACACCCGAAGACGCCCCGGACCTCACTCCCACCCCGCGCCCGTCGCCCGTGCGCACATCGTCCCCGGACCCGACGCCGGACCCCGTACGCAATGAAGCACCGGACCCCGTACGGAACGACGTACCGGAGCCTGAGGCCAACGCCGTTCCGGAGCCCGTGGTCAACGCCGTTCCGGAGCCGGTGGTCCTGACCCCGGCGCCGCCCGTCACCCCGGTGTCCCACCACGCGCCGGGCAGTTTCGGGGAGACGCGGAACGGGGCAACGCCGACGCCTCGGAGTCACACCTGGGTGGACCCGGTCTCGCGGCCCATGGGCCCGGACGGCAGGCCGACGCAGTACGTGGTGCGTTCCTCCTTCGACGTACGGCAGTTCACGCACGGCGGCGAGCCCGTCACCGATCTCACCGTCACCTATCGCGTCACGGGCGACCCGCAGCTCGGCCCGGAGGCCGACGGGGTGCGCCAGCGGCTCGAAGAGGGCGTGCGGAGGGTGTTCAACGCCCCGGACCACCGCCTGCCCGACGGCAGCAGGCTGCACGTCACCGTCGTTCCGGCCGCCGAGGGGCAGACGCCGCACCTGGACGTCACCCTGACCGACCCGGCGGACGGCGTGCCCACCACGCACCACTCGTGGCCGGCGGACATCTCCGACTCGACGCTGGCCCACGAGATCGGCCACCAGCTCGGGCTGCGCGACGAGAGCGGCCTCGACCCGGCCGCACCGCACCGCGGCGGCAACGAGAGCCTGATGGGTGACGCGCCCCCGGTCACCGGCGCCCTCGCCCGCCCGCCGGAGCCGGCCGGTCAGCAGCCGGGCGGGCTGCGGCCCCGGCACCTCCAGCTCATCGGCACGCTGGTCGGCGACCCCGCCGACGCCCCCCGGCCGCGCCCCGGCGGTGAGCGGCGCGACGCAGCGACGCCGCCCGTGCCGGTCACCGGCGACCTCGGCGCGGACCCCCCGGCGCCGGTCGTCCCGCCCGCCACAACGTCCACCACCGCGCCCGCCGTCGACCCGGTCTCGGACTCCGAAGCCGTGCCGATGGTCCCCATCAGCACCACGTCCGCGCCGGTCCCGGACGACACGACCGTTCCCCCGCCCGTCGTCACCTCCGAGGAGGCGGCGCCCCCGCCGGTGGTGCCGGAGCTGACGCTGACCACGACGGAAGGTCACACCACGCCCCTGCCCGATCCGGACCCGGACCCGGCGCCGGAGACGACGGGCGGACGCGGCCCCCGCCCCTCCTACCTCGGCGGCTACGGGCGGCGGCACGACGGACAGGTCGGGCTCGTCCTCATGGAACCGTTCTCGCCGGACGTGGTGGACGCCGTGCACCGACAGGTGATCACCGCCCTCGGCCGGCCGGCCCCGCGCCCCGACGACCCTGTCCTCGCCCAGTTGCGGGACGTGCTGTCGGCGTCACAGATGACCCAGCACCTGCCGTATCTGCGCAGCCTCGGCGGCCACCGCGTCACGCTGCGCGTCGACGGCACCGACCGGAGCGTGGACGTGCGGCTGGCCCTGGACGGGGGGCGGCCGTCCGCGCGGCAGGGCGATCTGGACACCAGTGACCCCGACAAGCACGTGGAGCGGCGCGGCCAGGGCACCCGGGAGAACGTCTCGGCGCAGCCGTCCGGCACGTTCTCGACGATCCCGGTGCCGTGGACGGGTTCGTTGCCGGTCACCGCGCCGGGTCCGGTCCGTTCGCTGGACATGGCGCTGTCCGCGACCCTCACGCACAACCAGGCGGACGGCTCGGTCACCGTCACCCAGGTCACGCAGACCACCACCGCCCAGCGCAGCGCCGAACCGTCCCGGGCCTACGACTTCGACGGCGACTGGCAGGTCCGTGTGGACGCCGCCCCGCCGACCGCCCCGGCCACCGACGGCGACGCCGCCGACGGCTGGTCGCCCGTACGCGGGCACGGGCCGGTCACCGCCTGGTTCCCGCAGCACCTGGTGGACGCGGACGCCGACCCCGCCCAGGAGCTGCCCACCCCGGCCGCCCTGGACGACCTGCCGCTGTGGGGCGTGGACTCGGTGCTCAACCCCCGGCGGCTGTACGAGGGCGCGGCGGCGCACTTCCGCGCCGACCTCGATGCCACCTCCTCCTCGCAGCTCGCCGACTTCCTCTCCGAACCGGTGCTGCGGGGCACTCTGCCGATGCAGCGCGACGGAGGGCTGTACTCGCCGGTGCTGACGGACGGCAACGGCCGGGCCGTCGGCATGGTGCGGCTGGACGCGCGGGTCACACCGACCGTGCCGGTCGCCAAGAGCATCGACGCGAAGATCAACCTGGAGAGCCACCTCGTCACCACGGTCAAGAACGACCAGAACACCGCGTTCAGCAGCGGTGTCGCCCTCGCCGGCAGCATCGGCCCGTCCTTCACCGCTGATCCGCGGCGGGACCACCCGGACGCCACCGGCTCCATCGGCGGGAGCCTCAGCGGCAAGGGCACCCTCCAGCTCGGGGCGCAGAACGCCTTCGGCACCAGTTCCTCGGCGGCCTCCGTGCACGCGCTGCGCACCAACCGCAGCCATCTGCTGACCGAGGCCGACGTCTCGTACACCGTCACCCTGATCCGGCCGGACGGGAGCACCGCCTCGTACGCGCCGGGAACCTGGCAGCACGGCCTCGACCTGCGCATGCTCGGTGCGGACGACGCCCGGGGCCACGCACCGGCCGAGTCCGAGGTCAGGCAGCTCCCCGCCGAGCTGGCATCGCTCGGCTCGATCGGGCAGTCGACGGCGCCGCTCGGCGTGGAGGGCACGGCCCCGCTGTTCGCGGAGGCCGAGACGTGGCTGCGCGACCAGGGGTTCCTGCCACCGCCCGCGAGCGCGCCGCGCCGGGGCCGGATGCCCGACGAAACGTTGGTGCAGGCGCAGTTGAACAACCTGCGGCGGCTCCAGGAGCTGCGCTCCGGGCTGGGGCTGCGGGGTGCGACGGACTCCATGATCGACGGTGGCCACTCGCTGTTCCTGGAGACACCCTCGCCGACCGGGCGGCGCCGGGTGCGGCTGATGCTCGGCGCGACCGTGGACCCCGACCGGCCGCCCGTACACAGGAGGGTGCTCCCCGGCATCGCCGTCATCAGCGTGTCGTCCTCGACAGCCGGCGGCAACGGCAGGCTCGGCAACAGCTACAGCGGCGGCCTCGGCTTCGGCGGCGGCCCCAGCATCCCCATGCCGAACGGCTCCTGGACGCTGAGCGGCACCGGCGACTACCAGTACGTCGGCAACGCCTCGCTCGGCAACACCACCTCGTCCACGGTCGGGCAGGACCAGTTCTTCATCAGCTCGGGCCAGGACGCACACGAGTTCGACGTGCCGGCCCGCCTCACGCTCGATCTGTACGAGGGCACGGGCCCCGGTCCCCGGGTCCGCTTCGGCACCCCGGAGCCCCGCCCGCACCCGCCCGGTGACCTGGAGTCCGCGCCGAGCACCGTGCCGGCGGGGGTGCCGGGCACGGTCCGGCTGGGCGTGCCCCACGGCCGCACCCTGGACGCCCCGGCGCCGGTGCCGGCCGGCGAGCCGTTCACCGTACGCCCGGTCTCGCGGCTCGACCGGGACCGGCTGGCGCTGACGGACGGCTCCGGCCGGCCGCGCCCGGACGTGGTACGGGTCCCGGACGACGCACTGGTGGACGTGATGCGGGGCTCGGCGGCACTCCAGGACGCCTTCCAGCGCATCGTCACCGGCACGGCGCCCGCCACCGGCACGACCGCTCCGGCTCCCGGTGCGGTCTCCCTCACCCCGGCGCCCTCGCTGCTGAGCCGCTTCACCGGGTTCCTCGGCAACTCGATCACCGGCAACCCGTTCGCCGACCCCACCACGGTGGCCGCCGAGTCCCGGACCGCGGCGCTCTCACCCGGTTCGCTGGTCGCGCGCGGACAGCAGATACTCGGCGGCAGCTACGTGGTGGAGGGACTGACCCTGCCGGGTCTCGGCGCCGACGGGCAGATATCCGTGGAGATCCAGGCCGTCGCGCACCACCCGCGGCTCGTGTCCGGCACGAGCCAGTACATGGAGTCGGACGTCTCCGCCGCCGACTCGGCGCAGCAGCTCAAGGGCCTGGGCAAGACGCACCAGTTCGGGCTGGCGGGCACGGCGACACAGAACAACCCGAAGTCGCCCGCACCCGCCACCGGTCCGGAGCCGAACCAGCAGCAGGACGGCGCCACTTCCACACCGCAGCCCAGCACGTCCGAGACCCCGCAGCCGTCCCGCTTCAACCCGTCCTTGCGCTACCAGTACGACCGCAAGGCGGACAAGTCCGCTACCTCGATCAGTACGACGACGACCAACCGGGTGCCGACCCAGACGGGCATCCAGCACCGGGTCACGGCCGACCTCACCTATGTCATCACCGTCCGCTCCGGGCACCGCAACGCATTCGCGAACTTCGTCGGCTACACCAACGGGCACACCGTCCAGCTCGCCGTGGACGTGCCGCAGGGCCTCCAATTCCTGATGACCGAAAGCCAGTTGCGCCGCGACCGGCAGTGGATGGGCGGCGTCGAGGGGCTGCCCGCCGCAGTGCCGCCCACCGGCCTGGCAAGCCCGCCGCTGCCCAGCCGCTATGTGCGGGACGGGACGCTGGGCCTGGCCTCGGTCACCTCGGTCACCGAGCTGGGCCCGGCCGGCCGGCCGGGCACCGCGCAGCGCCAGCGGTTCCAGAACGAGGTGCGCGGCCTCCTCGACCGGTACGCACCCGGCGCCACCACCCCCGGCCACGCCTCCTACCTCCCCGGCGTCGCGGCCCTGATCGCCGACCAGACGAGCACCGCGGGCAAGCGCGCGCTGATCGGCCGCGGCGGCGGACAGGCCCGGTTCAGCTTCCGGCACCACCGGTTCGGCGGCGCGGCGCTGGTCGAGGTGACGTTCTCGGCCCGGCCCACGACCACCGCCGCGAACCGGGGTACGCGCCGCGGCACCGCCGTCCCCGATGACAAGTCGGGGCTGGAGAGCTGGACGTCGCAGACCCCGGCGGGCCGGTCCACGGCGGACACGGTGAGCCGGCAGCACCGGGTCACCGTCAATCCGACGGCCCGCTTCACCCGGCCCGACGCGGACGAGCGCACGGACCGGCTCGGCCCCTCGGTCCAGTGGACGTCGGCCAGTGTCAAGACCGACAAGCGGGGCCGCACCGCCGAGGACCGGTTCTGGCTGCGCACCGACAACGCCGCCGACTTCGACGGCCTGGACTACGAACTGGTCGCCACCGTCCGCTCCACCTGGGTCACGGACTGGCCGCCGAACGTGGTGGGCGCGCTGGTGCAGCGCGGCTTCATCGCCTGGAGCGACGCCGACTCGCAGACCCGGAGCTGGATCAGCCGCACCCTGGCCGGCGAGATCGGCGGCCGGACCCGGGTCCCGGCCCACGTCAGCCTGCGGTTCGCGGGCGGAGAGACGGCCGACCCGCGCGGCGGCAACCCGTTGCCGGTCCCGGTCTCGGTGACGCGGGCCGATCCGCGTCCGGCGCAGCCCGCGCTGCGCGACGACGGGCTGTTCCACCCGACCGGCAACACCCCGGTGTACGGATTCAACGCCTGGGACCAGCTCTACACGGCCCTCGGCCAGGTGGCGCCGGCCACCGGCAGCGGCTGGCGCGCGCAACCCGCGTCCACCTCCGACGAGAACGCCTCGGTACGCCTCGGGGAACTGCTCCAGGCCGGTTCGATCACGCTGGACAACCCGCGTCAGGCCGGCGGCATGCTGCCGGCCGTGCCGGGCGCCTTCCCGCTCCTGGACTCCCCGGAGGGGCCCACCCTGACGGTGTCCCTGTACCGGCCCCGGGTGGTCACCGAGAGCAGCGACGTCGCCGTGGACCGGCTGCGTATCGTCACCGACACCTCGGGCACGGTGTCCGGCAACGACACCGCCCTCGGCCTGTCCCTGCCGTTCGTGCTGAGCGCCGACGACCCCGACCGCAATCTGCTCGGCGCCACTCCGCCCGTCCTGCAACGGCCCGTCGACCCCGGCAACTTCGGCGGCAACGTCTCCGGCGGGCGCCGCGAGTGGCTGAAGACCGGCAGCACCAGTGCCCCGGCCGAGGGGCGCGGAACGCGTGGGTACGAGGTCCAGGCGGACGTGCACATCGAGGTCAGCGGCCCCGAGGGGGTGCGGCACGTCACCGGTACGGCCACCCTCCGCATCGAGGAGCGCGACGCGCTGGGCCACGGCATCGCCCCGCCCCGGCCGCTCCCGCGTGTCTACGACCTGCCCGCGCTGCTGGCCGCGCAGACCGGCACCACGCCGGGGCAGTGGGCGTCCACACCGCCGCGCGACCTGCCGGAGGCCCTGGTCGCCGGGGTGCACCCGGACGACGACGGGTACCAGTTCTGGCTGGCGACCGGCGCGGACCGGGACGGCTCCCGGCTCGCCCTCGCGCTGTACGGGGCGTCCCGTACCGCCCGGCTGACCGGGCGTCCGGTGGAGTTGGTGACGCGTGGGCCGGAAGGACTGCGGTTCTGGTCGTTCGGCCCGGACGGTGCCCTGAGGACCACCCCGGCCCCTTCCGCGGTGCCGGGCACGGAGAGCGCGCCGCCCATCGGCGATCCGGCGCTGGACCGCGCCTGGTCCGGCTTCGAGACCGTCGCGAACGATCTGCACCGCGCCCACGGCGACCACGCGCAGGCCCTCGCCGACGAGGCCGAGATGCGGAAGCTGCGGTCGGACGCGGTGGACAGCCTGCGCGACGCGGTCAGGACGCTGAACGACGCGCGCACCGCGGCCGTCGACGCCGACCGGGCGGCCACCTCGGCGGAGACCGACGCCGACGGGGCGGAGCAGGACGTCCGCGACCTCGAAGGCCGGATCGACAAGCTGACCACGGACATCGCCGACACCCGCGGCAGTGTCGATGCGCTGACCGCGTCCCTCAACGAGGGCGGGCGGCGGCAGACCCGTCTGGACGCCGGCCTGAAAGCGGCGCAGGACGCTCTCGACGCCCTGAACGAGACCGCCGCCACGCCCCCCACGCCGGACCCGGCCACCGGTCCCGGCACCTCCGCGACGCCCACGGCCGCCCCCGCGACACCCCCGGCCGTCGACCCGCGGCTCACCGAGCGGATCGACGCCGCGACCGCCGAGGTCGACCGGATCAACGGGGAACTGGACGCGATCCAGGCTCAGTCGACGCTCGACCGGACGAACCTCCGGCAGTCCGAGATCTCCCTCGCCCGGGACGAGGCGGCCCTCAAGGAGCTTGAGGCACAGCTCCCGGACCTCCGCGGCACCGCACGGGACCTGCGCTCCGACGCCGACGCGGCGCGCGGTCACGCCGACGACACCGAGCTGGTCCGCCAGGACGCGCAGGAGTCGCACGACCGGGCCGAGCTGCGCCTCGGCGAGATCGACCACGCGCTGGACGACATCCTCGGCCGCCGCGACGACGCCGCCACCCGACGCGCCGACGCGGAGACGGCCCTGCCCGCGACGGCGGGACCGGTCCTGGCGAACGGGCCCGCCGCCGTGCCGCCCTCGCGGACGTCCTTGTCCGCCATGACCCCTCACCCGCCGGGCTCCGGGCTGCCCAGGACGGCCGGGCCCTCCACCGGCAACACCCCCGCCATCGGTGTCGGCACCGATTCCGACGCCGAGTCGGACTCCACCGCCTCGGTCGCCTCCGACCCGCGCTCCGACGACCGTGACGACCCGTCCGAGGCGGAGACCGCGATCACCGTGCCGGACCCGACGCCCCCGCTCCCGCCCAAGAGCGAGGGCACCTCCGAGCACGGCGAGGACGGCAAGGACGGCGACGCCCGCTCCGAATCCGACGCCGACCCGGACCCCGAGCCCAAGCCGGAACTCAAGCCGGAGCCCAAGCCGAAGCCCGAACCCAAACCCGAACCCAAGCCCGAGCCAAAGCCCGAACCCAAGCCCGAGCCCAAGCTCGAATCCAAACCCGAAAGCACGGCACCGCCGCCGCCCCTCTCCGAGCCCTTCCAGGTACGCGCGCCGCGCGGCAACACCGTGCCCACGATCGATGACGGCCGCTGCATCCTCTACACGTTCATCGGCACCGACCCGCAGCGCGTGCGCGAGCGGGTGCCCGGGCTGCGCACCCAGGCCCCGGAGACGTACGCCTGGCTGGGCCGCACCGACGACGTGCGCACCGGTCTCAGCCTGGCCGCCCGCGGCGGCGCCTCCCCCGCCGCCCGGCAGGCCCGCAACCACCTGCTGATCGCCGCCGACCACCTCCGCTCTGCGGCCGAACAGCGGCTGCTCGACGCGCACCGAGGCGGGCGGCCGCTGCCGCAGGACGTGGTGGGCCAGGTCCGGCAGACGCTGGCACCGCGCTTCACCCGGGCCACGGCCGCCATGAACCGGCCCCAACTGCTCGCGACGGCCAGGCGCTACGGCATCGACGGGGTGCGCCGGCCGGAGGAGCTGAACGACCTCAACGCCCGTTTCGACGCCGCGCTGACCGAGGACGGCGTGACCGACCGTCCGGCCGACCCCGGCGTCATCCAGATGTTCAACCACCTGCGCGACACGGGCCGGCTGCCCTCCCTCGACGAACTGGACGACGCCCAGCTCCGTCAGGTCATCGACTCCGCCTACACCGAGAGCACCGTCCCCTTCACGGACGAGGAGCTGAATCACGCCCTCGCCGCGGTGCGGAACTGGTCCGGCGCCTGGCAGAGCGACCAGGGCGAGATGTTCCTGCCGCTCCTCGCCGACACCCTCGGCGTCACGGTGGAGGTGCTGCGGCCCGATCCCACGACCGGCCTCGGCACGGTGACCCGCGTCGGCTCACCCACCGCGGGCCGGGTCCTGGAGGTGCACTACTGGGGACTGAACCACTACACGGCCAGCGACGCGGCCCCGCTCACCGCGATCCCGACGTCCAGTGCGCCGCGTGGCCCGCAGGACGCACCCAGCACCCGGCCCGCCGGACGCCGACGCCCCGCGCCCCGCCGCGACCCCCGGGACGACCGGCCCGCACCCCGCGTCGCCCGGCCCGCGCACCCCGGCACCTGGCACCACCTGCGCCCCCACGCACGCCCCGCCACCCTCCGCACCGAGCGCTTCGACCCGCACGCCGACCCGCTCACCGACGCCCCCCGGCCCGGACTCCTCTCCGGCGCCACCACCCTCGTCCGGGCCCAGATCCGCCGTATCCAGGCCCCGAGCGGGCAATGGGTACGCGATTACACCCTCAACCTCCCCGTCAACGCGGCCGATCCCCAGCACACCGCCCGGCTCGCGCAACGCCTCGGGCAACTCGTGGAGCACCACCTCAACACCGGCTACGCCCTGCCCACTTCGGGCGACCAGCTCCACGTCAACGTCAACCTCGTCGACAGCCCGGAGCATCCGGAGGCCATCGCCCTCACGCACACGGACGAGCCCGCACGGCCCGACCAGGTCCACTTCGACCTCAACCACACCGACAGCCAGCTCCTCCACGAGCTCCTGCACTACCTCGGCCTGCCCGACGAGCAGCGCGACAACGACTTCCTCTTCCGCAACCACCCCGACGCAACCGCCGTCCGCACCGACGGCCTCATGGCCACGACCGAAACCCGCGCGCCACTCCCCCACCGCTACCTGGCCGCCATCGAGAACGTCACCGACTCCGGGCCGCAGCTCCACGACCACACCCCCGCGACCACCGAGACCCCCACCGAGCCCGACACCACGCCCATCCCGGTCGCCGAGGCCCCCGACTGGCCCACCTCACGGGCGCCCGTGCCCGCACCGTCCTCCTCCTACGTGCTCGCCTACGGCGCCCAACTGGACGGCAATGTAGGCCTGGTGTACCTGGAGCCACTGCCACCGGCCGTGGTGGACGGGCTGCACCAGCAGGTGATGGGCGCCCTCGGACTGGCGGACGTCCCCGACACGCACCCGGTGCGGGAGCAGCTGCGGACGGTGGCGAGCGGTGAGCAGCTGATCCTCAACCTGCCCTATGTGCGCGGCAGTCTGGGCTTCCGGTTCACCGTCCGGGTGGACGGCCGCGACCGGACCGTGGACGTACGGATGCGGCTGTCGGACCCGATGGCGTCGGCGCGGTACGGACGGACGGAGGGCGCCGAGCGGGACGTGCGCGTGGAGCGGCGCGGCATCGGCACCCAGGAGTCGGTGTCCGCGGAGGCGTCGGGCACGGTCCGCACCCTGCTGCTGCCGTGGACGGGGCTGTTCCCGGTGACGCGGGCGATCCCGGTGCGGGGGGTCGATGTGGCGCTGACGCTCGCGATGACGCTGAACCAGTTGTCCTCGACGTCGTCGGTGACGACGGTGGTGCAGACGACGTCCGCGCAGCGCAGCAACGAGCCCTCGGAGCCGTACGACTTCACGGCCTCGTGGGAGGTACGGGTGGACGCGCCGCGGCTGGCGCCGCCGGTCACCTGGGGGCCGCCGCGGGCGCACGGGCCGGTGACGTTCTGGTTCCCGCAGCACCTGGCGCGGGACGAGGCGGAGGAGCTGCCGGAGGCGGCCGGACTGGACGACCTGCCGGTGTGGGGCGTGGACACGGTCGCCGAGCCGCAGCGGCTGCTCGCGGAGGCGCTGGGCTTCTTCGGCACCGAGCTGGGCACACTGGACGAGGACTCGGCGGCGGAGCTGGAGACGTTCCTGTCGGAGCCGCTGCTGCGGGGCACCCTGCCGATGCAGCGGGACCGGGGGGTGTTCTCACCGGTGCTGCTCGACGCCTCGGGGCGCGCCCTGGGCATGTTCCAGCTGCGGACCGAGGTCGTCGTGGGCGAACCCCTGCGGCGCAGCGTGGCCGGGAAGATCAACCTGGAGAGCCATCTGACCCAGGTGGTCAAGCTGGATTCGCAGTCGCGGTTCAGCAGCGGCCTCTCCCTGTCCGCGAGCGCCGGACCGGCGCTCACGGCGGACCGGTCGCAGGGGCATCCGGACGCCACGCACCGGCCCGGCGGCGGCGTGCTGGGGCGGCTGTCCGCACAGGCGGGGACGCACGAGGAACTGGTGCAGAGCGGCAGTACGGCGCTGATGCACGCGGTGCGCACCAACCGCAGCCACCTGCTGGCCCCCGCCGAGGTGCGGCACACGCTGGTGCTGCACCTGCCGGGCGGCGGGCGGCGGGAGTTCGCCCCGGACGCCTGGCCGCGCGGCATGCACCTGCGGCTGCTGACGGCCGAGGACGCCAACGGCCACGTGCCGTCGGCGGAGGAGCTGCGGCGGCTGCCCGCGGAGCTGGAGCATCTGCGATCGGTCGGCACCACGGCGACGCCGCTGGCCGTGGACGGCGCCGCGCCGCTCTTCGTACACGCCGAGAACTGGCTGCGGCGGGAGGGCTTCCTGCCCGGTGACACACCGGGGCGTCATCGCGTGCTGCCCGACGAGGCTCTGGTGCAGGCGCGGTTGAACAATCTGCGCCGGTTCGAGGAGGGGCGTTCGGAGGTGGGGCAGCGGGCCGCCACGGACGCCATGCTGGACGGTGGCCACTCACTGTTCCTGGAGATTCCGACGACGACCGGGGCGCGGCGGGTGCGGCTGGTGCTCAGCGCGGTGCGCGGCGACGGCGGCAGCGTGCACAGCCGGGTGCTGCCGGACGTGCAGGGCATGGGCGTGGCGTCGCTGTCGGCGGCGGGCGCCGACCATCGCGGTTCGTCGTACGGGCTCTCGTACGGTGGTGGCGGCTCGTTCGGGCTGCCGAAGGGGTCGTGGACGCTGGGCGGCAGCGGCGACTATGTGCGCGGCCACCAGGTGCGGCACGACAACAGCGTGCAACTGGGCGTCGGACACGACCAGTTGTTCATCGGGAGCGGGGCCGGGCAGCGCAGCGAGGTCTTCGAGGTGCCGGCCGATCTGGCGCTGGACCTGTACGAGGGTCCTGGCGAGCAGCCGTCGGTGCGTTTCGCGCACGAGACGGTGGCGGTGCCGTTCGTACCGCACGGCGCCCCGCCCGCCGAGCCGGCGGGCCCGCCACCGGACCGGGTGCCGGGCACACTGCGCCTTTCGGTGCCGACCCACCGCACGCTTCCCGCCGGGGCGCCGGTGCCGGCGGCTCCCCCGGCGCCGGTGCTGCGTGCCGCCACCGACGCCGACCGGGACCTGCTCGGCCTGACCGACGAGGACGGCGGGGCGCTGCCGGACACCGTGCTGCTGCCGGACGACGCGGTCATGGAGGTGTTCCGGGCGTCCGCCGCGCTGGACTCGGCGTTCCGCGCGGTGCTCGGCAACACCTATCCGGGGCATCCGGCGCGCGGTCTGCTGGACGACGTGCGGGACGCGGTCGCCGGGCGTACCCCGCGTCCGGTGGCGCGGGCCGGCCGGGCGCTGGGCGAGTCGCTGGCGGGCGCGGCCGCCACCGATCCGACGACGGTGGCGGCCGAGATGCTGTCCGCCGCCCGCAGCCCCGCCGCGCTCCTGGCGCGGGGGCACCAGGTGTTCAAGGGCGCCTACGTGGTGGAGGGCCTGACGCTGCCGGGGCTGGCCTCGGACGAGGTGCTGTCGGTGGAGATCCGCGGCGTGCTGCGGCGGCCGAGGGCGACGGACGGTTTCGCGCAGTACTTCGAGACCGGTCTGAGCGCCACCGACGGGGCGGCGCAGCAGCGGGGCGTGGCAGGCACCTCGCAGTGGGCGGGCGGCTTCCGCGCGGTCCGCAACACCTCGTCGGCGCAGACACCGGCCGCCGACCAGGCGGCGGGCAACGACTTCGACGACGTCCTGGTGACCCGCGCCGACCGCACCGGTCAGGAGGACAGCGCGCCGCAGGCGTCCCGGCCGAGCACGCTGAACCCGTCGGGCCGTTACACCCGTACGGCCCGGAGCGAGCGGTCCCGGGCGCTGGGCTCCACGACGACCGCCTACCGCACCGCCACCGAGAGCGGCACCCAGCACCGGATCACCGCAGACGCGACGCTGCTGGTGACCTTCCGCCGGGGCCGCCGCAACGTCGTCGGCAACGCGTTCGGGCAGGGCGAGGGCCGCGCGGTGACGGTGGCGGTGGACCTGGCGGACGGGGTGCGGTTCCTGGCCACCCCGGCGCAGATCCGGCGGCACGCGGCGTGGTTCGCGGGCGTGGCCGGTCTCGCCGTACCGGACCCGGCGGCGGGCTCGGTGCCGCTGCCGCGCCGGTTCACGGCATCCCGCGAAGTGGGTCTGGGCAGCGTGCTCGCGGTGGACGAGTTCACCGACGCGACGCGCACGGTGCAGCGGCCCGACGTGCTGCGGCGGCGGCTTCTCGCGCTGATCGAGGCGGAGGCGCCCGGCGTCACCCGGCCCGGCCACTCCTCCCACCTCCCGGGTGTGGCGACCCGTGTCGCGGACCTGTCCTCGACGGCCGGACTGCGCACCCTCGCCGGTCGTGGCCCCGGCCACGTGCAGCGCTTCCGGTTCCGTTATCTCGGCTACGGCGGCGCCCAGTTGGTGGAGGTGACGCTGCGCACCGAGCCGGACGCCGACGACCACGCGCTGCGGGCGCTGCGCGGACACCCGGCGGCGTCGGGCTCGGGCATCGAGCAGTTCCTCGGCCATGTGCCCTCCTCGGTGACCGACCGGACGGCTCGCAGTGTGCGGCACGCCGGGTTCGTCCAGCTCCAGTCGCGTCTCCCGCGGCCCACCGGCGGCCCCCGCACCGACCGGGCGGGCGCGCTGATCAGCGCCGACACGACGCGCGGCAACGCGGCGCGTGTCACCCGCTCCGCCGAGGACCGTTTCTGGCAGCGCACCGACAACGCCGCCGACTTCGAGGGCGTGCCGTACCGGGTGGTGGCCGAGGTGCGGTCCACCCCGGCCGCGCAGTGGCTGCTCGACCTGCCGGGCAGCCTGTTCCAGCACGGTGTGCTGAGCCTCACCGAGACGGACGCCACGCTCGCCGACCGCATCGCGCGCCTCTTCGGCGGCCGGCCGGCGCGGACCACGACCGTGCACACCGCCGCCGCGCTCCGGTTCACCGGCAGCGAGACCGGCGAACCGGCCCCCGCGCCCGCTCCGTTGCCGGTGGCCCGGCACACCGCGCGGCCCGCGGTCGCCGGGGACCGCTTCGTGCCGCACGGCCCGGCCCCCGTGTACGCCTTCGACGGCGGCGCGGAACTGGCCGCGGCGCTGGGCGAGGTGGCCCCGGGGCTGACCCGCTCCTGGCGTTCCCTGACCGCCTCCGGATCGGCGGACGCCACGGCCGTGCGCGTGGGCGAGCTGATCCAGTCCGGCACGCTCTCGCTGGACCACCCGCGCGGCCCGGCGGGACCGGCCACGACGATGCCGGGCGCCTACCCCTTCCAGGGCGCGCCGGACACCCCGCCCCGGCTCACGGTGGAGCTCTACCGTCCGCGCCCGGTCACCGACACGGGGGATGTGACGGTGGACCGGCTGCGGCTGAGCACGTTCGGCGCGGCGTCCTCCTCGCAGGCGGGCGTCACCGCCGGTCTCGCGGCACAGGGCGGGCTCGCCGCCACCGACGACAACCGGCAGATCGTCAACTTCACGGTCCCGGTGCTGGCCCGCCAGCCGCAGGCCCCCGGGCCCGGCGCCGCTGTGAGCGGCACCCGCCGGGACTGGCTCAAACACGGCAACACCAGCGCCCCGGAGGGCTCGCGCGGCACCCGCAGCCACGAGATCCTCGCCGACGCGCTGATCACCGTGCACGGCCCGGACGGCGTGCGGTACGTCACGGGCACGGTGCGGATGCGTCCCCTGGAGCGCGATCTGCTGGGCCTCGGTGTGACCGGCGAGCGCACCGACGCCGGGACGTTCGACGGTGCCGCCCTGGTACGGCAAGCCGCCGACGCCCGCGCCCACGCGGCGGGCGCCCCGGCCGACGCCCTCGCCGACGCCGTACTGCGCGACTGGCGCACGGTGCCGCTGCGCGATCTGCCGCCGCTGCTGGCGGACGGCGTCCGGGCGGACGGCGGGGCGGCCGTGGACGGCGTACAGATATGGCTGGCCGTGGACGGCGGGCCCGGGCAGACGGCCCGCGCGCTGTACGCCGCCGCCGGGGCGGCAGCGCTGCTGCGACGGCCGGTCGAGCTGGCACTGCGCGACGACGAGGGGGTGCGCTTCCGCCGCTTCGACGCCGACGGCGAACCGGAACCGGCCGGCCCGGAGGAGAACGGCGCGGGCTGGGCGGCCGTCCGGGCGCAGGTCGGCACGCTGGACGCGGCGGCGCACGCGGAGGAGACGGCCCGCGCCGAAGAGGCGACCGTCCAGGCCGAACTGCCCGACGCCCGCCGGGCGCTGGACGAGGCCCGTCCCCCGCTGGCCCGTGCGGGGCGGGACCTCGCCGACGCCCGCGCCACCGCGCGGACCGCCCGGGACGCCCGGACGGCCGCCGAGCGCGCGGTCACCGCCGCCGAACGCACCGACCGGGAACGGCGCACCCGTGTCGCGGAGCTGACGGCCGACGCCGAGGACCGCCGGTCCCGCGCGACGGCGGCGACCCGGGAGGCCGAGGAGGCCCAGGAGGCGGTCCGCGCCGCGCGGGAGCGCCTGGAGGCGACGGAACGCAGCCTGCGGGAGGCGGTGACCGATGCGGCCTCACGGGGCGGTTCGAGGCCCGGCGGGTCGGGCAGGCCGGATCGGTCCGGCAGTTCGAGGTCCGGCGGTTCGGACAGGTCCGGCAGGTCGGACAGGTCCGGCGGGTCGGTCGCCCGCCGCACCGTACGCCGGGACGACGCCCGCGTCGCGCTGGAGACGGCCCGGACGGAGGCCGAGGCGGCCGAGCGTGCCGCCGACGCCGCCCGGCACGCCGCCTGGGACGCCGCCCGCCGCCGCGACATGGCCCGCGACGCGGCGCGCGACGCGGCGGCCGCCCTGACCCGTGCCCGCGAAACGGCCACGACGGCTTCGCGGACCGACCAGGAGGCCCGCGACACGCTGACCGCGGCCACCGAACGCCACGATTCCGCGGTCACGGCGCTCGACACCGCCCAGCGCGGGGTGGACGGCCTCGAACGCCGGGCCGGCGAAGCCCTGGCCGAACAGGCCCGCCAGGCGGACCGGCAGCGCAACGCCCAGAACGACCTGACCGACCTCGTGACCCTTCTGGAGGCGGAGCGCGCGGCGGCGGGCCACGGCACGGTGCGGCTCCCGACAGGCTCGTTCGCCCGCACACCGGCGGCCTGGCCGATCCGCACGGGCCGGCCGGCGCCGCCCAGGACCGAGGAGGACTCCGACGCGTCCGACACCGGCTCGGACGAGGACAGCGCCGACGAGGACGCCGAGGACGCGGGCGGCCCTCCGCCCGTTCCCCGGGGCGAGCGTCCGGACTCCTTCGTGGCCTCGCTGTCCCGGCTGCTCACCGCCTCGGGGGATGCCCCGGCCTGGACCGGGTCGCGCGACCCGCACGGCGCGCTGCGCGCATGGGCGCGCACGGACGTGGCGGCACGCAGGGCCCCGGAGGACGCCGAACTCCCCTCGGGTGAGACGCTGGTGAGCATCGATGATCTGGACCGGATCGGCGCCCTCACCGACGCGCTGCGCGCCCAGTCGATCCTCCAGAGCGGCCGGGTGACCGTGGAAGAGGCCGGGCTCGACGACCTCGCGCGCCTCGCCCTGGTCCTGGCACGCCCCGATTCCCCGGCGTACGTGGCAACCCTGGCCGCGCTCGTCGCCCGGGAGGCCGGACGCCCGGTGCGGGTGCTCGGCCCCGGCGACGGCGTCCGTGCGTTCGGACCGGAGGAGGGCGACCCGCTGAGCCTGTACTTCGACGGCCGCCGCTTCTCGACGACCCCGCCCGGTGGCTGACCGTCCGCTCCGCCCCGGTTCCACAGCCCTGCTTCGAAAGGAAGACCATGTCCGGCGAGAACGACCCGCAGCACCAGGCCGCGGCAGCCGAGTCGGCGACGACGCACGGCGCAGCGAAGCCGGAGGCTCCGGAGACCTCCGTCACGGAGGTTCCGGTTCCGGATGCGCCGAAGACCGCGGCACTGCCGGAACCCGCGCAGCCCCTGAAGCCCGAGCAGCCCGCACACCCCGAGCAGTCCGCGCAGGCCGAGAAGTCCGAGCAGGCCGCCCCGGAGAGCACGCCCGACCCGGCCGCGCCGGAAGCGCCCGACGCGACGGCAACGCAGGCGGCGGCGCCGGACACCGGACCGACCGCCACGGCCGAGGCGGCGGCAGCCGACCCCGGAGCCTCCGCGGCCGACGCCGAGTCGTCCACGGCCCCGCGCCCCTTCGGCCGGCCGTCCCGGGGCCTGCTGGCCGGTGCGGCGATCGCGGGGGCGCTGCTGGTCGGGATTCCGTTCCTGGTGTCGGGAGCGCTGGACAGATCGGGCCCCGGGAACGGCGGCCCCGCGGACACGGTGGCCGACGCGGGCACGCTGCTGAACGACCCGGGCAGCGGCGCGGGGTCCGGCGCCTATGCCTCGGCGGTCCCGGAGCCGTCGTCCCCGTCACCGTCACCGAGCGGGACCAAGGGCCGGAAGGACGACGGGAAGGGCAAGCCGAAGGCGGCGGGCGCGGTGGCGGGTGCGCCGGTGGCCAGGAGCACGGTGGAGGCCCCGAAGACCACGAAGCCGTCGAAGGCGCCGAAGAAGAAGACGCCCCCGAAGCCCACGGTCACCGCGACGGTGACGGCGGCACCGGGCACCACGCTCTTCGGCCACGCGTCCAACCGCTGCATCGAGATGGTGGCCCACAAGGGAGCCGACGGCTCCCCGCTCCAGATCGCCAATTGCACCGGCAAGAACTGGCAGAAGTGGGACTTCCGCCCGGACGGCACGATCCGCTCGATGGGCCTCTGCATGGACGTGGCGTGGGGTTCGCACGACAACGGCGCGGTCATCCAGATCGCGTGGTGCAGCGGGAATCCGGCCCAGCAGTTCGTGCTGAGCGCCGACCACGACCTGGTCAACCCGCAGGCCAACAAGTGCGTGGACGTGAAGGACGCGCAGACCGGCGCCGGCGCCCGCCTCCAGCTCTGGGACTGCAACGGCCGGGACAACCAGAAGTGGAGCAGGCGCTGAGTCCGCCGACGGCCGCTTTCCGCCACACCGGCGGGAAGGACTGGCTCCGGACCGTTGACGGAGTCTTCCTCAGCGCGTCCTGAGGGCCGGCTGCTCGCGGCCTCCCAGGATCCCGGTGATTCCCTCGCGGTAGGTGGTGACCGGGAAACCGGGGAAGCGGGTCGCGAACTTCGTGTCGAAGATGTTGTCGCCCCGGTAGCGCGGCAACAGCTCACGCGTCTCGCCGAGTTGCCCGACGAACCGGCCGCCGATCCGAAAGACCGCCTCGGGCAGCACCGTGTACCGGAGCCGGCGGCCGCCATCTCGGACTACGTGCGCGGCACCGTGCGCGCCGCATTCCCCGGCGTGGACCCGGACGCCCTGTCGACCACGGTGTGGGCCCTGGTCCACGGGCTGGCGTTCCTGCACCTGGACGGCAAACTGGACGCCTCCACCCCGAGGTGGTCGCCGCCCGGGTCACCGCCGCCGTCCAGGTGCTGTTCACGGCCTCCCCGCCCTCGGAGCGGCGGCGGACATCCGCTGACGAGAGACACCTCAGGCCACGTACGAGGCGTTCCGCGCGGCGTTCACCGCCTTCCGCCCGTCCGCCCGAGCCGGTGCCGCCGAAGACCGGGCGGGGGCGGCGGGAGCCCGCAGCGCGAGGGCCGTACCTTGGCCGGGCGTAGATTGAGCGTTCATTGCGGATCACCCGTGGCGCCCGCGGACAGCCGGGGCGCGGGCGGTCACCGTCAGGAGGAGATGGGTGTGGAGGACGCCACGGCGACGAGTCCAGTGGTGCGGGAACCGGCGATGACCGATGTCGCGCGGCTCGCGGGCGTGTCCCACCAGACGGTGTCCCGGGTACTCAACAGCCACCCCAATGTGCGCGAGCAGACCCGGCTGCGGGTGCTCGCGGCGGTGAAGGAGCTGGGCTACCGGCCCAACCGCGCGGCGCGCGCCCTGGTGACGGGGCGCTCGCAGCTGATCGGCGTGATCGCCCAGAACTCCACGCTGTACGGGCCCTCCTCGCTGCTGGCCGCCTTCGAGATCGCCGCCGCCCGCCAGGGCTTCGCGGTGAGCGTGCACCGGGTCCCCGAGCTGGGCCAGTCCTCGATCACCGCCGCCGTCGAGCGCCACCGCGACGAGCGGGTGGCCGGGATCGTGGTCATCGCGCCCACCGCGTCCGCCGACGCCGCGCTGGCCGGGGTGCCCGCCGAGGTCCCTCTGGTCACCATCGACGGCGACCCGGAGCGGGGCGCGCCGATGGTCGCCGTCGACCAGGAGCAGGGCGCGTACGAGGCCACGAAGCACCTGCTGGAGGCGGGCCACGAGACGGTGTGGCACATCTCGGGCCCGCCGGACTGGTTCGACGCGGCGGGCCGCATCAGCGGCTGGCGCCGGGCGCTCCAGGAGGCCGGGGCGGAGGTGCCGCCGGTCAGCACGGGCGACTGGTCCGCCGCTTCCGGGTACCGGGCGGGGCAGATGCTGGCCCGGATGCCCGAGGTCACCGCGGTCTTCGCGGCCAACGACCACCAGGCGCTCGGCGCCCTGCGCGCCATGACCGAGCGGGGGCGTTCGGTCCCGGAGCAGGTGAGCATCGTCGGGTTCGACGACGTGCCCGAGTCGGCGTTCTACTCGCCGCCGCTGACCACCGTGCGCCAGGACTTCGGCGCGGTCGCCACCACGACGCTCGATCTCCTGCTCGGGCTGATCAACGGTGCCGAGACGAAGGGTGCGCAGCCCGTCATCACCCCGGAGCTCGTCCTCCGGGAGAGCGTACGGCCGCCCGCCGGCCGCTGAAGGCTCACGCGGCTCCGGGGTTGCCGTAGTAGGCGTCCGGGCCGTGTTTGCGGGTGAAGTGGCGGTCCAGCAGGTGCTGCGGGGGTTCCACGGTGCCGAGGGCGATGGTGTGCAGGGCCATCTCCGCGACCGCCTCGCAGATGATGGCGTGCTCCAGGGACTTGGTGGCGTCGGCGCCCCAGGTGAACGGTCCGTGGTGGGCGACCAGGGCGCCGGGTACCTCCCGGGCCCGGGTGTCGTCGCCCTCCAGGAGGTCCACGATGACCTGCCCGGTGTTGTACTCGTAGTCCTTGGCGCACTGCTCGGGCGTCAGCGCGGCGGTGACCGGGACGGGCCCGTTGAAGGTGTCGGCGTGGGTGGTGCCGAGCACCGGGATCGGGCGCCTGGCCTGGGCGAAGGCGACGGCGTGGGTGGAGTGGGTGTGGGTCACTCCGCCGATCGAGGGAAAGGCCTGGTAGAGGCTGCGGTGTGTCTCGGTGTCGGTGGACGGGCGCAGCCGGCCCTCCACGACGCTGCCGTCGGCCAGCGAGACGACGACGAGGTCGTCGGCGCCCAGCGCCTCGTAGGAGACCCCGGACGGCTTGATGACGAAGACGCCGGCCTCCCGGTCGACGCCGCTCACATTGCCCCAGGTGAGGGTGGCGAGCCCGGCCCGGGGGATGCGGAGGTTGGCTTCGAGCACGTCTCGGCGCAGCTCGTTCGATACGGTCCCGGCCACGGAGGGCTCCGTCCTGGTGGAGGTGTCGGCGGCGGTCACAGGCTCTGGGCCAGCCGGTGGTACGCCTGGCTCCAGCGCAGTTCGCGGGTGAAGCGCCGGATGGTGGTGTCCCGGTCGATGACGGCGAGTTCGGTGCGCAGCATCTCGGCGAGGTCTTCCAGCTCCTCGCCGCCGAGTGCGGTGGTGAGGACGGTGTGGTGCGGTGCTCCGGCCGTCAGCCACGCCTCGGTGGAGGTACGCAGGTCGGGGCTGGGCCGCCACACGGCGCGGGCCACCGGCAGTTTCGGCAGCGGCTCAGGCGGGGTGACGACGTCGATGTGGTTGGCGACGAGCCGGAAGCGGTCGCCCATGTCCGCGAGCCCGACGACCACGGCGGGCCCGGGGGCCGCGTCGAAGACCAGCCGGACCGGGTCCTCCCGGCCGCCGATGGACAGCGGGTGGATCTCGCAGCTGGGGGTCGCCGTGGTGAGCGAGGGGCAGACCTCCAGCATGTGGGCCCCCAGGATCAGCTCCTGATTGGGCGTCAGGTCATAGGTGTAGTCCTCCATGAACGACGTGCCGCCGGGCAGCCCGTGCGCCATGGTCTTGAGGGTGCGCAGCAGGACGGAGGTCTTCCAGTCGCCCTCCCCGCCGAAGCCGTAGCCGTCGGCCATCAGGCGCTGGACGGCGAGCCCGGGGAGCTGGCGCAGACCGCCGAGGTCCTCGAAGTTGGTGGTGAAGGCACCGAAGCCGCCCTCGGTGAGGAAGGCGCGCAGTCCGGCCTCGATGCGGGCGGCGTAGCGCAGGGATGCGTGGCGTTCGCCGCCCGGCCGCAGTTCGGGGGCGAGGGTGTAGACGTCCTGGTACTCCTCGACGAGGGCGGTGACGGTGTCCTCGTCGGTGGCGTCGACGGCGGTGACCAGGTCGTTGACGCCGTAGGTGTTCACGGAGACGCCGAACCGAAGCTGGGCCTCCACCTTGTCGCCCTCGGTGACGGCGACATCGCGCATGTTGTCGCCGAACCGGGCGAGCTTGAGCCCGGCCAGTTCGGCGCGGCCCGCGGCGGCGCGCGCCCAGCCGGCGATGCGGTCGACCACCTCGGGGGTGGTGACATGGCCGGCGACGGTCTTGCGGGGGACGCCGAGGCGGGTCTGCACGAAGCCGAACTCGCGGTCGCCGTGGGCGGCCTGGTTCAGGTTCATGAAGTCCATGTCGATGGTGGACCAGGGCAGTTGCCGGTTGGCCTGGGTGTGCAGGTGGAGCAGCGGCTTGCTGAGCGCGTCGAGGCCGGCGATCCACATCTTGGCCGGGGAGAAGGTGTGCATCCAGGCGATGAGGCCGATGCACCGGTCGTCGGCGTTCGCGTCGAGACAGACCCTGCGGATGGCGGCCGCGTCGGTGAGGACGGGCTTCCAGACCACGCGCACCGTCATCTGCGGCTGGTCCGCGAGGGTGTCGCGGATGACCCGTGACTGGTCGGCGACCTGGGCCAGGGTCTCGTCGCCGTAGAGGGACTGGCTCCCGGTGAGGAACCAGATCTCGCGGTCGGGCTGGGCGGGCGTCATGTCGGGGTGTGCTCCTTGTTGCGCGGGAAGGAAAGGTCCGGGCCCGGGGGCCTGCCGGTCAGCCGGCGGTGGCGGTGCGCGCGGTGTTGCGGATGCGGCGCAGGCGGTGCAGGAGGAGGTCGGCGCCGGTGCCGAAGTGGTCGTGCAGGGCGCGGTATTCGCGGAACAGCGCGTCGTAGGCGTCCGCCCGGCCGGGGTCCGGCGTGTACGCGTGCCGCTGGACGCTGCCCATCGCGGCGGCGGCGGTCCGGACGTCCGGGTGGGCGCCCGCGGCGACGGCGGCGTGGATGGCGGAGCCGAGTGCGGGTCCCTGCTCGGAGGTCCCGAGGGAGACGGGGCGGCGCAGGACGTCGGCGTAGATCTGCAGGAGGAGGGCGTTCTTCTTCAGGCCGCCGGTGACGATGAACTCCTCGACGGGAATCCCGCCGGCCTCGAACGCCTCCACGATCACCCGGGTGCCGTAGGCGGTGGATTCGAGGAGGGCGAGGTAGACGTCCTCGGGGCGGGTGTCGAGGGTGAGCCCCGCGACGACCCCGGAGAGGTGGTGGTCGACCAGGGTGGAGCGGTTGCCGTTCATCCAGTCCAGGGCGACCAGTCCGTGCGCCCCGACCGGCTGCCCGGCGGCCTTGCGGGTCAGCAGCTGGTGCAGGTCCTCGCCGGCGTCCCTGGCCTCGGTGCGGTAGTCGTCGGGTACGCCCTGCCGGAGCCACCAGGCGAAGATGTCGCCGACCGCGCTCTGTCCGGCCTCGTAGCCGTAGGCGCCGTCCACGATGCCGCCCTCGACGACCCCGCAGATGCCGGGGACGTCGGCGAGGGTGGCGCCGTTGAGGACGTGGCAGGTGGAGGTGCCCATGATGGCGAGCAGCCGCCCGTTCTCGACGGCTCCGGCGGCGGGGGCCGCCACATGCGCGTCGACGTTGCCCGCGGCGACGGCGATGCCCTCGGGCAGCCCGGTCCAGGCGGCGGCGCGGCCACTCAGTCCGCCGACGCGGGAGCCCAGGGGCGCGAGCGGGTGGTCGAGGCGGGTGGCGGGGAAGTCCGCGAAGTCCGGGTGCAGTTGACCGAGGTAGTCGGGCGAGGGGTAGGCCCCGTCCTGGTGGATGCCCTTGTAGCCGGCGGTGCAGGTGTTGCGTGACTCGGCGCCGGTGAGCTGCCAGACGATCCAGTCGGCCGCCTCGATCCAGCGGGCGCAGGCGGCGTAGACCCCGGGGTCCTCCTCCAGCACCTGGAGGGCCTTGGCGAACTGCCACTCGGAGGAGATCCGGCCGCCGTACCGGCCGATCCACTTCTCGCCCCGTTCGTGCGCGAGGGCGTTGATGCGGTCGGCCTGCTCCTGCGCGGCGTGGTGCTTCCACAGCTTCGGCCAGGCGTGCGGGCGGTCGGACCATTCGGGCAGCAGGGCGAGCGGGATGCCGTCGGCGGTGGCCGGCAGGACCGTGCAGGCGGTGAAGTCGGTGGCGATGCCGATGACGCGGGCGGGGTCGACCCCGGCGGCCCCGACCGCCGCCGGGACCGCGGTGCGGAGCACGTCGCGCCAGTCCTCGGGGTGCTGCAACGCCCAGTCGGGGGGCAGCGGTACGCCGGTGGGCGGGAGGCGGTCCTCGATGACGGCGTGGCGGTAGTCGTGGACCGCCGAGCCGAGTTCGGCGCCGTCGCGGACCCTGACCACCACGGCGCGCCCGGAGAGGGTGCCGAAGTCCACGCCGACCGTGCAGGCGTCGGGATGGTGACGTTCGGCGGGGCCGGAAGAGGCGTGTGGCGTCACGATGCGGTCTCTCTCGTCAGGGGTGAGCGGGGCGGCATGCAGCCCCCGATGATTGTTAGCGCTAACAATCATGAGGGGCAAGAGTTGCGCGCGCTTTGCCGCCCCCCGGCCTCGCCCACCGTGCCGCGATCGCGATCAATGGGTTAAACCTGCGGGATGCGCCACGGTTACCTCCGTTTCCTCCGGTTACGACCGGGCGGCGGCGCAAGAAAAGGCGACGAGGACCCTTGCACCCCATGGATGCGAGCGCTAACAATCGAGCCTCCACCCAAGGCCGCCGCCACGACGGGATTGTCAGGTAATGCCCATGAAGAACTTCCGAGCCGCGTCCGCCCTCGTGGCGGTGACCACCGGCTGCGCCCTGCTCCTCACCGCCTGCGGACAGAACAGCGAGGGAGGCAGTCAGGAGGGGAAGGACAAGAAGGACCTCACCATCGGCATCGCCATGCCCACCAAGTCCTCCGAGCGGTGGATCGCCGACGGCAAGAACATGACCGCGAGCCTGAAGAAGGCCGGATTCGCGACCACCCTCCAGTACGGCGAGGACGACCCCGACCAGCAGGTCGCCCAGATCGAGAACATGATCACGCAGGGTGTCGACGCGCTGGTCGTGGCCGCCATCAACGGCGAGGCCCTGTCCAACGTCCTCCAGCAGGCCGCGGACGCCGACATCCCCGTGATCTCGTACGACCGGCTCATCCTGGGCTCCCCGCACGTCGACTACTACGCGTCCTTCGACAACGAGAAGGTCGGCGAGCTCCAGGCCACGTACATCGTCGACAAGCTGGGGCTGAAGAGCGGCGCGAAGAAGGGCCCGTTCAACATCGAGCTGTTCGCCGGGTCCAACGACGACAACAACACCAAGTACTTCTTCAACGGCGCCATGAAGGTGCTGAAGCCCTACTTCGACAAGAAGCAGCTGGTCGTGCGCTCCAAGCAGACCCGGCTCAACCAGGTCACCACGCTGCGCTGGGACGGCGGCACCGCGCAGAAGCGCATGGACGACCTGCTGACCTCCGCGTACTCCAGCGCACACGTCGACGCGGTGCTCTCCCCGTACGACGGCATCTCCATCGGCATCCTGTCCGCCCTCAAGTCCGACGACTACGGCAGCAAGGCCAAGCCGCTCCCGGTCGTCACCGGTCAGGACGCGGAGGTCGCCTCGGTGAAGTCGATCATCGCGGGCCAGCAGACCCAGACCGTCTACAAGGACACCCGTGCCCTGGCCCAGGTCGCGGCGGACATGGTGACCGCGGTCCTCAACGGCAAGAAGCCCGAGGTCAACGACGAATCGACCTACAACAACGGCAAGAAGGTCGTGCCCGCCTTCCTGCTCGACCCGGTCAGCGTCGACAAGTCGAACTACCGGAAGGTCCTGGTCGACTCCGGCTACATCGACGCCAAGGAGCTCGGGTGACCGCCGCCGCGCCCGAATCCCCCACCGCGCCCGGCCCGGTCCTCGACATGCGCTCCATCGTCAAGACGTTCCCCGGTGTCAGGGCCCTCTCCGAGGTGACCCTGTCCGTGCGGCGCGGCGAGGTGCACGCCCTGTGCGGGGAGAACGGCGCCGGCAAGTCGACGCTCATGAAGGTGCTCTCCGGCGTCCATCCGCACGGCTCGTACGAGGGCGAGATCCTCTTCGACGGCGAGCCGTGCCGCTTCAAGGACATCCGGGCCAGCGAGCAGCGCGGGATCGTCATCATCCACCAGGAACTCGCGCTCGTCCCGCACCTGTCGATCGCCGAGAACGTCTTCCTGGGCAACGAACCGGCCCGGCGCGGGATCATCGACTGGCGCGCGTCGCTGCGCCGGGCGTCCGCGCTGCTCAAGCGGGTCGGCCTGGACGACCATCCGGAGACACGGGTCGCCGACATCGGTGTGGGCAAGCAGCAGTTGGTGGAGATCGCGAAGGCGCTGGCGAAGGACGTCCGGCTGCTGATCCTGGACGAGCCGACCGCCGCGCTCAACGACGAGGACAGCGCGAAGCTGCTCCGGCTGATGCGGGAGCTGAAGGACCAGGGCATCACCTCGATCATCATCTCGCACAAGCTGAACGAGATCGCCCGGATCGCCGACTCCGTCACCATCCTGCGCGACGGGCGGTCCATCGAGACCCTGGACGTCAACGACCCGGCCACCACCGAGGAACGCATCATCCGCGGCATGGTGGGCCGGGACCTCGACAGCCGCTTCCCCGACCGCACCCCGTACACCGGTGAGGCCGATGCCCGGCCCGCCCTGGAGATCAGGGACTGGACGGTGCGCCATCCGCTCGACCGCAGCCGCAAGGTGGTCGACGGGGTCTCGCTCCAGGTCAGGCGCGGCGAGATCGTGGGCATCGCCGGGCTCATGGGCGCCGGCCGGACCGAGCTCGCGATGAGCGTCTTCGGGCGCTCGTACGGGCATTACGAGCGGGGCTCCGTGCTGAGGGACGGCCGCGAGGTGCGTACGCGTACGGTGCCCGAGGCGGTCGCCCACGGCATCGCGTACGTCACCGAGGACCGCAAGCACTACGGTCTCGACCTCGGGGACTCGGTGGGCCGCAACATCTCCCTCGCCTCGCTGGGCACCCTCGCCCGGCGCGGTGTGGTGGACGGGCACGAGGAACGCAAGGTGGCCGAGCGGTACCGGCGGAGCATGAACATCAAGACGCCGAACGTCCTCGAACCGGTCGGCCGGCTCTCCGGCGGCAACCAGCAGAAGGTCGTCCTCAGCAAGTGGATCCTCACCGGTCCGGACGTCCTCGTCCTGGACGAGCCCACGCGCGGTGTGGACGTGGGCGCCAAGTTCGAGATCTACACCGTGATCGACCGGCTCGCCGCCGAGGGCAAGGCGATCCTCTTCATCTCCTCCGAGCTGCCCGAACTGCTCGGCATGTGCGACCGCGTGTACACCATGGCCGCCGGCCGGCTGACCGGCGAGGTCGCCCGCGAGGACGCCACCCAGGAAGTGCTGATGCGGCACATGACCCAGGACACCACCCCCGTACCACCCGAAGGACAGCAGTCATGAGCACCGACGTCAGCACCCACACGAAGACCGACCCGCCATCCGGCGAGGGCGGTTCACCGCCGACGGGAGTCCCGGTCGTCCGGGTGCTCCTGGACGGCGTACGGCGGAACATGCGGCAGTACGGCATGCTCTTCGCGCTCGGTCTGATCGTGCTCCTGTTCCAGATCTGGACGGGGGGCGACCTCCTGCTGCCGCGCAACGTCTCCAACCTGGTGCTCCAGAACAGCTACATCCTGATCCTGGCCATCGGCATGATGATCGTCATCATCTCCGGGCACATCGACCTGTCGGTGGGCTCCCTGATGGCGCTGGTCGGGGGCGTCGGGGCGGTGCTCATGGTCGAGCACCATGTCGCCTGGCCGGTCGCCGTGGTCCTCACCCTGCTGCTGGGCGCCGTCGCGGGAGCACTTCAGGGCTTCTTCATCGCGTACGTCGGCATCCCCTCGTTCATCGTGACGCTCGCGGGCATGCTGCTGTTCCGGGGGCTGACGGAGATCTTCCTCAAGGGCCAGACACTCGGTCCGTTCCCGGAGGGCATGCAGCGGGTCGCCAACGGCTTCCTGCCCGAGGTGGGGCCGGAGACCAACTACCACAACATCACCCTGCTGCTGGGCCTCGGACTGGCCGCGTACGTGGTGTTCCAGGAGCTGCGGGACCGCAGGCGGCAGCGCGAGTTCACGTTGGAGACCCTGCCGGCGAGCCTGTTCGCGCTGAAGGTGACGGCACTGGTCGCGGCCGTGCTCGTCACCACCCTGCTGCTGGCGAGCTACAAGGGTGCGCCGGTGGTGCTGCTGATCCTGGCCGTACTGCTGGTCAGCTTCGGTTACGTCATGCGGAACGCGGTCATCGGCCGCCATGTGTACGCGATCGGCGGCAACCTGCCCGCCGCGAAGCTGTCCGGGGTCAAGGACCGCAAGGTGACCTTCGCGGTCTTCCTCAACATGGGGATGCTCGCGGCGCTGGCCGGTCTCGTCTTCGCGGCGCGCTTCAACGCGGCCTCGCCGAAGGCGGGGGTGAACTTCGAACTGGAGGCCATCGCCGCCGCGTTCATCGGTGGTGCGTCGATGAGCGGCGGTGTGGGCACCGTGCTGGGGGCCATCATCGGCGGCCTGGTCCTCGGTGTGCTCAACAACGGGATGAACCTGGTGGGGGTCGGCACCGACTGGCAGCAGGTCATCAAGGGCCTGGTGCTGCTCGCGGCGGTCGGCTTCGACGTGTGGAACAAGCGGAGGGCGGGCGCCTGACCCGCCGGGAATGGCTGGTGCCACCGGGTCGCTGGCACCAGCCATTCCCGGAAGTCCGTTGCGCAGATGATCACGCTCTGCTGAGATCACCGGATGCTCGGTCTCATACTCCGCGTTCTGCCCTTCTGGGTACGCGAACCACTGCTCATCCTGCTCGGGTCCGTCTTCGGGGTGGGCATCACGATCCGCGCCGTATACGAGTCCTACTGGCTCATGGCGGGGCTCGGCGTGGCCGTCCTCGCCATCACCGCGTTCCGCATCCGTACGGTGCGCCACGCCTGGCGTGCCCGCCGGAGCGCGGTGGCGGCCGCCCCGGCGCCACAGCCCGGACCGCAGACCGGCGCCGGTCCGGCCGTCGCTCCGGCGCTTGCTCCGGCCCCCGCTCCGGCGGCGCCCCGGAAGAAGGAGCCCAGCGCCGCGGCGCAGGTCTTCGTCGCCCTGGCCCTGGTCGGGGCCCTCGTGGGCGCGGTGTGGCTGGCCCCCCGCGTCACGGGGGACGACGCCGCCACCGCCCGGAAGCCCGCCACCTGCTCGGACGACGCCGCCGGGGAGAAGCTGCCGAAGGCGTACGCCCGGACGCCGGGCGCGGTCACCGGCGACGACCTGTGCAAGGCGCTCAACCGCTCCGACCTGGCGGCCCTCCTCGGCACGCCCGGTGAGACCGCGCTGGTGGCGTACGGAAACAGCGGCACCGCGGCCCTGACCGCCGACAAGGTCGCCGAATCGGAGGCCCGGGTCCAGTTCGACACGTACACCGTGGACTTCTCGGCCACGTACAACCACATGACCATGGCCCTGTACGCGAAGGTACTGGCGCCCCAGAGCCTGGACCACCGGACGGACAAGGTCCTCGGCCGGCCCGCGGTCTTCACCTCGGACCACCTCACGCAGTTCCGCATCGGCGGCGACGCCTCCGGCGGCTCCGGCACGGAGGGCCCGCTGGCCAGGACGCTGACCGTCGCCCTCGACCGGAAGGACCCGGGCGGCACCTTCGACTTCACGGTGTGGAGCGAATCCGGGGCGGTCCTGCCCGAGGACGACGTCATCCTGGGCATCGTGGAGAAGATCCTCCCGACACTCCCCGGACAGCCCAGCTGAGCTGTGCGCCACCGGAGTGGCGTTCCTACGGTGGAGCCATGACGTCCTCCGCGCCGGACACACCGGCCACCCTCGCTCCCCCGGTCCCCGGGACCCGGATGACCGAGTCCTGCCTGCGCACGCTGGGCCGGGTCGCCTATCTGTGGGGGTGGCCGCTGGTGAACATGCACAACCGGCTCACCATCATGGAGAAGCTGCCCGCGCCCGGGCTGCTGGGCGGGATCGTGCCGGCCGGACCGCCGGGCACGCTCGGCATGCTGCGCGACTACATCGCCCCCGACGAACGCATCGTGGCCTGCCCGAACCAGGACGTGGCCTACGGCTTCGGCATCCTGGACGCCCGGCGCGGTCCCTCGGTGGTGCAGGTGCCCGACTTCGGTGACCGGTTCTGGGTGTACCAGGCGGTCGACCAGCGCACCGACTCGTTCGCGCGGCTCGGCGCGCCGTACGGCACGAAGCCCGGCTGCTATCTGCTGGCGCCCACCGGGTGGGACGGCGAGGTCCCGGAGGGCATCGCGGGCGTCTTCCGGTTCGACACCCGGATCGCCGTGTGCATCCCCCGGGTCTTCATGAACGACACCGACGAGGACGGGGCCGCGATCCAGCCACTCGTGAACCAGATCATGGCCTATCCGCTCGCCGAGTTCACCGGCCGGCTGCGGACGACCGACTGGTCGAAGGCACCGTCCTACCCGGCGGGCAACGCGACCGAGGGCGAGCAGGAGACGCGGTGGGTCGATCCGGCCGTGTTCTTCGACCTGCTGCCCGCGATCCTGGACGAGGTGCCGGCGCGCCCCGGCGAGGAGGCCCTGTACGGCGTGCTGCGCTCGCTGGTGGACGAGGCGGCGGCCCGTCCCGAAGCGGCCGACGTCCTGAGGGACACGGCGATCGAAGCGGACGGCACCCTGATGCGGGAGCTGTTCGAGTTCCGCAACATCGGGGTGCCGCTGGACCACCACTGGAGCACGCAGCGCAACGGGGCGGCGTTCGGCGGGGACTACCTGAGCCGCACGGCGATGGCCCGGGCCAACATCTTCGTCAACACGCCCCGGGAGACCGCGTACTTCTACCAGGACTGCGACGCGAACGGCGAACTGCTCACCGGCGGACACGGCTATGCGCTCACCTTTCCCGCCGGTTCGCTGCCCCCGGTGCAGGGGTTCTGGTCGGTGACGCTCTACAACGAGCACCACTTCTTCCACCCCAACGAGCTGAACCGGTATTCGCTGGGGACGAAGAACAAGACCCTGGTCCTCGGGGACGACGGCTCGCTGACCCTGTACGCGGGGGCGCGGCCGCCCTCCGACGGGCCCCGGGCGAACTGGCTGCCGGCCCCGGACGGGCGCTTCTCGCTGTACCTGCGCGCGTACTGGCCCGAGCAGCCGGTCGTCGACGGGACCTGGCGCCCGCCGGCCGTCACCAGGACGGCCGGCTGACGCGGACCGGTCAGGCGGACCCCAGCGCTTCGAAGTCGCCCGGCCGCCAGCTGCCGTCGAAGGCCGGTTCCGCGGGCCCGTAGATCCGGAAGTAGGCGAACCAGCCCCGGCCGGGGACGGTCCCGAGCCAGCGTTCCTTCTGTCCGGCGGGCGGGGTCGGGCCGATGTACAGGTCGACGGTGCCGTCCAGGTCCGGCGCGGGCTTCTCGTACAGGGAGCGCAGCGCCGCCCGGCCCTCGCCGGTCACCACCTGGGAGCGGGTCTCGCTGTCGTAGACGGTCAGGGACCAGAAGAGACCGGCCGGCACCGGGCCGGGGACGCGGAGGCGGTACGTACGCGAGCCGTCCAGCCACGCCCCGTCGGCGTCACGCGCGGCGAGCCAGTAGAGCGAACCGGAGCCGGCCTTGCGGCGGAACATCGCCGGGGAGGCGACGACGGCCTGGGCGAACCAGCGGTCGCGGGCCTCGGTGTCGAGGTAGTGCTCGTCCTCGAAGTCGCCGTTGGCGGGCTGGAGCCCGACCCACTCCCACCGGCGGTCCTCCCACACCGAGCGTTCCGGGCGGCGCCCGTCGAACGTGGTGGCGAGGAGCTGGTCCCGGCCGGTGCGGGCGGCCCGGGCCAGGAGCTCGCGCCGCTCGGTGTCCGGGGCGAAGGGCCGTCCCTTGGCGATGCCGAGCTGGGCGAGCAGGCCGTACATCGGGCGGTACTCCTCGCGGGCGGGCTCCGCGTCCACGATCCGGTGCAGCACCTCCCAGTACGCGAGGTTGTCCTCCCACGCGCGGGGCGTGAGGTCGATGTCCTGGTCACAGACGTCCACGAACCGGTAGGCGTCGGCCCGCTCGGGGTGGTCCAGCGGGTACACCTTCACCTCGCGCAGTGCGGCGAGAGCCGCATCGGGGCCGTCGACCGGGAGGCGGCGCAGCACCACGTAGACCTTCCAGGTCGGGGCGTGGGCGACGTGGTGGCCCTCGGGCACCTCGCCCTCCCGGCCCGGCGGGCAGATCAGATGGCGCCCGCCGCCGCCCGCGTCCGGGCCGGGCAGCCCCAGGTCGGCGACCCAGCGGTGGTGGTGGTCGTCCACGAGGGCGACGTACGGGCCCGCCGGGATCTCGATGACCGCAGGGCCCCACTTGGCGAGGTCGAGCACCGTGCCGCCGTACGGCGTATCGGAGTTGGGGGTGTAGATGGCGTGGCGGGGCGTCGTGTCGAGGACGATGAACGCCTCGTTGTCCCGGGCTCCGGCCGCACGGGTGCCGTGCATCAGCGCTTCCATCGACACGTCCGGGTAGAAGAACTTGTACGCGACGAGCGCGGCGGCGAAGTCGCCCTCGGCGTAGGCGCGTCGGGTCGTCTCCGGGTCCGGGAATCCGGCGGGGGTGGCGGGCATGGAGGGGCTCCTGTCCTTGAAGAGGTGTGCCGGGCGTCAGGCCCTGCGGGCGGGGGCGTCGAGGTGGGCGAGCGCGCTCTCCGCCGCCCTCGCGCCGCACATGCCGTGGACCCCGGCGCCCGGCGGGGTCGACGCCGAGCAGAGGTACACGCCGGGGACGCCCAGGCTGTACGGGTCGGCGGCGGCCCGGGGGCGCAGCAGGAGCTGGCGGGCGTCGTTGGCGCCGCCCGCGATGTCCCCGCCCACGTAGTTCGGGTCGTGGGCGGCCAGTTGGAGGGCGGTCCGGGAGTGGGTGGCGCGGATGCGGTCGCGGAAGCCGGGGGCGAACCGTTCGATCTGGGCGGTCACCGCCTCGGTGGCGTCGCCGGTGTGGCCGTGCGGGATGTGCGCGTACGCGTACAGCGGGTTGAGCCCGTCCTTGGAGCGTGACGGGTCCGCGAGGTACTGCTGGCCGACCAGGGTGAACGGGCGGCGCGGCAGCGTGCCCCGTGCGGTGGCGGCTTCGGCGGCCGCGATCTCCGCCGCGCCGCCACCGAGGTGGAGGGTCCCGGCCCGGCGGCAGTCGTCGTTGGTCCAGGGCACGTCCCCCTCGATCGCGTAGTCGACCTTGTGGACGGCGGGCCCGTGGCGGTACCGGGTGAGGGCGCGGCGGACCCGGGCGGGCAGCCGGTCGCCGACGATGCGGGCGGCGGCCCCCGGGGCGGTGTCGAGCAGGACGATGTCCGGGGCGGCGCCCAGCAGTTCGGTCAGGTGGTCGAGGCTCGTGACCGTGACGCCGGTGCGGACCGTGCCGCCGAGGGTGTCCAGCAGCCGGAGCATCGCGGTGGTGATGGCGTAGGTGCCGCCCTCCGCGACGGGCCAGCCGACGGCGTGGCCCGCCGTGGCGAGCAGCATGCCGACGGACCCGCTCAGCGGGGTGTCGAGCCGGCCGAAGGCGTGTGCCGCGACGCCCAGGAACAGGGCGCGGGCCGGTTCGTCCCGCCAGTAGCGGGCCGTCCAGGTCGCCGGGGGCAGCACGCCCAGCCCGAACCGGGCCAGGGCCAGGGGGTGCCGGGGCAGGTGGGGCACCGGCCGGAACACCTCGTCGGCGATCCGCGGGAAGCGGGCGGTGAGCGGGGCGAAGAGCCGCCGCCACGCCGCTCCGTCGCGGCCGAGCGAGTCCACCGTACGGGCCATGTCGCGGGAGATCACCCCGGCCCGCCCGTCGTCCAGCGGGTGGGCCAGGTCGATCTCGGGCCAGAGCCAGCGCAGGCCGTAGCGCTCAAGACCGAGCGAGGACAGGAAGGGTGAGGCCACACCGGTCGGGTGGATCGCCGCGCAGTCGTCGTGCAGCAGTCCGGGCAGGGTCAGCTCCGAGGTGTGGGTGCCGCCGCCGGGCCGCTCGGCGCCTTCCAGCACCGTGACGGTCAGTCCGGCCCGGGCGAGCCGGATCGCGGCGGCGAGACCGTTGGGGCCGCTGCCCACTACAGCCGCTGTGGCCATGGTGCTCAGCCCTCCGTGACCAGGGTGCCGGTGTCCCGCGCGGGGCGCGCCCACTCCACCTCGACCGGGACGGGACCCGCGGGCTCGGGCAGCCAGGGCTGGCGCTCGACGCAGTCCTGGACCTTCCAGGTGCCGCGCTCGATCACGCCGAGGGCGGCGTCGATGACCTGGTAGCGCTGGAAGTCCTGGTGGATGGCCTGGGACTCCACCCAGACGACGGTCAGCTCGCCGGGGGCGAAGTTCAGCCTCTTCTGCAGGGCGTTGATGAGGCGGATGTCGTGCAGGTGGCCGTCGCCGAAGTTCCAGCCGGTGAGCTGGTTGCAGACGAACTCGGCTTCTCGGACGGTGTAGTTGTCGATGTCCGGCACATGGCGGATGAGCACCGAGAACAGGCCGCGGCCCTGGCTGTGCAGGGAGCGCCAGGCCAACGGCATCTGCATGGCGACGGCGGCGGCGTCCTTCTCGTAGGGCATGAGCATGTTCTGCATCTGCTCGACCTGGATGCGGGCCGGTGCCTTCACCTCGTTCAGGCGCTCCTCGCAGCCGGGGGCGAAAGCCCAGGTGGCGGAGGCCCAGTTGCCCGCGTACTGGCGCATCGACGGCAGGAACGAGACGAGATCCGGGCGGAAGTTGCCGAGCACCGGGAAGAACGCGAGGGCGACGACGATCACCGGGAGCATCCAGCCCTGCGAGAAGTCCAGGACGCCGTAGCCGTCCTGGGCCGGATAACCGACGAAGAGGAAGACCGCGCCGAAGGCGAACAGCACGTTCCACTCCAGCGGCACCGCCAGCGGGAACGTGGACAGGATGAAGAGGTGGAAGACCACCATGGCGCCCGCCGCGAGCACGGTCACCGTGGTGTTCGGCGAGAAGAGGAGGATCAGCGGCAGGCCCAGCTCGACGGCGGTGCCGAAGATGTGGCCCATGACCCAGGCGAGGCGGGCGGGGCGCAGGTCGCGGGGGAAGTCGCGGTAGTGCGAGCGCCGCAGTGCGCGGGACGGGTTGAAGGGCGCGTTGAAGATCATCGGCGGAATGACGTTGGTGAAGTGCTTGCCGAACTTGGAGACGCCGGCACCCATCCACACGACGACCATGAGCAGCTTCCAGGCGATGACCATGTCGGTGAAGCCGAGCGACGCCGACAGGACGATCGCTGGCAGGTACTGCTCGCCGCGCGAGCCCAGGAATATGAGGCGGTCGCGCAGGCCGCACAGCACCAGCAGGACGGCGACGACCACATGGACGAGCGGGGGCACCAGGCCGCCCGTGCTGCCCGGCACCGCCGAGGTGAGAGCACTGTCGGCCTCACCCGGCAGGACCAGTCCGACGACGAGGCTCGCCAGCAGGGCGGCGTACAGCAGCACGTCCCCGACGGTCCGCTCGTCCCCGGCGGTGAAGGGGACCTTGCCCGGCCACGGGGGCAGCCGGATGGTGCCCGGCCGCAGCCAGTAGCCGACCGGGCCGGTCATCGGCTTGAAGTGCCCGGCCAGCGGCCCCCACGAGCCGGCCAGGCCCAGCGCTTCGAGGAGCACCGTCCACAGGATGAGCTTCTGGTAGACGACGGGCTCGTCCCACCACGCGGTGAAGTCGGCGAACGTGCCGAGGTCCGAGGTGTAGCGGACGACGAGGAGTCCGCCCAGGCAGTAGAGCACGGCCACCTTGACCACGTAGATCCAGGACACCGCGCGCGGTGCGCCGAAGCCGTGCTCGGCCCAGTGGGTGCTGAGGATCCGGATGCGCTCCAGGAAGGGGCGGGCCAGTAGGGCCCCGGGGTCTTCCTGTGGGGGGTTGGGCTTGAGGAATCCCATGGTCAGGCTCCCTTGGGGGGCGTGGAGGCGGATGAGGTCAGGAGGGCGCGCAGGGCCGGCTTGTCGATCTTGCCGACGGCGTTCTTCGGGAGGGCGTCCAGGACGTGCAGGGCCACCGGGTTCTTGACCTTCGTCAGGTGGGCGGCGCAGAGGGCGCGGAGTTCGCCGGTGTCCAGCGGTCTGCCGGGGTACGCGGAGACATAGGCGACCGGGACCTCTCCGTACACCTCGTGCGGGGCGCCGACGACGGCCGCCTCCCGGACGGCGGGGTGCTGGTGGAGGACGGACTCGATCTCCTTGGGGTACAGGTTCTCGCCGCCCCGGATGATCATGTCCTTGATCCGGTCCACGATCCGGAGGTAGCCGTCCTGGTCGAGGACACCCACGTCACCGGTGTGCAGCCAGCCGTCGCGCAGGGTCTCGGCGGTGGCGTCGGGGCGGCCCAGGTAGCCGCGCATGACGTTCGCGCCCCGGATGACGATCTCGCCGCGCTCACCGGCGGGGAGCAGCCGGCCGTCCGGTGCCATGACGGCCACCTGCTGGCCGGGCATGGCGACGCCGACCGTGCCCGCGCGACGGGGACCGTGCAGCGGGGTGGTCGTGGAGGCGCAGCTGCCCTCGGTCAGGCCGTAGCCCTCGATCACCGGGAAGCCGAAGCGGGTCTCGACGGCGGTCAGCAGTTCCTCGGAGGCGGGCGCGGCGCCGCAGACCGCGACCCGCACCGAGGAGGTGTCGGTCTTCAACTCCTCCGGCAGTCCGACGAGATGGGCGTAGATGGTGGGGACGGCGGAGAAGAAGGTGGGGCGCAGCCGTGCCACGGCGGCGAGGAAGTCCGCCGGGTGGAAGCGGCTGAGGACGGAGAGCCGCCCGCCGGCGCGCAGGGTGCTGAGGAAGCTGACGCAGATGGCGTTGACGTGGAACAGCGGGAGCACCAGCAGGCAGTGGTCGGTCTCGGAGATCTCCAGGGCGGCGGAGATGGACGTGACCATCGCGTCGATGTTGGCGTGGTCGAGGATGACGCCCTTGGGGCGGCCGGTCGAGCCGCTGGTGTAGATGAGCAGGGCGACGTCGTCCGGGGCGGTGGCGGGCTCCGGGAGCGTGCGGTACCCGGGGGCGCGGCGCAGTTCGTCGACGGCCAGCGCGGGCCTGCCGCCGTCGGGCGCGCCCGGACCGGTGTGAACGACGAGCGCGGCGCCCGAGTCGGTGATCTGGTAGTCCGCCTCGGCGGCGGTGAACACGGGGTTGACCGGTGTGGCGACGGCCCCGAGCCGCCAGGCGGCGGCCAGGCAGACGAGGAGTTCGACGCGGTTCGGCAGCATGATCGCGACCACCGTGCCGTGCTCGACGCCGTGCTCGGCGAACTGCTCCGCCACGGCTTCGACGCGGTCGGCGAACTCCGCGTAGCTGAGTTCCTGGTGTTCGTCGCCCACGCACGGCCGCCCGTCGAAGGCGGCCGGCCGGTGCCAGGGCAGGTGGGTCAGGGGCATGGTGCGGGATGCCTTTCGGGGCTGGGTCAGGGGCCCTTCGAGGGCCGGTGGACGGGCGGCGGTCTCAGAAGAGCGACGCGTCCAGGCCGCCGTCCAGGAGGAGGCCCGAGCCGTTGCAGAAGGACGAGCGGTCGCCGGCCAGGAAGAGCACGGCCTCGGCCACCTCCTCGACCGTGCCCAGCCGGCCCTGCTTCTGGTCGATGAGCGCGGCGAACCCACCGGACGGGAGGCCGAGTTGCTGCTCGAAGGTGTCGACGGACGCGTTCACCAGGGCGGTGCCGACGAATCCGGGCAGCACCGCGTTGACGCGCACGTTGTGGGCGCGCAGCTCGGTGGCGGCAGTCTTGGTGAGGTTGACGACGGCCGCCTTGGACGCGGCGTAGTGGGCGATGAGGGGGGTGCCGGCGGTCGCGGTGACCGAGCCGAGGGTGACGATGCTGCCGCCGCCGGCGGCGATGATCGCGGGGGCCGCGTAGCGGATCGAGAGGAAGACGCCGTCGAGGTTGACCGAGGTGACCTCGCGCCAGGCGGCCAGGTCCATACCGATGATCGGCGCGGGGCGCACGACCCCGGCGTTGGGGACCATGATGTGGAGGGCGCCGAAGTGCTCGACCGCCGCGTCCACCAGGGCCTTGACCTGCTCCTCGTCGCGTACGTCGCAGGCGACGGCCACCGATCCGGGGATCTGGGCGGACGCCTCCTTGGCCGCGGTCTCGTCGATGTCGGAGACGACGACGTTCGCGCCCTCCTCGGCGAAGCGGCGGGCGACGGCGAAGCCGATGCCGTTCGCGGCTCCGGTGACGACGGCGGTCCGGCCGGCCAGGTCCTGGTGCATGGGAGGGCCCTTCTGCGTGGCGTTCAGTGGTGTGCACCGAAAGCTAGAGGCGGGGAAGGGCGAGGTCCCTGTACCGGGAACACAAAGGTTGGCGGCCTCTTCGTGCGCCGGGGTCCAAGCAGGGCGCTCGTGAACCGGCGTACGGCTCAGGCGGTTTCGGGAGCCAGGACGGCGTCGCCCAGCCACTCGCAGGCGATGAGGGCCAGTTCGAGGTCGAGCCGGTCCTCGCCGAGTGGGCGGCCCCGCTCCTCCAGGGCCCGGTCCACGCGGTACTTCACGGTGTTCTTGTGCAGGTGGGTCCGCTCGGCCGTGGCCACGTAGCTGCCCTTCTCCGTGACGAACGCCAGCAGCGTGCCCCGCAGCCGGGCGGCCGCCTCGGTGTCGGCGCCGAGCGCACCGAGGGCGTCGCGGACGAGGCGGCGGGCCGCGCCCAGATCGGCGGAGAGCAGGGCGGCGGCGCGTACACCGGGGTCGGTGAACGAGGTCACCGTGCGGGCCCGGTCGCCCGCGGCCATGGCCACGCTGCGGGCGCGGAGCGCTTCGAGGTGGGACAGCCGGAAGCCTTCGGTGCCCGCCGACGGCGTGCCGAGCGCGACGCGCAGGCCCGTGCCGCCGCGGTGACCCGGCGTTGGATCTCGGCCAGGTCGGGGAGTTCGCCGCCGTGCCCGAGCGGTATCCAGCCCCAGCTGCCGGCGCCGTCGTTGCGGCCGAGCAGCGGCTGTCCCCTGCTCCCGGCGGCCGTCGCGACCTCGGCGAGCAGGGCTTCGCAGTGGTGCAGCTCCCGGGTGGAGGTCCGCCGGTCCCCGCCCCAGATCACGACACCGAGGTGGCGTCGGCCGAGCGCGTAACCGAGGGCCGCCTCGGCGGCGGCGGGTTTGACGGGCTCACCGGCGAGCAGGGAGGTGATCATGGCCGCCCGCACGGTGCCCCGGTTGGCGAGATAGCGCTCGCGCTCGGCCTCGTAGACATGGACGACCCGTTCGGAGACGCGGTCGATGTAGCGGAAGGTGATCCGGGTGAACGTCCGGCCGGCGGCGTGGGCGACGGCCGGGTCCGGTTCCTCGGCGGCGATCCAGTCGAACGCCCAGTCGAGCACGTACTCCTGGGCGAGCCGGTAGGCGCGGATCAGAGCGGTGGAGGAGGTGCCGTGCCTGGCGAGCCTGCGGGCGTACTCCTCGGCGGCGGAGGGGGCGGTCAGGTCCTCCTCGGGGATGCCGTACCGCATCACCTCGGTGAGGGTCTCCAGGTTGCTCTCGGTGCTGCCGTAGAGGAGTTCCAGGAGGCGCGGGTCGCTCTGCAGGTCGGTGACCTTGGCGGCCAGTTCGGCCTGGAGCCGCGCGGTCAGCTCGGGCAGGTGGGCCCGCAGGTACTCGGCCAGCGCCACGACGCGGGCCTCGGCGAGCCGGGCCGTCCCGTCGGCGGCGGTGGGGGGCCGGGTCACGGCGTACCTCCGTACGTGCTTGCTTCCCCGCACGGCGCTGCGCGAGGGCGCCCATCCTGACAGAGCGGCCCGCCCGGTCACAATGACCGAACGGGCTGCACTCGGGACATCACCGCAGGTGACAGGCGTGCGCGGGCCGGGCGTGGCCCCTCAGAACAGGCTCGCGGTCAGTCCCCCGTCGATCAGGTAATGGGCGCCGGTGATGAAGCGGGCGTCGTCCGACGCCAGGAACGCGACCAGTCCGGCGACCTCGTCGGGCGTGCCGGGCCGGCCCTGGCGGGCGTTGATCAGGTCGTGGAACGGGACCGGCGAGACGGCGTCGATGGGGGCGACCAGGCGGTCCGCCATCTCGGTGGAGACGATGCCGGGGCACACCGCGTTCACGGTGATCCCCGCCTGGCGGAGCTCCATCGCGGCGGACTCGGTGAACCGGAGGATGGCGCCCTTGGAGGCGCAGTACGCGCTGAGCATCGGGCCGCCGGAGACGCCCGCGACGGAGCCGAGGTTGACGATCGCGGCCCTGCCGGAGGCGGCCAGCGCCGGGATCGCGGCCTGGGTGACCCGGAAGGTGCCGCCGGCGTTGACGTCGAGGACGCGCATGAACTCCTCGTCCGTCAGCTCCGTGACGGGCTTGGCGATCTCGATGCCCGCGTTGTTCACGAGCAGGTCGAGCCCGCCGAGCGCCTCGACGGCCGCGGCGACGGCGGCCTGCGCGTCGGCAGCGGACCGTACGTCGCAGCGGATGCCGATGGTGTCGCCGCCCAGTTCCTTGGCGGTGGTCTTCGCCCCCTCCTCGTTCATGTCGGCGAGCGCCACGCGGGCGCCGGCCGCGATCAGCCGGGTGGCGATGGCGCGCCCGATCCCCTGCGCACCGCCGGTGACCAGTGCGCGGCGTCCGGTCAGATCTGTCATGGGGACCTCCTGGAGGTGGGTTGTACGGGTGACGGGTGGCGGCCACGCTAGGGACCGGGCGGCCGGGCCGTCTTGGCGCCCGCGCACGACATTCCGGCGCTCTTTCGTCTTCCCGCACCAGTCCGTGTCAGGGCGCGCCCGGCCTACCTTGCGCCGAGGCGGGCAACGAGGCCCGGCGCCGGGTGTCCCGCACCCCGGTTTCGTCTCCCGGCTGGAGCCGCATCCGTGAACTCACCGATCATCTCGGCATTTCTGCCCGCGGCCGTGGCGCTCGTCATGGTCGGGCTCGGACTGTCGCTGACCGTCCAGGACTTCGTCAACGTGAAGGCGCACCGCCGGGCGGCCGCTGTCACCATGGCACTGCAACTGGTGGTGCTGCCGGCGCTGTGCTTCGCGCTCGTCGTCGCGCTGCGCGTACCACCGGTCCTCGCCGCCGGGATGATGCTGTTGTCGGCGTCGCCGGGCGGCACCGTCTCCAGTCTGTTCAGTCACCTCTTCGGCGGGGACGTCGCCCTCAACATCACCCTGACCGCCGTGAATTCGGTGATCGCGGTCGTCTCGATCCCGGTGGTGACCAACCTGGGCCTGCACTACTTCCACCCCGACCTCGGCACCGGACAGGTCTCGCTCCAGTTCGGCAAGATGATGGAGGTGTTCGCGATCGTGCTGGTACCCGTGGCACTGGGCATGGCGCTGCGTCACTTCCGCCCGTCCCTGGCCGCGGTGCTGGACCGGCCGGTACGGATCTGCTCGTCGGCCGTCCTCGTCCTCGCGGTCCTCGGCTCCGCGTGGTCGGAGCGCGCGCATCTCCCCCACTACATCGTCGACGTCGGTCCGGCCGTGGTGGCCTTCTGCGCGCTGAGCCTCACCCTCGGCTTCGTCGTGCCCCGCGCGGTCCGGGTGGGGCGCCCGCAGGCCGTCGCCGCGTCCTTCGAGATCGGTGCGCACAACGCGACGCTGGCCATCACCATCGCCGTGAGCGTCCTGGACAGCAGCACCCTGGCCATGCCGGCGGCGGTGTACGGCCTGCTGATGATTCCGGGCGCGGCCCTCTTCGGGTGGGCGCTGACCCGGCGCGGGGAGCCGACACCGGCTCCCGCCGTACAGCGCGGGTGACGGAAACCCCCACTGGGCCCGATTACTGTCGATTGTCCCGCCATATCCCCGTGTAGCACCGAAGGAGCTCACCCATGACGTCCTCCCCCGACCGCTACGAGCAACTGGCCGCTCTGCCGTTCAGCGGCGGCAACCCCACCGAGGAGACCGCGCGGACGCTGACGGAGGAACTCTTCTTCCAGCGGGCCGTGCAGGCGTACCCACGTGATGTCGGTGTTCGAGAAGCGGCTGGGGCCCCGGACGCTCATCACCACCCCGAACTGCGATGTCATCTACGGGATGTGCTTCGCGAACCTCGCGGAGACCGGGCCCCTGGTGGTCGAGGCCCCGCCCGGCATCCAGGGCCTGGTGGACGACTTCTGGCACCGCCCGCTGACCGGCCCGCGCATCGACGACCGGCAGTTCCTCGGCGACATCGGGCTGCCGGGCCCCGACCGGGGCAAGGGCGGCCGCTATCTGATCGTCCCCGAAGACCTTGAGCCCGAGGAGCCCGGCGCGTGGGACGACTTCTTCGTCTACCGCAGCCGCACCGACAACATCTACTTCCTGCTGCGCGGCTTCTTCACCTCGGTGGACGATCTGTCGCCCGGCGTCGAGTCGATCGAGGGCATCCGGCTGCACCCGCTGCGCGGGGACGCGACGCCCATGCGCTTCACCCACGCGTCGGACACCCCGGCGGACGCCCTGTACCCGCGCGACTTCGCGTTCTTCGAGACGCTGAACGCGTTCGTGCAGGCCGACCGTACGGACAGGGTCGACCCGTATATGCACGGCGTGCTGGCTGCCCTGGGCATCCGCAAGGGCGAGACGTTCGACCCGGCGCCCCGGCAGCGGGACCTGCTCGACCTGGCGGCGCGGACCGCGTGGAAGACGGCCAAGACGATCGCCACCGGCTTCGACCGGGAGGACGGCGCCCTGTGGTGGGAGGACCGGCAGTGGGTCGCCCACGCCAAGACCGCCCAGGACGACTTCTGGCACACGCTGCTCGACGAGGAGTTCCGCACCCGGGCGACCGGTCACACCGATGTGAACGCCAAGGCGCACATGTTCGTCAATCACTACTCGATCAGTACCGGCATGATGAGCTCGGTCGTCGGCTTCGGCGCCAAGTACGCGGCGTCGTACCGCGATCACACGGGCCAGCTGCTCGCCGGTGAGCGCACGTACCGCATCGACCTGCCGGCCGACCCGCCCGCCCGGCTCTTCTGGTCGCTCACGCTGTACGACGCCGAGACGGCCGCCGAGGTCGACGCCGAGGGCCAGACCTTCTCGTCGCTGAACGGCATGAACGACCTCGGCTTCAAAGAGGACGGCTCGCTCACCCTCCACATCGGCCCCGACCGGCCGGAGGAGGCCCGGAACTGGATCAGGACCGTCCCCGGCCGCGGCTGGTTCTCCCTGATCCGCTGGTACGGCCCCGAGCAGGCGTTCTTCGACCGCCGCTACAAGCCCGGCGACTTCGTCGGGACCAAGGGCTGAGCCGAGGCCGCGGTGCCGACACGTCAGCGGGTGAGCGCGGTCTCCCGGTCCACCCGCGCCAGCTTCTCCGGGTTGCGGACGGCGTAGAGGCCGGTGATGAGGCCGCCCTCCAGGCGGATCGCCAGGACCGTGCCGATGCCCTCGTCCGTCCGCACGATCAGGGCCGGGTGCCCGTTGACCAGGGCCGGGCTCAGGCTCGCCCCGGTGATCCTCGCGAGCACCCCGGCCACCGTCGCGGCCCCCACGACCGGCTCCAGCGCGGCCCGTACGACCCCGCCGCCGTCCGTGAGCAGGACGACGTCCGGGGCGATCAGGCCGAGCAGGTCGTCCAGATCGCCCGTCTCCACGGCCTGCCGGAAGGCGGCCAGTACCGTGCGGGCCTGCTCGGGCGTGACGGACACGCGGGGACGGCGCGCCGCGACATGGGCGCGGGCCCGGTGGGCGATCTGCCGGACGGCTGCCGGGCTCTTGCCGACGGCCTCGGCGATCTCGGTGTGATCGAGGCCGAAGACCTCGCGCAGCACGAAAACGGCCCGTTCGGTCGGCCCGAGCGTTTCGAGGACGAGCAGCATCGCCATGGACACGCTGTCGGCCAGCTCGACGTCCTCGGCGACATCGGGTGCGGTCAGCAGCGGCTCCGGCAGCCACGGGCCGACGTACGACTCCTTGCGGCGGCGCAGCGTACGCAGCCGGGTCAGCGCCTGACGGGTGGTGACGCGGACGAGGAAGGCGCGCGCGTCCCGGACCGTGGCCTGGTCGATTCCCGCCCAGCTCAGCCAGCTCTCCTGGAGGACGTCCTCGGCGTCGGCGGCGGAGCCCAGCATCTCGTAGGCGACCGTGAACAGCAGATTGCGGTGGGCCACGAAGGCCTCGGTGGCCGGGTCGACCAACCGGCTCGGCGTGATCCTCAACCAGGCGGGCGGCGACTACCGTCCGGGCAGCCTCTCCTCGGTCGCGGGCTGACCCGGAGGGGCGGTGGCCGGTCCACGGCCACCGCCCCTCATTAATAATTTTGCCCGGCCTGCAAAATTGCATAGCATGCACCTTCATGAGCGACGACCCGCCCCTGGGGCTGCGTGAACGCAAGAAGCGGGCCACGCGTGACGCCCTGGCGGGCACCGCTCTGCGCATGGCCGCGGACCGGGGCTTCGAGCACGTGACCGTGGAAGCGGTCACGGACGCCGTCGGGGTCTCCGTGCGCACGTTCTTCAACTACTTCCCGTGCCTGGAGGACGCGATCACGCGCCCCGTCCAGGAGAACGCCGAGCGGACCCGCCGGGCCGTACTCAACGCCCCCGAGCACCTGGGCGCGCTCGACGCCCTCAGCGAGGCCATCGCGCAGGAGCTCGCCTCCATCGAGGAGGACCACGAGCGCTGGGAGCTCCAGCTGGAGGTGCTGAAGAAGAGCCCGGCGCTGCTCCCCAACTTCCTGGCCGCCCGGGGCGCCGACGAGACCGCCATGGTCGCCGTCGTCGCCGAACGGCTCGGTCAGGACCCCGAGACCGACCTGTATCCCCGGCTCCTCGCACACGTGGCCGTCGCCGCCGTGCGGGCCGCGGTCGAGGTCTGGGTCGCCACGGGCCGTACCCGTACCTTCCAGAGCCTGTACCGCGAGGCGTTCGCCTCGCTGGCCGCCGGCCTGAAGGGCTGAGCCCCCACCGCACCACCCTCCGCGCCCGCACCACTGGGCGCGGGGCCAGTCACCAGAGAATGAGGAACGTCAGCCGATGACCGCTGCCGTCACACCCGAAACCGGCGCCGCCGGTCCGACCGAGGGGGCCGCGTCAGGCATGACGCGCCGCCAGATACTCCAGGCCATGTCGGGCCTGATGGCCGGCATGTTCGTCGCCATCCTGGCCTCCACGGTCGTCTCCAACGCCCTGCCCCGGATCATCGCCGACCTGCACGGCACCCAGTCCTCGTACACCTGGGTGGTCACGGCCGAACTCCTCGCCATGACGGCGACCGTGCCGATCTGGGGCAAGCTCTCCGATCTGTACGACAAGAAGCTGCTCATCCAGCTCTCGCTGTCGATGTTCGTCGTCGGCTCGCTCGTCGCCGGCTTCTCGCACAGCGTCGGGCTGCTCATCGTCAGCCGGGTCGTGCAGGGCATCGGCGCGGGCGGGCTCACCGCGCTCGCCCAGGTCGTGATGGCGGCGATCATCCCGCCGCGCGAACTCGGCCGCTACTCCGGCATCTTCGGTGCCGTCTTCGCCGTCGGCACGGTCGCGGGCCCGCTGATCGGCGGAGTCCTGGTGGACACCTCCTGGCTGGGCTGGCGCTGGTGCTTCTTCATCGGTGTGCCGTTCGCGCTGCTGGCGATCGTGCTGCTCCAGCTGACGCTGAAGCTGCCCACGATCCGCCGCGAGGTGAAGATCGACTACGTCGGCGCCGTGCTCATCATGAGCGGGGTCAGCTCGCTCCTGCTGTGGGTGACCCTCGCGGGCAACCGCTTCGACTGGGCGTCCTGGCAGACCGCCGCGCTCGTCTCCGCCGGTGTGGTCCTGCTGGCCGCCGCGGTGTGGGTCGAGTCCCGGGTGGCGGAGCCGATCATCCCGCTGGACATCTTCCGCAACCGGACGGTGGCGCTGACGACGGTGGCGAGCCTGCTGGTCGGTGTCGCCATGTTCGGCGGCACGGTGTTCCTCTCGCAGTATTTCCAGATCTCGCTGGGCAAGTCCCCGACGATCGCGGGCCTGATGAGCCTGCCGATGATCCTCGGCCTGATGGTCTCGACCACCGTGGCGGGCCAGATCATCTCCGCCCGGGGCAAGTGGAAGGGCTTCCTCATCGCGGGCGGCGTCATCATGACCGCGGGCATGGGGCTGCTCTCCACGATCGGCGCCGACTCCTCGTTCGCCCTGCTCAGCGTCTACATGGTGGTCCTCGGCGTCGGTGTCGGCATGCTGATGCAGAACCTCGTGCTGGCCGCCCAGAACGACGTGCCCGCCTCCGAACTCGGCGCGGCCACCTCGGTCCTGTCGTTCTTCCGCAGCCTCGGCGGCGCCATCGGGACGAGCGCGCTCGGCGCGGTACTCGGCCACCGGGTGGCCGAGGAGCTGGAGAAGGGCTTCGGCGGGGCGGCCGGCGGCGGCACCGGCGGCGGTGTCCCCGAACTCGGCAAGCTGCCCGAGCCGGCGCGCGTCATCGTGGAGAACGCGTACGGCGTCGCCACTGCCGACGTCTTCCTGATCGGCGCCCCGTTCGCGTTCCTGGCGCTCATCGCGGTGCTCTTCATCAAGGAGAAGCCGCTGCGCACCCAGAGCGGCATGGAGCGCCTGGCGGAGGAGACGGCGGCGGCCCGGCCGACCGCTCCCACCGCGCACTGACGGCGGCCGTCCGGGGTCCGGCGGGCCCCGGACGGCTCCCGCGCCGCACCACCTGTCATGGTGTCGGGATGACAGCCCCCTCCCCCGTGCCCGCCGACCCGTTCCCCGATCAGTTCGGCCGCACCCGGCGCTTCTCGCTGGGCGTGCCCCGGCAGTTCACCGTCTCCCCGGACGGCGGGCGGGTCCTGTTCGTACGGGGCACCTCGGGCACCGACCCGGTGAGCCGCCTCTGGCTGTACGCGGACGGCGCGGAGCGGCTGCTCGCCGACCCGCTCGGACCGGGCTTCGCGGAGGAGGACCCCGGCGAGGTCCCGCCGGAGGAGCGGGCCCGGCGCGAACGCGCCCACGAGACCTCGTCCGGCGTCGTCTCGTACGCCACCGACGCCTCGGTGCGCCTGGCGGTCTTCGCCCTCGCGGGCACCCTCTGGCTCGTGTCCACGGAGGGCTCCGCACCCCGCCGCCTGCCGACGGCCGGCCCCGCCGTGGATCCCCGCCCCTCCCCCGACGGCTCGCTGATCGCGTACGTCTCCGGCGGCGCGCTGCGTACGGTACGGGCGGACGGCACCGACGACCGCGCGCTCGCCGGACCCGACGGCGCGCACATCACCTACGGCCTGTCCGACTACGTGTCGCAGGAGTCCATCGGCCGTACGCGCGGCTACTGGTGGTCCCCGCGCGGCGACGCCCTCCTGGTCGCCCGCACCGACACCTCCGGCGTCCGGCGCCGCCACCTCACCGACCCCGCGCACCCCGAGCGGCCGCCCCGCGAGCTGGCGTACCCGGCTGCCGGGACCCCCAACGCGCAGGTCTCGCTGCACCTCGTGCGGCTCTCCGGCGAACGCACCCCCGTCCGGCTCCCCGAGGCGGCGGGCGACGGGCATCCCGAAGGCGCCTGGACGGACCGGGCGTTCGAGTACGTCGTGGCGGCGGCCTGGGACGACCGGGGTCCCCTGGTCTCCGTCCAGACCCGGGACCAGCGCACCGTTCACGTCCTCGCCGTGGACGAGGCGACCGGGGGCACGACGACCGTGCACCGCGCCCACGACGCGGCATGGGTGGCCCTGCGCCCGGGCACCCCGCTGCGCCTGCCGGACGGCTCGCTCGTCGTCCCCGCGCACCCCGGCGGCGACACCCAGGGCCTGCGCATCGGTGACACCCCGACGCCCCCGGGCCTGGAGGTGCGCGAGGTGCTCGGGGCGGCGGACGGACGGGTGTACTTCACGGGCGGCGCCGAGCCCACCGAGGTCCACGTCTGGTCGCACGACACGGCCGGGGGCGGCCTGGTCCGGGTCTCCGGCGCACCCGGTGTGCACACCGCCGCCGTCGGGGGCCGGGTGGTGGTCCTCGACAGCCGGACGCCGGACGGCCACACGGTGACCGTGCTGCGGGACGGCGCGGACGCGGGCCGGATCGCCGTCCTGTCCGAGGAACCGCTCGTCACCGCGCGCCCGCTGGCCCTGAGCCTCGGCACACGCGAGCTGCGCAGCCGCCTGTACCTGCCGTCCTGGCACGAGCCCGGCGACGGACCGCTTCCGGTGCTGCTGAGCCCGTACGCCGGTCACGGCATGCAGGTCGTGCTGAAGGTGCGGACGTGGTGGACGGCGGTGGCCCAGTGGTTCGCGGAGCAGGGGTTCGCGGTCCTCGTCACGGACGGGCGGGGGACACCGGGGCGCGGCGAGGCGTGGGAGAAGTCGGTGCACGGCGACCGGCTGACGGCCGTGCTGGAGGACCAGATCGACGCGCTGCACGCGGTGGCCGCCGACCGCCCCGAGCTGGACCTGACCCGGGTGGGGATGCGCGGCTGGTCGTTCAGCGGGTATCTCGCGGCGGCGGCGGTGCTCCGGCACCCGGAGGTCTTCCACGCGGCGGTGGCAGGCGCGGCCCCGGCGGACCGGCGGCTCTACGACACCCACTGGGAGGAACGCTTCCTGGGCCACCCGGACGTGCTGCCGGAGAACTACGACCGCAACTCGCTGCTGGACGAGGCCGCTTCGCTGACCCGGCCGCTGATGCTGGTGCACGGGCTCGGCGACGACAACGTCACCGTGGCGCACACCCTGCGGCTCTCCTCGGCCCTGCTCGCCGCCGGCCGCCCGCACACGGTGCTGCCGCTGTCCGGGGCCGGCCATCTGGTGGGCCGGGACCGCACGGCGAGCGGGCTGCTGCGGCTGGAACGGGACTTCCTGCGCAAGTCGTTGGGGGTCTGACGGCCGGGCGGGGCCCCGATCGCACAGGACCGGCAGGCGGGACCGGTCAGCTTTCCGGCCCCAAGGGGTCGTCCAGCCCCCGCCCCGCCCCGCGCAGCGCCGCGACCGCCGCGCGGACCGAGGGCCGCCGGTCCGCGTCCGTCCGCCACACCGCGTGGACATGGCGGCGCATCCGCTGGCGTACCGGCACCAGCCGCACCCCGTCGGGCACCGGTCCCCGCCCGAGCCGTGGCGCCACGCACACGCCCATCCCGGCCGCGATCAGGGCGAGTTGGGTGTGGTGCTCGCCCGCGAGGTGGGCGATGCGCGGTTCGATGCCCTTGGAGCGGAGCGTGAACATCAGCCAGTCGTAACAGAATTCGCCCTCGGGCCAGGACACCCAGTCGTCGTCCGCGAAGTCCTCCAGGTCCACTTCGGACCGCCCGGCGAGCGGGTGGCTCGCCGGCATGGCGATGTCCGGTGCGTCGTCCAGCAGTTCGGCCCGGGTCAGGCCGCCGGGCACCGGGAGCCGCTTGTTGCTCCAGTCCAGGACCACCGCGAGGTCGATGTCGCCCCGGAGCACCGCCCGGACGCCTGCCTCCGGCTCCAGTTCCAGTGTCCGCACCCGCAGTTCGGGGTGGCCGGCGCGCAGGGCGAGGAGTGTGGCGGGGAAGAGCCCGCGCGCGGCCGTCGGGAAGGCGCCGAGCCTGATCTCCCCCACGACCTCACCGCGCTGGGCCTCGATGTCGGACTGGGCCAGCTCGACCTGCGAGAGGATGCGGGCCGCGTGGTCGGCGAGCAGCCGGCCCGCGTCGGTGAGCCGCACCCCGCGTCCGTTCCTGGCCAGGAGCTGCTGGCCGACCTCCCGCTCCAGCTTCGCCATCTGCTGCGAGACCGCCGACGTCGTCACGTGCAGCCCTTCGGCAGCGCCGCTGACCGAACCGAGCCTGGCCAGGGCGTCCAGGGTGCGCAGGCGCTCCAGGTTCAACATGTAAGCGATGCTACGCGAATGCGCACACAAATTCTCACTTGTGCTACGACGTGAGGACGGCGATCGTTGTCATCATGAGCGCCCCGACCGCACCGATACCCGCCACCGAGCCTTCCGCCTCCCCCGTCGCACCGCCCCCTTCCGCCAACGCTCCGGCCGCCGCCTCCGGCCCCGCCCGGCGGCCGGCCCTGGACTGGCGGCTGCGGTTCGCGGCGCTCTCGCTGATCTGGGGCTTCAGCTTCCTGCTGATCAAGGTGGGGACCGACGCGTACGCCCCGTTCCAGGTGACCCTGGGGCGGCTCCTGTCGGGCACGGCGGTCCTGGCGGTGGTCATGGTCGTGAAGCGGGAGCGGCTGCCGCGTTCGGCGCGGACCTGGGGCCATCTGGCGGTGGCGGCGTTCTTCCTCAACGCTCTGCCCTTCTCCCTGTTCGCCTATGCCGAGCTGTCCATCCCGTCCACGCTGGCGGGCATCTGCAACGCGACCTCCCCGCTCTGGGGCATGGCGCTGTCGCTCGTCGCCCTCTCGGAGGACCGGCCGACCCGCCGCCGTGTCGCCGGTCTCGGCCTCGGCTTCCTCGGCGTCCTGACGGTGCTCGGCGCCTGGCAGGGCTTCTCCGGGCTGGACTTCAGCGGTACGGCGATGGCGCTCCTGGCCTCACTGAGCTACCCGGTCGGCTGGATCTACGTGCGCCGGACGCTGGCCGGCAGCGGCGCGTCGACCCTCGCGCTCACCGGCAGCCAGCTCTTCCTGGGCACCGTGCAACTCGCGCTCGTCACCCCGTTGTTCACCACCGCCCCCGGCAGCTTCCCGGTCGTGCCCACCCTGGCCGTGGTCGCGCTCGGGGCGCTGGGCACGGGCCTGGCGGTGCTCCTCCAGTACGGCCTGGTCAACGAGGTCGGGCCGACGACCGCGCAGATGGTCACCTACTTCATTCCGGTCATCGCCACGGCGGCCGGAGTGGCGGTGCTCGGGGAGCAGCTGAGCTGGAACACGCCCGTCGGCGCGCTCGTCGTCCTGGCCGGCGCCGCGCTCACCCAGAGCAGACGGCGCGCCTGAGGGCCCGGGCGCGCCCTCACCCGTAAAGCCGGCGCTCCATCCCCGCGACGTCGCCCCCTCACCCGTAGCTCAGCGGTCTGGCCGGTCCCGCCGCCCGCGCCACCGCGTCGGCCAGCGGCGCGATGTCGGCGTCGGTGAGCGGGGAGACGGTGACCCGGACCGCCTGGGGCGCGGCGATACGGAACCGGGCCCCGGGCGCCACCGCCCAGCCCGCCTGCAGCAGCCGGGCCACCGCGCCCGTCTCGTCGCTCACCGGCACCCACACGTTCATCCCGCTGCGGCCGTACGCCTCCACACCGCGCTCCGCCAGGGCCAGGACGAGGGCGTCCCGGCGACGGGCGTAGGACCGGGCCACCTCGTGCGAGTCCACGGCGCCGGTGCTCCACAGGTGCACCACGGTCCGTTGCAGCAGCCGGCTGACCCAGCCGGGCCCGAGCCGCTGGCGGCCCGCCACCCGGTCGACGGTGACCGCGTCCCCGGTCAGCACCGCGACCCGCAGGTCCGGCCCGTACGCCTTGGCGACCGAGCGGACGAACGCCCACCGGCCCGTGGCCCCGGCCAGCGGGTACAGCGGCTGGTCCACGATGGCGTGGCCGTGGTCGTCCTCGATGAGCAGGACGTCCGGGTGCCGGGCGAGGACCGCCCGCAACCGTCCCGCCCGGTCCTCGGAGACGGTGGCCCCGGTCGGGTTCTGCGCCCGGTCCGTGATCACGACGGCCCGCGCGCCCGCCAGGAGCGCCGCTTCGAGCGCGTCCGGCAACGGCCCGTCCTCGTCCAGCGCCATCGGCACGGCACGCATGCCGAGCGCGGGCACCAGGTCAAGGAGACCGCCCCAGCCGGGGTCCTCGACCGCGACCTGGTCGCCGGGCCTGAGGTGGGCGGCGAGCACCCGCTCGATCGCGTCCAGCGAGCCGGAGGCGGCGGCCACCGGCCCGGGCGGCACCCCGTCGGCGTCCATCGCGGCGCGCGCGAGCGCGGCGAACTCCGGATCGACGGCCGCCTGCCCGTACAGCCCGGGCTCGCGCGCGTACGCCTCGGCGACCGAGGCGAGCGCCTCGCCCAGGCGCGGGAGCAGCGCCGGATCGGGGCTGCCGTCGCCCAGGTCCCGCACCCCGGGCGGCGCCTCGACCCGCATCGAACCGCGCGCGGTGCTCGCGGGGCGCGGCCTGATCCGGCTGCCCCGGCGCCCGGCCGTCTCGATCACCCCGCGCTCGCGCAGAGTGCGGTAGGCCGCCGCGACGGTGTTGGGATTCACCTCCAGACGGGCCGCCAGCTCCCGCATGGGAGGCAGCACATGCCCCGGCGGCAGCTCACCCGAGCCGACCCCGCGCTCGACGCTGGCGGCGATTTCCTGTGCACGCCGCCCACTGATCCGATACTCTCCTAGCACAAACAACAGTATGCACTAGTGCAATGGAGTACGCAATGCCGGAGACCGTTTCCCAGCAGACCACGTCCCCGGACGCCTCATCCGGCTACGAGCCCACGGACCGCACCGTCCCCACCCGGTCGCGGGACCGCGCCGCGTACGACCGGGAAACGGTCCACTCGATACTCGACGCCGCCTACCTCTGCCACCTCGGCTTCGTGCGCGACGGCGCGCCGGTCGTACTGCCGACGCTCTTCGGCCGGGTCGGCGAGCGGCTGTACGTGCACGGCTCGACCGGCTCGCGGCCGCTGAGGGCGACCGGGGGCGGCGACGAGGGGCTGCCCGTGTGCCTGACGGTGACCCATGTCGACGGCCTGGTGCTGGCCCGTTCGGCCTTCCACCACTCGCTCAACTACCGCTCGGTGGTCGTCCACGGCACCGCGTACCAGGTGACCGATCCGGAGGAGCGGCGCGTCGCCCTGGACGCGATCGTGGACCAAGTGGTGCCGGGCCGCTCCAAGGACTCGCGCCCGGCCGACGGCAAGGAGCTGGCCGCCACCGCCGTCGTCCGGCTGGATCTGCGGGAGGTCTCGGCCAAGATCCGCACGGGCGGCCCGAACGACGACCCCCGGGACCTCGGCCTGCCGTACTGGTCCGGCGTCGTCCCCGTCGCCCCGGCCTACGGCGCCCCGGTCCCGGCGGACGACCTGGACCCGTCGATCGACGTACCGGCGTACCTGCCCTAGAGACGGGCGTCGGCGCGATCCGCGGAGACGTCCGGCACCCCCGCGGCCACCGGCCCGGAGGGCGGCCGGGGCGTGGCCGACTGCGCGATGAGCGCACCGGCCAGGACGAGCGCGCCGCCGATGAGCTGCGGGGCGGCCAGGTGCTCGCCGAGGAGAACCCAGGCGAGCACGGTCGCGATGACCGCCTCCAGGCAGGCGACGACGCCCGCGACGGCCGGCGAGAGCAGGCGTACGGAGATCACCCCGGTGACGTACGCGATGACGGTGGCCAGCAGCACGATCCAGACGAGCAGCAGCCAGGCCGGCACGGCGGCGCCGTCCATGACGGTGTCCCCGCCGAGCACCGTCCAGTCCATGCCCCAGGGGCGGGCGATCACGGTGAGCACGAGGGCGCCGATCAGCAGCCCGTACGCGATGACGCCGACCGGGTGCGGGGGTTCGGCCCCGCCCGGGGACGCGTCCCCGCCACCCTGGTCGGAGAGGACGAAGTAGCCGACCTGGCAGCAGGCCGCGCCGAGCGCGAGGACCAGCCCGACCACGTCGAAGCCCAGCCCGCCCCACACCTCGACCACGCAGGCGAGTCCGCCGACCGCGAGGACGACCCCCAGGGCCGCGGCGCGCGTGACCGGGCGCCGCTGCACGAAGCGCACCCAGCCCAGGACGAGCGCCGGAGCGAGGTATTCCACGAGGAGTGCGACGCCCACCGGGATACGGGAGATGGCTGCGAAGTAGCAGGCCTGCACGCCCGCGACGGCGAGCAGCCCGAAGCCGAGCAGCAGCACGGGCCTGCTCCGCACCAGCGCCCGGTGGCGCCAGGCCACCGGCAGCATGACGAGCGCCGCGCCCGCCACGCGTAGCCAGACCACGTGGAGCGGGTCGAGCCCCGCCTCGATCAGCGGCTTGGCCGCCACTCCCGAACCACCGAATGCGAAGGCCGAGGCGAGGGCGAGTCCCAGGCCGGCGCTTCTCCCCTGAGACGCGTGCATCGGCACATCATGACAGCTGCGGTCAGGAGCGTCACCCAGGTGACACCTGACGCGGCGCGTACCCCGGGGAACGGGGCAACCGACGTCCCGCCCGCACACGTCCCACAGCAGGAGGCGGGTTGTTCGCGGCGGGGCGGGAGGAGACCGGGTGAGCTGGCTGGTGTCCCTGCCGGCGCTGGACGGGCGCGAGTACGTCTACCGGGTCCACGCGCCGCTGGACGCCCTGCCCGCGGACCTGTTCTGGTGCGCCTTCCACTGCCACGACGACGGACCGCACCCCCGCGCGTCCGACCGTTTCGACGCGGCACGGATCTGGCCGGTCACGACGGAGGCGTAGGGTCTCGGACAGCGAGGAGCCCGGCGGCCCGAGGCCGCCGGGCTCCGTCACACACCGGCCCACGGCGGGGCTCAGTGCTCGTCGGCGAGGATGAGGTACAGCTTCTTGCGGGCCTCGTTGATGACGGCGACCGCCTTGTCGCGCTGGTCGGCCGAGCCGGTCTTCCAGACCTGGCCGAACGCCTCCATCAGACCGAACCCGGCCTGCCGGACCTCGTTCATGCCCTCCCAGTCGACCCCGCGCCCGGCCTCTTCCCAGGGCGCATCGGGCCCGGTCTCGGCCTCGGTGCGGCCGGTGTCGGTGAGCGTGAACAGCTTCTTGCCGCCCTCGCTCGCGCTGGTGATCAGCCCCTCGTCCTCCAGCAGCTGAAGGGTCGGGTACACCGAGCCGGGGCTGGGCCGCCAGACCCCACCGCTGCGCTCGCCGATCTCCTGGATCATCTCGTACCCGTGCATCGGCCGGTCCTTGAGCAGCGCCAGGATCGAGGCGCGCACGTCACCGCGCCGCGCCCTCCCCCGGCCGCCGCCCCGACCCCGTCCGCCACCGAACGGCCCACCGCCGAACGGCGGCCCGAACGGCCCGAACGCCGCCCGCTGCCCCTCAAAACCACCACGTCGCCCCTCAGGGCCGTACGGGCCGCGCCCGTGACCATGTGCATGTCCATGCTCGAATCCATGTGAACGCATGACGTACTCCTCTGCTTACATTGATCTTTCGTCTATCGCTGTACTGTCGCGATGCCTCAACGATATATCGGAACCGATCGCATGACAACCCTGCCCGGAACGGACCGCGCGAGAGCGGTCCGGCGATAGCGTGATCTCACGACGTCTGAGGGCGAGGCGCTGATCGGCGGCATGGCGAACGCGGGCGGGGTCCTCCGCCGAGGCGAGCTGGTGGAACGGCCCGCACCGCGCCACGCGCGCGCCCTGCACGCCTGTCTCCATGAACTGAAGACGCACGGTTTCGACGCGGCACCCACCCCTGTCGGTCTCACCGCCGACGGCCGTGAGCAGCTGACGTTCCTCCCCGGCGACGTGGCTCCGACGTCGCCATGACCGCCCGCTACTGGGCGCCCATGCTCGACCCCGAATCCGCGTCCGCCCCCTACCCGCCCGGCCTGGACGCGGCCGTACGGCTGCGGATCCTCGCCGACGGTTACGGACTCCCGGCGGCGGACCGCGCCGAGTTGCCCGGCGTCGTCGAGCAGGCCACGGAGGTCTGCCGGGCCTTCGTCGCGCGCCGCGTGGCCGATGAAGACCCTGTCTATGTCCGGGCGTTGGCCGAGCGCGGCGGATGGGAGCGCCGGGACCGCGTACAGACCTGGCTGGTGGACCACCGGCGGACGTTCACAGCCGCCCTGCTGGGCTGAGCCGTACGCTCACCCCATGCCCCGCAACGCGACGAAGACCCGGCGGCTGGTCGCCGACGGGCACACGTATCGGTGGACGCTGCGCCACCGGCACGGCGACGGCGGGAGCTGCCGCCAGATCCTCACGCTCCACCGCGACCCGGGCGGACCCCTCCGCATCGTCTTCACCGAGGGCCCGGACCGCTATGTCCCGGGCGGCGCTCTCCTGGGCTCCGGAGACGTGGGTCACGTCGGGGGCGCCTCCCTCAACCTGCACGAACCGGGGGCTGTCCGCGCCCTGCTCGATGTGGCGAAAGCCCATGGATGGCAGCCGTCGGACCAGCGCCCGGCGGAGCTGGACGGCTGGACCCTGCTGGAGGCGGCGGCCACTCTACGGGAGGGGAACGCCCGCTGAGCACCGCGTCACGGCGCGGGCTCGGCCAGTGCGTTGAGCGCCGGCCGGAGCAGCGCGGCGATGCGGTCGGGCGACGCCTCGCGCAGGGCGGGCAGCCCCAGGAGCTGATGGCCGATGGTCACACCGAGCAGGGCGGTGACCGCCAGGGCGGCGCGCAGTTCGCGGTCGTCGGGAGCCGGGACAGCCGCACCGGCGGCGGTGATCTGACCGCCCAGCGCGGTGCGTACATGATCGGCGGCCGCCGGATCCGTGAGCATGGACCGCATCACCGCGAGCGTGCCCTCGGGCAGACCGCCCAGCTTCAGGCCCAGCGTGGCCAGCATCCGGTCGGCGAACGCTTCCGCGTCCGCGGCCCCTGGAGGGGGCGCGGCGAAGGTCTGCACGGCTCGGCCGAACAGCTCACGCTTCGAGCCGAAGTACTGCATGACCAGGGCCGGGTCCACACCGGCCGCGCTCGCCACCGCGCGGATGGTGGTCCGGTCGAACCCCTTGGCGGCGAACTCCTCCCGGGCCTTTTCCAGGATGCGCGCCTCGGTGGCGCGGCGGCGGTCGGCGCGGGTCTCCCGAGGCGTGGTCACGCCGCGACTCTACAACCGTTGACCGGACCCCTCCTCCCCGCCTACGGTCACGCTCAACAACTGTTGAGCGAATGGAGCCGTACCGTGTCGCACCCGGATTCCGCCCGTGCCCGTAGTCCCCGTGAGGCCCTGGCCGCTTACCACCGGGCCATGCTCGACAAGTCCGCGGACGATCTCGCGGATCTGTACGCGGCCGACGCGGTGCACGAGTTCCCCTTCACCGCACCCGGCTTTCCCCCGCGCTACGAGGGCCGCGAGGCCGTTCGCACGGGTTACCGGGCGGTCTGGGGCGCGAGCCCCGTACGGATCGACGAGGTCAGGACGGTGTCCGCGTACGGGACGGACGACCCGGAGGTGATCGTCGCCGAACATGTGGTGGCGGGGACGCTGCCGGCCACGGGCGCCGTCTTCACCGTCCCCGGCCTGCTCGTGCTCCGGGTCCGCGACGGCCTGATCACCCGGGTCCGCGACTACATGGACACCGCGGCCCTCGCCGCGGCCAGACGCTGAGCCCCGGCGCCGTCACCGGCCGACCGGGCTCACCCCTCACCGCGCAGCCCCAGCAGATACACCGCCGTCACGGCCACCCCCCGGTCCCCGTCCTCCGCCAGTTCTCCGAGCGCCCGTGTCGCCGTCGGGCCCGGGACGTCCGCGAGCGCCTGGGTCAGGCGGCGGCGGGCGGGCGCGTCGAGCAGGGGGTCGGCGAGGCGGTCGACGAGCGCGGAGGCGATCCGCTCGGCCGTCTCCGGTTCAGCGGCCAGCACACCGAGCGCGTCGGCCGCGTCCACGTCCCGCACCGCCTCCGCGACCATGCCGATCAGCGTCGGGACCGCCTCGGCCACCCCCCGCGCACCCAGCGCGGGCGCGGCGTATTGACGTACCGCGACATCGGGGTGACCGAGGGCGTCCCGCAGCAGCGCGCTCGCCGCCTCGCCCGGAATCCCCGCGACCGCCCGCACCGCCCGGGCGCGCACCGCGGCGACGGGCGAGCCCAGGCCCTCCGCCAGCAGGTCGAGCCCGCCGCCCGCCCGCGCGAGGGCCCACCGCAGCGCACCGGCCACGCTCGGGTCCCGCTCGCTCAGCACCGCTTCGACCAGCGCCTCCACCGGCGCCTCGCCGCCCGAGGACAGCGCGGCCCGCTGCCGGGTGCCGGGGCTGCTGGAGCCGAGGCCCTGGAGGAGGGCGACGGTACGCAGGACGCCTTCCCAGTCCCCGGGTCCGGCGGCGCCGATCCGGCTCAGCCGGGTCAGCAGCTCCGTCTCGCTCGCGATCCGTTCCCGGGTCCGCCGGGCGAGGTCGTCCACGAGACCGGCCGGGCTGAAGCCGGGATCGTCGAGGGCGCGCCCCACCTCGCGCAGCGAGAGGCCGAGGGACCGCAGGCTCTCGATGTGGAAGATGCGCCGGACGTCCTCGCCGGAGTACTCCCGGTATCCGACGTCGTTGCGCCCGGTGGGCCGCACCAGACCCAGCGACTCGTAGTGCCTGAGCATCCGCGCGCTGACCCCGGACCGCCGCGCCACTTCACCGATCAACACCTAGGGCCTTTCGTCCGGGTCACCGTACGCCCCGAGGGCCACCCTCCGCTTCGCCTCCTCGATCGCCAGGTCGAACCCGGCGTCCGGGTCGCGCCGCAGCTCCTCGGTGGCGAGCGCGTGCTCGCGGATCCGGGCTTCGGGGTGCGCGGCGGCGGCTTCCCGTGCGGGTTCGGCCGCCGCGCCGAGGGCGATCAGCGCCCGGCTGAGGCTCAGCCGCGTCTCGCGTCCGCCGCGCCCGAGCTGCCCGGCCAGCACCGCGGCGAGCGCGGGCGCCTCGTCCTCCGGAACGAGGAGGACCGCGGTGCGCCAGGCAGCGCGCGCCACCTCGTCGTCGGCGTCCGTGAGCAGCGCCCGGGTGATCGCCGGCCAGGCCCGCCGGTCGCCGGTCTTGGACAGCGTGTGCAGGGCCTGGCTGCGAGCCTGCGGACGCTCCGAGCGGAGCTCGCCGACGAGCCTGGGGACCGTCAGGTCCTGCGGGTGCCGGGTGAGCGCCCAGGTCAGCATCTCCCGTACGGAGAAGTCCGGCTCGGTCGCGCACCGCTCCACGAGCGGGTCCACCAGCCGCGCGTCGGGGGCCGATCCGACCGCCAGCGCGGTCCGCAGCCGCACCGACGCGTCACCGTGTTCCAGCCCGCGCAGCGCTCGTGAGACGGCCGTGTCCTCGTTCGTCGTGGTCATGGGGGACCACCTCCTCGCGGCCGAGTGAAGCGGTTGTCACCGTGACAAGGTCAAGCCGGACGCGATTTCGGGGCCACCGGTCCGCGATTGGCCTTGGTTCCGGGCCGGGACGCGGACCTACGGTCGGCCCATGAGGATTCGCACCGTAGACGCGTTCACCGACCGCCCCTTCACCGGCAACCCCGCCGGCGTCCTGCTGTTCGGCCCCGAAGGCTTCCCCGAGGACGCCTTCCTCCAGCGGGTCGCCGCCGAGCTGAACCTCTCCGAGACCGCGTTCGCCCATCCGCTGCCGCCGGGCGGTGACGCGGACTGGGCGCTGCGGTGGTTCACCCCGGTCACCGAGGTGGACATGTGCGGCCACGCCACCCTCGCCACGGCCCATGTCCTGCACACCACGGGCGCCGCCACCGGCACGGTCCGCTTCACCGCCCGGTGCGGCACGCTGACGTCGACCGCCCACCCGGACGGTTCGCTGACGCTGGACTTCCCGACCGCCCCGCTGTCCCCGGAGCGGGTGCCGGACGGCCTGGCGGAAGCCCTGGGCGCGGAGCCGGTGTCGGTGCACGACACCGGTGCGCATGTCGGGGACCTGCTGGTGGAGCTGAAGGACGAGGCGGCCGTACGGGGCCTGGCCCCGGACTTCGCGGCGCTCGCCGGTCTCTCGCGGCGCGGTGTCATCGCCACCGCCGCCGCGGCAACGATGGGTGCGTACGACTACGTCTCGCGCGGCTTCTTCCCGGCCGTGGGCATCGACGAGGACCCGGTGACCGGCAGCGCCCACACCGCCCTGGCCCCGTTCTGGTCGGCCCGGCTCGGCCGCGACGAGCTGACCGGGCTCCAGGCGTCCGCGCGCTCGGGTCTCGTGCGGACATCGCTGCGCGGCGCGCGCACCCTGCTGACCGGCAGCGCGGTCACCGTGGTGGAGGGCGAACTGCTCGTCGGCCCGTGATCCCGGGGGCTCATGGGGTGGGCAGCCAGCCCACCTTCCCGGCGAGCAGCGCGTAACCGACGAACGCGCCGATGTCCAGCAGCGCGTGCGCCGCGACCAGCGGGCCCACGCGCTGCCAGCGCCGGTAGAGCAGCACGAAGACGACACCCATCACCATGTTGCCGATGAACCCGCCGATGCCCTGGTAGAGGTGGTACGAGCCGCGCAGCACCGAGCTGGCCAGCAGCGCGGCCATCGGCGTCCAGCCCAGCTGCCCCAGCCTGCGCAGCAGATAGCCGACGACGATCACCTCCTCCAGCACGGCGTTCTGGAGGGCCGACAGGGTGAGCACGGGGAACTTCCACCACACGTCGGGCAGGGACTCGGGCACCACGGTGAGGTTGAAGCCGGCGGCCCTCGCCACCAGATAGAAGGCCAGCCCGGCACTGCCGATGCCCGCCGCGACGGCCGCACCCCGTGCCACGTCCTGCCCCGGCCGGGTGCGGTCGAAGCCGAGGACGCGCAGCCCGGCCCCTTCCCGGATGAGCAGATGCGCGACGAGCGCGACGGGCACCAGCGCGGTCGCGATACCGAAGAGCTGCCAGGCGAGATCCAGCCAAGGGCGGCCCGGGGCGGCCGAGCTGTTGAGGGTCGCCGCCTGATCCTTCAAACCCCCCGGTTTCGTCAGCGATCCGACAAAGCTGATAAGGGCGGACACGCCGCTCGCCCCCAGCGAGAGCGCCAGCACCAGCACCGTCTCGGACCGGAGAATCCGTTGTGACACGGCCTCCTGGGGAAAAGAATCAGCCACGCGCCCCGCTCCCACCTGTACACCTGCCCTCAGTTGTGCATTCGCGTCCCACGCCCCTCGCCGCCCCGCTAGGGTCTCGAATGCAGGTACGAAGATCATGCGCGACTGGCCGGGGGACGAGCGCCATTGCCGATGGTGTGGTCCCCCTTTTTCCTTGTACATCCTCAAGGAGGGGCACCACCGACATGGGACGTCACAGCTTGCCCGATGACCGCGCGGCGGCCGGAGGCGGGGACCGTCCACCGCGCCGCCGCCGGACCGTGGCCATCGCCACCGTGCTCGTCCTCGCCGTGGCGGGGGGCGCGGCGGTCGCGGCGCAGGGCGGCCTGCTCCCGTTCTCGAAGTCGTGCGAGGAGGACGCCGTCCATCTGTCGATGGTGGCCTCCCCGGACATCGCCCCCGCCGTACGTGCCATCGCCGACCGGGCACGTACGGACGAGGTGCGCTCGGACGGACGCTGTGTCGACGTGAACGTGGTGGCCCGCGACTCGTACAAGGTGGCGGACGCGCTCGCGAGCGGAACCCGCCCCGACTACCAGATATGGCTCCCCGACTCGGACCTGTGGCTGACCAGGGCCAAGGGCGCCGGGGAGGGCACCGCCATCACCCCCGGCGGCTCCGTCGCCACCTCACCGGTCACGCTCGCCGCGGTCCCGCCGGCGGCCAAGCGGCTCGGCTGGCCGAAGAAGACGTACACCTGGGCCGAGTTGACGGGCGCGGCCATGGAGTCCGACCGGGTACGTCTCGGCTCCGCCGACCCCGCGCGCTCGGCGACCGCCCTGCTGGCCCTCAACAGCATCGGCGCCTCCGCCGGGAAGCAGGGCGGCGACAGCGACACCCGGGTCGCGGCCACCGCCAAGCTGCTCGCCCAGCGGATGTCCGACGGGGACACCCAGGTGGTGTCGACCCTGCCGCAGGACGGCTCGGGCGCCGAGGAGGGCAACCCGGCGCGCAACCAGGCGGTGCTCCTCTCCGAGCAGGCCGCCTTCGCCCACAACGCCGAATCGGCGGCCGACGGCAGGCTCGACCTCTTCTACCCCGAGGACGGCACCCCGCTGCTCAACTACCCGCTCGCCATGGTGGACGAGCGCCACCAGTCGACGGACGAGAGCCGGGCCGCGCTGCGGTTCACGATCCTGCTCTCCGAGGACAGCTCCCTGCGCACCTTCCGGGAACACGGCTTCCGGACCACGTACGGTGCGGCGGACGAGAAGGTGGTCGCGGCGGCGGGCGGCCGGTCGCCCCAGCCGTACGACGCGACGCAGCCGCCGGCCCCGACGGACGAGGCGCTCCAGGAAACGCTCGGCATGTGGACGATCACCGTGCAGAGCGCGCGGCTCACCACCGTGGTCGACGCCTCCGGCTCCATGGCCGCGACGGTGCCGGGCCGCAACCAGTCCCGGATGGACGTCACCAAGGCCTCGCTGATCCAGGCGCTCAACCAGTTCACCCCGAACGACGAGATCGGGCTCTGGGAGTTCGCGACCACGCTCGACGGCGACAAGGACTACCGCCGGCTGGTGACGACCGCCAGGCTCGGCGACCCCGTCAAGGGCGGCGGCACCCACCGCGAAAGGCTCGCCGCCGCGTTCGCCGCGCTGCGCCCGGTGCCGGACGGCGCCACCGGTCTGTACGACACCGCGCTGGCCGCGTACAAGGAGGCGCAGCGCACGTACGTGAAGGGCAAGTTCAACGCCGTCGTGATCCTCACCGACGGGTCGAACCAGGACGAGCGGTCCGTCTCGCGTGCCGCCCTCATGGAGGAACTGAAGTCCATCGCCGACCCGACGCGCCCGGTCCCGCTGCTGGCCATCGCGGTCGGTCCCGAGGCGGACCGCGAGGAGCTGGACGAGATCGCCGAGGTCACCGGGGGCGGCGGCTACCAGGTGAACGACCCGGCGGAGATCCAGGCGGTGATCCTCCAGGCGGTGATGACGGCGGGCCAGGCCGCCCGCGCGGCCGGGGAATAGGGGGGCCGGTCCGCAGCACGGACCGGCCGCCCGTCACGGCGCCGGGATGCCCGCCGGCCAGGTGTGCACGGGGTCGCCGCCCTGCATCAGCTCGCCGTAGCGCCGGGTCATCGCGGCGAGCGCGGCGCCCCGGTCGAGCCCGGCCTCGCGCCCCCGGTGATAGGTGTCCGCCTGCCAGGACGCGCCGTTCGTCCGCCGCTTGCAGCGCTCCTCGATGATCCCGAGGTAGTGCGCCCGGTCCGCCGGCTCGATGTTCCAGCCGTCGAGGCCGTCGGCGGCGAGCGGCAGGAGCTCGTCGCGTACCAGCTTCGTGACGGGCACCCGGGTCAGCCCGCCGGAGCGGCCGGGCCTGGGCCACAGCAGCTCGGCGTCGATGCCGTGGCGGCACGCGGTCTCGAAGTTCTCGGCGGCGGCGGAGAACGGCATCCGCGTCCACAGCGGACGCGACTCCTCCGCCAGGGCCCGCACCATGCCGTAGTAGAGCGCGGTGTTGGCGATGACGTCGGCGACGGTCGGGCCCGCGGGCAGCACCCGGTTCTCCACGCGCAGGTGCGGAACACCGTCGGCGATCCCGTACACCGGACGGTTCCAGCGGTAGACCGTGCCGTTGTGGAGGACCAGCTCCTTCAGCTGGGGGACCCCGCCGTCGGCGAGGACGCGCAGCGGCTCCTCCTCGTCGCAGATGGGCAGGAGCGGCGGAAAGTACCGGAGGTTCTCCTCGAAGAGCTCCTCGACCGAACCGATCCACTTCTCCCCGAACCAGGTCCTGGGCCGCACGCCCTGGTTGCGCAGTTCGGGCGGCCGGGTGTCCGTGGCCTGCTCGAACAGCGGCGGCCGCGACTCGCGCCACACCTCCCGGCCGAAGAGGAACGGCGAGTTGGCCCCCAGGGCGACCTGGACGGCGGCGACGGCCTGCGCCGCGTTCCATACGTCGGCGAAGCGTTCCGGGGTGACCTGGAGGTGCAGTTGCAGCGAGGTGCAGGCCGCTTCCGGGGTGATCGATCCGGCGGTGGCGACCAGCCGCTCGACGCCTTCGATATCGAGCGAGAAACTCTCGCCGCGCGCCGCCAGCATTTGATCGTTCAGGAGGGCGTAGCGATCGACGTCGGAGAGATTGGACCGGACCATGTCCTCACGGCCGAGTGTCGGCAGGATTCCGATCATCATGATCCCGGCATCGACTTCACCGGCCTTACGGTCGGCATATCCGAGCCCGGTCCGCAGCTCTTCGGCCAGCTGATCCAGAACTCGCCCCGACAGATGATGGGGGACTATGTTCACCTCAAGATTGAACATCCCCAGTTCCGTCTGGAAATCGTGACTCGCGATGCGCTCCAGCACCTGCCCATTCAACATCTTCGGCATGGCGTCGGCGCCCGTGAGATTCAGTTCGATCTCCATGCCCATGAGGTTGCGCGGCCGGTCGAACCGCCGCTCGGCCAGGAGTCCGGACAGCGCCTCCAGGCACTGGTGCAGCTTCCTCCGGTACTTCTGCCGGTCGGACAGGTCAAAGTCGCCCGCGACGACCTTCTCCCCCATCGAAGTGTCCTCCTCAAGTGGCCGGCACGCGGCCCGGGCCGCCCGCATCACGATCGATAATGCCCGCAGGACGTGATCCGTAACGCCCCGCGGACGGCGCACACGCGCTAATCTGAGCGCCGGGGCCCCGGGCACATTCACTCGGCATGACGCAGCGGGACGTTTCCCCGCACGGCGGGACCGTAAAGCCCCGACGGGTTTCGGCCGACCGCGGCGCGGGAAAAACCCGAGGCGGCGGCTGCGCCGCTCGCGCCGAATCAGCATGATCTCCGCATAATAAAGTCCGGATACCGCCTTGTCGGCAATAGCCGTGGCGGCTAGTGGAAACACCGCGTGAACACGTGTCGTATAAACTCCGCGGACGAGGCAGAGAGTTGACGCACCGGCTCAGTCACCGGCCTCCTCTGGCCCCGCCCGCCGACAACGCCGTCCGCACCCGCCCGCGCACCACCGTGTCTCCGAAGTGAGAGGCGACCCACTATGCCGCTGCATGTTCCCCCGGCCCCCGCGCCCGCGCTGCGCAGCGTCCTCGCGGCGCTCGGTTCACCGACCGCGGTCCGCGAGGCCCGCACGCCCGCCCTGCGGTCCGCACAGGGACCTCTGAGCCCCGAACACCCGCTGCCCGTCCACGTGCTGGGCGTCGCCCCGGGCGACCTCGCACCCGCCACCCGGCTCGCCGCCTGGCGCTTCCAGATCCGCAGCACGGAGCGGGCGGTGGCGGCGGCGGACACCATGCTCACCGCGGACGGCTGGGCCTTCTCGCACTTCTTCGAGGGCCCGTACATCGCCTCGACGGAGCTGGCACTGCGCCAGGCGGAGGGGATGAGCGGCCCCTACCAGCCGAGGCTGCTGTCCATCCCCGACCTGTACATGCTGGCCCTGTGGCTGCACGGCGACCCCACGGCGGACGCCTCCTGCGGCGCGCCGGGCCCGGACGACGTGCTCGTGCCGCTGTCCCCGGCGCCTCCCGGCTTCGCCGCACACCGCCCGCACCGGGCCGCCGATCTGCTGCCGGTGATCACCACCCGGATCACGCCGGGCCCCGGTCCGCTGCTGGGCTCGCCGGCCCCGGCCTGAGCCGGCCTCCACCTCCGCGTGCTGTGCCCCGTCGCCCCGTCCGGCGGCGGGGCACAACACGCGCTCACGCGTACGAGAACCCGCCCATCCGGACTAGTCCCATCCGGCCACCCCGAACCACCCGAAGTGACAGTGCAGTTGAGTTGAACCGTCCGGGCGGGTGACGCGTCATCGGAGGAGTGGAAGCGCTGCGGCGAAATCCCTGCGGATTGTCGCCCGTGGGGCAACACTGGGATTCGACCGATCGATACGGGGGCGGTCATGAACACCTCTTCACACCGCAGGTCACTCAACTCGACGCAGCGAAAGAACCCATCCATGTGCCAGCATCAGCCACCCTGCCCGACAGCCGACTCAGCCGACCGGGAGGCCGCCCGCCAGGTGGCCCACCACCCGGAGCAGGGCTGGAGCCTGCTGTGCAACGGCGTCCTGCTCTTCGAGGACACCGGTGAGCTGCTTCCGGACGGGCAGATCATCGCCCCGCACAGGCCCCTGGCGGCGAGCGGAGTCGTCAAAGCCGCCTGAGCGGACCGTACGGAAAAGAAGGGGCCGGCCCGGAGAAGTCTCCGCACCGGCCCCGACGCGTGTCCGCGTCACACCGCTTCGATCAACGGATCAGTTGTCGTACTCGTCCAGGGGCGGGCACGAGCAGACGAGGTTGCGGTCACCGAACGCACCGTCGATCCGGCGCACCGGCGGCCAGTACTTGTCGGCGGCCGAGACACCGGCCGGGAACACGGCGACCTCGCGGCTGTACGCGTGCTGCCACTCGCCGCCGAGCGCGGCGGCGGTGTGCGGGGCGTTGGCGAGCGGGTTGTCGTCCGCGCTCCACTCCCCCGAGGCGACCTTCTCGATCTCGGCGCGGATCGCGATCATCGTGTCGCAGAACCGGTCCAGCTCCGCGAGGTCCTCGCTCTCGGTCGGCTCGATCATCAGCGTCCCGGCGACCGGGAACGACATGGTCGGCGAGTGGAAGCCGTAGTCGATGAGCCGCTTGGCGACATCGTCGATGCTGACGCCGGTCGCCTTGGAGATCGGGCGCAGATCCACGATGCACTCGTGCGCGACGAGCCCGGCCGGGCCGTTGTACAGGATCGGGTAGTGCGGTTCGAGACGCTTGGCGATGTAGTTCGCCGCGAGTACGGCCACCTGCGTCGCACGCTTCAGGCCCTCGCCGCCCATCAGGCGTACGTACGCCCACGAGATGGGGAGGATGCCGGCGGACCCCCACGGGGCCGCCGAGATCGGACCGACGCCCGTCTCCGGACCCGCCGCGGGCTGGAGCGGGTGGTTGGGCAGGTACGGCGCCAAGTGCGCGCGCACCCCGACCGGTCCGACGCCGGGGCCGCCGCCGCCGTGCGGGATGCAGAAGGTCTTGTGCAGGTTGAGGTGCGACACGTCGCCGCCGAACCGGCCGGGCTTGGCCAGGCCGACCAGCGCGTTCAGGTTGGCACCGTCGACGTAGACCTGGCCGCCGGCGTCGTGCACCTCGGCGCAGATGTCGGCGACGTGCTCCTCGAAGACGCCGTGCGTCGACGGGTAGGTGATCATGAGCACGGCCAGCTCGTCGCGGTACTGCGCGATCTTGGCGCGCAGGTCCTCGATGTCGACCTCGCCGTCGTCGGCGGTCTTGACGACGACCACCTTCATGCCGGCCATCACGGCGCTCGCGGCGTTGGTGCCGTGCGCGGAGGACGGGATCAGACAGACGGTGCGGTTCTCGTCGCCGTTGGCGCGGTGGTACGCGCGGACGGCCAGCAGCCCCGCGAACTCGCCCTGCGATCCGGCGTTCGGCTGGAGGGACACCGCGTCGTAACCGGTGACCTCGGCCAGCCGCTCCTCCAGCTCTCGGATCAGCGTCAGGAAGCCCTGGGCCTGCTCGGCGGGCGCGAACGGGTGCAGCGCGCCGAACTCGGGCCAGGTGATGGACTCCATCTCGGCGGTCGCGTTCAGCTTCATAGTGCAGGAGCCGAGCGGGATCATGCCGCGGTCCAGCGCGTAGTCGCGGTCGGCGAGCTTGCGCAGGTAGCGCAGCATCGCGGTCTCGGACCGGTGCTGGTGGAAGACCGGGTGGGTGAGGATCGTGTCGGTGCGCAGCAGCGCCTCGGGCAGCGCGTCCTCGGTGGTGGCGTCCAGCGCCTCGACGTCCCCGTCGGCGCCGAAGGCGGCCCAGACGGCGGCGACCTGGGTGCGGGTCGTCGTCTCGTCGCAGGCCAGCGAGACGGTGTCGGCGTCGACCAGGCGCAGGTTCACGCCGCGCTCCCGGGCGTCGGCGACGACCTCGCCCGCCTTGCCGGGGACGCGGACGGTGAGCGTGTCGAAGTAGGCGCCGGTCACCACGTCGACCCCGGCGGCGCGCAGGCCCTCGGCGAGGATCGCGGCGTAGCGGTGGGTGCGCCGGGCGATCGTGCGCAGCCCCTCGGGGCCGTGGTAGACGGCGTACATGCCGGCCATGACGGCGAGCAGCACCTGGGCGGTGCAGATGTTGCTGGTGGCCTTCTCGCGGCGGATGTGCTGCTCGCGGGTCTGGAGGGCCAGGCGGTACGCCTTGTTGCCGTCGGCGTCCACGGAGACGCCGACCAGGCGGCCGGGCAGGCTGCGGGCGAACTTGTCGCGGACCGCCATGTAGCCGGCGTGCGGGCCGCCGAAGCCCATCGGGACGCCGAAGCGCTGCGTGGTGCCGACGGCGATGTCGGCGCCCAGCTCGCCGGGCGAGGTGAGCAGCGTCAGGGCCAGCAGGTCGGCGGCGACGGTGACGATCGCGCCCAGCTCGTGCGCCCGGTCGATCACGGGCTTGAGGTCCCGGACGGCCCCGGAGGCGCCGGGATACTGGAGGAGCACGCCGAAGACGCCGCGCTCGGCCACCTCGGCCGGGATGCCGTCGCTGAGGTCGGCGACGACGACCTCGACGCCGGTCGGCTCGGCGCGGGTCTCGATGACGGCGACGGTCTGCGGCAGGGTGTCGGCGTCGACCAGGAAGACGCCGTTCTTGACCTTGCCGACGCGCCGGGCGAGCGCCATGGCCTCGGCGGCGGCGGTGCCCTCGTCGAGCAGCGAGGCGCCGGAGGTGGGCAGGCCGGTGAGCTCGGCGACCATCGTCTGGAAGTTCAGAAGGGCTTCGAGGCGGCCCTGCGAGATCTCGGGCTGGTACGGCGTGTAGGCCGTGTACCAGGCGGGGTTCTCCATGACGTTGCGCAGGATGACCGGCGGGGTGAACGTGCCGTAGTAGCCGAGCCCGATCATCGGGGCGAGGACCTGGTTGCGGTCGGCGAGGCCGCGGAGTTCGGCCAGCACCTCGGCCTCGGTCCGGGCCCCCGGCAGGGCCAGCGCCTCGGCGCTCTTGATCACGTCGGGCACGGCGGCCGCGGTCAGCTCGTCCAGCGAGCCGTAACCGACCTGGGCGAGCATCTTCGCCTGCGCCTCGGCGTCGGGGCCGATGTGGCGCTGCTCGAAGGGGATGCCCTGTTCCAGCTGCGTGAGCGGGGTGCGACGGGGGGTCATGGTGGAGGCCTCCTGGTCTGTCACGACCTGCGAGGGGCACCGCGGCGTCGGGTGCCCTGACGGCCTCCCCCTCTGTCATCTCAACCTGAGAGCTTCACCGGCACCACACGGGCGCCGGCTTTCACCGTCGGTGAGGGAGAGGCTCCGTACGGCCCTTCGGCCGCGCGCAACCCGCCCTGCTTTCCAGAGTGACCTCGTCCGTGCGGTACGGGGGCCTGAGAGATTCCGGGGAGGATTTGCTCCTTCGGCGTCCTCCGGATGGGCTCCGGACGACTCTCCCGCACGGGGTCAGCAGCCATGACCAGCCTACCAGCGGGGTACCCGACGAGAATTCTCGAGTGGCCAAGACCACGGAACTGCATTTCTGTAGTCCCTGTGGACCAGCCGCGACCAGTGTGGGAGGGACCGTGCAGACCGACATCGACCCGCGCAGCCTGATCGGCCGCAAGGCCTTCGACCGCAAGGGCACCAAGATCGGGACCGTGGACGAGGTCTACCTCGACGACGCGACCGGGGTTCCCGAGTGGGCGGCCGTGCGCACCGGTCTCTTCAGCCGTGACGCCTTCGTCCCGCTGGAGCCCAGCGAGTTCGTGGACGACACGCTCCATGTCCCCTTCGACCGGGCGCTGATCAAGGACGCGCCCGACTTCGGCGTGGGCCGCCACCTCTCCCCCGAGCAGGAGCTCCAGCTCTACCGGCACTACGGCCTGGACGCGGCGCCCGGCGCACCGGCCCCGGACCGCGACTTCGGCCGGCTGGCGGGCCAGGAGGAGTAGTCCGGCGGGTCCGGGACGAGCGGCAGGGGGTCGGCGGCCCGCAGCGCGGGATCGTCCACGCGGAACGTACGCACCCGGCCGGGTGCCGTGGCCCCCGGTTCCTCGAACCGCACGGTCACCCGCCCGACCCCGCTCCCCTGCACCCACCCGTGTCCGTGGACCTCGTGGCGCACATCGTGCCCGGCCGGCCAGCGGCGCGCCGCGAGCTGCTCCGCCTCTTCCGGCCCCGTCCCGGGCTCCGCGGGTCCCTCACGACCGCCTGAACCGTCCCCCGGCCCCGCGTCGCCGTCCTCCGGCGGGGCCGCCGCCGCACGCTCCCCGGCGGCCTGGGCGAACAGATCCTCCTGCGTGAAGTCGGCGAGTCCCGTGACCCCGACACCCAGCAGCCGCACCCCGCCGGTAGTGTCCACGGCCTCCAGGAGCCGGGCGGCGGCCTCCCTGACGACCGCGGGGTCGTCCGTGGGGCCGCGCAGCGTCTCGGAGCGGGTCAGCGTGGAGAAGTCGTACCGGCGCACCTTCAGCACCACCGTGCGCCCCGAGCGCCCCGCTCCCCGCAGGCGCCGGACGCACCGGTCGGCCAGCCGCTCCACCTCGGTGCGGACCCGGACGCGGTCGTGCAGGTCCACCTCGAAGGTGTCCTCGACGGAGACCGATTTCGCGTCGCGCTCCGCGACCACGGGCCGGTCGTCGAAGCCGGAGGCCATCCGGTGCAGCGCGGCGCCGTGCGCCTTGCCCAGCAGCCGTACCAGCTCCGCCTCGCCCGCCTCGGCGAGGTCGTTCACCGTCGTCATTCCGGCGCGGCGCAGATGGTCCGCCGTGGCGGGGCCGACGCCGGGCAGGGTGCGCACCGGCATGGGCGCGAGGTGGGCCCGCTCGGTGCCGGGCTCGATCAGGTGTATGCCGTCGGGCTTGGCCTCCTCGGAGGCGATCTTGGCGAGCATCTTGGAGCCGGCGAGTCCCACGGATCCGCTCAGTCCGGTGACGGCCTGGATGGCCTCGCGCAGTTCGCGGCCGATCTCCAGGGCGGAGGCGGTGTCGTCGGCGGTGCCGCCCGCTTCGAGGTCCACGAACGCCTCGTCCAGGCTGAGCGGTTCCACCAGCGGCGAGAGCCGGCCGAGCAGCTCCATGACCTGGTCGCTCACCGAGCGGTACAGCGTGAAGCGCGGGACCAGATAGGCGGCGTTCGGCGCGAGCCGCCTGGCCTGCGCCATCGGCATCGCCGAGTGCACCCCGAAGCGCCGTGCCTCGTACGAGGCGGTCGCGACGACCCCGCGCGGCCCGAGCCCGCCCACCACGACGGGTTTGCCGCGCAGGCTCGGCTTCGCCGCCTGCTCCGCGGAGGCGTAGAAGGCATCCATGTCCAGATGCAGGATGGTGGGCGCGGCTCTCACACCAGCCGATGCTGCCCTACGGCACTGACAATCGCCGCCCCGTCAGGCCCGGGCGCCCGCGATTCCCGCCCCGGGCGCCCTCCGGACGGCTCAGACGGCCCGGTTGCGGCGCCGCGCGAGCTCGTCGGCCGGGTTGTGCCCGATCAGCGTCTCGCCGGTGTCCACGCGCTCCCCGTGCAGCTGCGACAGGGCGGCGTCCACGTCCCGCCACACGACGCCGACGGCGATCCCGAAGACGCCCTGGCCGCCCTGGAGCAGGTCGACCACCTCGGCGGGCGAGGAGCACTCGTAGACCGTGGCCCCGTCGCTCATCAGCGTCATCCGCTCCAGGTCCTGGAAGCCCCGGGCCCGCAGGTGCTGGACGGTGGTCCGGATGTTCTGGAGCGCCACTCCGGTGTCCAGGAAGCGCTTCACGATCTTCAGCAGGACGACGTCCCGGAAGCTGTAGAGCCGCTGGGTGCCCGATCCGTACGCCGGACGGACGCTCGGCTCCACGAGGCCGGTGCGCGCCCAGTAGTCCAGTTGCCGGTATGTGATCCCCGCCGCCGCGCACGCCGTCGGTCCGCGGTAACCGATGTCGTCGGCCGATGCCACGCCGTCCCCCGCCATCGCGGCCGGTGCCGCCGACTGCCTGATGGTCCGGCCGGCCGAACTCCCCTGCTGCGGATACGGCGCACCCGCTGCCGTACCGTCGCCGCTGCTTCTCACGCCGACCTCCGTCCTTGACCTGCCCACTCGAAGGTAGGCAGTCACCCGGGGTGCGTCAACGATCGCCACACTCGGCACGCCGAGTGATAATCACCCTGAGGGTGGTTTCGCGTGACCGTTGACGGGGAAAGGCTCACCGGATGCGCCGGTGGCCGCCGCCGAAGCCGTCACTGGCTGTTGTTCGTCCCGAAGTCCTCCGGCGAGATCTGGTCGAGGAACTCGCGGAATTTCTCCACCTCGTCCTCCTGCTCGTCGGGGATCGCGATCCCCGCGTCGTCCAGCACCCCGTCACTGCCGTAGATCGGCGTGCCGGTGCGCAGGGCGAGGGCTATGGCGTCGGAAGGCCGCGCGCTCACCTCGACACCGCCGGCGAAGACCAGCTCCGCGTAGAAGACCCCTTCGCGGAGGTCCGTGATCCGGACCTCGGTGAGCTCCTGGCCGACGGCCTCGAGCACATCCTTGAAGAGATCATGGGTCAGCGGCCTGGCCGGAGCCATGCCCTGCTGGGCGAAGGCGATCGCGGTCGCCTCACCAGGACCGATCCAAATGGGGAGGTACCGGTCGCCTCCCACTTCACGCAGGAGCACGATCGGCTGGTTGGAGGGCATTTCCACCCGGACACCCACAACGTCGAGCTCGTTCACACAGCAACCCTAGGACGTGCTCGGCAGGTTTGGGTAGTCGGGCTGGTCCGCCTTCAGCGCAGACGTACCCGCAGAGCGGTGTGCACGAGCGCGGAGTGCAGCCGTACGGACAGCTCCGCCAGCTCCTTGGCGGTCGCCTCGGCATGCGCCCTGGTCTGCGGATTCCGGTGCCGGCGCAGGGGCGCGACCATCTGCTCGATGAGCCCGGCCTCCCGGTCGGCGGCGCCGCGCACGGCTCTCAGATGACGAGGTTCCAGACCGAATCGCCCCAGTTCCGCCACAAGCCTGGCGACGGTCACCATGTCGGCGTCGTACCCGCCGTCCGCCGCGGGGACGACCAGGCCGTACGACTCCCAGTCGTCGAGCTCGCTCTCGGTGATCTCGGCGGCGACCAGGAGCTCGGCGCGGCCGATCCGGGCGGCCGTGGCCCGGCCCGGCACCCCGGACCGCTCGTCGTCCTCCTGCCGCGGCTCCCCGTCGGGGGACGGCAGGGCCACCTGCTCACCGCGGGCGAGGGCGTCCAGATGCTCGCGGATGACCTTCAGCGGCAGGTAGTGGTCCCGTTGCATCCGGAGCACCTGGGCCAGCCGCTCGACGTCCGCGGCGACGAACTTCCGGTAGCCGGAAGGGGTCCGCTGCGGTTCGACAAGCCCTTCGGCCTCCAGGAAGCGGATCTTGGAGATGGTGACCTCGGGGAACTCCTCCTGCAGCTGCAGGAGCACCGTGCCGATGCTCATCGGCCGGCCGTCGGCGGCGGTGCCGTGTCGGGCACCGCCGCTCGGTGTTCTCAGCATGGACCTTCCTGGGGTTCCCCCCGGACGGTGTCCGGGGGCGGGTCAGATGCCCCGCTGGCTCGCGTAGAAGACCAGCCGGTACTTGCCGATCTGCACTTCGTCGCCGTTGGACAGGGCGACGGAGTCGATCCGCTCACGGTTGACATAGGTGCCGTTGAGGCTGCCGACGTCCCCGACCGTGAAGCTGCCGTCGGCGCCCCGGCGGAACTCCACGTGACGGCGCGAGACCGTCACGTCGTCCAGGAAGATGTCGCTCTGCGGGTGACGGCCGGCCGTGGTCAGCTCGCCGTCCAGCAGGAAGCGGCTGCCGCTGTTCGGACCGCGGCGCACCACCAGGAGCGCCGAGCCGAGCGGCAGGGCGTCGACGGCGGCCTGCGCCTCGGGCGACAGCGACGGCACGGCGGTCTGGCCGGTGGCCTCCGCCTCGTACGCCTCAAGGCCCGAGATCGAGATGGTCGACGTCGTCTCCGAGGCGCGCTCCGGGACCCCGCCGCGCAGCGGCGCACCACAGTTGGAGCAGAAACGGCTGGCCTCGGCGTTGCGGTGGCCGCACCTCGTACACACCGGCATGGACGAAGCCTCCTGGCTCGGGGCTCCGAAACCTATGCGGCCGGGACCGGCAGGGTCAACGGACGACGCGCCGGGACCCCCCGGGTAGTCACCCCCCTGGCCTGTCACCTGGTCACGGAAGAGCGGGCGCTCCGCGCCCTGCTCGTCGGGCTGACCATGGCGCGGCGCGCGATGACGTGCGTTCTCATCGCGGGCGCTCTTGCCGAACAACTTCCCAAACAACTTCACGGGCGATTCCCCTTGACCGAAACAGACCCGCCCGTGGGGCAGGACGAACCCTGAATGAACACACCTGCCGACCCGGACATCTTCACAACGTCCGTATCCACTCGACAGTTTCCACCACGCGCCACGATTACGACGCGGCGACCCCCCGCAACCGTCCGCTCGTGTTCCCCGACGCACGGGCGCCCGGGGATCACTGGCCCGACGACCGAGCGTAGTCAGGCCGCTCCGCCGGTCGCAAGGCGTCCACGACAATGTCGTCGGCCCGCAGCACGTGCACGGTGGCCTGCTCCTTCTCCAGCGTCTGCACCACACCCCCGGGGATGTTCAGCGCCGGTTCCAGATCCTGCGGCTTGCCGATGACCTTGAAGACGTACGGGGCGGTGATCTTGCGCCCGTCGACCTTGACGGCCCCCGCGTCACCGGAGAAGTACGTATTGGCCACCACGCGGATCCCGTTGACCTCGACGGCCTCGGCGCCGGCCGCTCTGAGCTCCTGCAGGGCGTCGAGCAGCATGTCGGGCCGCACGGCGCCGCCGGGGTCGTTGACCGTCATGGTGATCCCGGGTCCGTGGGCCGCCACGGTCCCGGCGAGCACACCGAGTTGCCGTTCCTTCTCGACCGTCTGCTTCCGGGCCTCCTCGGCCTGGTCGGAGCTGTTCTCCAGCTCCGTGCGCTGGGCGTCGAGGCGCTGCTTCTCGTCCTCCAGCCGCTGCGTGCGGTCGTCCACCTCGTCGAGGATGCGCACCAGGTCCTCCTGGCGCGCCCCGCGCAGCGCGTTGCTGTCGCTGTTGGACCGCACCTGGATGGCGAGCCCGAGGCCGAGGCCGAACAGCAGGACGGCGACGATGAGTTGGGCACGGGTCACCCTGGGCGGCCAGAGACCGGCGATCAGCCGCCGACGCCCGGTGAGCTCCTGATTGGTGTCGTCGTTGCTCATCGGCATCAGGCCCGGAAGACGTGCCGGCGGATCGCCGCGGCGTTGGAGAAGATCCGGATGCCCAGTACGACCACCACGCCCGTGGAGAGCTGGGCGCCGACGCCCAGCTTGTCGCCCAGGAAGACGATGAGGGCCGCCACGACCACGTTCGAGAGGAACGAGACCACGAAGACCTTGTCGACGAAGATGCCGTCGAGCATGGCCCTCAGGCCACCGAACACCGCGTCGAGCGCGGCGACGACGGCGATGGGGAGATAGGGCTCGACCACCGCCGGAACTTCGGGCCGGACCAACAGTCCGACCACGACTCCCACGACGAGGCCCAGTACGGCGATCACGAATTGCCCTTCCCTGTGTCTGCGGCCTTGTATGGCTCTGCTGTCCGTACGATCAGGCTGGGGGCGGCCGGAAGGCTCAGCTTCTCCTGGACCGTGATGGCGGTCCTGATGTCGAAACTGTCCTTCAGCGCTTGCAGGTACTGGCCGTCGGCACTGCTACGGAAGGCCGCACTCAGCTTCTTGCCGTTCCCCACCGCGAGCACCGTGTACGGAGGCACGAGCGGCCTGTTGTCGACCAGTATGGCGTCGCCCGCGGCCCGGATCGCCGACAGGGCGGTCAGCCGCTGCCCGTTGATGGCGATGGCCTCCGCGCCGGACTCCCACAGCCCGTTCACGACGCGCTGCATGTCCCGGTCCCTGACCCGCCCGGTGTCGGAGAAGCCGCTGGTCTCGCGGGGACCGCCGCCGCCCTGGTCGGTGTCCTTCGCGTCGTCCACGACGACCTTGAGGCCCGGTCCGTGCACGGGTGTGGCCCCGGAGAGCAGCGCCACCAGCTCCGCCTGGTCTCCCCCGTGTTCCTGGAGGGCCTTGCGCTGCCGGCTGCTGACGTCGTCGCGGACTTCCTCCACCTGGGATTCCAGGGCGTCGGCCGCCGCCGTCTCGGCGTCGATACGGTCGATCAGTTCCTGCTTCTCCTTGGCGAGGACCGGCGCGGTCACCCGCGCCTGGGCCGCGCCGAGGGTGACGACCAGGGCGGCGAGGACCAGACAGGCGGCGAGACCGAGTTTGGCCTTGAGCGTCCGGGGCATGCCGGCACGCCCCTCCGCCTCCCGGCGGGCCGCCGCTTCGGCGTACCCGTCGTCCAGGCTGTGCTCCATCACATTGGTCAGCAGCAACATGGACGCGTCGGGGCGCTTGGGCGGCGGATCCGTGCTCCGGCCGGGGGGCTGCTGCGACATGCCGCACATCGTCGCATGTCGCGGCGGCTTACGCCGAATGGCCCCACCGATGACCGCTCGGCCGCGAGGACGGGCAGTGCGTGCGCCCGCCTCGCGGCCCGGCCTCAGTTGCCGGCGCTGTCCACGATCGCCGCCCACTCGTCGAGCAGGGCCTCGGCGGAGGCGTCGTCGGGCCCCTCGGCCCACAGATGGGTGACGGCTTCCGCCGGGTCCGGCAGCACCATGACCCAGCGTCCGTCCGCCTCCACGACCCGTACGCCGTCCGTCGTGTCGACGTCCCGGTCGCCCGCCGCCTCCACGACCCGGCGCATGACCAGGCCCTTCACGGCCCACGGTGTCGCCAGGTCACGGCGCAGGACGTGGGCGCGCGGGATGCGGGCGTCGATCTGGCTCAGCGTGAGCTGGGTCCTGGCGACGAGCCCGATGAGCCGCACGAACGCGGCCGTGCCGTCGAAGACGCTGGCGAATTCGGGAACGATGAAGCCGCCGCGCCCGTCTCCTCCGAAGATGGTGCCTTCCTCACGCCCCACCCGGGTCAGGTCGTCCGGCGACGTGGTCGTCCACTCGACCTGTGTGCCGTGGTACGCGGCGACCTGCTCGGCGACCCTGGTCGTGGTGACCGGAAGCGCCACCCGCCCGCTGCGCCGCTCGGCGGCGACGAGGTCGAGCATGACGAGCAGCGCCCGGTCGTCCTCCACGATCCGGCCGCGCTCGTCCACCAGGGACAGCCGCTCGCCGACGGGGTCGAAGCGGACGCCGAAGGCCGCCCGCGCCGAGGAGACGATCTCACCGAGGCGCACGAGGCCCTTGCGCCGGGCTTCGGCGGTCTCGGTCGGCCGGGATTCGTCGAGCCCGGGGTTGATGGTGAGCGCGTCCACGCCCAGCCGCCCCAGCAGGCTCGGCAGCACGAGCCCCGCGCTGCCGTTGGAGGCGTCGACCACGACCTTGAGCTGGGCGTCGGCGATCCCGGTCGTGTCCACGTTGCGCAGGAGGGACCCGGTGTACGAGTCGAAGACGCTGGACGGGAAGTAGATGTCGCCGATCTCGCCGGGGAAGGCCCGCCGGTACTCCTGCCTGGCGTAGACCCGGTCCAGTTTCCGCTGTCGCGCCTGCGAGAGGTCGGCTCCGCGTTCGTCGAAGAACATGATGTCGACGGAGTCGGGCACGCCCTGGGACGTCCGGATCATGATGCCGCCCGCACTGCCGCGCGCGGTCTGCTGGCGCGCGACGGGCAGCGGTACGTTCTCCAGGTCCCGTACGTCGATGGCGCTGGCCTGGAGCGCGGAGATCACGGCGCGCTTGAGCGCCCGGGCGCCTCGGGAGTGGTCCCGGGCGGTGGTGACGGTGGAGCCCTTCTTGAGCGTCGTCGCGTAGGCACCGGCCAGCCTGACGGCCAGCTCGGGGGTGATCTCGACGTTCAGGATTCCGGAGACACCGCGCGCCCCGAAGAGGTGCGCCTGACCGCGGGACTCCCAGATCACCGAGGTGTTGACGAAGGCGCCGGCCTCGATGGTCTTGAAGGGGTAGACGCGGACATTGCCCTGGATGATCGATTCCTCACCGACGAGGCACTCGTCGCCGATGACGGCGCCGTCCTCGATCCGGGAGGCGCGCATGATGTCGGTGTTCTTGCCGACGACGCAGCCGCGCAGGTTGCTGTGGTCGCCGATGTACACGTTGTCGTGGACCACGGCCTTGTGCAGGAAGGCACCGCTCTTGACGACGACGTTCGACCCGATGACCGTGTGCTCGCGGATCTCCACACCGGCTTCGACCTTGGCGTAGTCGCCGATGTAGAGCGGGCCACGCAGTACGGCGTCGGGGTGCACGTCGGCGCCTTCGGCCACCCAGACCCCGGGCGAGATCTCGAAGCCGTCGATCTCGACGTCGACCTTGCGCTCCAGCACATCGGCCTGGGCCTTCACGTAGCTCTCGTGGGTGCCCACGTCCTCCCAGTAGCCCTCGGCAACGTAGCCGTAGATGGGCTTGCCTTCCTTCATGAGCTGCGGGAAGACGTCCCCGGACCAGTCCACGGAGGCGTCGGCCTCGACGTAGTTGAAGACCTCGGGCTCCATGACGTAGATGCCCGTGTTCACGGTGTCCGAGAAGACCTGGCCCCAGGTCGGCTTTTCCAGGAAGCGTTCGACCTGGCCCTCCTCGTCCACGATGGTGATCCCGAATTCCAGAGGATTGGGAACGCGGGTGAGGCAGACGGTGACCAGGCCGCCCTTCTCCTTGTGGAACGCGATGAGATCCGTGAGGTCGAAGTCGGTGAGCGCGTCACCGGAAATGACGAGGAAGGTGTCGTCCTTCAGCGCCTCTTCGGCGTTCTTGACGCTTCCGGCGGTGCCGAGCGGCTTCTCCTCGTTGGCATAGGTGAGCTCCATGCCGAGCTCTTCGCCGTCCCCGAAGTAATTCTTCACCAGGGAGGCGAGGAACTGGACGGTCACGACCGTCTCATTCAGCCCGTGGCGTTTCAGCAGCCGGAGCACATGCTCCATGATCGGCCGGTTGGCCACAGGCAGGAGCGGCTTGGGCATGCTTGAGGTCATAGGGCGAAGACGGGTGCCTTCGCCGCCAGCCATCACGACGGCCTTCATGTCGGAAACGTCCTCCTTGAGAGACGACGGTCGAGCCGACTTCGCCCGTCAGGGCAGCTTCTGTGTCATCAGCCGCAGGCCGACATCGTTGCACGGCACGACTTCAGCGAGCTCAATCGGCTACTACATCCGCCTTGACCAGGCGGCGGACCTGAACCACGTACAAGATTCCTGCCCACCAATAGAGGGTTGTACCCCACCCTGCGAACGCCCATCCGAAAACAGTGGCCACCTCTGCCAGCCAACCATGCCCGTCGCTGAGCAGCAACAAGGGGAATGCGTACATGAGGTTGAACGTCGCGGCCTTGCCCAGGAAGTTCACCTGGGGCGGCGGATAGCCGTGCCGGCGCAGGATTCCCACCATCACGAGGAGCATGAGCTCGCGGGCGAGCAGTGCGATGGTCAGCCAGAGCGGAAGGATCTCGCGCCAGGTGAGTCCGACGAGGGTGGAAAGAATGTAGAGCCGGTCGGCGGCCGGGTCGAGAAGCCGTCCGAGGCTGCTGATCTGGTTCCACCGACGCGCGAGCTTGCCGTCGAGATAGTCGCTGACCCCGCTGAACATCAGGACCAGCAAAGCCCAGCCATCGCTCTGGGGCCCGCCGAACTCGGGGCGGAGAATCAGCCACAGGAAGACAGGTACGCCGACCAGGCGCAACATGCTGAGGATGTTGGGGATGGTGAGTACCCGGTCCGTCTGAACGCGGGTCTCCTGGACCTCCACCCGGGGGCCTCCTGTGTCAAGAACGTGCCAATGATGCCCCCTGACCCTACCCTCAGCCGCAGCCGGTGGGCACGGAGGGGTGCCGAGAGCCCCCAGAAACGCGAAAGAGCCCCGTGCCACAAGGGCACGGGGCTCTTCCTAAAAGGAGTTCGGCGGCGTCCTACTCTCCCACAGGGTCCCCCCTGCAGTACCATCGGCGCTG